>JBDGWG010000127.1:0-2496 GCA_039585235.1 Gemmatimonadota bacterium | reverse complement strand
CCCGCAAGGTCCTACCCTCACGAGGATTCTCATCGAGGCGCTGGAAGAAGCGGTTTCCCTCGGAGGCGGCTATGCGCTGGTGTTCGGGTGCGCGGCCGGTGACGTGGGAATCGCAGCTTTGTTCAGTGTATCGGAGGGAGACGACAGATCATGACCAGCGCAATGCGAAAACCGACGCTTCAGACGATCGGTCTTGGCTCGGTCATCGATGTATTCCACCAGGGTCGACTGCCCGTCGATACGGCCGAGCTGGTGGACACAGTCTTCGGAAAGAGCGACGAGCGCGGGAGCCTGGTTATTTCGGGCGCCAACGGAATCGTCGGAGCCGGCAAGACGATGCAGCTTGGAGCCAGGCTTCAGCCTTTCGATATACCGATCGTGGCACTGGACTTCCCCTCCGCGCCTGACCCGGGACTCGTCGCGGCGTTCGGAGAGGAGCGAGCGGACGCGATCATGGGGAATGTAGTCCGGCTCACGTATGACGGCGTTCATCTGCCCGCAGAGCTGACTCACTTCCGGCCCCGGTTCCTGCTGGAGGCGATACCGGAGGTCCTCGACGTGAAGCGGGCGCACTACGAGGTGTTCAGGCAGGCGTTCCCCGAAGTACAGATTCGCTCGGTCACGTCCGGATTCCCGAGCTCTGAGCTGGGCGTCGGCGTCTTTCACCCCGCCTTCCCTCACGAGGTCAACAAGATGTGGGAGGTGGTGGAGCCCGAACCGTCTCCGATCACTCAGTTGTTCTGGGCGCTGGGCCTGATCCCCGTACCGGTCAGCGATCACTGGTCGTTCGTGCTCGACGTGCTGTTCTGCGGTTCGGTGCTCGCCGGTCTTCGGTATCATCGTGCGCTCAACATGCCGCCGTGGAAGATCGACAAGCTCACGCGAAAGCTTCTCGGCCCCAACCCTTTCCGAGCCAGCGACGCGATCGGAGCCCGTGCGGCCAACTACCTGATCTGGTCCTGTCTCCACCATCTGAGCGAGAGCTACGGGGATCTATTCGAACCGACCCCTGAGCTCGTCGAACACAAGGAGACGGGGGCCGACTGGTATCCGCCCAACCATTTCCGCCCCCTGGTCGACTGGAAGCTGGACGACGCGGAGGCCGCGGTGTTCCGAACCTGGATCCTCGGGGCGCTCTTTCAGATGACGAGCCTCATGGTACACGAGAGAAGGGGCCATCTGGCACACATCAACATGATCGGAGAAACGTGCGCCCAATTCCGGCGCGGAATGCTGGCGGTCATGCGCGAGGTCGGCCCTGACTCGGCCATCCAGACGGTCGAAGCTTATCACCGGGTCCACCCCGAAGCGGGTCTGGCCGCCTGGCATCCCGAGGCCTTCGAGCAGATGGAAGGACCGGAGTGGCAGCAGCTGTACGTCAACGCGGAGCATCATCTTTCTACACAGATGATCGGGGCGGATATCAGCGAGTTCTTCCCGGCAGTCGAGAGCGTGGACGAAGGAGTGCGGCTATCGACAGAGTGGTCCCGAACGGCCCGCCGCCTGGGTGAGGAGTTCTCCGTCTCGGTCGGGGTCGTCGCCGGCAAGCGCTGCATGGGAGGCTTCCTGGAGCTGCTCGTGCACTGCCGATACCTCGTCGCGGAGGAGGATGCTCAGCTGGGCCTTCCCGAAGTTACTCTGCCTGTTGTGCCCGGCATGGAAGGTTGCCACTGGATGTTCCGCAAGGCACGACCCGAGGATTGGCCCAAACTTCTGCAACTTCTTCTCGGTGGAAGGCCGGTAAAGGCCCGGTCGGCCGAGGGCTGGCTCGTGGACTTTGCCGCTCCCCTCGGGGTCGCCATCCAGAAGGCCTGGCAGATCGTAACGGGCGGAGATCACGGGCTGCTCGCGAGAGAGCTCGATACGGGAAGCCTGTCAGAGCTGCCCCACGATTACGGGGTTCTTCCACCTGCCGACGCGCCGGTAACGGATGCTGCCCGGCGAGCCATCATGGCCTGCGTCACGGACTCGTGCGGGTGCGATCTGTCCGAAGCGCTAGCCGTTCAAGCCAGGCACGCGGCGGAGTTCCTGGCCTCGCCGGCATGCCGCACGGGCCGGGTCGGGTCTGAGTTCACCAGAACGATGTCGGTTTGACCACGGCAAGACGGGCACCACCCGTCGGTGTGTCCGCGGCTCGTTAGATGGTGAGGACCGGGAGGGCGCTTCCGGGGCACTGACCGGCTTTTATCTTAATGAGTGCTCCCGCGTGCGGCCCGAGTAACGCCGCTCCCGGCCTCGCCCATTGGAGGTGCAAGGGGGAAGCCAGAGGAGTGGTGTGACCCCGAGCCCAACGACTGCAGCCGGAGACGACAGACCTGCCGACCCGCCGCCCGCCGGATCTAAGAACTTCTTCAGTAGCGGGTTACAGCGACCAGGGTTTTGACCGTCACGGCGTCCGATGTCCACCTGGCCCGGCCGGTCCGCGATGGCACGCGTTGCCTCTCCCTGGGGCCGGCTCGGGCTTTCTGGTCGACCTGCGGGCATTTCGCCACGCGC
>JBDGWG010000126.1:0-2595 GCA_039585235.1 Gemmatimonadota bacterium | reverse complement strand
GCAGGGATGCTGCTCACCGGCCTTGTGAGGGCAGGCCGACGCAAAATGGTTGAGGAAGGCTTGCCCGAACCGCTGACCCTTGAAGGTGCCTTCGTCAAACATCTTGACAAAGTGCCGGTAATCGGATGCTTTGATTTGCTGTTTTGCCATATTATTTCGCCAAGCTCCTAACAGTATAAGTGAGAAACCTCTGCTGTCAAGAGGGGTTATCGACTTCTGGCCTTTTTTGTGATTTCCCGCAACTGCTCGGCTTCTTCTTTGCTGACCTCGCGCCTGAGGTACCACTGATTGTTGCAGATGCCGCCGTGCCAGCCCAGGGTTGCCATTCGGTCGCTGTAACGCGAGATGAAGCGGTCTACCCCATCGCTCTTCCAACAGCTATCGTGCTGGCTTAGGTGCTGCCAGGGGCCAAACTCATCGCGGCTCTCGCTCTCGCGGTAGTAGACGCCGATGTAGTTGGACGCACCGAAGATGAGCAACTGTGCAGCGGGATACAGTGACGGGGCACCATCTTCGTAGCTGGCCTCGTGCAGCTTGAAGGTCATCTCTATGCAGTGCATCGGCTCACCATCCAGATGCTTTTTCCATTGCATCCTACCGATGTTCTTTTCAAACTCGTCGCAGATGATGGATTGCAAAATGTATTGTAGCACTACCAATCCTCACAATCTCGGTCGTATTCGACTGTGGCCTCTTCTCGCGTCTTGCCGGTACGCTTCATCTCCTTCTCGATAGACCAGTTTCGCATATACACCCAGAGGGCTTCAACACGAACGCACCGCACGCAGGATTCCTCCCCGTCAACGTCCTGTAGCTCGGTGATAGGGTGACCGCAGAGCATCCGGTCGATGATGGGCTCGACCTCGGGCTCGACCTCGGTCGTCTCCGGGTCGATGAAATCCGCTACAGTGTTAGCCACTTTACGGACGGCGGCGGCGACGACGGCCCTGGGACGACGACGCTTGGGCTCTGGGATAACCCGAACCATCTCAGGATGGAGAACAGGACGCATCTCTCCGCGCTCGGCCTTTTTTTCCGAGAAATGGTAGACCCAAGGTGTCTCGCAGACAGAACAGAGGGACGCCAATGCGGGCTTGCCAGCACGCTTGCCATCCTTGCGCTTGGGCATGGTGAACTTGTCGCAGTATGGTCCAGTGGCGTCGGGGTTGATGACGGGACGAGGGGGCAGCGCGGTGATCTCGATTACGCGAACCATCTCTGGATGCAGGACCGGGAATTGCTTCCGCTCGGGTGCTCTCTTGATGTTGAAATGCTCGTGGATGACCGTCTCGCAAACAGCACACTTGCTGCCCTTAGCAGGCTTGCCGCGCTTGCCATCGGCCTTGGTGAACTTGTCGCACAACGTCTCTGTAGCTTCGCTGCCAGCTTTGACAGTCATCATTTCATCTCCCCGTTGTGAAGCGTATTATGCCATGATGCTGAGAGCTTGTCAAGTGAGCGTAGAGGTTTTCTTACTAAACCTCTTGGCTATTCATCCAGTGCTGCAAGTAAATCTTGGCTTTGCACTTGGGGCAGGTGCGGACAGAGCCCTTGCGGGCGTCGTTAATGCGCCTCGTCCGACGCGCCGCAGCAAAAGTGAAAGACCAGCCGCAATGGTCGGGACAGGCCATGCTGTAGCGTCGTTGCCGACGCTTGACGTGCGTGGTGTCCTGGGAGTGGCAACGCTTGGGAGTGACCCCCAGACGCCGCATCATTGATTTCCATCCAACCTTGTGACCAACGCTCTTGCCCGCCTCCAGGTTAGCCAGGATGTGCGCTAACTCGTGGAAACCATTTTCTTTGCGATCAGAGTCACTAGCTGTCTCGTAGAGAGCAATGCACCAGTGGATGAGGCCACCCCTAGGCTTACCGTGGAGGGCTTGTAGCTGCTCTCGCACTAGCTTGGTTGACCCGTGGTGATAGTCATGCGGGCCGTAGTGCGTCCAAGCACGGCCTCTGGTTGTTCGCATGGAGTCGCTGTAGTGGAGGATGATAGACGACGATGACGGTGGAATTACCAGTCTCCCACCTTTGTTGTGGCGAACGATGTTTTCGCAAACATCACTCATCCCAACCTTGGCGCAGCCCCACTTGATGCGGTCGCGATGCTCAGCTTCCCAGCTTTCGATCCGGTGTTCCCGGTAAATCATCTATCCCCCTGTTGTGAAGACCATTATGGCACAGTCACCAGAGCTTGTCAAGGGGCTACGTTGGACACCGCAGCCAGGCACAGCCCGGAGACGACCAGCTTTCCGCATGATCGGTTGGGGCTTACGCATCCTCGCGAAAAGACACTAGCCTAGGCGCGGTAATAGGGGTACAGGGATTTGAACCCCGGACGAATAGCTTAAAAGGCTACTGCTCTACCAGACTGAGCTACACCCCCAAAAGGCTGCGCTGAGCGTTGAGCGTTGATCGCAGTATCTAGTTCCCTGGGGTACGGGCTGTCATCCAGTGTGAAACGGGACTGACGGCGGCACGGTAGGGCGCACGATGACTACGACCAACGCTCAACGCTCAGCGCGTTGTAGCTGTCTAGCCGGTCACCGCCTCAATCTCAGATCGCTTGGGGGTCGAGGCGGGACCGCGCTTGCC
>JBDGWG010000125.1:0-2410 GCA_039585235.1 Gemmatimonadota bacterium | reverse complement strand
CGCGGAGTCAAAGAATTGTTTGCTCGATTCCGGGACAACAATGTGGTCCTCACTGCCGTGGAGAATGAAAAGCGGCGTCTGTAGCTCCATGGCGTGCTCGTTCACCCACTGAAGTGCAGCTTCATATTCGGTGGCCAGCCGCGCGGTTCCCTTGCCATGGAGGAGTTCGTCTTCTTCGATTTCTGCCAGTATTTCCTGGTCCTTGGCAATCCACTTGTCGTCCATCCCCAGATTCACCGAGAAGCGTGGCCAGATTCTGCTCATGAACCGACTTAGCGAGCGCAAGAACGGTGAGACGTCCGACGGATCAAAAGCCGGCGCCAGAGCGACGGTTCCGGCGGTCATCCCAGGTTCCTGAAGCGCGTGCTCAATGACGATAAGTCCGCCTAGACTGAATCCCAGCGCGAACACCGGTAGACCTGTCCATTCCTCCTGGACAAGGTCGATGTAGATGCTCAGGTCATCCCTGTACTGGTTCCCGTGACGCCCGCAGTGGTCGCCGACGCCGTGGATGAAGACCACCAACGCCTTGGGTTCCCCCTCAGGCAACCACTCGCTCCGGAAGAGCTGGAGACCGCCAACACCGTGAAACTCGCTGCTACTCTGTCGCATCGTGCCCTCTCTATCCATCGTACTCCTCGTGCAGGCGTTGAGCCACTCCTTCAGAGGGGTGCTGGCGGATATTTCTGCAACGATTCAGAACTGCCGAGAAGAATGGAGATTGAAGTAGAACAAAGGTTTCTCCAGTAGAGAGTTGGCATGAATCATTGCCGATTCTGGAGGAACTATGGGAAAACCTCGTCCGCCTTTCTGTCCGAATAGCGAGTGCAGAGCCCACTACGAGCCACCTGGTGAGCGGTGGTGGGTCTGTCGTGGAACCTACTCTTCCCAGCTTCACCCCAGAGTCCAGCGCTTCGGTTGTAGGCTCTGCGGCTGTGGGTTCAGTAGCCAGACCTTTGACATTGACTACTACGCCAAGCGCAGAGTGAGCTACCCGAAACTTGCGAAGCTGGTCTCCAGCTGTTGTGGGATCCGCCAGATCGCTCGCTACCTTGGAGTAGGGTATGAGACGGTGAGTAACCGCATCATGCGCTTTTCTCGCCAAGTGATCGCAATGCAGCTCCAAGTGTTGGAGTCCCACGGTGTGGAAGAGGACCTGTGTAGCGATGGACTCCAGAGCTATTGGGTGAGTCAGTATGTGCCGTCGAACATCACAGTGCTTGCCGGAACTCAGAGTCGGTTCATCTACGCAGCAGTGGGAACGAGTCTGCGACGCAGTGGAAGGATGACAGAAGCACAGAAGAGAAGACGAGAGGAGCTGGAGAGTCGGTATCGAGCAGACCCGAACGGGCTATCTCACGGCTTCACAGAGATTTGTGATGCGTTCTGCAGACTGGTTGAACACTCTGACCGAAGTGTGACGGTCCTTGATACTGATCGACATCTTGCCTACACAGCGGCTCTTCGCTCCCATGGTCCGTGGCACCTACTCCAACGTGAAGGCCAGGTAGTGCACCGTCGGACCGACTCACGAGTGGCCCGTACTGCCACCAACCCACTGGCAGCAGTGAACTCGCTCGACCGCCAGATTCGCATCGATCTGGCCGAACATGTACGTGAGACTGTGAGATTCGCTCGCAATCCCAACCGATCGATGGAACGGTTCTGGGTGTGGTGCTACACCTACAACTACTGCAAACGCTACCGGATCAACCAACCGGTGGCCGAAACCACTCGACACTACCAGGCAGCAGCGATCGATGAACAGGCACTCAGAGTAGCCCGACGAGGAATCTGGAGGAAGCGAAGGTTCATGAGCAGGCTCAGACCAACTGGATCTATGATGGCTCTCTGGATGAGGATGATCGAGCGTCCATTCCGATCGACCAATGACTATCTGCCCAACTACATCGCTGCATAAGATGATGATGGCATCAGAGGTCCACAGGACACCGCATATCACCATTCTTCGATGCTATGAGTGTCAGGCGACTTGAGGGGCGTACGGTGATGGGTATCATCGTGGGCGGGGGACCGTCTCAAGATGAAGGCCGGAGTGCCGCTGGGATGTCCGAACTGGACAAGCCCGTTCTTCGATTGGCCGGCCTTCACCGTACAGCCTCGTGGGACCCGCGCCAAGTGCGCGGTGAACCCGGATAGACGTGTGGACGAACAGTCCTGCACCACAGACGAGCCCCACACCGTACGCGAAGGAGTCATTATGCAGACAGTGTATCTGGGAGTGGATTTGCACGCAACGCAGCTGAGCGTCCACCAGCTCAGCAGAGGCGCTCACGGGAAGATCGAGCGCGAGCGCCGTGTGGTGCACAGCGAGCAGTTCGAGAAGTTTTTCGAGAACTTGTCGGCGCAGAATCAGGTGTGTGTGGAAGCCAGTACTTCCACCTTTGAG
>JBDGWG010000124.1:0-2070 GCA_039585235.1 Gemmatimonadota bacterium | reverse complement strand
GCATCCTGGGACGTAAGCCGAAAAACGCCGCCACATCTCTGCTCCGTCGCCACGGTACCTGGCACTGGCACCTTTTGGTTTATGTGGAGCCTTTATGATTGCTAAGATGGCCCTAACCATGGATGAGCAACTCATGATCGCGATCGCCAGCAACGTGAATTCCGCTCTGCGTGAAGACGTCGGCGACGGCGATGTCACGGGCCAGTTGATTCCTTCGACGAAGACGATCGATGCCAGTATCGTGACGCGTGAGCGCATGACGATTGCCGGGCGACCCTGGGTCGATGAAGTATGTTTCCAGGTCGATCCTGCCATCGAATTGCACTGGCACTGCAAGGATGGCGACGCGGTCGATGCGAACACGGTGTTGTGCAACTTGGTCGGGCCCGCGCGCTCGATCCTTACGGCCGAGCGAACGGCGCTGAATTTCCTGCAGCTATTGTCGGCCACCGCAACGACGACGTCGGCCTATGTTGCGGCGACGGCCGGAACGAAATGTCGATTGCTGGATACGCGCAAGACGATACCCGGGCTTCGCCTGGCGCAGAAATACGCGGTGCGTTGCGGTGGTGGTCACAATCACCGCGTCGGTTTATACGACGCGATCCTCATCAAGGAAAACCACATTCTCAGTGCCGGTGGAATCAGCACCGCCGTAAGTTCCGCTCGCAACATACACCCAGCGATGCCTGTCGAGGTCGAAGTCGAGTCATTGGATGAACTGCGCGAAGCATTGGCTGCCAAAGCTGATCGTATGCTACTGGATAATTTCCCGCTCGAATTGCTCGAGCAGGCCGTTGCCATCAACCACAACGAAGGCGATCCTCCTTCGGAACTCGAAGCATCAGGCGGCATTTCACTGGACGAAATCGCCGCGGTCGCCGCAACAGGTGTGGACTACATTTCAGTCGGTGCTCTGACCAAGAATGTCGCGGCAATCGATCTATCGATGAGCGTTAAATAGCGATCATGCGTTCGACGGCCCTGCGGGCCGCAGCCTGCACAGCGGAATCTATTTCAATTCGAGGTTGCAGCGTTTCGAGGGCCACGAAGATGTTGGCCAGGGTGATTCGCTTCATGTGCGGGCAGAGGTTACATGGCCGAATGAACTCGACGTCTGTGATCGCAGCCGCGACATTGTCGCTCATCGAACACTCGGTCACCATGAGGACGCGTTTCGGCTTCTCGGTCTGAACGAAGCCCTGCATCTGCGCCGTCGAGCCAACGAAGTCAGCTGCGTCGAGCACATCGGGTGGGCATTCGGGATGCGCGATGATCGTCAGTCCATCGTAGTCCGCTCGGTACCGCTCCAGCTGTGAACCGGTGAAGCGCTCATGCACTTCACAATGGCCTTGCCAGGAGATGATCTTTACATTGGTCTGCTGGGCGACGTAGTCCGCGAGATACTCGTCCGGCAAGAAGATGACCTCATCGACACCCAGCGACTCGACGACTTCGACGGCATTTCCGGACGTACAGCAGATGTCGGATTCGGCTTTGACCTCTGCTGAGGTGTTCACATAGGTCACGACGGGCGCACCGGGATGCTTCTCGCGCATGGCCCGTATATCGGCGGCCGTTATGGATTCGGCCAACGAGCAGCCGGCCTTCTCGTCCGGTATCAGCACAATCTTGTCGGGGTTCAGCAGCTTGGCCGTCTCGGCCATGAAATGAACGCCCGCCAGGACGATGACCTCCGCATCGGTCTCGACCGCCTGCCTCGCCAGCGCGAGAGAGTCACCGGTGATGTCGGCAACGCAGTGAAAGATTTCGGGCGTCTGGTAATTGTGAGCGAGGATGACGGCATTGCGCTCTTTCTTGAGCGCATTGATTGCGGCCACATAAGGCGCATGCACGGGCCATTCGACGTCAGGAATGACCGTTTTCACACGCTCATAAAAGTGGGCAGTGCTCTTCAAGGCTTCCGAAACATCGGGTGTGTGTACCATGGATCTCCTGATCGCGATCGAAGCTGAATATGCTCAATATGAGCATATTCGATATACTCGCAGAGAGCATAATATGTGTCAAGTCATGAACCCGGGTCCCGAACCGACAATCATCAATCTC
>JBDGWG010000123.1:0-2102 GCA_039585235.1 Gemmatimonadota bacterium | reverse complement strand
CCGATAAAACCACCGGCACTCGCGAGCGGAACGGTAAGCATGATGATCAGAGGGTAGATGAAATTACCGAACATCGAAGCCATAAGCAGGTAGGCGATCATGGCCGCGAGGATAAAGTTCCATTGCAGCACCTTGGCGGTTTCCAGCAGTTTATCGGCGGCGCCGCCGAGACGGACGTCGAGGCCATCAAGCAATCCGGCACTGCGCAGGGGCGGCAAGATGTCGTTTTGGATCAACTCCATCGCTTCTTGCAAGGGCATCTCAGCCGGCGGGGTGACCTGTAGCGTAACGGTGCGCTTGCGCTCCAAGTGGCGGATCTGGTCCATGCCGGTGACCTGTTCCATTTGCGCCAGGCTGGAGACCTGGACGATCTTGCCCTGGGGTGTGGCAAGCGGCGCCCTGTAGAGTTGTTCCGGCGTGACAATGTCGCTTTCGGCAGTCTTGACCACCAGATCGATCTTCTTTTCCCCTTCGGCTTTAAAGTCACCAATTTCGGCGCCGTCCATCAAGACGTCAAGAGCCTGACCGAAGTCCCTTGCGGATAGGCCGTTGGCTTTGAGACGGTCGCGATCCGGAACAAAACGAACCTCAGGGTAAGTCAACTCGATCGATGGGACCGGTCGCACCTGGGCGCCCGGGATGTTTTGACGGAGTTTGCCGAAAATAGCTCCTGCGGCCGCGACAATCTGGTCGAGATCGTCGCCGCTGACATCCACTTCAACACTGCGGCCCCGACCGATGTTGCTCTGGAAAACTCCGGGTTGCAGGCTGACACCGTACATGCCGGGGATCGAATAGATCATACGGTTGAAAAGCGGCAGCAGTTCACGCGCCCGATCCCATTCTTCAGCGATGGCGCCGACAATCATAAAGCCTTCACGGCCGACATAGAACATGTTCTTAATGGCGGGCAGGCCGTCCTTCTGTTGTTCGATGTGCGGGCCGGCAAGTTCGAAAAAGGTTCTGCCGATCTCGGTGCGTTCCTCGATGGACAGACCGGGGGGCGGCACCAGGATACTTAAGACAAAATTGCGATTACCCTGGGGCAGGTATTCTTTCTTCGGCATCAATAATACGACCGAGCCAACGGCCAGGCTGATCAAGAGGACCACGGTTGTAACACGTGTGATCCAGTCGCGGGTCGCCAGGTGTACCAGGCTCATCATGCCGTTGGTCAGTCGATGGCCAACTTTCTCAAGGCTCTTGGTCGCTTTGGGGGGCTTTTTTGCTGCAGAAGAGAGTAGCTTGTTGGCAAACATCGGGATGACTGAAACCGAGACCAGAAGGCTTAGGGAGACCGCAGCAACAACAGCGATGGCGATGTCACGGAAAAGTTGCCCCGCTTCTTCCTGAATGAAGACCACCGGCAAAAACACCGCCAGTGTTGTTAAGGTTGAGGCGAACACCGCCCCCCAGACTTCCTTGGTACCATCCAGTGATGCGGAAAAAGCGTCTTTGCCCATCTTGCGATGGCGGTCGATGTTCTCAATAACCACAATCGCATTATCTACCAGCATGCCGACGGCGAATGCGATGCCGGCCATACTGACCACGTTAAGGTTTCGCCCCATCATATCGAGCAGGATAAAGGTGCCGATAATACTGATCGGAATCGACAGGCCGACCACCAGTGTGGCCCGCACTGAACGTAGAAAGGTGAGCAGCACCGCTGCGGCCAGTAGGCCACCGAACATGATGTTCTGTTTGATCAGGGAGATGGCGCTGCGAATATAAAAGCGCTGATCGTAGACCCACTCCAGGTGCAGGTCCTTCCCATGCAACTTCTCCTCGTTGAGCCAGTTGACCGTTTCTTCAAGCTGGTCTGTCATCTCCAGAATGTTGACGCCGGCTTCGGGGCGCGCGCCGAGGGCGATGCCGTTGTCGCCATTTTGCAGAACGATGGCTTCCTGCTTGGCAAAGCCCTTGTGAACTTTGGCGACATCTCCCACGGTGATGCGTTGCTGCCCGGTTGATTTCAGGACGACCTTGCTGATGTCTTCGGCTGTTTTGAATTCGGCCGTGGTTCGTATGCGAAAGTTGCGGCGGCCGACACTCATAGTGCCCGCAGAAACGTTGATGTTCTCGGTTTGCAAGGCCGCAAT
>JBDGWG010000122.1:0-2166 GCA_039585235.1 Gemmatimonadota bacterium | reverse complement strand
TGCCGTGGCTCGTGATCCCCTCGGCGGTGATGAGGAACGTGGCCTGGTCCCCTGCGGTTCGCGAGAAGAACAGACGGTGACGAACGCCTTGAGTCGACAGGTCGAGGGCGCAGAGGTCGGGTGCGGCATCTGAGACCAGACTGCGATCGCAGACCGGGCACGAGAAGTCCCAGGTCGACCCACCTTGGAGCTCGAACTCGGGAGGGAAGTAGGCCCGATAGTTGCCTGGTTCGGGGTGGAAGCCGATCAGAATCCGGTGTGGTCCGCACTCTCCGATCAACACCACCGTCTCGTCGGGGTTGAGCATCGCCTGGCAATGCGGACACGCGTAGGTCCAACGCATGATGTGCCCCCTTGTTGTGTTTCTTGGGAATAATATGGGGCTTCGACGACACAGGTGCCACATTTCGCATTGTTTGCCCCGAGGTGGAGGCGGCTACTGGGCGACCGAATCAAACAATGCGAAGTGTGGCACCATGCACGCCGATGCGAGAAGCGCGAATAGGTGTTGGTTAGCCAGCCTCCGTTGCTTCGTGGTACTTCCGACGGATTTCTTCCATATCCACCTCAGGCTCAGGGAAGCGCATGCCGAGGCCCCGCATGGTTTCGGCCACGATATCGGCGATGACGAGGTTGCGCGCCCATTTGCGGTTGGCTGGAATCATGAACCACGGGGCGACATCGGTGCTGCATATGCTGAGGGCATCCTCGAAGGCGTCGGTATATGCGTCCCAATATGGTCTCTCGCTGTAGTCGGCGTCGCTGATTTTCCCGTTTTTCCTGGGGTTGTCGATTCGTTTTTTGAACCGTTCGAGCTGCTCGTCACGATCGATGTGCAGGTAGAACTTCAACATGGTCGTGCCCTTGTCGGCGAGCAGGCGTTCGAAGGCGTTGATGTGGTCGAAACGCTTCGACCAGATCTCCCGAGGCACCAGATCGTGCACGCGGACGACCAGCACATCTTCGTAGTGAGAACGGTTGAAAATGCCGACTGTTCCTCTCCTCGGCGCAGCCTTGTGGCAGCGCCACAGGAAGTCGTGGGCCAGCTCCTCCTTCGAGGGCACCTTGAAGCTGGTGACGTGGGTTCCCTGAGGATTCATCGGTCCGAAAACGTGGCGGATGGTGCCGTCCTTGCCCGCTGCGTCACGACCCTGGAGCACGACGAGCAGCGATCGACGGTCTTCTGCGTACATCACGTGTTGGAGGTCGCGAAGCTCGTCGGTCAGATCTTTGAATCGATCCTCGGCCTCGTCGCGATTGATGCCCTCGGGTTTGAAATCGGCGTCGAATGCATCGAGGTCGATCTTTTGACCCGGTTCAACTCGGAACATGTCGGCGTAACTCATCCGGTACCTCGCAGCTCGGTGTTTTCGAGAGTGTAATCGATCAGAAATTGTTACGATGGCGGGTGGAGGTCCGCATGGTCGAAGCCGAAGGCAAAGAGTTTCCATTCGAAGGGGTTGAAGCGCTGACCCCGGAGGTGCTCGAGACCTTTCCGTACGAGTACCGGGATCGCGAGGCCCTGGTAGAGATTTCGACCGACGAGTGGACTTGTGTCTGTCCATTTTCGGGTCTGCCCGATTTCGGGAGGCTGACCGTACGGTATCTGCCATCTGCCGGCTGCATCGAACTCAAATCTCTGAAGTATTACCTGACGAGTTTTCGCAACGTCGGCATCTATCAGGAGCACGCCGCAAACCTGGTGCTCGAAGATCTCGTCGCCTGTTGTTCGCCCGGGTGGATGGAGGTCGAACTCGACTACCGTCTCCGCGGTGGAATCCACACCGTCGTCACAGTCGCCCACGGCGACAAACCACAACGGTGAGGCGCGTTCCGCGTCGACGCCACCGGTGCCACTCTTCGCATTGTCATTATCGCCGTGCGGTCCGGAGCGCTCTAGCGACAATGCGAAGGGTGGCACCTGTCTCGCTGAAGTGGGGAGCGTTCCTCAATTTAGGTACGTCGAAGCGAGATGAGACACGAGGCGTCGGCGACTTACGACCGTTCACTCACGGACGTGTAGATTGCCGTCGCCATCACGATGATGGCGCCACCCAGAAGTGCGAGGTTTGACGGCTGTTCGCCGTGAATAAGCCAGGCCCAGACTGGGCTCAGAACGGGTTCGAGCAGTATCAGAAGCGACGCCTCGAGTGCGCCGACCCGCTT
>JBDGWG010000121.1:0-2222 GCA_039585235.1 Gemmatimonadota bacterium | reverse complement strand
CGTTGACGACGCTTTGACTATCGCCAGAGTTGATGTTTGCGCGTTGGCAGTGGGTGTGAATTTGACACGCGCATAATTGCTGCTCGATCCACCCGTCATCACAAGCGCCGATCCCGCCGTCTTGGTGACTGTCGCGCCCGTCTCATTGTCTGTCACATCCCATCCGCGCCCACTGACGTCGGCGAGCGCATCACTTGAGGTGAAGTAGGCATCGCCTGTCGCGTTGCTATGGTGTGTCCACCCCTGTGAGTGCAGGTCGGGAGGGAGGAGGATTGACGGCCCTGACGTGTTGGCGAGATAAATCAAGCCGTTGTTGAGCTGATACACGTCACCATCACTCGCTCCCGCGTCCGCACGCAGCGCAGTGAGGGCGGTGTCATAATCGGTATATGGACCCTTGACGCCTTCCTCGGCGACGGTCCCAAAGTCTAACAATCCCATGTCTCACCTCATCCCTGGAGAATGGCCAGCTTGGTCGTGGCCGTGTCCGCGATGCCGCGAATCTGACCAGTCGGGACGGAGGTGGAAAACTCCAGCGCCTTCCCCGCGGTCAGTTTGAATCCCGTGGTGGATGAGGCGGTGTCGCCGTCGAAGGTGAGGTAAATCGTGTTGCTGCCGATGTTTTGTACCAAGAGGTATTTTCGGGTGCCTGCCGCCAGGACCTCCCCGTCGGCGGTGGTCACATCCACGATTGATTGCGCCATCCCCAGGGCGTTGGGGACGATGTGTGCGATGACTCTGGCCATAGTCGTGGCCTCCTGTAGTGGTACCGCTTCACGCGGCGAGGGTGCATCCCTCAAGTCACGCACAATGTAAAGATGAGACTGAGTCACCGCAAGGCGTCAGAGGGAGGTCTGGTCCTCCAGGACCCTGATGCCCCATAGGATTGCGTCTGTCGTGGAGGCGATGGGAGACAGGGAGACCTGGATGTAAACGTCCTGGACGGAGCTCCAGGTCTGCGTCTGCGTCTCCGTGGTCGGTGATGCTTCGTTGCTCCCAGTGTACGCACTCAAGGATGCGCCCGTGTCGGTCCTCCTGACGTCCACCTTGATGCGGCCCTGATAGCGCGCGGTCCAGGTCACGGACTGTCGCTCCACGCCGACAAGCGCAGGAGACTCCAGGGCCACGGCGAAGGCCACAACTGCCGCGGTCGCCTCCTTGTACACATACTTCGTGGTGGAGTCGGAGGTCACGCCGATGGACCATGTGTCCAGGAGCTGACGCCTGTTCGCGGTCGTATAGACGTGGGTGGCGTTCTCCAGGAGGATTTCCTGTTCATGCACCGCCCCTCCCCCGATGATATTGACCCCATCGGAGACGCTGATCTGGGAGGCTCCTGTTTCGTCAGCGATGCCGCCGATGACCCTGAAAAAGGTCCTGTTCTGGATGGCCATTAGAATCCCTCGTCGACAAGGAGTGTCATGGCGGGGAAGTAGAGTTTGAGGCCAGCGGCCAGATAGTCTCCCCCCGCTTCAGTGAAGTCATCGGTGACCTGGATTTGAATGACCCTGGAGGAGGTGGACGCGGAGGGGGAGGCCTCCTCGAATGTCAGGTCCAGGAGGCGCAGTCCGTGCTTTCCATTGACCACATCGACATAGCTCCAGGTCCCATCCAGGTGTTGACTGTCGGAGAAGTCCACCCAGAGGCGGTCCCCGCTCGCATTGGCGATGTCAGGGAAGACAGCGCCCAACGGGGTCAGCTCGATGGTCGCTCCTGTCGGTGTCGGTTGATGGGTGTTCCCAGTCCCGAGGTCGGTGATGGTCACCTCGGCGGTGACCTTGAAGTGAGACAGGGAGGTGTCCACGGTCACTCCTGCCACCAACGCCAGGGCTCGGTATCGGCGACGGTAGACAAGGGTGGCCGTGGCGCTGTCCACCCGATAGGTCGGGAGCTCCCCGCCGACCGCTTGATAGGCCTCATGCGCCGTCCCTCCTGGGTCAGACACTTCACCCAGTCCCCAGCGCCTCCCCGTGGCCTCAAAGTCGTCAGCGCCTCCCACATGAACCAACCGTGTCCGCTCCGCGACGATGGCGCGCTCCCTGCGGTAAACCTCGGAGTATGTCCTGGCCCTCGGCACCATCGCGGGGCGGAGGGCATCGGTCAGGGGTGAGGGCTCTGTCAGGGAGGTCTCGGTCAGACTCCACCCGTACAGGAGGAATCGACCGAGCTCCGTGATGGTCACGCGAAACTTCGCGTAATCGTTGAGCCTCCCGTCCAGGCGG
>JBDGWG010000120.1:0-2309 GCA_039585235.1 Gemmatimonadota bacterium | reverse complement strand
CGCCATCAGCTCCTCTCGCTACTTGGTGCAGATGGCCGAGGGAGTACAGGCGGATCATCCAGAGCTCGGCCTGCGCGTGATCGAAGATCCGTGGCCCGAGCAGGATCTTATCCTGAGGTCGGACCAGTACAGCTTTGTGCGCTACGGCATACCAGGTGCGCTGTTTACCAGCGGCCTGCACGCCGACTACCACCAGCGGTCAGACGAAGCCGACAAGATCGACTTCGAAAAGACCGCGCGCGTGAGCCAACTGATGTTCTACCTCGGGCTCCGCCTGGCCAACGCGGACGAGGTGCCCAACTGACCTCCGCATCTATTGGCGTAGCTTCAGCACAACGCCCGCTCCGACAAGCCGTCCGGCGGTAACGCCCAGAAAGTCTTTTCGGTTGAGCCGCCCCTCCGTTATATTCCACAACGCGTTGCGATGCTGACACGGCGGCGCTAGAGGTGGCGACGCAGCATGGTCGAGGTTTTTTCGGGTAGCCAGCTTCTGTCGAAGACTTCTTCTGCAAGCGCAGGGTCGATGTGGGGGCCGATCAGTGTCTCATAGGCGAGCTCCAGAAGCTCGTATTCTTCCTCGCAAGCAGCAATTCGCTCCTCCGACAGCTCACCTTCTTTCACAACGTCTTCGAATAACTCGGGGTCGGCACCGTAGGCAATGCACAACAGATTGAATGCCCGTTGTTCCGGTGTGCTGTGCTCGCTGGCGAGTTCTTCCATAGACGGTACGGCACCCTTCACCTCACGCCAGTAATTGTGTACAGCGCCCATTATCAAACGTCGCGCCTCTTGCTTCCCCAAATTGAGATAGATGTAGGCGGACACGTAGTCGGCGGCATCTTCTTCTGGTCCGAGTACGGGAACATCGAGGTAATCGAACAGGGCATGCGCGAATTCGTGTAGGACGGTGTCGACGAAGGGACCGATGACGGTATCGATGGGCTCGATCCCATCCGGAGTGGCTTGCGCCGGCATTTGTCGCCGCAACTCTTCAATGTACTCGTAACAAATCGTTATTTTGTCATCGCCATAGTAGGCATCTGCCTCACCATCACATTCGGCCAACGACATATACAATGGCCAGCGCAGTCGGTACGGGCTCAGCAACTCCTTCAGTCTTTCCAGCGACTGGCGCTCCTTCAGCAAATCATGGATCTCCTTATGTGCCGGCTTTGTCGGAACCTCGTAGCTCACCACCAGTTGGTCAGTCTTCTCCGGCGGGAGGACTTCCAGATCACTACACGCCGTCACTGCCGGTACCGCGATGAGGGTCACTCCGCGGACCCAAAGAACCAAACCGTTACTCATACTTGCACCTCTGCTCCATCATTGTGCCGCATGCGCGAGACAAGAACTCGTGCTTGCAAGGCGCGCCGCCGGCCGCTGAACGCCCGCCTGCTCGGCCCGTCGTTCATCGAACAGATTGACCTGCCCCCAGGAACGGTACCACTTCTTAAGTTAGTCCAACCGCCATTTTCAGCCTATCGGGAGGCCCGAGCAACGACGGCCTCTTGAGGAACCAGGACGACGCCCGAACGGCCTCCGGAGCGGGTGGCCGGTAGCCGAGCGGTAGCCCTCAACGTCGGCAAGGACGGCTCGGTGCGGCTGGCCTTCTCGCTGAGGCTGTGATGCGCCTCTCGATAGCTAGGCTCATCCATGAAGTGATGCTTCCGGTCACACTCGTGGCCTTCATGTCGGCGTGCCACAAGTGGAGCACCGTTGAGCCCGGCCAACCGTTCGCAGAGGAAGGTACCGAAGAGGTGCGCTTTACTGGGATCCGTGGGCAGCGTGTTGTGCTCAAGCAGGCAGTGGTCGTTGGTGATTCGGTCGTGGGCTTGGTGAACGGGGACTCCGAGAGGAGACACGTCAGTTGTGACCAGCTTCTCCCATCTGATCCAGGGTCGATGCTCAGCACCGCAGCCCGCCTGAGCCGTGCTGCGAGGGGACAGGGGACTTCAGTTTCCCGCCCCCTCCGCTTTGACAGTTCACCCGCTTGTTGAGTAGCGTTGAAACGGCCGCATGAATCTGCTGGCCTATCCCACTATGGAGGTACGAAATGAGAGCGCATCTGGCAGGAGCAGTTTTGACGGGCTTTCTCGCTGTGACCCTCGCGTGCGCTCCTGCGGCTGACGATGCCGAGCCTGCCGCCGGAGACGTGGTGTCCACGGAGGCAGACACGGAGGCCGACATGGCGGCGATCGACGCCATGCGCGGTGCGTTTGCCGAGGCCGTGAGCGCCGGAGACGTGGACGGAATGATGATCGGCTACGCGGAGGACGCGGTTCAGATGCCGCCGAACGAACCGGCTC
>JBDGWG010000119.1:0-2372 GCA_039585235.1 Gemmatimonadota bacterium | reverse complement strand
GGTTCACTTCCGCTTTCGCAGCGGTCGCGTCCATTTATTACGTTGCAAGACTTGGTGTCGCATGTGATGGATGTTTACGACCTCCAAGAAACGGAGATGGATGTTCGTCGCGCGAAAAGGTCTGCTATTTGGGGCTTTGAGCAAGCGATGACTAGACACCAGTGGGGGATCTACGATGAGCAGTTCACTGCCTATTTCAATGCGCAGGATACAGAAGGCTCTATCTCGATTTCTGATGACGGAACAGTTACTAGAAGCAGTCCATCATTCCCTGAATGGGTTTCAGATGCAACGCTTTACTTGGACGATGACAAGTCCTACCGGGTGGTAGAAAGGCTTAGCGACACACAGATAAAGCTTGACAACTGGTCTGGTTTGACTCAATCATCGACAACTGAGTTCTCTCTCCGTCATGACAGGGTAACTATACCACGAGATGTTCGGGAAGTTTACGATGTATGGCAAGAGAAAGAAGACAAGTCAATAAGGATTGCAGACGTACGGACATTTCGTGATTACGACCGTCCTCGCGTGTACCGAGGAAGTGAGCCTAATTTGGTAACTTTCAAGGCGATGTACGAGAATGGAAAGCAGTACACTCAAATGCAGGTCAGCCCCGGTCCTACTACAGCAGTAGAGCTTGATGTTGCATATATGCGTAGAGCATCAAACCCAAGGCTGATGGAGTCAGTTGTTGCTTCCAGTTCTGGTGACACAGTAGTTCTGAGTTCTCCTCTTCCAGCGGGCATGAGTGCTATAGGTTGCTTGCTTCGAGTATCTGGAGATGGAGACAACTCACCAGAAGCGGAGTTGGGGTTCGGCGTTAGCTCTGAGAATCATGTAACATTTGAGGGAATAGTGACGGAGCAGGCAAGCCAAACATCATTAACATGCGTGGGAGTTCCGTCTTTAAGTAGCAAAAACATAGTGTTGACTGATACACTAGATGTTCCAGAGTGGTTGATGCTTCCAATTAAATCCTACGCTGAGGCTCAGATGTCTCGGATAGGCAGGGGTGATATTCGTGAATACAGAACACTAATGGTTGAGGCAGATGAAGCCTTGCGTTTTGCAATGGAGCAGGACGCACCATTTGTTAGGCGAGGAAACCTTCCAAGTCTACAGGTGGACACTCTTGAGAGAACGCCTTATGTGAGCGAGGAATAACATTGACAGGCATCCGTCACACAGACTGGGACGCATCCGTCGAACACGCTCGCGTCATTGAGGAAGCTTGGCCTACTGATGTGAACGTCAGGAAACCGGTAGTCCTCAAGAAGATACCGGGAGTTACAGGCAAGCGATTCACCGAGACTGTGAAAAGTGGCATGTGGAACAAGCCTCTTGGGAGCGTGCCGCAAAGAACATTCAGTAGCGTTCAAGATGTTTCGCGAAGGTCTCTTGTGGTTTTTGTTTCTGGGTCATCAACGGGAAGATCTTCAGGAGAGACAGACTATGAAATCATTCGAGACAAAATAAGAGAACTGTTTCACAATAAGCGGGCGACTTGTCTGGACGGCGAGATGTATTCAAGGACTTCTGTGTCTGACTACGACATTGATGACGTTGTGAGTCGTAAGTACGACATCGACATAATAGAGATCGAAACCATATTCAGGGAGGAAGTTTAATGGCTTGTACACCAGATACACTAGGGAGTGTTGGCGTATTTTCGTCAATGCTTGTAGAAAACAGTAATACTTCAGACCCATGTGACGTAGCTGTATTTAACGCGAACTCTGAGCGTTATGAGATTCTAGCAGAAAACATTAGGTACACAGATGTACTGCTGGGTGGGAACGGCCTCACAGGTACGATTGACCGCACTGGAATCCATACCCGTCATGGAGCGAGAGTTGTCACGGGCCAGTTCACCTTGGAAGTAGGTCCGTACGAGATAGCATCTTGGTTCCCAAGAATCCTTGGCGGAAGTGGGCTATCAACAGCCGAGACGTTCAACCTGAACCCTTTCGACATCATGTTGAAAAGAGATCAGGGAACAGTGATCTATCGTCACTGCGGTGTTAGGTCAGCGGTCCTGAACGCAGCTTCGTCTGTCAGTGGTCCTGAGCAGGTGCTTCGCCTTACTATCGACATTCTCGGGTTCGAGGAGCATAGTGCTACATACCCTGATCCTGCACCAGTATTACCTTCAACGGATAGACTGTACTGGCTGATTGGAGATGGACAACTCCTGCTGAATCCAACTAACGGTTCTCAAGGCGAGTACTACTTTGACTCGTTCAGCTTGAGGATCGATAACAACCTTACTCCTATACTAAGAAACTTCCTCAACGTGACAGCACTCCAGTCTAGGGGTAGAGAGATTACGCTGAGAGCTAGTACTCCTTACACCGCTGCTTCACATACTG
>JBDGWG010000118.1:0-3912 GCA_039585235.1 Gemmatimonadota bacterium | reverse complement strand
TGCCGGGTCCGTTCGGCGCATTCCATCGGGGGTCTTCTCAAACGCCCATGCCAGCACCAGCGCGAGCGGAAAGCCGAGAGCAGCCAGGGCGAGGATGAACGTGATCGTCCACTCCGGGAGGTCCAGGGCGGGGAAGATGAGGTCCGCCACCTGCAGCACCACGAACGACATGGCGCCGTAGACCGCCGCGACCTTGAACACGGCGCGTCTCTTCATGTCGGCGAACAGGCGCTGGTAACCGCTGGGTTTCTGAGTCATAGGGTGCGAATCTCGCCCGCATCGCCCCGGCAAGGCAAGGAAGAGGCTGCCCAGGAGGTCACGGCGACGCGCCTGGGCACCGCCCGCCGGAGGAGATCGGATTCCGGCGCAGTAACTGCGCTAGCGCGCCAGCCGAGGGATACATCCGCTCGCTCTGGGGTTTAGTTACATTAGAGCAAAGCTCACCCCAACAGGTCAGGCACAATAAAGACCAGGTCGGGCACCTGGGATTGGCGAGTGAAGGAGCTTCGCACCTGGCCCAAATCAGACGTGACGGGCAAGCGCCTCCGATTCGAAGATCCTTCCAATACGGTCAACCGGATGTCGCTCGAGCTCGACCCGGAGTTGGAAGAGCTTTCCGAGAAGACCGTCGGGCAACTTTCGCTGGCGCCGCTCAAACGAAGGTTCGAGGACGCCACTGGCGGCGTGTGGATCGCGCACCCGGTGGATAACGGCGACACATACCGGGATGATTCAGTCGGCCGTGTATCGCTTCACAGCCTCGTGCACGGTTCCAGGATCGTGGACCTACCGCCCGACAGGACGCTGGGGGACATGAAAAACGAGGAGCTGGTAGCCCTCGTGTAGGGTCGTCGGTCCGCCTCGCCCTTTCGACCGCTCAGGCCCTCAGTCGGGATTCGTGATGAAGACGTGCGTCCAATGGGTGCCGGCGAGCCCAACCCCGTGGTGATCGAATGCACAGTTCTCGATGTTCGCCCGATGGCCGGAGCTGTTGAGCCACAGTTGCAGAGCGGAGACTGCTCCGCCAGGAGTCTGCGCGATGTTCTCGCCGGCGGGGCCGTTCCAGGTCACGCCGCCTTCCGCGAGCCGGTCCCACGGACTCTCGCCGTCCGGGTTGGTATGTGAAAAGAATCCCCGATCCTGCATGTCCTGACTGTGGGCGCGGGCTACGTCGGCCGTTGCAGGATGCCACACGAGAACATCACATCCGACGGACTCACGGTGAGCGTTCAGCTGGGTGACGAAGGTGGCCACCTCGCCGGCCGGAGGGTCCGGTGAATCCGGTCCCGTGGGGCCATCGTCGCTGCATCCCAGGGTAACTCCCAGAGTCACCAGAATGGCAACCGAGCGTAGCAGATACCTCATTTCGGCCCTCCTCACCGTGCAGACAGTCCTGTGCAACAGGTCAGAAAAGGGGCCAGAAGCGTGCCACAGGCCTGCACTGCAGTACGGCGACCCGGTCAAAAGTCGGCCGCACAGAGGCGCTCGTGCAGGTGCCACGGTAAGTTCTTGATTCCGGATATGACCGGCCCCCTGCATTCGTAAGGAGCTCACATGGCGAACTGGCTGATACTCACGGCGAACGAAGTAGTGTTGGAACAAGTGGGCGCCGCGGAAGTGAACGGCGGCGTCATGAGGTACGTCTTCCAGCGCAAGGAGGACGGAAGCTTCGGCGTGATCGACGCCGACGGCAGAAAGATCCACCCTGCGTCGTCGCTGGTCTACATCCAGGGAAACACGCTCCACGTCCAGGTGGAGTGAGGCGCCGCCTCGGGCGGAGTTCGCGCCTCCGCTGACGACGGATCGGAACGGTGGTGGGGCGGCTGCTCTGTGCCGGCCCACGCGCGGACGCCTATATTGAGACACATGAAATTCCCGTCGATCGAGCAACTCGTCCGGGCCGGTCGAAACTCCGCGGGTCGTTTTCCGCTGGCGCTCCTCTCTGCGGCGATCGCGGCGACCGCGGGGACGCTCCTCCCGGATTCGTCGATCGATGACGACATACTCACCGGCTTCCTCTATGTCGCCACGCTCGGAATCCCGCTCTTCCTGGCCATCGATCTCGCGGCAGAACGACGGCGGACATCAAGTCTCGGTCTGTGGATCGCTCGCCTTGTGGCGGTCGGGCTGCTCGTGGCCCTCTACATCGGCCGTCTGTCCTGGTCCCAGCCGGTCGAGCTTCTGCGCTACGTCCAGCTGTCGGTGGCGGCTCACCTGTTGGTCTCCGTCGCGCCATACCTGAGCGTGCGCGAGCGGAATGGCTTCTGGCAGTACAATCGGAGCCTGCTGCTGCGCTTCCTGGTAGCCGCCGTGTTCTCCGTGGTCCTGTACGTCGGCCTCGTCATAGCTTTGCTGGCCGTAGACAACCTTCTCGGCGTGGACGTGGACGGGGACTCGTATCTCCGGCTATGGTTCGTGATCGCCTTCCTGTTCAACACGTGGTTCTTCATCGCCGGCCTTCCGGATGACCTGGAAGGCCTGGATCGACAGACCGATTACCCGCCGCTCCTCAAGGTCCTTGGCCAATACATCCTGAGTCCGCTCGTCACGGTCTACCTGCTCATCCTGACGGCCTACCTCGGACGCATCTTGATCACGCGGGTATGGCCGAGCGGCTGGATCGGCTACCTGGTGTCGAGCGTGGCCGCCGCCGGCATACTGTCGCCGCTGGTTCTACTTCGGCCTGATTCCGGCCAACGTGATGCTCCTGTTGGCGATCTGGAAACGCATCCAGCAGTACGCGATCACAGAGCCGCGCTACTTCCTCGTCATCCTGTCGTTGTGGCTCGCGGGCATCTCGCTGTTCTTCGTCCTCACGCGGAGCCGCAACATCAAGGTGATTCCGGCCACTCTGGCGGCCCTGGCCATTGTGACGTTCGCCGGTCCGTGGAGTGCTTACGCGGTATCCCGGCGCAGCCAGACCGCGAGACTGGAGGGCCTTCTCGAGCGCAACGGAATGCTGGTGGACGGTCGCGTGCAACCTGCAGAGGCGGATGTCGTTCCGTTTGACGACCAGCGCGAGATCGGCGCCGTTCTCAGCTACCTGGCGGAGAACCACGGCACCACTTCGATCGAGCCATGGTTTCCCGAAGGCCGCCTGGCCGAGGTGGACACTATCGCTTCGGGAACCGAGCCGACCGAAAGGTGGCAGGCTGAGGAGAGGGCGGCCCTCATCGCCGGCGAGATGGGGATCGATTACGTTCGCTCGTGGACGCCCGGCGAGGGCGAGTACTTCAACTTCTTCGTCGCCCAGGATGGACCGCCACTCCCCATTTCCGGCTACGATTACGTCGTGCGGAATCGCAGCGTTGTCGCTGACAGCGTACGGATCGAGGGCTTTCCGTACACGTTGGTCTACCAAGAAGACGGACTCGTCATCACGATGGCCCGCGACGACGAGAGTCTGCTCTCGGTTCCGCTGATCCCCCTCATCGAGCGTGCGCTGGAGTACGCCCGGGCGCACCCGCCGGATACGCAGCTTCCGGCCGACGTGCTCACCGTAGAGAAAGAGGTTGGTGGGGTGCGGCTCGCGGTGTCCATGACGGCGCTCGGCGGCTTCGTCAACCCGTCCGCGGACGACCCGGCCGGCGAGCCGTCGTACCGGGTTACCATGCTCACCGCTGATTTCTACTTCGGCGGTGCTTCCTCAGCACCTTCGGGTGAAGCTCCCGACTGATCGGCCGCGATCCCGTTCCTGAACAGAAATGCATGTACTTCGGGCCACGGCCGCGGGCAGTCGTTGTGGCCACAGTCGAACAGCACGAGCTCCCCCGATGGGGCACGCTCGGCCAACGCCTCGCCGTGCTCGGGGGGGATGAGCCGGTCGGACCGGCCATGGATCACCAGCACGGGGCCCTCAAACTCGCTGACGGCCGAGAGGTTGTCGAAAGGGTCACGAACGAGCGGCCCGAA
>JBDGWG010000117.1:0-2458 GCA_039585235.1 Gemmatimonadota bacterium | reverse complement strand
AAGCAAGCCGGTAGTCGAATGCACCAGAGATTCGAGGCCAGACCAGGTCTAGCAGTATGACTACCCAGACAATTCCCCATAAATCAGCACCGTAATACTGGTGCAAAAGACAGAATTCCGGCCGTTTGAAATGTATACATCCATGAGGCTACTGTTCAGGCGCGAGGGTTTTCGTCGTTATTTCACGAATACCTCCTGGCTCCTCGCAGAAAAAATACTGCGACTGACCGTGGGCCTGTTTATAAGCATATGGATTGCGCGCTACCTGGGGCCAGAAAAGTTCGGCCTGCTAAGCTTCGCAGAAAGCTTTGTTGCAATATTTACAGCGGTTATGGCACTTGGCCTAAACTCCATCGTCGTTCGGGAACTGGTTACCGGAAAGCTGCAGCAGAATACAGTACTGGGAACATCATTCGCGTTAAGGGCAATCGGCGCTGCGTGCATGCTTGCATGCATTGTAGTCATCGTGAATACAGCCGATTATGACGCCCTGACGAGACAAATTATCATCATCCTTGGTCTGGCTGCATCATTTAAATTCTACGAGGTAATTGATTTTTACTTTCAGGCAAAAGTCCTCGCCAAATACAGTGCAATATCCAACGCTTGTGCGCTGCTGCTCTCTGCCGCTGTCAAGATATTTCTTATCTATATACAGGCGCCCCTGGTCTGGTTTGCATATGTTTTTCTGGTCGAGTCATTTCTTTTATCTGTTTTCTACTTGTACTTCTTCACCAGAACCGGCAATTCTGTCCGTTCAATGCGTTTTAAATGGGATATCGGGAAAACATTACTTGCCGATTCCTGGCCACTCATATTTTCCGGGATTGTCATATCAGTCTATATGAAGATCGACCAGGTCATGATCCAGGAATACCTTGGATCATGGCACGTTGGCCAGTACGCAGCAGGTGTCCGGCTGTGCGACGCCTGGTTATTCATAACCGTGATTATCACCAACTCGCTTTTCCCCGCAATTGTCACTGCGAAATCACAATCGGATGCGTTATTTCGTGAGCGGATGATTGCACTGTATAAATTCCTGATACTGATAGCAGTATCTATATCTGTCGTAACATCCATACTCTCGGAGCATTTGATTGCGTGGACATTTGGGGATAATTACGAACCGGCGGCAACAGTCCTGCAGCTGTATATCTGGTCAATCATTTTTGTTTTTATGAATAATGCGTCATGGAAATGGTATATTGCTGAAAATCTTCAGAAAATTGCCATGTTGCGGCTAAGCCTGGGTGCCGTTGCAAACATCGCGCTTAATATGATTTTCATTCCGCAATACGGGATAGAGGGTGCTGCCTATGCAACTCTCATTTCCTATGTGCTTGCCACCTATCTGGGCAATGCGCTGCATCCGAAAACTTTTACAAATTTCAAAATGCAAACGTACTCATTATTAACCTTTTATTCATTCAAGGCCAAAGCATGGTAAAGCAAGGCATCTATTACCTGAAAGAGAAACTGTCACATCTTGCGTACCGCTCAACAACTCCTGCGGTACCAAGGAACAATGACCTGTATATCGTGGAATACCCCAAAAGCGGCATTACCTGGCTGACATCGATACTGGCCAACTGCTGCCTGGTCGAGTCGGGAACCAATATAAGAACAACTTATTATAATCTTGAGCAAATTATAGGGGATATACACATCAACAGGGATATTGCAGATAATTTGATTTACCCCTATTACAGACTTATAAAAAGCCATTCCACGTACAACCCGTTTTACCGCCACGTTATATATTTGATAAGGAACCCGTATAGCGTAATGAAAAGTTATTATCATTACATAAGTAATCATGATGGATACGACGGAGATCTGAATAAATTCGTAAAATCCAGAAAATTTGGTATTGATTGCTGGGTTCGTCACGTTAATTCATGGACTCACCCAAAAAAGGAGATGAAATTCCACCTTGTCAGATATGAGGACCTTCATGACGACGCTTTTTCAACCATGAAAACACTTTTCAATAATATCGGCCTGAATATATCTGATGACACTATCCGTAGTTCAATAGACTACTGCAGCTTTGAAAATATGCGCAGCAGCGACAAGCTCTATAGAGAAAATTCACCTTCCAGAAATTATGACTTTGTACGTGAAGGAAAAGCAGAGGCCGACCTGGATGATGCGTTAAAATCTCTCATAAAGTCACGCGCCTCAGACCTTATAGAGCAATTCTACCCGGATATTTAGTAATGCACTTTCGACCAGCACCAGACACTCCAAATAGAATGTCTGCAACAGACCTTATGTACACATCCTGCTGCACTCTGGCACGAGCAGCTCTGTGAAACTGACCCGCGTTTTACATGACATTTATCAGACCTGGCAGCCCAAGCCGTGGCCGCCAGTCAAGCCACATGTAATTCAGTTTCCGGTTAATGACATTTGCAATGCAGGTTGCCAGATGTGCCATATCTGGAAACAAAAG
>JBDGWG010000116.1:0-4029 GCA_039585235.1 Gemmatimonadota bacterium | reverse complement strand
GACGCCCATCACCCAGCCGCTGCCGGCGCCTGCGACATCCCTTATTTCGCGGGGATCCGCCTCGATGTTGAAAACGCGAGGGAATCCCGCGGTCTCGTGTATCATTCCCATGTATCCACCCAGGCTTGGATTGGTGTTGGACATGTGAAATTCAACCGGGTAGACTCGGAACTGTCGCCAACGAACTGCAACCACCCGGTCGCCGATGAAGGTCAGCAGGTGCTCACGGTTGGACTTGGCCTGCTTGCCCAAGAGGAAATTGCCCTGGTCGAAGCCGTCGTAGGGCCGATCCGCAGGCACCTCGGCCCCCATGAAACCGGCCAGGGTCGGCAGGAAGTCGTGCACGGAGATCATCTCGTTCGTGACACCCGGTTCTATCTTTCCGGGCCAGCGGATCATGCCCGCCGTGCGGATCGAACCCTCGTAGGCGTCACCGAGCTCACCTCGAAACGGCCCGTTGCTGCCGCCGCCGATCTCCTCGGGAACGGTACTGGTCATGGTCGCCCCGTTGTCGGACAACCAGATCACGATCGTGTTGTCCTTGATCCCGGCGGCCTCGATGGCATCCAGCACCTGTCCCGTCCGGGCGTCGAGCTCGACGACACTGTCGCCGTAGCGACCGGTACCAGAGCTGCCGACAAACTCGTCGGCGGGGTCGTTCGGGAAATGCGGGCGCGTCCAACCGATCATCAGGAAGAACGGGTCCTCCTGGTCAGCTTGCTCGGCTATGTAGGAAGCTGCTGCGATGGCAATGTCGCCTTCGATTTGGCGACGGTACTCGCGGTTGTACGGGCGGACGGGCTGCGCCGCCCCACCGGGCCCTGTCGCCTCGATGATCTGGCCCGCGGCCCCCTTCTGCATCGCCTCGGGCGCGTTGTGGGTGCGTAAGCTCTCTTCGTAGAGAACGGCGTCCGTCGTGCCCTTGAAACCGAGCAGCCACTGGTCGAAGCCCTGGTTCTGCGGCTGGCTCTGCGGCAACGGTCCCAGGTGCCACTTGCCGACATAGGTCGTGTTGTAGCCTGCGGACTTGGCCACCTTTCCGAGTGTGACGTCATCCGGCTGAAGGCCGCCGGATGCACCCGGTACGATGACCAGCGACATCCCGGAGCGGATGGAGTACTGGCCGGTCATCAGTCCCGCTCTTGAAGGCGTACAGCCTGGCTCTACCAGGAACTGTGTGAGGCGCATCCCCTCTGAGGCGAGGCGGTCGATGTTCGGGGTTCGCATGCCTCCGCGTGTCCCGCCGTTGTAGACCGACAGGTCGCCAAAGCCGAGGTTGTCCGCCAGCATCAGCACCACGTTGGGCCGCTCCGCTTCCTGCGCCCATAGTCCTGGAACGTGTAGCAGAGCAATCAGAGCGAATATCAGCAACCGGATCTTCATAGTCGGCCTCCTCAGTCTAGAGCCCGAGTGAGATGGTGAGTCGCGTTCGTATCTTCAACGCGTTCGCGGAATGCCGGTAACCGCCGGCCAGATAGAGCTCGGTATTGATGCGCTTCTGGAAATCGGTGTCCCAAACGAGGTTCGCTCACCGCTCGCTCACGCCTTCCGCCTCCGTTACGGCGTATACCAGATCGGAGAAGTGTAGGCCCGATCCTGCAGTTGCATCGTGGTGCCCTCGGGCATCTCGACATCGAAGAACTTGGCGTCGTAGGCGGTCCAGCGCGGGGTCGGGATCTCGATAACGCGGACGTAGTAGAAGGCGCTCTGCTGGAGATCGAAGCTCGGATCGGTCCAATGCGCGGCCAGGAACGGATCACCGATCGTGTTGGCATAACTGGCATCCGCAACGTCGACCGTGTTACCTACGGGGCGTTCACAACCGCGCTCCACGATGGCACGATCATCCGAGCAGGCAACGTCGTAGATACGTTCATGCACCTCGCCGCTTGAATCCAGCCAACCCTTGATGACCTGAATCCGGTCGAGGTTGGCGCCGTCGGGGTCTCTGATCGTACGGATCATGAACTTCGGCGCCTCACCGATCGGCGCGTCGGCCAGGTCGCCGCCCATCGGCACCCCGCGAGCGTAGCCCGCGCGGGCGAAGTCAGGACGATGCACCTCGTCCGCCTCGAAGTCCCAGCCAGCGAAGACGCGCACGAGCAGGCGCGTGCCGGTGGTGGCATAGACCTCCTTGCGCGCCATGGCGTCCCAGATGGACTCGCGCGTGTTCTCGCGGGCCCAGACCGCCGCCAGTCCCGATGCGCCGAGGTCCGTCGCCATGATCGAGAGCTCCGGTTTTGCCCCCTTGACCAGCGCATGCTCGAAGCGGTGGGCGCTCGGCTCCAGGAAATGAGCCTTGGCGAAGTTGTTCTCCTCGCGGGTGGCGGGCAGCGCGGTGTGGCTGTCCGTTGTCCGTGCTTCCGACCATCCCGAACTTGTACGGGTTCACGCCGAGGCGCGATTCCTGGCGCAGCCCCTCGAGCAGGGCCGGACGAGCGTACTCCTTGGGCAGCATGTCCGGGGTCTTGGCGACCTTCCCGGTGAGGTTGCCGGCGTCCAGGGTCTCGAAATCGGCGAACGCGTCGTCGGGCGAGAGCAGCGGATGCGCCTCGGCGTCACCCTTCTGCTGGGTCACCTCGTACATAGGCTCGAAGCGCGACCGGGTCTCGGCGTAGAGCTTCGTCAGAGGCCCGCCGCTGTACGTCTTGGTGTCGAACATCAGGCCGTTCGACAGGTTGCCGTTGTGCGAGATTGCCAGGACGCTGCCACCGGTCTTCTCCTCGTAGCTGGCCATGTACGTCCACAGGTCCTCGGGGTCCACGGAATCGTACTGGGAGAAGGGCAGGGTCCGGCTGGTGCGGTCGGCACCTTCGCGGAAGATGACGATGCGGTGCATGTTGTTGCCGCCGGGATGGGAGGTCCACTCGAATCCGTGGAACGTCGTGAACACCCCCGGCTGGTAGTAGTTGTCCGCGTTCTCGACGACGCTGGCCCAGACGGCCTGCATCATGCGCGGCTCGTTGATCTGGTCGGTGTCTCCTGCCAGCGCTTGCCGGTCGGGTTCGCCAGCAGGATCGGATCCGAGCGACTGATGAAATCCGCCAGCCCCAGGTTCTCGGCGTGGTCGGCGACGACCACGAAGTCGAGCGGACGGTTCAGCTTGAACTTCCAGCCCAGATAGGTGGTGACGGCTTCGCCGCGGGAGACGCGATAGGCAGCTTCTTGCCCCAGCGTGGCGCCGGCCATGCCGGCATCAGCCGACCATGAGGTGTGCAGGTGCGTGTCACCGAAGTAGACGTTTGTTGGAAAGTGGTCGCCCGCATATGGCGAGTACTCTTCTTTCGGCGCGTCGTACTCGTCTCGTTCGGGCGCGACGTCCTGGGCGAAAGCCAACGGGGTCATCGTCAAGGTCAGACACAATATTAGTAAGGTTCTCATTCTCACTTGAGCCTTCTCACTCATCGGAAGTCTCCTCGATCTAGAGAGACGCTTCACGGTGTCCCTTTTCTACCGCCTGCGCGGTCTGAAGAGACCCCGCCTCATACTCGCAGGGGATGGGCCTCTTCATTCATAATGGCGTCAGAACCGCGTCATGTTACCGCCCTGCGGGTCCGGATGGTCTACGAGCCCCGGTGCAGTCCTCCATCACCTCAACTTCACGATATCATCCGGTATCCAGGTCTGGTCGAAAAATTCGACACCACTTCCGTAGATGCGAAGACCTACGAGGAAGGCCCTATCGTCAATCGTCTGGATCCAGTTGGCATCGGGCGCTCCTTCAGGCTTGGTCGGGCCGAAATAGAGATCGATGGAGCCGTCCTCGTTTTTGACCGTGTTGTCGAAGCCATTCACTCCGGGAAACGCCTGTGAAGTCTCCGGCATCGTGCCGTCAGTGATGTTGTATATGGTGACCGCCCAGAACAATCTGGCTGGAATACCGGCCGGCAGGTGGAGTTTGTAGTTGTTGCTGCCGCTCAGGAGATTCCCGTCCGCATCCCTTATTCCCACAGGATATTTAGAGCCGTTATTGATGTAGCGCATCACCATTGCCGGAGCACTGGAATAACCGATTTGGAAATACGCAGT
>JBDGWG010000115.1:0-3314 GCA_039585235.1 Gemmatimonadota bacterium | reverse complement strand
GACCGCGGGATCTAGAGCTCATCTCACAAACCCGGACCGAGACAGAGTGAGGAGTTCGGTTCGCTGGCAAGGCGCGAAACCGCAGGCATAGCCGTAGCTACGGCGAGGTTTCGCAACGCAGCCAGCGGGCCGAAGACCCCGCTCTGGCGACGGGAGGGTTTGTGAGATGAGCTCTAGCCTTCGCCTTCCTCCCAGAGGGCGGAGCTTCCCTTGTGCCCGAGAAACTTGGGCCGGCCATCGTCGATGCCGATGACCCGGGCACCGTAGAAGATGTGACAGGTGGGGTCAAAAGCCGGCGGGACGCGTGGTGGAAAGCCGAAATCGAATAGCGGTCCGAAGGCCATGAACATCCGCCGGCCTTCGTCGGCGATCGGCGACCGGCACTTCCGGCAGCTCAGCTTGCACGGAAGTCCGTGGCCCGATCTCTGGCTCTCAGCCTGGTAGAAGTGGAGATCTTCGATGCCACGAACGAAGCGCACGTCGGACTTCTGGAAGATGACGGCCCACTGAAAGGGCGCGCCGTGCAAAGACTGGCACTGGATACAGTGGCAAATCTTTGAATCGACCGGGTCTGCGCGAACTTCGAAGGCCACCGCTCCGCAGAAGCACTGGGCGCGGTATCTCGCCGAGAACGATGCATCGCTCGCGTAGGGAGGCGCGTCTTTCCAGCTCTGTGTTTCCCTCACCATGGATCCGAGCATAGCTTGCCCTCGCTCGCTGACCGGCAGGAAAATCTTTTCCACCATCGTGGAAAACCGGTTCCACGTCGACGCGCTCGTTGATGCGACTCTTCTGTAACTTCCGATTTTGAAAAGAGATTGGAGAAGACGCGCTGTAGCGTCCCTGGCACGGCCTGTTGGATGTGTACAGAAGACCCTGATTTCGGTGCGTTGCAGTTGCAGCGGGCAAAGTGCGGAATGACCTGAGACGCAGCAGGGACGTAGTCCAGTACGTCCTCCTCGGTGATCTCGCGGAGGTCTCGTCAGCTCCGACCTCCTGAACCCGGACATCCGAACTCATGGAATGTATTCAGCGAGGTCGGTAATTTCTACAGTACCGGACGCCTACTCCTCCAGCAGCTCGCGCAGCTTCTGGATCAGCACCTCGGGTTCGTAAGGCTTCTGGAGGAAGCCGTCGACCTCCTGTCCCTCGAAGCGAGCAGCAACGTCCCCCGCACTGTATCCGCTCGACAGAATGACGCGTGCATCGGGCCGAATCTTCCGCATCTCGACGAAGGCTTCGAGACCCCCGATCCCGGGCATTGTCAGGTCGAGCAGCACGGCCGCGATCTTCGGCGCATGCTCCCGAAAACGTTCCACGGCCTCCCGTCCGTCGTTGGCCATGATCACCGACAGGCCGCATTTCGTAAGCGCATGCCCCAGGAGGTCTCTCACCGCCTTTTCGTCGTCTACCACCAGTACCGTTCCGGAGCCGCGCCACTCGCGAGGGCGTGCGATCGTCTTCTCGATATCCACAGCCGAGCCGGAAACGCACGGAAAGAGTAGCCGGAACCACGTACCCCTTCCCGGCTCGCTCTCCACTCTGACGGCACCCCGGTGAGCGCGAACGATGCCCAACAGTGCCGCCAGGCCGAGACCACGGCCGGTGAACTTGGTCGTAAAGAAGGGATCGAAGATCTTCAACTTGGTTTCCTCGTCCATCCCGCAGCCGCTATCCCGAATGTCCAGGTAGATGTAAGAACCCTCGGGGAGTTCGGGGCCGAGGTAGGTCTGGTCCAGGCAAGCACGGTCGGCTTCGATTGTTCCGGCGCCGATGGTCACCACGCCTGGCTCATTCCCTATGGCTTCCGAGGCGTTGAGGATCAAGTTCAGGCCGACCTGTCGCAGCCGTGCGGGGTCCCCGTCGATGGGCGGAAGAGCATCCGGAAGCTGGTACCTGAGCTCAACCTTGCGCGAGACTGCCGTGTGGAGCAGCTCTCCCATCTCGCGCAGAAGTTTGCAAACGTCTAGTGGTCGAGTGCTCAGTGTCCCGCCGCCGGCATATGCGAGCAGCTGGCTGGTCAGCTCCGACGTTCGCAAGGCGGCGGTTGCAATCTGCTCGACTAACGGACCAACCGGGGAATCGGGTGAAAGTTCGCTCTCAGCGAGGCGCGCATTTCCGAGGATGGGCACGAGAAGATTGTTGAGGTCATGGGCAATTCCACCGGCCAGCACACCGAGGCTCTCGAGCTTCTGGGTCTGCTGCATCTGCGCTTCGAGCTTCTCCTGCTGCGCCTGCGCCCGCTTGCGCTCGGTGATGTCCCGACTGATGATCACCGCCCGCATCTCTCTTGTGGGCGCCTGGTATGCGTTTCCGGAGAATTCGAACCAGCGCCAGCTTCCGTCCGCGTGCCGGATCCGCGTCACGACCTCACGCTCCCAATCGCCCGTGAGCAGCGCCTCGAAGGCTCGGGTCACCTCTTGTCGCTCATCCGGGTGGATCAGCTCGAACGAGGTTCGACCGGTGAGTTCGTCCGGCTCGTAGCCCAGTACGGCGCGATGGTTTGGACTGGCGTAGAGCAGCCTGCCTTTTGAATCGAGCTCCATGATCAGGTCGAAGGCGTTGTCCGTTAGTCGTCGGTAGCGCTCCTCGCTCTCCCGTAGAGCGTCCTCCGCCAGCGTGCGCCGCGCGAGCTCGGATGTCCGGTCCTCGACCACCCGGTCGAGGTCGACGTTCACGCGCTGGAGGTGGTCGATCGCCTCGCGCCACCGCGTCACGATGTAGCCGACGATGCCGACAACGATTAGCGTTCCGAGGGTGCTCGAGAGCGTGCTGCCGACCGCGTATGGGAGCACCACCCGGGATGCCACGATCGGCGTGTTGGGGAGCGCCGGGGCGTACGGAATCAGGCCCGTTATCGCACAGACGAGGCTCGCCAAGAGCAGCGTCAAGCCTACACTGATGGCGAGGACCGCCACTCGCCGCGGCAGGAGCAGCAGGTTCAGGACGCAGCCAATGACCACGGCGATCCACACCGGAGTCGTGATCGGGCCGAGCGCGTAGGCAACGCCGACAATGCCGAGCCACCAGAAGAGGCTTCCGACGACCAGGTACAGTGTGTGCGACCCTGGCCGGCGCCGCTCCAGCGAGCCCCAGACGAGAAGGAGCACCGAGAAGAAACAAACCGCCACGAGCCCGGAGCGCATCGAGACCAGCGCGGCCCGGTCGTAATAGGGCTCCACCTCGGGGTGCGCCAGCAGGTAGCCGGACCGCAGGGCGTACCCGGCGAAGAAGGGGAGGGTGAGCAGGATCAGTAGCCGACAGCGGTCGACGGCGCTCCAGTCGAACAGCGTCCCCATCCGGGCGCGGGGCGG
>JBDGWG010000114.1:0-3888 GCA_039585235.1 Gemmatimonadota bacterium | reverse complement strand
GGCTATCCTGCCCATCGAGCCAGTCAGCCCGCGTCCACTTCGCAACATGGCACTTGCGGGCATTCTTGGGCTGATGCTGGGCGTTGGCCTCGCGTTCGTGCGCGAGTACATGGATACACGCCTCCATTCCTCCGACCAGATCGAGCACTTGTATGGGCTTCCGACGATAGCGCGTGTGCCCGAAATGTCTCTCGGAAACGGCACGGGAGGACGTCGTAACGCCCTGGTCACGCTGACCAAGGCACACTCGGTCGGCGCGGAGTCCTTCCGTAACCTCCGGACGAACGTGCGCTTCGTGCGTGCGGGGCAGGGCGCGACGGAGATGGTAGTGACGAGCCCGGCGCCACAGGAGGGGAAATCCCTCACCGCGGCGAATCTGGCGATCGCGCTGGCGCAGCAGGGCATGAAGACCTTGCTCGTCGATGCCGATATGAGACGTTCGGTACAGCACAGGCAGTTTGACATCGAGTCCTCGCCCGGACTGTCCGACCTCCTGGTGTCGGAGGAAGGATTGGACGGCGTCATCAGGCAATCGGAGGTCGAGAACCTCGATGTGCTCCCTGCGGGCGTTCATCCACCGAATCCGGCGGAGCTGGTGGGTGGGCCGCGAATGGAGCGCCTCCTGGACGTGCTTCGGCAGCGCTACGACTCGATCGTCATCGACTCGCCGCCGATGCTGGCCGTTACGGATGCCTCGGTCCTCGGCAAGAAGACCGATGGGGTCATTCTGGTGGTCAGGGCTGAACGGACCGAAAAGGACGCAATCAACCTGGCGATCCAGCAACTCCAGGACGTGGGCGCGCGCATCCTGGGCGTTGTGGTGAACGACGCGAAGCCTGACGGTCCGTACTACTCGTACTACAGGAAGTACTACGGCGAGGAGAAGCGCACGGGCTTGAAGAGGTTGGTGTCCAAGGGCAGTTGACGTTGCGCAATAGGCTTCTTCTAATTACTTCATGTTGCGGCGGGGGCTGGGTTCCTGCTGCTCGTCGCCTGCTCGTCGCCCCTTTTCCCCGCTAAGCCCGATCATCCGGCGTCATCCGTCCGAGCCCGGAATTCATCCTTGATCTCCAGCACGCGGCCGCACGGGAAACCTTCGCTGTTCGCGTCCGCCCGTGCCCAGCCCTCGTCCTCCGCCTCGAAGATGCAGTACAGGTAGTCCTGGGTGACGTAGCTCCCGACCCACGTGGAGTGCGGTACCATGTTCTTGGCGGCTGCTCCGGACCGCCGCTGGATCTCCTTCCACTGCTCATCGCTGATGTTACCGATGCCGTCGACGTATCTCTCGATCGGGAATCTCGCCATGTGTGCGTCCGTCCCCGGGTTTCTTGTACCTCTACGGTAACGCCGGTAGCTTTCCGGCTTCAACCTCATTCGAAGAGGCAAACCATGAAGACCGCCCTGATCACAGGAATCACCGGGCAGGACGGCTCGTACCTTGCCGAGTTCCTGCTCGAAAAGGGATACGACGTTCACGGCACGGTTCGCCGGTCGAGCGTGGAGAAATTCGAGCGCATCGCGCACATTCGTGACCGGATCACGCTGCACCAGATGGACCTGCTGGACCAGCTTTCCATCATCACCGTGCTCGAGGAGGTCGAGCCGTGGGAGGTCTACAACCTCGCGGCCCAGTCCTTCGTCCCCACGTCGTGGAACCAGCCGCTCCTGACAGGTGAGTTTACCGCGCTCGGCGTCACGCGCATGCTCGAGGCGGTTCGCACGGTCAATCCGGACATCAAGTTCTACCAGGCCTCATCGTCGGAGATGTTCGGGAAGGTGCGCCAGAGTCCACAAAACGAGCAGACACCGTTCTACCCGCGCAGTCCATACGGTGTGGCCAAGGTGTACGGCCATTTCATCACGGTGAACTACCGCGAGAGCTACGACCTGTTCGCGGCGAGCGGAATCCTGTTCAACCACGAGAGCCCGCGGCGCGGTCTCGAGTTCGTGACACGGAAGGTCACGGACGCGGTCGCCCGTATCAAGCTGGGACGGCAGCAGATCCTCCACCTCGGCAACCTCGATGCGCAGCGGGACTGGGGCTACGCGGGCGACTACGTGGACGCGATGTGGCGTATGCTCCAGCACGACGAGCCGCAGGACTTCGTCGTCGGGACGGGAGTCATGCATTCCGTGCGCGACCTGGTGCGGATGGCATTCTCACACGTCGGCCTCAATTGGGAGGAGTACGTGTTCGAGGACCCGACGCTGTTCCGGCCGGCGGACGTGGAGCATCTGTGCGCGGATGCCTCGAAGGCGAAGAGCCTGCTGGGCTGGGAGCCAGTGGTGGATTTCGAGGAACTCGTCAAGATGATGGTCGATTCGGACCTGGCTGTTCTCGGAGCGAAGGGCTGAGCCCGCCTTGGCCGGCCGAGCGCACGTTCGCTGTGCGATCGCCGTGTTGACGGGCCTGTGGGTGACGGTCGGGGCGGCCGTCCCGATCGGGTACGGGATTCTCACGTTGCTGAGGTCCGCCAACGGTGGGGAACTGGGGCCCGAGCTTCTCAGGCGCCCTGCGGTGGTCCTGGCTATCCTGGCGGGCTACGCGGCCGCGGCAGCCATCGGCGGATGGGCCGCCGGCTGGATCACGATCGAGAATCCCCGGCGCCTGTCCCTCCTGCTCTCGGCCTCGCACGTGGGCGCGTGGCTGTTCGTGCTGGTGGCTGGAGCGGAGCCGTTCCCTCCGCGGATCACGATGGGACTGGCCACGGCCGCCGTCCTCGGAACCATCGCCGGTGTGTCCGCGCGAGCGTGGCAGGTCGGCGGCCGGTCCCGCACAACCCTGACCGGGTGAGGCGATGCCCGTAACCGCGTCCGAAAACGGGATCGCGATAGAAGCGATCGGCCTGTCGCGCGACTTCGGCGCGGTTCGAGCCGTCGACGATCTCACGATCGACGTGCCGGCCGGCACGATCTACGGTTTCCTCGGTCCGAACGGCGCGGGGAAGACGACCACGATCCGCCTCCTCCTCGGTCTGCTGGAGCCGTCGGCGGGCGAGGCCCGAGTGTTGGGACACGACGTCCGCTCCGAATCGCAGGCGATACGCGAACGGGCCGGCGTCCTGCTCGAGTCCGACGGGCTGTACACGCGTCTCACAGCCCTGCAGAACCTCGACTACTTCGGGCGCATCGCGTGCCTCGCGGACACAGACCGGGAAGAGCGAATCCGGGACCTGCTCACGGCCATGGACCTGTGGGATCGGCGGGACGGTCGGGTGGCGGACTTCTCGAAAGGGATGCGTCAGAAGCTGGCTCTCGCCCGGGCGTTTCTCAGCCGACCCAAGCTCCTCTTTCTCGATGAGCCGACCTCCGGTCTCGACACGCCGAGCGCCGTTGCACTTCGCCGTTGGCTTGTCGCACAGGCCAGGGACGAGGGGGTTACCGTGTTCCTGACCACGCACAATCTTCTCGAAGCCGAAAAAGTCTGCGACCGCGTTGCCGTGATCCGTCGCGGCAGGCTACTGGCAGAGGGCAGCCCGCAGGAGGTCCACGGGGGTCGTGCGCGGAGGGTGGCTATCGGCGGCACGGGGCTCACGGCCGACCTGGCTGAACGCATCGCCGGGCTTCCCGCGGTGGAAGCGGCCAGCCTGGAGCCGGCCAGCCTGGAGTCAGACGAGCCGGAGTCGAGTTCGCAGGTTCCCGGCGATGGCGGCCGGATACTGGTCGATCTGGAGCCAGGTACAGACGCGTCGGCGGCCGTCCGACTTCTCGTCGAGTCCGGGGCCGAGGTCGCGTCGGTCGAGACCGCTCGCGAGAGCCTCGAGGAGATCTTCCTCACGCTCGTGGAAGAAGGGGAAGCCGAGGAGTCGATCCCATGACGGACATCCTGACCGTCGCCCGCAAAGAGCTGCGCGAGATCGTGGGCGGCGGATCCGGGCGCAAGGGGCT
>JBDGWG010000113.1:0-2616 GCA_039585235.1 Gemmatimonadota bacterium | reverse complement strand
AAAGCGCGTTCGGTTGAGCACGGTCGACTTGATCATATGCTCGTTTGGCACGCGCATCATCACGTTGTCGAGCATCCGCAGCTTGACCGAGAGAAGATCGATGGACAGCACTTCGCCGATCCGGCCGTCGATCTCGAGCTGGTCCCCTACCGCGAAGGGTCTCTCGGTCATGAGGAACAGTCCGCTGATCAGATTCGAAGCCGACGTCTGCGATGCGAATCCGATGGCGATGGACAGGATGCCGGCAGTGCCCAGCAGTACGGCCGGCTCGAAACCCAACTGCTGCATGGTAACGACGATTACGACGGCGAGCAGCCCGTAGTAGCTGAGCCGCTTGACCAGCATGGCCTCGTGGGCACTGAGGCGCCGTCGGGTCGCTTTGCCGATGGCGGAGCTGGCCAGGCGAGCGAGGAGGATTCCGCCGAAGAACGTGACCAGCGCCCAGAACAGGGACACCACTCGATCCGGGGTCAGGAATTCCGAGATGCCCGTACCGGCGAAGAACTCGCTCATAGTGGCACCCGTCTGCCCAGCAGTCCGCCGAAGACGTCGATCAACGCTCCCCGCGACGCCGGGGTGCGTGCCGGTGACACGGGCGTGAGGTCTCCTGCTGTCTTCGATCTATCCGCGACTCTCACCCGGGCCTGATCGTGGTCTTCCAACCGCTCGAAAGTGAGCGCCGCAGTCCACAGGTGACCGTCTCCCGAGCAAAAGAGCTCGAGGCCCGTCACCGGTACCTTCAGCTTTTCGAGCGGCAGGTTCGACGACGCCCGATTGATGATCCGCACCGAAGTGATGGCGCGGTGCGGCCGAACGGGCAGCTCATCCAGATCGAGCCGTGCGGCGGTCCGGGATGCGTAACAGAGCTCTCCCGTGCGCGTGTCAGGACCAAACCACGTGTCGGAGGGCCGCCGCAGAGGCAGGTCGAGGAGGGCGGCGGATGCCGTGCCCACGTCGATACGAAACCAGAGCGGCGACGATACGAAGAGAGTGGCTTCCTCTCCGGACGGAATGAAAAAGGGACTCTCGGCCCTGAAGATAACGGGCCGGTCTGGCAGAGCTGCGGAGAGCCTCAGCGTCCCGCTCGCGCCCTGCAACGCGAATCGAGTGACCTCGGCCTCTCCTTCATCGGGACTCTCCGAATCCGCGGCCACGACGAGTCGACTGTCCGCAGGGTCCCGGCCCACAACGTGACCGATGATCCACTCGACGTGCCTGCGTCCCACCCACAGCGTCGTCGGGCCAATCTGCCAGCGCAATGTCTGGCCCGCCGCGACATCGTAGCTTCCCCACCAGCTGTTCATCCGGTCAATCCCATGAGGTATCGGCTGCCGGCCTTGAGATCCGACAGCTTCACTGCCCTGACTCTTCTGCGCAAGCGGGAGCAGGTCGGTGGCTCAGATGCTCCAACCAAGGGCCAGGGTCGTGCCCAGGTCATTCTCGCTGGCCCCCTCCGGCGGCCTGCTGTCGAACTGGTCATAGAAAGACAGCCTCAGGTACAGGTCGCCGAACAGATCCTGCCGGTAACTGATGTCGAAGTCGATGCGAACGCGGCCCGACTCCGAGAGGCTCGGGTAGACGAGCAGGCTCGTCTCGAGGTCATTCTCCAGATCCCCGTAGGTGTACCAATGGAAACGTGTCAGGAGCAGACCTTCCGCCGACGTGCTCGCCTCGATACCAGTGTACTCCTCCCGGTTGCTCAGCAACCCCACGGCCCAGTGCCAGTCGACCCGGTTCGTCTTCAGGAAGTTGCGAACGCCCAGGACTCCCAGCAGGAGTCGCAGGTCGAGGTCGAGCTGCTGGTTCTGCTCGAGCTGAGCCACGGCTCCCACTCCCCAGTTTCCCGGCAGCAGGCGATAGAGTTCGAAGCTACCCTGGTTACGCCTGAAGCCTTCCGCGTCATCCTGGTCCTGGAAGCGGGAGTCGAGGTTCAGAATGGAGGCCCACTTCTCTGAACGGTAGTCGGTCCGCCCCGCGAAGTTGAATGCGATGGCGTTGTTCGCCTTCGCGTACTGAAAGCCCAACTCGACGAAGCCTCCGAAGCGCGACCAGAAGACACTCTTGATACTGGTCATTTCAACGATGTCGCGGATCGGCAGGTGGAGCGTGTCTCGTAAGGTCGCGACACGCACGTGGCCGGTATCGGCACTGGGCAGGATGGATCCAAAAACACGCCGGTTTCCGGCGAGCTCGACATCCCAGTCGTCGGGGCTGCCGAACGTGACGATCTCCTCGTATTCGATCATCGAAGAGCTGCCGCCCCGGATCTTGAACTTCAACTTGCCGCGTTTGAAGCCTTCGACGTCACCATTGATGGAATCTCCGTTCGCGTGAACGATGAACTCCTGGGCAGCGAGCCCCTTCGGCGTCAGGAGCAGGAGTACACTCGACAGAGTGACGGCTAGAAGGACGCTTCGCCGAGCCATGAATCGGGTCCCGCCGGGTTCCACCACGTTGTCAGCCGCGACTACTCTCCCGCCACGCATCTGAAGCTCGCGGCGTCCCGCGGATCACCCTCGCCGTCGTATTGTGCCACGGTGGGATAGGCGCATACGGGCCTCGAACCGGCCGGCTGCATGGTCTCGTCCAACCAATACGCGACGATCTGATCCGGTG
>JBDGWG010000112.1:0-3437 GCA_039585235.1 Gemmatimonadota bacterium | reverse complement strand
TCGGTGGACGCGCCATGAAGCGACCGCGCATGGGCGCATGCAAGCCTTGAATGACCTGGTGGAGCGGTATCGCGAACAAGTCGGTGCCTTGGTTGGCCCCCCCTCGGCAGCTCGCCGCCTTCCAATTGCGTACACGGCGCTTCACGGTGTCGGAGATCGACTGGTTCGGACGATCCTCGGGGCCGCAGGGTTTTCCGGCCTCAAGAGCCTTGCCTCGCAGGCGGAACCCGACGACCGGTTTCCCACCGTCGAGGTCACCAATCCAGCAGAGCCCACGGCCATGGTCCACGTCCTTTCGCTGGCCAAGAAGATCGGCGCGGAGCTGGTGCTCGCCAACGATCCCGATGCCGGTTGTCTGGCTGTCGCCGCCGTTTCTGAGGAGGGTTATGAAGTCCTCTCGGGAAACGATGTCGGCTGCATGCTGGCCGACGACCTGCTCGAAAAGACCGAAACCGAGCCGGAGCGCCTGGTCGTCTCGTCGATCGTGAGCTCGCCACTGCTCGGAAAGATCGCGGAGGCTCACGGGGCACGGTGGGAGCAAACCCTCGTCGGCCACAACTGGATCAATCATCGTGCGATCGAGCTCGAAGTCGAGGGCTACCGGTACATCATCGGTTACGAAGAAGCGCTGAGCTATGCCGGGACGGCATCAGTGCGGCATTGTTGGTTGCGGACCTTGCAGCGCGATGTAAGGCGCGTGGGCGGACGCTGCTAGACCAGCGCGAGGCGATGTGGCGCAGGCACGGCCTCTATTTAAGTGGAAAGATCTCGAAGGCATTCGGAGGGCGCGACGCGAACGAGAAGATAGCAGCCGTGATGAGTCGCTACCGAGACGACCCTCCTTCGCAGATCGCCGACCTCCAGGTCGAAGCCTGGCTCGACGTGAAGAAGGGTCTTCGCACCTTGCAGGACAAGAGCGAGGCCCCGCTCGAGCTACCCGAAAGCGACCTGCTGGTCTTCGAGCTCGAAGGAGGACATCGCGCGATGCTGCGCCAAAGCGAAACAGAGCCAAAGCTCGCATACTACGTCGACGTTTGCATCGAGATCGCTAGCGAAGAGGAGGTGGAGCCGGCCCGACAGCGAGGCAACGCCCTAATCGACCGAATCATCGATGCCCTGCGTGAACACAGTGCTTAGGGCGGACGTGGTTCGGATCCTTTCGTACGCGCAAACAATGCGCCAACTGCTCGCCCGCGCAATATCTGCGGCCGTGGGCTTCCACAATTCTCAAAGAATCCGCAGATCTGCTTTGGCACGCGGCTTGCTTTGAAGTTGGGCGCCAACCGCAATCGTGGGGCAGCCTAGGGCTGAGGCACGTAACTGAAAGGGCTTTGTCATGAGAACTCGTCTGTTTGCAATAATTTTACCCGTAATGATGGTTTCGATGTCCGCCTGTAGTGGAGATACCGGGCCGGCGGGAGCAGATGGTACAAATGGTACCGATGGTACAAATGGTACCGATGGTACCGATGGTACCGATGGTGCTGATGCCCTTCCGCCGTTGCCGACGCTGGAAGGTCACAACGGTGACCACGGAATGATTCTGCCCTACGACGTTCAAGCGGCGTACAACGACGACACGTTCTTCTGGCGTGTCACGTATCGTGGCAACGAGGGCAAGCGACATCAGTACCTTCGCTACACGGATGGCGCCTGGCAAAAGGAAGGCGGCGACCGACGGGATGCCCAAGCCTCAATCGACGGCGACGAGGACCAAGGGGATCTCGGTATTCTGTCTACGATCTACGAGCAGCGGACGTCCATCATGATCAACGATCCCAACGTGGGCTCGACCGCGGACGTGTCGGATTTTGGCGCGTTCGGTTGTTTCCTCACGTGCCACAACGACAGCCGCCACATGCCCGAGTGGACGTCTGCGAACGGCCATGACGGCAAGTGGGTCGACCCGGCCAAGGTCGCGGGCGGCGCCGGCGACGGGGATCCCGTCCTCGACCTCTGGCATTGGCGTGGAGCGCGCAGCAACCCGATCGCCATGGCCGACGACCAGAGAATCCTGGCTCTGAACTGGACGGGCAGCACGTCCGGCGATGACGACGGCGGCCGCAAGGGCGACCGCGACACGGCGACCGGCAGCGGCGGACAGGCCGTCTTCTTCAACCAGAACATCACGGACGGCAGCCCGGACTTCATGCTCGACCCGGCCACCACCTGGGGCGACTTCGCCTTCCCCTGGGACGATTTCTGGCTCACGCCTTTCTACTACATGACGCGCGAGAACGCCGCGGTCCTCGGGCCCAACGCGCCGAACCCGGGCATCATCGCCTGGGCGGACGCGGACCTGGCCGGCTACACGCCCCTCGAGGGTGACACCGTCCCGCGCCGCATCCTGCGACTGGACGACAACGGCGGCACCAACGGCCGCGTCGACATCACGGCCTACGGCACGACCTACACCCCGGACACGCCGGACACCGGGCTCGGCGTCTGGAAGGTCCAGATGCAGCGCGCGATGGACACCGGCCACGCCGACGGCGACGACGTCACGCTGGTCGAGACCAACACCTACGAGGTCGGCTTCGAGGTGCACCTCTGGGAGTACACGACGCGCGATCACTATGTGTCCTTCCCGATGACGATGTCCGTGGGCACGGCAACGGAAACCGCCGACATCACCGCTGTGAACATCCCCGGCGAGCAGGGTCCGTTTGGCCTTCCCGATTGGGACGATTTCGAGACCTACCCGTCCACCCGCGTATATTTGTTCCAACCTGGCATCAACACCTGGGAATTCTTGGATGGATCTAACCAGGCGGACGGCAAGGTATACACGGACCCAGAAACCGGAAACCCGGTGGATCAAGTTCACGCCGGAGCGAGTGAGGTCGCCGCAGGAACTACAGCGTGTACCGGCTGCCACGTAGTACGCATCGCCGATGGCGCTAACTCCATGGAAGCACTGGCTGCCCAACGAGGCGGTGTTTGGACCGATACGCCCGTCGACGCCCCCTGATTCTCTCCCCGTGAAAGACCCGGCCTGACGGCGCAGATGCGTCAGGCCGGGCCGTTCGCTTTCCTCCTCATCTCGGACTCCCCGCCGACCAAGGCGAGCGTGCCCCTGCCCGAGCGCCCCCTGAGCTAGATGACGCCCGGGCTTGTTGACCGCGCCCGAGCGCGATGATACTGGGTCTCAATCGGACATCGATGCTCCCGAGGCAACGGTCACCAAACATATCTCTCAGGCCCTGAACGACCGGTTGGCAGTCCGGAATCGCCTTGTTTTGTTAGGGTCCATATGCTGGAGAAGTAACGAATGAAGTTGAGACTAAGTATTGCTCTCGTAACCCTGATGATCACCGCCGTCGGTTGCGGCGACGACGACAATGGCGGGACGGCCGGTAGTGGCGGTACGGCCGGTAGTGGTGGCACGGCCGGTAGTGGTGGCACGGCCGGTAGTGGTGGCACGGCCGGTAGTGGTG
>JBDGWG010000111.1:0-2830 GCA_039585235.1 Gemmatimonadota bacterium | reverse complement strand
ACAAGACACTTGAGCACGTCCTCGGGTAGGGCGGTCACCTCCCGCGTCAGAAGCACTTTCGTCGATCCCGGCAGCAACCCTTTGCGGGCCTTGTCGTTCAGCAGGGCGATCTTGTCGTTGGGGCTCATCGGTTCCTCACTCTCTTTGTTCGGGTCCATGAAGTGCAGGTCTCTCGCCCCGTCTGGGAGACCTGTGCATCAAGGACCGTCGGAGAGTTCCCGAGCTTGCAAACAAGAACGGCAATCGCCGAGATGCGACGGATGGCTCTACGCTCCATCGCCTTCACCCAAACGCTACTTACAGAGATCTTCTCTCCGTTTAGGTAGATAGGAGGGGGCGGCTTCGGCTGCTCGGGTTTAGGCTTCGGCTTGGGCCGGTCTGGACCGACTATTCTAGGCCGAAGAGCCTTGATATCTTCTTCTCCGTACCCTCTGGTTTCTATCTTGAGGTACTGCCACTTCTGGTAATCCGACATTGACTGCGGAGTCTGTCAGAGTGGTTTGCAGCGGCGACTCAACTCCTGAACCCTCTTGCAGTTGGTAGCGACTCCCGGAGTTGGCTACCTTGATAGGTGGGGATCATGACGAAGCCGGGGGGACAGAAGCGGAGACGTGCGAAGGCCGTAGCGCTTGCCGCGCTAGTCACAGCCGCGCTGGCGCTTGGCGTTGTCGTGCCCGCGCTGTTTGTGTTCGAGGCAAGACTCACAGAGTTGGAGCGCGCAGCAGAGGCGGCAAAAGCCGCTGCCCCGGAAGCAGAACGGGGATCGCGCACGTTTCGCTACTGGTACCACGACCCAGACGACCCGCTAGCCGGAGTCACCATCGAGGAAGAGCCCGCTCCGCCGAAACGCCGGAAGCGCACCAAATCGAAGCCGACGGAGAAGGTCAACCCGCCGACGCCTAGAGGGGCGCACACCGATGACCCCCTCGGAGACTTTCCGTTTCTATGACTAAGCTCTTCGGCGCTAGTCTACTGTCCGGAGCCTTACTGTTGGCTGGCGGGTGTGCGCGGTCAGAACCACCTTCGACGCTCCAATCGTCGAACACAAAAGGCGGTCCCGAGGCGACCAAGATCGATCGGGCCGAGCCGCTTTGCCCACAACTGGAAGCCGCAGCGGAAGCAGCGATCTCATCACTGTTGACGAAACATGACGACGTCGAACGTGAGTGGAAGTTTGACGTCCTACCACGAGTGGATTGTTGGTCGGCGGACGATCGACCTACGAGCAAGGCGCGCGGTGAGTACGTTTGGATCTATTACCCTCGTCAAAGCGCTCGCGGTGTAGCAGTGCTGGGACTTCTTTATCTCGGTGGCTCAGGCTCATGGCCCGGGTTCAATATGCCTGATTTGGTTCGCGAGTGGCGGGACGAGTTGATTCGGCGCGGTTTTAGTCCGCGGGCAGAAAAGTGGGACTTGAAACTCGTTTCGGTGGGGCCGCACGGCCCTGGATTCTATGGGGGGACGCAGGTCTGTGCGATCTACTCGCACGGAAGTGACATGGTTGACTACACGGATCTCGGAGAAGAAGTGAACGGACAAACGGATTTGACGTACGCGATTCGGTGGGCCGGGGAGCTCTGCCATGAGCCGACACCGGAGCAACGCGCAGAGCGCCGGAAATCTCATGAGGAGTGGGCCCGTTTGTGTAGGGAAGGAGAGCTCCCTCCGGATATGTGCCAGCACCTATCCGACTAGCCCCTTTGATCCACCCCAAACGACGAAACCCCCGCCGGTCCCAGCGGGGGTCACTACTCGGCAAGCCGAGAGCCCTCGTTACTCTGAGGCCGGCTCCGACTCGGGTTCGGTGATCGCGTTGATGATGTCGGTTGCGCCCTCCTTCGGTCGGGGTCCGTAGATCATCGTTTCAACAGCGGTGAGAATGATCGCGAACCCGGCCTAGCCGAAGGCAGCCCGCTAGGGGAGATGCCCCGCAGTGTTGATCGCTGTCTTAGCCCGTTCGTACACGAGAAGCGAATTGCGCGGTGCTAGCTTGTTATGTCGACTTGCGGCGCACCCGAGACCGTCTTTGTCTCGCCTATCGGCAAAGGCCCACCACGGGGCGCGGATACGCGAACGAATACGTATGGCAGCCCCTGAGCCACTCTTGCTAGCTTGAATCGGACGGGGGGTTGGAGATGAAAAGAGTACTACTTCTCACAGGGTTGGCTGTAGGAGCTCGCCGAAGCCCGGGGTTAGTCGGAGGCCGAGAGCGCCGGGGGGCGCTTTTCAAACGCTCAGCCGAGCTAATGAGGGATCGGGTGATCGGCGATCGATTCGAGTGCGGCGAACTCTTACGGAAGGAAACGCTGAAATGAAGGACGAGAACCAGAAGCTACTTGCCGCTCTGAGTTTCGTGGCACTGATTAGTGCTGTCAACGCTGTCAGCAGCTTGCCGGCCTTGGCCGAAGACAAGGACCTCTCCGTCGAGGCTGTCGAACTAGCGAAAGTTTTCCGAAGGGTGACGAGGCTGGTCGGACGACCTAGTACTGTAGTCCCCCGTGAGCGCTGGCGATGCCGACCTATTAGCGAGAGAGCAATCTGGCTCCAGTGCCGACTACAGAAACTGACCGTCGAAGTGAGGGTGGGCTCTGGGTTTGTTGAGGCGATTTCGATCAAGGCAGCCCCGGCCAAGGCCAAGGCATTTCTTCGTGCCACCGTCTTGTTGTACGACCTTCCAGACGACGAGGGCGCAGGCCCGAAGGAGGAGGAGAAGAAGACTTACCGCTGGACTAGCAGGCCCTTTTCTTTGGCGACTGGCTCTGATAAAGAGCGTGCCTTCCATAACGCGCTGTACCTCCCGTTTGGATTCCAACAAGAGGAGCACGAGATA
>JBDGWG010000110.1:0-2879 GCA_039585235.1 Gemmatimonadota bacterium | reverse complement strand
AGCGGCCAGTTGGGATAGTCGCAGGGCCGAGGAGTGGTGGCAGCTTCACATGGATGTGTGATGACTCGACACGTCCGTCGGTAACGGCACGTCTCGAGGTACGCCAGCCATGCCTAACAGTGTCAGCGTCAGTGACAGCGCCCACTGCTGCTGGCTGCTGCCCACCGGCGTTAGTCAAGTTGAAACCCGCATAGACCAGCGCCCACGAGCGCCAGTCAGCGCACGGAATCGGCATGGGGTGCTTCGCAGGCTGCGCCTGCTCAGGGTCTCGCCTGCGGCTCGACGGCAGGAGGTCCGGGGTGCTTTGTCCACGGCAAGGGCCCGCCCGACGACAGCGAATCTCGCTACCAGGGGAGAAGCATCGCTCGGGCGAAGTCGTCAGGCATACCGGCCTTGATCGCCGTCTTCAGGAGGTCCAGTTCGCCCCCATCCAGCCAGATGCCGTGACAGGATGGGCAGCGATCGACGACGATGTTGAGTACGATCTCCTTCGTCATCCCGACCGAGTGAACGGGACAGTTCCGTACGTTTTCACTCCTGGCCTGAGAGCTCGCCTCGAGCAGTGTCTCACAGTTCTCGCAGGTGGGCACTCCTGTGTCCGATTGCCTGGCGATTTCCTTGCCGCAGCGAACGCACAATTTGGCAGCCTGTGTCATCTGAGATCTCTTCTCTGATTGGCCAGCGCCGCTTTCTCGAGCTTCTTGCGACGGCGCGAAGACGGGATTTGGTGCATCAGGTGTCCGTTCAGCGGCAGTCCGTGTCAGTCGAGTTGGAGCGGAGCGAGCGATTCCTTGCGGAGGCTCCGCGCGTCAGGTGGACACGTATGTGAGTGCCGGGTACACCTCCGGGTCGCCCTCGACGCCGGCCTCGCGAAGGATCGGGACGATGATCTCGGCGAAACGGTTGAGGGCCTCCTCGGACTCCCAGACGTCGACGACGCGAAATGTGCTCTCACCCTGTCCCGCGATATGCGCAAGCAACCCCTCGACCGGCCAGTCGGCTAGAGAATTCACTTGGCTCTTGCCGCCCGTCATCTTCCGGACGGTCTCCTCATACTGCTCCTGCGTGAACGGGGGGGATATCAGGACCATCGGCATTGGATCCTCCTGGTCGCCGGGTGACAATGGCATTTCATTTCCTCCATGGGACTCCGAGTACTCACTGACCTGGCGTAGCGGTGGCCGCCGTGTCGACGCAGGTCCGCATCCCACTCACGATAGACAAGTCGTCCCTGTCAAGACCGGACGGGTGAGCTGTAACCGTAGGCTGTGGAATTCCCACGGTCTAGTGGACGGGAGGGGGTTAGGATTCCAGGCAGTGACAGGCGCCCTAAGCCGCTCTCCCCTATATTGATCGCACTCCCTCGTTTTCCAGGAAGCGTCTATGGCCGACCTCCAGGAACGTCTCACCTCCGCGCTGGCGGACCGCTACGCCATCGAGGCCGAGATCGGCCGTGGCGGCATGGCGACGGTGTTCCTCGCCGAGGACCTGAAGCATCACCGGCAGGTCGCCCTGAAGGTTCTGCACGCGGAGCTCACGGCCACGCTCGGTGCCGAGCGGTTCCTGCACGAAATCGAGATCGTCGCGGGCCTCAATCACCCCCACATACTGCCGCTCCACGACTCCGGCGAAGCCGATGGCTTCCTGTTCTACGTGATGCCATACGTAGAGGGCGACAGTCTCAGGCAACGACTCGATCGACAGCATCAGCTTCCGATCGAGGAATGTGTCAGCATCGCAAGGGACGTCGCCGAGGGTCTCGAAGCCGCGCATCGTCAGGGGGTGGTGCACAGGGACGTGAAACCCGCCAACATATTGCTCCATCAGGGGAGCCCTCTGATCGCGGACTTCGGTATCGCAGTCGCTGCTGGTACTGCAGGGGGGAGCCGCCTCACCGTGACCGGGCTGAGCCTGGGGACGCCGCGCTACATGAGCCCCGAGCAAGCGGCCGGCGACCAGCGGGTGGGCCCCGCCAGTGACATCTACTCGATCGGCTGCGTGCTGTATGAAATGCTGGTCGGAACCCCCCCTCGCGGGGGTAACACCGCGCAGGCGGTCCTCGCAGACATCATCACTGGCGGTCCGGTCTCACCTCGTGCGGAGCGGCCAACGGTTCCAGCTAACGTGGACGCAGCTGTTCGCTGTGCTTTGGAGAAAGTCCCCGCCGATCGCTTCGCATCTGCCGCAGACTTCGGCGCCGCGCTTTCCAACTCCGGGTACCGTTTCGGAGACTCCGAGACTCCGAGAAAGGCCGCTGCAGGACGTGTGACAAGTGTCTGGAGGTCGCCAGCGATCTGGTTGGCAGTCTTCGCTTCCCTTGCAGCCGGTGCAGCTATCAGGAGTCTTCTGGGTCCGCCTGCAGAGCAGCCGCAACCCGTTATCCGGTACAGTCTCGGGTTCTCCGAACAACAGAAGCCCCTGCCGTCACCGGGAAAGTCGATCGCAGTGTCTCGTAACGGTGCCCGGATTGTGTACGTCGGGCCGGCGGAAGGGGGAACCCAGCTTTGGGTCCGAGACCGGGAACAGCTTCACGGTAGGTCGATCCCGGGCACGGTAGGTGCTATGAACCCGTTCCTGTCTCCCAATGGATCGACGATAGGGTTCTTGTCCCCGGATGGTGCGTTGAAAGTGATCTCGATGGATGATGAGAAGCCGTTGACCCTGGTCGAGTCGGGAGTCCTTGGTGCCGGGGCGGCATGGAGCGAAGACGGCTACGTATACTTCGATTCGGACGATCCGGTCGGACTCACTCGGGTAGCGGCTACAGGTGGTGTGGCACCGGAGGTCATCTATGGAGCAGAAGTTGGCCCGGAGATATTGGCCCACGCCTGGCCGGACCCGCTCCCGAACGGTAAGGGCGTCGTGCTTACCGTGAAACG
>JBDGWG010000109.1:0-5230 GCA_039585235.1 Gemmatimonadota bacterium | reverse complement strand
CATCCGACGGCGCCACACCATGACAAGTCTCGCAGTTGACCCCTTCGTTTGGAGCCTCGGGTCCGTGACAGGCGTAGCACATGTCCCTGCCGCCCAATACAAAGTTGAGGATCGAGTGCTCCTCCAACTTCTCCATGACGTCGATGACGGATTCAGCCGAGGTGGAAACGGCATGGCGTGAGTACGTTCGCCACTCCGCATAGAGCTCTTCGTGGCACGTCCCGCAGACCTCAGAGCCTTGGTGGTCGCCGAGCTCATAGCGTGGCTCGTTCATGAAGACTACTTCCTCGGATCTGCTCTCTTTGAGGACATACGCAGCCGCCAGTAAGACGAGCGCCAATAGAGAAAGAGATAAGACTAGCAGAATCTTCCGGGCCATGGTCTACACCCTCCATACGAGCGGCAACGACGAGCAGGATTGCCTCGAACCTGACCGCGCTAGTGCATCGCGTGATCGCATCCAAACAGGAAATGACAAATCGGGATGACGTCGTGGAAGAGGCAGGCGGCCAGGAAGAACAGGATGATAAAGACCAACGCGGCGATGATCAGCCGATGATGTCGTTCGATCGTCATGGACATGGCTGTCATGATTACCACCTCGTCCTTTCTTGAAAGTTCTTGTCATGCCCGGCGGGTGACACATGTCACAGGGGCTCCTGCGCCTACTTGTCTCCCGGCTGGCAACCACAGTCACCGCACCTGACGTCAGCTTCATCGTTCACCTCGTAGCCGACCACGCGCTTGCGGCGGTCCAGTTCGACGTCACAGCAGTCAAGCAGCAGCTCCCTTAGCTGACTCCTACCGCGCTGGACCCGAGACTTCATCCCGGATACCGAGAGCCCGAGTCGGCGGGCTGCTGCCTTCTGAGTCAGGTCGCCAAGCTCGGTCAGCTCGATAGCCTCGGCGTGTGCTTCGGGCAGCTGCTCCAGGAGCGGCCTCATACAGCCCGCCAGCTCCGCAGGGGCCTCGCGTTCGAGATCATCGGTCTCGAATGGTGCTCTATCTCTGCTGGCGGCGCCGGCCGCCTGCACTGCGTGTGCGACTTGTTTCTGGGCCCGGTAGTGATCTGCGATGGCGTTCCTCGCGATCCGGTAGACCCACGCATGAATGCTCTCGGCGTCTTTGACACCCTGCAGTTTCGTGTGAATCCGGACGAAGATCTCCTGCAGGATGTCCTCCGCATCAGGGTCGCTGTCCACACGCCGTCGGACGAAGGCAAACAAGCCGTCGTGCAGCTCTTTCCACAGATCCTCAGTGACGACTGTCGGCTTCATACGTCTCCCTGCATGGTTGAGTCGGCCCGCTCAGGGCCTTATTGCCTCGATAGTCGCCGGGACAACCAGGCTCTCCGCGCCGGCTCCTGGACCCGAGCCGCAGCTCTCTTTTCCGGCCTCTTCCGATAGGCGAATCTGAACCTCCTGGAACCCGGCCTCCGCCAGCAATGTCTCCAGCTCCGGAACCGTCACGGCTCCAGCTACGCATGCTGCATGTTGGGCCAGATCTCCACGGACCTCATCCGGCATCTCCCGGGTGGCAACCACGTCCGAGACAGCCAACCGCCCACCCGGTTTCAACACGCGATACGCTTCACGGAAGACCGTCGCCTTCTCCGGCGAAAGGTTGATGACGCAGTTGGAGATGATCGCGTCCACGCTCTCATCACCGACGGGAAGGTGCTCGATCTCGCCGAGCCGGAAGTCGACGTTGGTCACGCCGGCCTTGACGGCGTTCTTCCTGGCGAGTGCGACCATCTCGGGGGTCATGTCGACCCCGATCACCGTACCCTCCTCTCCCACGGATTTGGCAGCTAGGAAGCAATCGACGCCCCCACCGCTGCCCAGGTCGAGTACGGTCTCTCCCGGCTTCAGATCCGCGAGCGCCACCGGCTTTCCACTGCCCAAGCCGAGGTCGGCCCCGTCCGGTACGCCCGAGGCGTCGCTCTTCGAGTAGCCCGCGTCTTGCGAGATCTCATTCACGGACGGCTCCGCACCGCCACAGCACGTGGACGGGCCGCAACAGCCCGTATCAGAGGAACCTGCCTCGGCGATCTTACCGTATGCCTCTCGTACGGCCTGTCTGATGTCATTCATCGGTCCGACTCCTTCTCGGGGATTGCTTCTGCTTCTCGCCTTCATCCATACAGACGGGCGTTTCCCGAAAAGGACGCAGATTCCCGCCCCCGAGGTGTGGAAGCGGCAAGCGCGACGTCTTGTCTATCGTAGGTGAGCGCAGGTGGCAAGGAGGGGGGATCCTGCTCAGCCTCGGTAGGTTAACGGTAGCTGAGCAAGGACCTTAGATCAAGCTGACTTGTCAATCTTGTTGCCGCCGGAAGGCTCAAAGCGAATGCGCACGGCATTCGGGCTCAGCCTCACCCATACCATGGCTTTTCGTCCGGCTCCACCTGCAAGCCATCCAGGAGCTTGTTGAATCCCGCGAACAGGTCGACGACGGACATCAGTTCGACTATTCCCTCGTCGTCCAATCCCAGCTTCCGCACCGCGGAAGTATGGACCTCAATTCAGTAGCGACACCCGGATACGGCTGAGACGGCGACCGCTATGATCTCCCTGGTCAGGCGGTCGAGTTGACCGGGCACAGTCATGACCGCCTTCACCTTGGTCCAATTCGCCTCGAGAAAGCCAGGCCTGGGGGCCATGGCCCGGTACATGTTCGGAACGAAGTCAATTCCGAGAGTGTCTTTGATGTCCTCGTAGATCTCTTTGACCGTACCCGTAGCGTCCTCTTCGGCAATCATCTCGATTGAGGGGCTCGCCTCTGAGATTCGCAAGAATAGCGTCCCGCTCGCCGCCATGCGAGCAAAGCGAAGCGCCTGCAGTCCTCTGATCTGACAGCGTCCGTCTGCCCGTCACGGTTGGTGGCGTTGTTTCTTTGAGAGGTATCGCGCCTGTCTACCTAGCAGGAGGGCGGCGGGTAGTAGCAGGGGCTCCGGGGAGACCAGTGCCAGAGTCAGTGTCGTGACACTGTCTGTGACACTGTTACAATGATGAAGAAGACGACCCTGCCGTAACTGCAGACAGGACCGTCTCTTACCCAATCGGGGCGGCGAGATTCGAACTCGCGACCTCCTGAACCCCATGCCGATACGGTGCGCTGATACGCGCTGATGGGCGCTGGTTTATGCGGGTTTCAGGGCCTACACCGCTGGTGGGCAGCAGCCAGCAGCGGTGGGTGCTGTCACTGACGCTGACACTGTTCGGCGTGCTTTTGACAAGTGCAAACACCGCCCCGGTGTGTGGACCGGGGACGGTGCTTCTGGGATCAGTGTTTAGAACCGCCGCCAGTCAGAAGTTCTGCCATCGGTCCGAGTCAGAGTAGCCAGCAGGGAGCCGGTCTCTGGGTCGATGGTCTTCATGCTCCTAAAGTCGAACATGAGGAGTCGGGTGTCGTCGGGGGACCACGAAGAGGTCGCCGGTCGAATCGCGGCCGAAGCGGGGGTGACGCACGTTGAATCCGAAGTCGATCCGGCGGGCAAGGCCGCCTGGGTGAGCGGCCGGCAGGAGTCCGGCCATCGCGTGCTGTTCGCGGGTGATGGATTGAACGACGGACCGGCGCTGGCGGCCTCCGACGTGGGCGTGGCCATGGGCACGGGCGCCGCGAGCAGCGTCCTGGTGGCGGACGGCGTCATCTCGACCTGGTCGCTGAAGCCCCTCGTCACGGGCTTCCAGGCGGCGGAAGCCTGCGAGCGGGCCATCCGGTGGAACCAGAGAAGATCGATCGCCTACAACATCACGGCCGTGACCGCGGCCGCGGCGGGTTTGATCAATCCGCTCGTGGCAGCCATTCTCATGCCTGCGTCGAGCGCCATGGTGATCTGGGGCTCGTCTCGCACAGAGGCCTCGATGAACGACGGGCGCGCATGAATTCGATCTTCTTTCTGTTGCCGATCGCCCTGATCCTGGGCGGGATCTTCGCTGCGCTGTTCGTGAAAGCGGCCCGCGACGGACAGTTCGACGACCTGGACGATCCGCCGGAGCGCATCCTGCACGACTGAGCCGACGATCCCCGCCGGGTTGTTCAGACCTTCCGCGCGGATGATATTAATTCTCAGCCGGACCCGACGCTGCCGAGGCAACGGTCCCAAACAATCTTTCATTCGCCCTGATCGACCGGTCTTCAGTCCGGCATTGTATTGGTATATCAGGGCTCATGGGCAGGAGATGTACTTCATGAAGTTCAGACTGGGTATTGCACTCGTAGCACTGATGCTCGTGACCGCGGGGTGCGGCGACGACGATGACGATCAATCGCCGCCGACCACCGGTCAGATCGCGGTGACCACGACCACGACGGGCGACGACCTCGACGACAGCTATCAGATCACCGTCGACGGCACCGACGTGGGCGCGATCGATGCGAACGGCCAGGTCATCGTGCCAGACCAGACTCCGGGCGACAAGCAAGTCGGCCTGGATGACGTCGCTTTCAACTGCGTGGTAAGCGGGGACAATCCGCAGACGGTAACCGTCGTCGCCGGGGCCTCGGCCCAGGCGTCGTTCAGCGTGGCCTGCGCGGCTCCCAACCAGCCGCCGGTCGCCAACGCGGGTGAGGACCAGACGGTGGTAGACGATGGCTCAGGGGCGGTGGACGTGACGCTCGACGGATCCGGCAGCTCGGATGCGGACGGCACGATCACCAATTACGCCTGGACGGAAGACGACGTGCTGATCGCCGCCGGCGAGATGCCCAGGACGGCCTTCACGGTCGGAGTGCACACCGTCGTGCTCACGGTGACGGACGACGATGGTGCCACGGATACGGACGAAGTGATGATCACGGTGGAGGCCGCTCCGGCTCCCATCTCGTTCGCAACTGACATCCTGCCGTACTTCGAAGCCGGTATGGCCAACTGTGTGCAGTGCCACAGCGGTGGCACCGGTATCCTCGGGGTGAACCTCGATAGCTACGCCAACATCATGGCCGGTGGCGACAACGGTCCGCTCGTCGTTGCGGGCGACTCGCAGGATGCGACGGCCAAGCTGCTGCCGAAGGTAGAGGAGGACCACAACAACGGTCCGGACGATGCGGCTTTCGCGGTGACCCTCGCCAGCTGGATCGACGAAGGGGCGCTGGACAACTGACGTACTGACGGACTTGACCTGCCCCCAAGAGTGGTACCACAAGTTAAGTTAGTCTGGCCGCAACCCTCCGGGCCTGCCCTGGCCCCTGCACTGCGGGCCGTCTGAGCCACGCTCGAGCGGGCCGAATC
>JBDGWG010000108.1:0-2956 GCA_039585235.1 Gemmatimonadota bacterium | reverse complement strand
CGTGAGCCTGGGGTTGGGCGACAGCCCGAACGACAAGGAGATGCTGCAGGTCGTCGATCGCCCGATCGTGATTCCGCGGCCCGACGGCAGGGTCATGGACGTGGGAAGGGACGATGTAGTTATCGCCCCGGAGCCCGGCAGTCGAGGTTGGAGCTCTGCGCTCCTGGACGTCGTATCGGGGCTCTCCTCCTAGCGAAACGCGAAAGAACGAGGATGCGACCGGAGCGATGAGGCGAATGGGACGCTCGAAGTCATGGTAGCCAAAAAGTCTGATCGGGACGTTTTCCTGGCCCCCGACTCGTCGGATATCGAGCAGCAGCTGAAGGTACTGGCTCCGGCGGACGTCGTCGTCGGGATTCCCTCGTACAACGAGGCCGACAGCATCGGGCACGTGGTGCGGCAGGCCGATATCGGTGTTCGTGAGTATTTCAGCGGCTCGCGCGGCGTGGTCGTCAACGTCGACAACAGCTCACCCGACGGCACGCGGGAAGCCTTCCTCACGGCAGGCAGCCGTACCCCGCAGGTCTACATTTCCACGCCCGAGGGTCTGCGCGGCAAGGGACGGAATTTCTACAATCTGCTGCAGGCGGCTCGGCTGCTGGACGCCAAGGCCGTGGTCGCCGTCGATGCCGACCTCATCAGCATCACGCCGCAGTGGATCCGGAACCTGGCCAGTCCGATGCTGGAGATGGGCTGCGACTACATCACGCCGGTCTATGCCAGGAACGAGTACGATGGGAGCATCACCAACCACATCTGCTATCCGCTTCTTTACGGCCTGCTGGGCAAGGACATCAGGCAGCCGATCGGAGGGGATTTCGGCTTCTCCGTGAGATTTGCCAGGCACCTCCTCGGGAGGAAATGGCAGGAGAGCACCTTCGAGTATGGCATCGACATCTTCATGACCGTGAACGCCCTGCTCGGCGACTTCTCCGTGGCGCAGACCGCGCTCGGTGCAAAGGTGCACAAGCCCAGCGCTCCCAAGCTCGGCCCGATGTTCAGCCAGGTCGTGAACACGCTGTTTACGTATCTCGCGCGCTATCCGGACCGCTGGTCGCTCACGGGTCAGACGCACCGGCTTCCGCGGCTGGACGGGATCGAAGTACTGGAGCCCCAGGGCCTCGCCCTGGACTACAAGGCCATCAAGCGCACGGCGCTCCACCAGTACGACTCGGCCCGGGACCGACTGGCCCGGTATCTGACGCCGGAGTCGAACGGCAGGCTCGAGGATCTGGTGGCGAAGGGCCGGATGCGGCTCGGGCCGACCCTCTGGTCGCATATCGTGTACGATCTGCTGTATTCGTTCGAGAATGGACGCGGCAGGGCGCGGGCATCGGTCGTCGAAGCTCTCAAGTCGGTCTTCTTCCTGCGCGCGGCCTCCTTCTACCGCGGCACGCTGGACATGGATCACGCGGAGTCGGAGTCCAAGATCGAGAAACAGGCCAGAGTCTTTCGCAGGGAGCGGAAATACCTGGCCGGTAAAGCCTAGCCCCGAAGCGGGAGGATCATGTCGGATTTCTTCCAGAACGGCGTCATCACCACCCTGCAGGACATCACTCACCGACCGGTGGACGAGCTCGAGGCGGACCTCAGGAGGTACTGCGAGGCCCAGCCGCTGGTTCTCCTCTTGCCGGCGCTCTACACCGAGTTCGAGGGCCCGGCGATGCCTCGGATCGTCGCGGAGTTGAAGAAGACCGACTACCTGAACCGGATCGTGCTCTCGCTGGACCGGGCGAGCGAAGAGGAGTTCCACTGCGCGGTGGACGATATGTCGCAGCTGCCGACCGACGTCCGGATCCTCTGGAACGATGGACCTCGTATCCGCAGCCTATTCAGCGAGCTCGAGGAGGCTGGCTTTTTCGTGGCCGAGCGGGGGAAGGGACGGGGCGTGTGGCTGGCGCTTGGCTTTGCGCTGGCCGACAAGCGGGTCCGCAACTTCGCCCTGCACGACTGCGACATCGTGAACTACGACCGAGCGATGCTGGCCCGGCTGGTCTATCCGATCGTGCACCCGGGAACCGATTTCGAGTACAGCAAGGGCTTCTACGCCCGGGTCAACGAAAAGCTGCACGGACGCGTGACACGGCTCTTCGTCACGCCGCTGGTTAGGGCCTTCAAGCGCGTGGTCGGCGCCCACCCCTTCTTCGAGTACCTCGACAGCTTCCGTTATCCCCTGGCCGGAGAGTTCGCGCTGATCCGCAGCCTCGCCACCGGAATCCGGGTCTCGCCCACCTGGGGTCTCGAGATCTCGCTGTTGGGGGAGGTCTTCGACAAGACGACGGTGGAGCGCGTCTGCCAGGTCGAGATCGCGGACACCTACGAGCACAAGCACCAAGCGCTCCTGAAAGGCGAGACGGAGACCGGCCTCGCCCGTATGGCGCTGGACATCGCGAAGACGCTCTTCGCGATCCTCGCTCGGGGCGGTGTGGTGCTCTCGGATGCGACGTTCGACACGCTCCTGGCCACCTACAACCGCTACGCGCGCCTCGCGATCGAGCAGTACAACGCGCTGGCCCTGCTCAACGGCATACCCTACGACAGGCACGCCGAGATCGAGGCCGTCGAGGCCTATCTGGACACGCTGAGGATCGCGAAGCAGCAGTACCGGGATGACCCCCTGGGCGTCCCGCAGCAGTCTTCGTGGGCTCGCGTCAGGGCAGCCCTCCCCGACTTCTCGGAGCGCCTCGCCGCCGCGGTCGAGAAGGACAACGAGGAGGCGGCTCGCACGCTCGTGGCGGTTCCATAGGACTGGTGATTTCGCGAACCCCGTGGCAGACCGAGGGTATAGGGTCGAAGCTCGGCGAGCGTAGTGATCCGCGCGCGCCAACCGTTCCTCTCGAATATCGAAACCGCAGCCTGAGAGTCTGAAAAATATGAAAGCGAAATACGTTGTTCTTGCGCTCGGTCTGGCCGGTCTGGCGGGTTGCAGCTCCGATCCCAACGGCCCTGCCCTGGG
>JBDGWG010000107.1:0-3043 GCA_039585235.1 Gemmatimonadota bacterium | reverse complement strand
CTTTGACTTGATACCCGATTTCATTCCTGTGCTCGGCCATGTGGACGACGCGATACTAGTGCCGCTGTTGGTGGTAACGGCGCTCAAGCGTATTCCAGCCGACGTGATTTCGGAGTGCCGGGCCACTGTGGAACACCGGGTGGGTTCGTCAACAGCATAATCCCGAAAGTCTTTTGAGCCTTGGGGTCCAATCGCGAGCCGCCCTCTCGCTTTCTGACGAAACCGATCTCTGGCCTAGCTGCTAGACCCACCTCGCCGAGTCTCGGCGACGGCGACGCTCCTGATCTCGTCCTCCGACCATACGCCGCAGAACAGAGGTTCTCCCGACTTGCGGCTATCTATTCGAACGTACAAGTGTGTACTGTACGAAGGCTTAGAAGCCTCCAAGCTGCTCGGTCGCACAGCATAATCTTGCCGTGGGAATGACAGCCCACACGTTCCGCCTGTTCGCCCGACATTCATGAAAACTTGTCGCGTACCGGTCGAGCTAGGTTCACACTCTTACTGACGGTACCGGCCTTGGGGGGTCATCGGGCGAGCGTTTGAGCGGCGTTCGCCGGTTCACTCTTTGTATGCGATGGGGGGGCCTTGGGGGCGTGGCCCGTCTGAAGACGTGTCTGGAGCAGCTCCCAAACTTGCTGGTGCTGTGCTCGTTTGCGGGCGCCGGGGTGGAAGCGTGCCGCTGTCTGTCGCGGCGGTTCGCATCGCGCGTAGGACGGCAGTCCCGACCAAGTAGCCGGTAGTCTCGGAGAGGATGCCAATGAAGCCGACGAACGCAGACGAGGTCCTTGACCTGATGGACGCAGCGTTCCCGGCTGCCGCGTTGGGCGCAGGGCTGGAACTAGGACTTTTCTGGCTCCTGGAGACCCGGCCCCTGGAAGCGAAAGAGGTGGCGCGCCGGCTCGGCATCCCCTTGGACCGTTGTCGCTACTGGCTGCAGCTGCTGTGCGGCGCGGGACTCATCCACGAGGGCCCAGACGGTCTCTCGCCCTCGTCGGCCGCGCGTTCGGCGATCCTGGACACCTGCAGCCAGGATTCCTGGGCGTTGCTGGCAAGAGAGGCGAGAGAGAGGCTGCCCGGTCTTTGCCATCTTCCGCTCAGCCTGCGCGAGCCAGACTCGGCCTGGGAGGCAATTGGGCTGACGCCCCGCATGTACGTGGATCAGATGGACGAAGATGCGGATAGGGCACGGCGGTTCACCCGCATGCTCTATGAGCTCCACCAACCTCTGGCAGATGAGTTGGGCAACTGCCTGGATCTTGGCGGAGTGGACCGTCTGATGGACTTGGGCGGCGGTTCGGGCGTGGTGTCACTGGCCCTTCTACGTAGATACCCTAGGCTCACGGCCACCGTCGTGGATATCGCCAACGTCTGCGCAGCCGGGCGCGAGATCGCGGCCGAGCATTCCCTTGAAGACCGGATCACCTATCACGCGGCGGACTTCCTCAGAGACGAGCTCCCTTCCGGGTTCGACATGGCGCTCATGTGTGATGTCAACGTCTACACTGTACCGCTGTTTCGGAGAGTCCGGGATTCTCTGAATGCCGGTGGGCGTTTCGTGATCGTCGGCCAGCTCGCGCCGGCCGAGGTAGTTGCACCCGCGTCGCGCGTCCACTGGGCACTAGAAGGGTCGCTGCGGACCGCTTCCTTCCAGTTCCCGACCGCGGAGATGATTCGCGACCAGCTGCGGGAGGCGAGCTTTCGGGATCTCTCGGACAGCGTTCTCCCCTCGGCTCTAGGCTCCTGCTCGCGGATGTCGGGCGGCATGGTGGTGATCGAGGCCTGCAACTGACATCGAGGTCAGATATGATGAAGCCGTTTACCCCCATTGCCGTCGTTCTTCTCGCGTTCACACCCTTACAGATAGGACGCGCCTTGGGGGGTCATCGAGCGAGCGTTTGAGCGGGTTGTGAGTTGCCCTTCTGCAAGGTGTCTGAGGTGAGGTGAGGTGATGAGTCTTCGGTACAATCTCATGACTCCCGCCCTGGGGCGTGCATGCGCACGCTCGAAGGGAGCGTGGTGGTTCCTGTTGAGCCTGGGGATCGCGGTCGCCGGATCGGCCTGCGGCAATGGGGACCAGGCGTCGGTTAGTTACACGTTCTTCGAAGAGCCAGGATTCTCTGCAGACCTGGTCGTGCTCGAGTTCTCCGACGGAAAGCTGACGCGCCGATTGACGGGCGATGATTTTGCCGATGGAACGGGCAGCCGCCGAGACACGCGGGACTTTGAGACGCGGACGACAGGGGAGCTTGTCACCTCGTTCTGGCTGCTACAGGGTTCGGACACGCTTTCGTCTGGGGAGCTGCGCATCGATCTGCGCTCAGACTGGGCATGGAACATCAGTTTTTTTCGGGCGGACGAGAATGCCTCGGGGACATGTTTCGGCTGCGTCGGAGCGACACCGTATGAGTTAGAAGCGGCAGCGCAGACGGTACCGACCGATTCACTGTGGCTTGTTTGGGGAGGGAATTCGATCTCGGACCCTGTGGTTTTCTAGGCACCGAGGACTTTGGCCAGCATCAGTGCGGCTTATACTTACAGAATGGGCGAAGCAGGATTTGAACCTGCGACCTCCTGCGTGTAAAGCAGGCGCTCTGGACCAGACTGAGCTATTCGCCCTCGATGTTGCTACGAGCAGCCAACGTACGTTTGCCTCCGGAGTCCAGGCAATCAACCATTGAACAGAATAGCAACCTTGCTGCTCCGAATATCCACGCAACGGTGCAGAGGTTCTTCGCGTGCGCGAGGCGAGGGGGGTAGTGTTGGAAGCTGAAGGCTCGGACGTGAAGACCGTCTCACCTGGAGTGATCTTATGCAATGGAGATTTGCCCGGTGGATGGTGGCTGCGGGAGCGGTCACCGGCCTAACGCTGCACGGCAACGGCTCGCTGAGGGCCCAGGCTGCGGACCCCGATCCGATTCTCGATCGGATGGATCGGAGACTGGCGGCGGTCGCCGACGAGCTTGTCGCTATCCGGCGCGATATTCATCGACACCCTGAGTTGTCCGGGGAGGAGGAGCGGACCGCCGGCGTCGTGGCCGAG
>JBDGWG010000106.1:0-3081 GCA_039585235.1 Gemmatimonadota bacterium | reverse complement strand
GCCTGTGTCGACAGCATGGCCCCACGGATTGGTAACGTGGATCGCCTGGTGATTGAGCCCGACACGCTCAGGCTCGTTATCGGCGAAACCGGCGCTTTCCGCACGATCGCGGAAGACCCCGGCGCGGTTTGGCGGTGCTTTTGGCCTGCGTCCGACACAACGATCGTTGGGCTCTCCAGCCAGGAGACCTGGTCCGACGAGCCCTTTGAGGTCACAGCACGAAAGCAGGGAGAAGCTCTGGTGGCGGTCAGGTTTGTTCACGGCGGCCGCCCCGATTCGCACGTAGCGGACTCGGCTGTCGTTCTTGTACGATAGCGAGACAAGCCTCCGTCAACGGCGGTTCCTTCGGGGCCGCCCCGCCATGAGAAGGCCAACCTGTCAAGTAGCGTCCACGCTGGAAGCGAACTCCAGCCTAGCTGCCAGACGAACCTTCGCCGTAGCCGACGGCGACGCTCCTGATCTCGTCCTCGTAGAGCCGCCCTACTATAGGTGCAACGAGACCACAGCGTTGCGGCTTCGCTACTCTTGCGCCGATCGCCTCACAACCCTTTTTTGTTCGGACTATTGTTGCAGTATTCCGTAGTAGACAGGAAGTAGACTCATGATTTCGTGCCGCTCGCCCGTTCGACGCTATTTCGCTCAACAACTCTTCCGGGGCTTGTCAGCGTCTCTCCCGACGGACGAGCGCGGCGCGACAGCCGCCTTCGTGGCCGTCGCCATCGTCATGATGCTGGGCATGGTGGCCCTCGCCGTGGACTTGGGTATGCTGCTAGGGGCACGGACCGACTCGCAGCGTGTGGCCGATGCTGCGGCGCTCGCCGGTGCGGCCTCCTTCATCACACTTCCCAACGACCCCGACCGTCCGAGAGACTGGGCGATCGAGTACGCGGCGAAGAATACAGTCCAAGGAACGGTTGCGGATGTGCGTGCTGAGGATGTGGACGTTCTGATGACCGAGAAGAAGGTCCGGGTGCGCGTCCGGAACATCACGGCACGCGGCAACGCAGTCCGAACGATCTTCGCCCGCGTCCTCGGTTGGGACGAGGTAAACATCGGCACCGTCGCCGCAGCGGAGGCGTCCACTGCCGAGAAGACCACCCTGTGCCCGATCCCACTTGCCCTGCCGGATCGGTGGCTAGACGGGGATGCCAACGCCGTCTTCGAAGGCACCGGGAATAATGATCCTGACAAGTACGTAGCCTTTGAGCCCGAGACATTCATAGAGAATGTCACAACCCAGCAGGAGACGTTCTTTACGCCTGGCGACTTCACGGGTTACTACGAGGGCAACATCGGGGACGTCATAGAGATCAAGACAGCTTCGAACTCTGGGGGGGATGGCGAAGCGAGCCCCTGCGTGGAGACCGAAAGTTGGCGTTGCTGGTTTCAGCCGCTCGCCACCAACGGGGCGCAAATGCCCGTCGACACAACCATGGGCGGCAACGACTACTTGAGACCGTGGATTTGGGCTTGCCCCGACGGTGAAGCGGCTCCCATTGGTATAGGTGACTACGTTTACGAGTCGTCAGGAGGCGGCGACAAGCAGACGCTTCTTCACCAAGACTTCGTCGATGTGATGAACGAAGAGCCGGACCTATACTGGGACGGCGAGTGTGTCCTTGAGTTGGGCAACGAGGCGGCAGGGTGTGTCGAGAGCGGCTATCGCGTGAGGAGTATGCCGGTGATCGATCCCACCTCCGTCACAGGGTCAGGTTCCGGCGTGAATGCGCTCGTCAGCGGGTTAACCTGCGTGTTTCTCGAGCAGGTCGGACTGGAGCCTCCTCCATATGAAGGCGAGGGGACCGTTATAACGCCGGACAAGGCCAAGAAGGGAAACTGGAATCTCTACATTCGGATGATCCCCTGCGGCGGAATGGAGGCCGGTGACGGCGACGGCGCAATCGTCAAGGCGCTCCGGCTCGTGGAGTAACCTCTTCTTGGCCCCGGCCGAGTCGGCTTGACCCGCGTCTCTCGACGATTAGTAATCTGACTGCCAACCAGTAGGGGCGGTTCCTTCGGGGCCGTCCAGCAGAACGCGGCCGTTTCAATTGCCAAGCAGGCTCAAGGCCGGCGCGGAGCTCGGGTTCTCCCCAGCGGCCAGGACCCGGATCGACGTGAGGCTGCCCGATCAGCCGTCCAGGATGGCGCGGCTGCTCGCTGCGAACAGCGCGAGCCACGACGGACATCGCGGAGCTTTGATCGGCGGCTTGGGCTCGACCTTCATCCGGCTTCAATACGGGCGCATTCTCGGTGTCCACGAAGAGCGCCACTGCTACTGCACCGCCCGGTGGCCCATGTGCCTGCCAAGCGGTGGCGCGAGTACCCTTTGCATAGAGGAAGGGGCCGCCACTCAGGCGAACTGGACACGAGCTCCAGGGCATTTCCTCCTCCCGCGAAACCACTCTGACGGGGCCCTGCGCCCGTGTCCGTGGTTGGACGCGCGAGACATAGCGGCCTCGGGTTTCGGCCTTCTTCTTTTCTGGCGAGCCCGCAGAAAGGCCCGTAGCTTCCGCGCTGAATCCCTCTTGTTTGGCTGGCACAACGAGCGTGTCGGAGCTTCAACCGACCGTTAATCAGGCGCGCGAGCACATGGAGGACATCGCGAGGGCGAGCGGATGAGCGGAGGCCGTACCCTGTGGCAGGTCCTGGCCGTGTACGTCACCGCGTCCTGGGTCGTGCTCCAGGTCGTGGATGTGGTGAAGGATAACATGGGGCTGCCTGACTGGGTGTTCCCGTTTGCGCTGCTCCTTCTACTGATCGGCTTTCCGATCATCGTCGCGACAGCCCTGGTGCAGGGGCGGCACGCAGCCCGCGTCGAAGCGGCCGCCGCCGCGCCGGTCGACAGCCAGCAGCTGGCGCCTCCGCTGCCCAAGCCCGCAGCGCATCACAAGCTGCTCACCTGGCGCAACGCCTTCGCCGGTGGTGTCCTCGCGCTCGTGCTACTCGTGGTCGTCACGAGCGGATTCATGTTCATGCGAACCCGTGGGATCGGATCGGTCGGATCGCTCGTCGCCAAGGGCATGCTGGAGGAACGCGCTCCGATCGTCCTGGCCCAATTCTCGGGGCCCGATCCCTCGATCG
>JBDGWG010000105.1:0-5893 GCA_039585235.1 Gemmatimonadota bacterium | reverse complement strand
GAGAAGACAGGTCGAAGAGGAAGGTCCGGTTCGCATTGAATCCGTTGGCGAAGAGCAGCCCGTCGCTCGGCGCGATCGGCTCGGCGTGATGGGGATCGTTGCCCGCTGAGCCCACCGGGGCCGTCCCCAACACGGATCCGTACGTCGGGCTCTCCGGGTCGGCGTCCACCACGGCCAGAAAATCCGAGTCACCTTCTGCCGCGTCGGCGTCTCCCGCCCAAAGGTAGAGGTAGGGGCTGGGTGTCGCCGGTGCATCGGGGGCGTCGGGAGAGGCTGCGTCGTCCGTTGCACCGCAAGAGACGAGAGCGAGCGCGAGGCCGGACAGGATGAAAAGCCGAACGTGGAGTGGAATCCGCATAGTCTTCCTCTCTGAATCCAGGTTTGCTCGAACCCACCCGGCCCCTCTCCTGATTCAGCGAGGAGCAGGCGGCTGCAAGTCGGGAGAGCCCTCTATTCTTCGAACGTATGGACGCGGCTACACGAGGACGAGATCAGGAGCGGGGAGGGGCCAGTTGACCGGATAGAGTCGCTCGACGGCAACAACCGTGGAAACGGCGCAGGTGCGCGGAGGGGACAAGAATTTCGCGACAAGACGAGCCCGACGAGAGGGCGTTGGCGCGCTCTTGACAGCAGGAGAGGAATTATACATACTGGTTGGTATGTTATCCACAACAACACCCTCCCGTCTGCGCGAAGACGCGCAAGCCACTCGCGACGCCTTGCTCGAGGCCGCCTTTGACGAGATGTACCTGAACGGCTTCCGGGCGGCGAGGCTAGACGAAATCCTGCGATCGAGCGGCGTGACGAAGGGGGCGCTCTACTACCACTTTGGGAGCAAGCAGGGGCTTGGATATGCCGTGGTGGAGGAGCGCGTCAAGCCACTGGTTAGAGAGCGCTACTTAGATCCCTTCAAGAGCGTCGATGATCCGATCGAGGGGCTGAAGCGCATGGGGCTCCGCATGCAGCAGGAGTTGGAAAGGGAGGGGATCCTGCTCAAGGGCTGTCCCGTGAACAACCTGGTCACCGAGATGTCGGGAGTCGATGAGGGCTTCCGCTCCCGCCTGGAGGAGATTCTCGACGAGTGGAAGGACACGATCTCGGACGGCCTCCGCGGCGGACAACTCAATGGTCGCGTTCGTGAGGATATCGACGCGGCAGCCGTGGCGACGTTCTATGTAGCGAGCTACCAGGGCGCTTGCGGATTCGCCAAGAATGCCCACGACATCGAGCCCTTTGTGGCGTGCCGGAAGGGGCTTGACGATCACCTCGAGTCCCTGCGGCCGGGCCGCTGGACGAAGGACACTCCCAAGCACTGAAGAGAATGCTCGTACATGTCGACAGTGTCGGCATGATTATACCAACTGGTACGTATAATACGTCGCCAAGAGAAAGGGAAAGCCAACCATGTCAGTCGAGACGAACAAATCCATCCTTCGCGCCGGAGCGGAGTCCTTCAACGATCAGGCGGACAGATCGCGATGGTTCGAGATCCATGATCCGTCAGTCGTCGCGAGGGGGCTCGGGCCAGAACCTCTCGACCTTGAGGCCTTGAAGCAGTTCTACGGCGGACTCTGGAGAGCATTTCCGGATCTTCACATCACGGTCGAAGACATGATCGGGGAGGGCGACAAGGTCTCGTGGCGACTACTCGTCAACGGGACACATGAGGCGGAGTTCAGAGGAGTGCCGCCGACTGGAAAGCAGGTGACGTTCGGGGCCCAGTACATCTTTCGTTTCCACGACGGAAAGATCGTGGAACGCTGGACCAACTTCGACCGACTGGGCGTGCTGGTTCAGCTTGGTGCCGTCCCGGCTCCGGTTTGAACTGATCTCATATCGTAAGACCGCCACGTGACGGTGGCGCGTTATGAATTAGCCAAGGGAGGTTTTGTCATGAGTGTGGAACGCTCGCAGGCGCTTAGCATAGTGCTGATCGTTGTGGGCCTCATATTCATTTTTGGGGTCTGGCTGCTCATGCGCGTTTGGCCATCGGGTTGGCAGTGGCAGCCTAGCCAGCCCGAGTACGAACAGATGATCATGGGTGTCTACGCTACCCTGGGCGTGTTCCTGTTGCTGGCTGCCCGAGAGCCGCGGAAGCACCGAAGTCTGATCCTGTTCACGGCCTGGTCCAGCCTGGTGCACGCCGGCATCATGGGAGTGCAGGCGATTCGGGATACTGCGGAGCGAGGACATCTGATCGGTGACGTGCCAGCACTGGCCATCGTCGGGATCGCACTGCTCATTCTGGCGCCCCCGACTACGAATTCAGGTGCCCGACTTGATGATGCGGGGTGAGCCTTAGGCGTTCAGGTAGGAGCTGGTATCAATGACGATCCGAGTCGTGCGCCTTGGCGCGGCGCGGTCCAGCGAGGAGGGGCTGCGCATTGGCACCGTGAGGCGTCCGCCGCGAGGTGTGCCGAAGACCGAGTACGCGTCGCGAGACTACTACGATATCTGGCTCCCGAACCTGGCACCGAGCCAGGGGCTGATGAAGTTGGGAAAGGCGGTGGAGAGCGACAGGGACTGGGCTCATTTCGCGAAGAAGTATCGAGCCGAGATGGCCTCACCGGATAAGACGCGTGTCCTCGATCTTCTTGCTGCTCTCTCACACGGCGCAAACTTCTCGGTGGGCTGCTACTGTGAGGTGGAATCTCGATGCCACAGATCGCTGCTTCGGGAACTTCTGCGCGGATATCGTTTGATACTTTGTCCCGGCGCCTCCGCCGTGGCGGCTTGGCATTGGGTGAGGGACGCTTCGTTCACGGTAACAACCGTGGAAACAGCGCGGGTCAGCGGAGGGGTCAGCGCGGGCTAGCGCCAGTCAGCGCCCACAGGCGCGGAGGCCCCGAAGGAAGCGACATTTTCAGCGCTGGTCAGCGCCTGATAAGCGTGAGGTCGGTGGTTCAAATCCACCCGGGCCCACTATATTTAAATTGAGTGACTAGCGGCTTGGGGCTTTAGCCTCGGGCGGCGCCCGAAGGGTTCGACGGCCTTTGCAGTACGGGTCTCTGATGTCCGAGAGAATCGCCCACCCGAGTACGTTCCGCAGCTGGGCGCACGGCGGGGATATCGAAACTGCCGTTGTCAGCATGTACTCGGCTCACCCGTCACCCAGCCGCCGTGACAAGCTGGAGTTCGCTTCGAGGCGGATGGCACTCCGGTTGTATTGCTGTGGGATCGACGCGGATGATTACGTCGGTCGGAACGTGCTCGATGCCGGCTGCGGCACGGGTGAATACGCCTGCTGGTTTGCAGCGCACGGTTCGCAAGTCACCGGAATCGATCTCTCCGACGGATCCCTGTCCGAGGCGCGAGCCTATGCCAGGCGGGAGGGACTGCGGAACGTCGTGTTCGAGACGCGCTCCGTTCTGGACACCGGGCTCCCTTCCGATTCGTACGACCTGGTCTACTGCACGGGCGTGCTACACCACATAGAGAACAGCTACAGCGGTCTCCGTGAGCTCACGCGAGTGCTGCGTCCGGGCGGCAAGATACTGATCAGCCTCTACAACGCGGTCGGGTTTCTTCCGCGTGAAGCGCGCCGCAGAATCGCACGTCGGCTTGGTGGTAAAGACCTGAAACGCCGAGTGATATGGGGACAGCGGCTATTCCCGTTGATGTCTCGCCGATTGACCCGAGCCAATCTCAACGATCCTGCGTCGGCGCTCTACGACTACTTCGCGATTCCGCACCAGTCGCTTCACACGATCGGTCAGGTGTTGAAGTGGTTCGACCGACTCGGCATCGAGTACCTGGGGAGTTTCCCGCCTTCGGTGCCTCTAGATTACCCGGCAATGTTGACCCACGAGAGTTTCAGTTCGGTCGACGAGGAGTATCGGGGGCCGCTTGTGCGGCTCGCCGCCAAGATGAGCCCTGGGAGAGCTCTCCAGCGCAGGCGACCAGGCTTGTCTTCGCGCGCCGCGATACAGCTGTTCTGGCTAGCCACCGGGGTCGACATATGGAGTACGTGCGGGCGAAAGGGTGTCGGCGGCCCGGCTTTCACTGCAGGTCGAGGCTCGAGCTCGACTCGGTGATGGCGCGCGCCGAGCGCGTCACGGCCTTGATCACCGCCAGGCTCCGCCGCGAGGCGTCGGCGGCGTGACGCGACACCGGACGCTGGCGATCCCCGCTCTGGTCAGTCTGGTGCTCGCCGGGCTGCCCCACGCAGCGACCGCGCAGGGCGCAGCCGGAGAACGCGAACCGATCGCGGCCGAGCCGGAGGGATACGCGCTCCGATACGAGACCGACCGAATCATCCTACTGGCGCGCGAGGGCGAACCGAACGCTTCCCGACTCGCGACGATGGCGGCGGAGCTCGGACTCCGATCACGGTCGCGGCCGGACACTTGGCGGCAGCTGGCGGCGATATTCCGATTCGCGATCTCTGGAAGGACGATCGGACGGTGCGACGCCGCTGCATGATCCAGGCGTACCTCCAGCGCGAGTCGTTTTTCGCTTTTCTGGCGCGTCGGTTCGGGCTCGGCTCGGTCATCGAGCTGGTGTACGATCTGAACCCGAACGACGAGGCGAGCTGGGTCGAGGCGTTCGGCTTGCCCTTCGACGGGCTCGCGGCGGCCTGGCGCGAGGATCTCCTGGCGGCGTGGGAAGCGACGCCGGATCGTGAAGCCCTGGCGCGCCGCTATCGCACGGAAAGTCCCGCCCGATACCAGCCGTTCTGCGATGGCTGACACGGACTATACGGGTCTCTCGGATTGGCCGTTCTCCTTCCTCCTGTTACGCTTGCGGAGAGGATCAAGAATGAAGACGGTATCAGGAGCGGCGTTTCGACTCTCGCGGAGACTCATGACGCCGAAGCAGGCCGCTTCCGCAGACGGGGAGGTTTCGTGAGCCGCAGGCTTCTGTACGATGAGGATGTCTACGCCGAGTGCCTCCAGCGGATCGACGCGCTCACCCCGGAGACGCGGCCGCAGTGGGGCGTCATGTCCGCGGGACAGATGCTCTCACACTGCGCGGAGATCCAGGAAGTGTCCAACGGCAAGGCGCTCGAGGGCACGCCGTTCATCGTGAGGCTACTGGGTGGTTTCATCAGGAAGATGGTGGTCAGCGACAAGCCGTACCCCAGGAGCACGAAGACACACCCGCAATACCTGCAGGCGACCGAGAAGGATTTCGCGGCCGAGAAGGAGCGGCTTTTGACCGCTCTGGAGGCCTTCCGCGCCGCGGAGCACGGTCCGACCACGCGCCATGCCATTTTCGGCGAGCTGAGCCACGACGAGAAGGGCTGGGCGTCCTACAAACACCTGGACCATCACCTGACACAGTTCGCGGTCTGAAGACAATCCGACCGCGGAGTGCCCTCTCCTGTCCCCAGCCGGTTTGCTCGCTGAGTTCCGGAGCGAGGTTCTTAGCAACCGTGCTGTCCTGTTGGGCGTCTAATCTGCGTTCATCCGAAGAGCCGGCAGGGGAACGTTCCGGTTGGATTGACGTACCGCGTGGACGAGCTTCCGGCCTGCGGACGCACCCAAGCACACCGGGTTTGCGATGTCACGCTTGAGACAACTGATCCACGAGATGCACCGCCGCTCCCTCTGGCAGGTATTGGGGATCTACGTCGTCGGCAGCTGGTTGGTGCTTCAGGTGGTCGACACGCTGGCCGGTGCGCTCAACCTGCCCGACTGGGCGCCGCCCTTCGCGCTCTTCCTGCTCATCATTGGCTTCCCGATCGTCCTCGCCACGGCGTTCATTCAGGAAGGGACGCGTCCGGCGGATCCCGAGGTCAAGCCTGCCTCTGAGCCTCTGCCAGAAGAAGGAACAGGCCACCTGCTCACCTGGCGGAACGCGGTCCTGGGAGCCATCGGAGCGGCGCTCCTGTGGGGAGGGGTGGCGATCGGCTGGTTCGTCTTCGGGCGCAACCCGGAGCCTGGCGTCGATG
>JBDGWG010000104.1:0-3228 GCA_039585235.1 Gemmatimonadota bacterium | reverse complement strand
GCCGAGGGGGCTTTGGAAGGGAGGCAGAAGGTGAGGATGCTCGTCGTCGGTGGTACGGGAACGGTGGGGACCGAAGTCGTAAGGGCGCTGACCGACAAGGGTGCCAAGGTCCGCGTTATGACGCGGACGCTCGGCGCGCACTCGGGGGCGGAGTACGTGGCCGGGTCGCTCGAGTCTCCCGAGACGTTGGGCTCGGCGTTCGACCGGGTCTCGAAGGTTTACCTGCTGACGCCCTTGGCGGAGAACGAGGTCGAGCTGGGGATGAACGCCGTCAAGGCGGCTCAGGAATCCGGCGTCAACCACATCGTGTTCCAGTCGGTGCACCACGCCGCGGACGCGCCCCAGGTGCCCCACTTCAAGACGAAGCTCGACATCATCGAGGGTCTCCGGTCCTCCGGCATCCCGTACACCGTTCTGTCGCCCAACAACTTCTTCCAGAACGATCTGGGGCTGCAGGAGGCGATCAGCCGGTACGGCGTCTATGCGGCTCCGATCGGGGGCGTAGGGTGCAGCCGGGTCGACGTCCGCGATATCGGGGATGCGGCGGCCGTTACCCTTCTCGAGGAGGGGCACGAGGGACGCGATTACGCGCTCGTCGGTCCGGAGATCCTGACCGGCGAGGAGTGCGCGGCCATTTGGGCGCGATACCTGGGGCGCCATGTCGCCTACGGCGGGAACGATTTGGAGGCCTGGGCCGAGGCCGTAAGCTCCATGATGCCGGAGTGGCTGGTCCGCGACCTCTGCATCATGTTCGCCTACTTCCAGGAGCATGGCCTGATGGCGAGCGAGGAGGAGGTCGCGGAGCTGACAAGGCTTCTCGGCCGCCCGCCTAGATCCTTCGAGGATTTCGTGGCCGAGGTGGCTCCCGGCTGGTGCTGACCGCGGCTTCGTCTCGCGACAGCTTTGGCGGTCAGCGACTGAATTCAGCACTGCTACGTCGTGGCGGCCGAGCAGCGCGCCCGCCCGGCAGCTAAGTTTCGTCGGCGGTTGTCGTTGACATGTCTGGGGAGCGGGCTCATCATCGACTTGTCTTCGCGAGCAGTGTTGTATCGTCTCTGCATGCGAGCCGCCGTGGCTGATCTCTCTCGCGTACGGATGCTATGGGCCTCATAAAGGAAGTCCGCGAGCGCCGGCTGATTGCCTACATGGGCGCCTATCTGGTCACGGGGTTTGTGGTCCTCGAGGGCGTAGATCAGCTGATCTCCCATGAATACGCCCCGGCCATCGCATACCCGATTGCTCTCGTCTTCTACGTGTTCGGCGCGCTGGGGAGCCTCACGTTCGCCTGGTACCACGGCGAGAAGGGCCGTCAAGAAACGACTCGCGGCGAGGTGGCCATCCATACCACGCTCTTTCTGCTTGCGCTGGCGACGAGCGCCTACGTCTTCACGAGCCAGCGGCAGGCCGCAGAGCTTGCAGCAGCCGCCGCCTCCAGCGGCCTGGAGGCCAACAGCCTGGCCGTCCTCTACTTCGAGGATCTGAGCTCGGCTGGCGAGCTGACCTACGTGGCCGATGGCATCACCGAGGCGCTTATCGATCAGCTCTCTCAGGTGAGGTCGCTGGCGGTCATCTCCAAGAACGGAGTGGCCGCCTATCGCGGCGCCGACGTCACCGTGGACAGCATCGCCCGGGCTCTGGAAGTCGGAAGCGTCATCCGAGGGAGCGTGGAACAAGCCGGGGACGACCTGCGTGTGACGACGCGTCTCGTAGACGGTTTCAGCGGTGCGGATATCGAGCGCGCCACGATCGAGATGCCGGCGGGCGATTTCTTGGCGACACGGGACTCGGTAGCCGAAAGCGTCTCACGCCTGCTGCGCCAACGGCTGGGCGAGGAAGTGGCCCTTCGCGAACGGCAGGCCGGGACGGAGAACGTCGAGGCCTGGTCGTTGCTGCAGAGGGCCGAGCGTTTACGCAAGGACGCCGAAGATCTCGATGAGGCGGGTGATCTGGATGCCGCGTTGGCGGCTTTCCAGCACGCAGACTCGCTGCTTGCCATGGCGGAGGCGGCGGATCCGAATTGGACGGAGCCGCCGACGCTCCGGGCGCGAATCGCCTCGCGGCGGGCGTTCTTCATCGCGAACGAGACCGGTGACTTCGATGCTGCGGTGCTGTCGATCAACGAGGGCATCGAGCACGTCGAAAGGGCCTTGGCGATCACAGCCAACGACCCGAAGGCGCTGGAGCAGCGCGGTACGCTCAACTATCTGCTCTATCTCCTGGACGTCACTCCCGATCGAGTGGAGGCGGATAGACTCTTGGACGTCGCGCAGGCTGATCTTCAGACCGCCGTAGAGTCCGACCCGAGTCTGGCGAGCGCGTACAGCGTCTTAAGCCACCTCTACTATCAGCGGCAGGACAACATCTCGGTTGTGCTCGCGGCCCGTCGAGCCTATGAAGAAGATGCCTTCCTGGAGAACGCCGACCTCATTGTGCAGCGTCTCTTCTGGGGCCACTATGACCTCGAGCAGATCAGCGACGCCGGTCGCTGGTGCGAAGAGGGGGCTCGCCGCTTCTCCGACAACCACAACTTCGTCGAGTGCCAGCTCTGGATGATGCTCGCCCCGATCGGTGAGCCGGACGTCGACGAGGCCTGGCGGTTACGCGCGGACCTCGTGTCGCTCGCACCAGCGACCCAAGAGCCGTTTGTGGACCGTGTGGGTTACCTCCTGGTCGCCGGTGTGCTTGCCAAGTCGGGCCTCGCGGACAGCGCTTCGAGCGTCTTCGTACAGGGCAGGGGGGATGAGGAGGTCGATCCGCAACAGGATCTCGTGGTCACGGAAGCGGCGATACGGGCCACCACCGGCGATCCGGATGGAGCGATGGAGCTGCTGCGACGCTACGTGGCCGCAAACCCGCTCCACAGCTTCGCAGTCGGTGAGAACGTCCACTGGTGGTGGCGCGACCTCAGGAACCGACCCGATTTCCAGGCGCTCACACGGCGCGGAGACTGACCCGGGTTCTCTGAGAGGCTGGCACGTTCTCTGGCGCCAGCGAGGTGTCAGGCGATCCACCGCAGTCTGATTGGGCGTTTTCCCCACACGAAAAGGCGAGAATCTCGCTTTGCACGTCGTCTCGCAGATTCTCATAGTGGACGTAGCCTTTGTCACGAAGGTGTATCTACTTTCCAGTCAGAGTGTTGTCGGACTGGTGGAGCCGTAGAGCGGCCTTTATACTGTGCGCCTGCGGTTCGCGGAAGGAGCACGAGGCGTTTGGGAACTCTTCACCGTC
>JBDGWG010000103.1:0-5416 GCA_039585235.1 Gemmatimonadota bacterium | reverse complement strand
AATCTCCGCCGGCAGGTCACGGGGATCCTGGTTCGCGATCTGCTCGTACATTACGAGAGCCGCCAGATAGCTCCCGAGGAGGCTCGGGTGGAAGCCATCCGGGCCGTACAAGTTCAGGTCCGCGTCCCGCGCCCACGCCGAGCGCCACGCCTCAGCGACCGGAAACAGTAAGCCGCCGACGGATTGGGCGGCGGTCCTGTAGGAGTCCGATACGCCGTCGAAGTCGAAGAAGCGCGATCGGTCCGGCCACACCATGTACAGCGCGGTTCGCGCTCCGACGAGTCCGATCTCTTCGGCGAACCGGTCGCTGTACTCGAGCAGCGATGGCCGTCCCTCAGTTGCCGAGGGGCCCTGCTGCAGGATCACCACGTTCCATCCTCCGACTGCGATCCGTGCCCTGGCTGTTCCCTCGACCCAATGATCCTGAAGCCCGTAGTTGGGGAAGGCGACGACCTCCAGGTGCAGGGGTCCGACGTCACTCGTCTCGAGCAATCGCTGCAGGATCACCGGCATGTCATTCCAGACCGTGAGGCTGTTGCCCACGAACAGCACGCCGAACTCCTCCGGCTCGGACCCAGGCGGGGGGCTCTGCGGGGAACCAAAGGGGGTGGATGCACAGTACCAGATCGCGATCAGCGGAAGAAAGAACACGCTGCGACCGCCGAATCGCAAGGTCTCCCTATGTAATCGAGGCACCGAAACCTCCGAGTCGAGACGTCCCCTCATGGTGGAGAAAGATAGCCGGTCCAGGGTGTGTCACGCTTGACCTGATCCAGAGGATTGCAGTTGGTGGTTCCGGCCTCTCTGCTCGCACCCGAGGTATCGGTAGCTAATCGATCTTACACGCTGACCAGAGGACGGTGACACCGACACTGTGTCTGACGCTGCTTCCCGACCGCTCGGCAGGTCTCATGCCCATTCAGGCGTGCCGAACAGTGTCAGCGTCAGTGACAGCGCCCACCGCTTCTGGCTGCTGCTGGTCAGCGCAAGGTACCCCAAAACCCGCATAAACCAGCGCTAGTTAGCGCGTACGAGCGCATGGATTCGGCATGGGGTTCAGGAGGTCGCGAGTTCGAATCTCGCCGCCCCGATTGAGTAAGAGACGGTCCTGTCGGTAGTTACGACAGGGCCGTTTCTTCGCAGTGCGCCACAGTGACAGAAACAGTGACAGGTCACTGTGGCTCCCAGGAGTCCGTCTCACGACCGACGGTGGGGTCTATCCCGCCTGGAGACCTTTGCCGTTAGAACAGACTGGCAGGCGGAACGCTACGAGCCCACAACCGTTGACGCGGTGCCGACTTGACCTATCTTGCCGGTGGGAGTTCTGATCCCCTTCGCTGCCGAACCGAACCAGAGCTGACCAGCGCATCGGCCACCCCCCTTCTGGTGCCTGCCCTCACCGGGAAACAACTATGCTGCGCACGCTTTCGTCCGTATCCGTTCTGCTCGTCGGCTCGGCGTTCTTCGGGCTCGCCTGTGGAGGCGACGACGGCAATGGGGGCTCGACGGGGCCGCCAGTGGGAACCGGCAGTATCGAGGTCGCAATAGCCGTGACCGGAGAGGGCTTAGACCCTGACGGGTGCACCTTAACGGTGGACGGGACCAGCCAGCGCCGGCTCCCGGCGGGCGAGAGCACAACCTACGCAGGCCTCTCCCTCGGCCAGCACACCGTGGCAATTGGGGACGTCGCGAGCAACTGCCAGGTCCAGGGCGGGGTCTCCCGCCAAGTGTCTGTGACGGCGAATCAGACGACGAGCGTCAGCTTTTTGGTCACCTGCACATTGCAGGTGGGCTCGATCGCCGTCTCCGTGACGACGACGGGAGAAGACCTGGACGCCGATGGCTACGAGGTGGTCGTAGATGGGGCTGCGCCGGTGTCGATTGCAAACAACGGAAGCACCACGGTGGGCGACCTCTCGCTGGGAGAGCACGCTGTCCGGCTCGAAGGCGTTGCTGACAACTGTGCGCTGGCCGGCGCACAGAGTCGAACGGTCACTGTGGTGAGCGGAGATGCTGCTGCGGTTGCTTACGCGGTCACGTGTCAACGTATCATACGTCTTGCCTTTCTAGTACAACCGTCAGACATGGAAATCGGTGGTGTTCTCTGGCCGGACATCCAGGTGGCCACACAGGATGCGGCAGGAAACAGAGTCGCGGATGCCTCTACCGAGATCACCGTCAGGGTGTTTGCGGAGGGAGGCCAGGTTCTGCTGACACGGTCCGGTAGCGTCGTGGATGGCGTAGCGACTTTCGACGGCATCAGGATCTTGACGGTAGGCGTACATAGTCTGGAAGCCAGTGCCCCCGAAGCGATCTCTGCGACCAGTGAGACCTTCAGCATTACCTACCCTCCCATCGCCTACGGCAACACCGACGCGGACGAGTGGGATGTATTCCTCCTGAGCGGCACGACCACCGTCAATCTCACGGATCATCCGGCCGACGATTACCAACCGGCTTGGTCGCCTGATGGAGCACTAATCGCGTTCGCCAGCAACCGCGATGGAGACTTCGAAATCTACGTCATGAACGCAGATGGCTCGGGCGTGACTCAGCTTACCGACGATCCAGAGTGGGACTATCACCCCAGTTGGTCACCTGACGGGAGCAGCATCGTGTTCGCCAGTAGCAGGGACGGCGAGAACATATGCAGCATGAGCGCAGATGGGTCGAACGTTTCGTGCATAGCGGACAGCAGGGGAGTGAACTACTCCCCTGATTGGTCCCCCGATGGCACTGAGATCGCATGGATCGGTCCGGGATTCGAGGGTCTTGAGGTGTGCGTGATGCAGGTCGACGGGTCCAATGCCCGGTGCATTACAGAGAATCTGCGGAGAGACTACGACCCGAAGTGGTCACCAGATGGAACTCGTATTGCATACTACTCGGTGGAAACAGATGGATCCTGGGACGTTTACGTGGTCGACGTTTTGAGTGGCAACGAGGTGAACCTGACTGAGTCCCAGGGCATCCACGACTATACCCCTGACTGGTCTGCCGACGGTGCTCGGCTCGTGTTCGGAAGCACTCGCGAGCCAGGCGGAGGGCTGTACACGATGAACCCGGATGGGTAGGATGTAATTAGGCTGACAACCGACGGGGGCGCCTCACCCGCCTGGAGACCTCTTCCATAGAACAGGCTCTCGCGGCGGGGGGCGGGATGCTGCGAGCACGCTACGGATGCCCCGGCCGTGCGGTCGAGCAGACGTGCATCAGCGATTTGTGAACGTTCCTTCGGATACTGTAACCGTAGCTGTAACGAAATGAGGAGGAATGAGCGCAACTGAGTGAAAGCGAAATCGCCGAAATGTGTGTGAGTATGGGGTTCAGGAGGTCGCGAGTTGTTCGCATGCTGACGCATGCTCAGGGTCTCGCCTGCGGCTCGACAGCGAATCTCGCCGCCCCGACTGAGTAAGAGCCCGTCGAACGCGTGGCTGGCCAGTACCTGCACCGGCACCCGCTGTGCACCGCCTGCCAGGATGTGGGAAGGCTCACTCCGTCTTCGGCTCCGGCGGGAAATGCCCGAGCTGCATCAGCGCGTTCAGGTTGTCCCACTCTGCCCAGATCTCTGCGATCTTACCGTCCTCGACGCGAAGGATTCCAATGTACGGGATCTCGACCTTCCGCCCGCTCGGAGGGAACGGGCCCATCGGACCGTCTTGGGTGCCGCGGTAGGTAACGTGGGCCGCCACGAGAGGCCCGTTCGAGAAGATGAGATTCAGCTCCTGGTCGGCATCGGGCACCGACGCGAGGTCTCGATACAAAAACGCTTTGAACTGTTCGAGGCTCCGGACCTCGATGTCCGGGGTCGCCGCACAGTGGCGCACGACGTCGGGAGCGATCAGGTCGTCGAGCGCGTCGAAGTCACGCTCGTTTACCGCCTCGATCATGCGGAGCGCGACGGTCTCGGCGGGTGTCGGGGTGTGTGGGATGTCGGGTACGGAGTTCATGGTCAGCCTCCGAGTGGGAAAGTGCGCTGGGGAGGATTCGAACGCCCAAGCTCTTGATCCATAATCTAACCCCAATCGAGGACGGCCGTTCTAGCTATGTGATGATACTCCGTGAAGGGGCCCAAATCGTACCGCTTGACTGATCATTGCGCACATTCGACAGGAGTCGGTTTGGCATGCCATCTCCTTCACGCATCTGCACAGGCAGCTGATGGACTGAATCCCGATCTCTCGGAGTCCGGTCGGCACGTCTTACACACATTCAGGCGTTCCAAGCAGTGTCAGCGTCAGTGACAGCGCCCACCGTTGCTGGCTGCTGCCCACCAGCGCAACCAACCCTCTAACCCGCATAAACCAGCGCCAGGCAGCGTGTATCAGCGTATAAGTCCGGCATGGGGTAGTCTCGCAAGCGCTGCTTGCTCGAATGTCTCGGCTTCGCCTCGACAGCAGGAGGTCGCGAGTTGTTCGCATGCTGACGCATGCTCAAGGTCTCGCCTGCGGCTCGACAGCGAATCTCGCCGCCCCGATTGAGTAAAGCGTTGTAAATAGGGCAGATATGAGGGTCCGAGGCTGAGCGGCATCGGACCCTCTGCTATATTCGGTGGTCATTTCTCCCCCGACACCCTTCGCGACCCCGCCTGTCTGGCCTGCTAACCACCGCGGGCGCATTATGACAACTAACCTGCTAGCTCTGGAACAACCGCCCACAAACTCGGAGTGTTTCGTGAACCCCGTGGTCGCAGCGTCAGGCTGCTAGATATTACGAAGGTGGCCGTATGGGAGACAGAATATGAGCATTGGACTTATTCGGTGGTACGCACCGGGCGCTAATTTTCGGCGTACCGCTAGTAATCGACTAAAGGAGCATTTTCCGGATACGTCAGCGCAAGTCTGGAGCTCAACGCGCACTTGGCAATCTCGGCTGGCACCCGACCGCCCCCGTTATAGCGCCTCGGTAAACGACATGATGCGATATATGGAGTGGAGTTGCGCTCTCTATCGAGCCGTGCAGGAACACGGCATGAGCCAAGCCGAGGCCGGCACCCTTGTCGAGACGATCATGTTGGACGTTTATCGACCGGTGGCGGTTGCCATGTTCAGACTTTCACGGCTGCGCAGCGCCAAACGAGAAACCAGGGTCAAATGGCTGCTGAATATGCTGACCTCTCCGTTCCAGCATCGGCATCTCCCCTCGGAGGCAGGCGTGGCGTTCGACGTCACCCTTTGTCCGCTCGCCGACTACTTAAAGGACCAAGGCGTTCCCGAGCTCACACCGCATGCGGCGTGTAACCTGGACTACTGCGCGGCGCGCGAATTTGGCGTCGACTTGGTTCGTTCACAGACCATCGCGAATGGCGCTGCGCATTGCGACTTCAGATGGAAATTCCCGGCACAGAGAGAGCGATCCCAGAAGGCAGGACAGTCGTGAGTGTCCAAGAAATGCCAACTAACAAGCGCTTGCTGCA
>JBDGWG010000102.1:0-3801 GCA_039585235.1 Gemmatimonadota bacterium | reverse complement strand
GGAAACGAGATAGAATGAGCGCGCCGCAGGACCCACGGGCCCGTAGCTCAGTTGGTTAGAGCAGGGGACTCATAATCCCAAGGTCGCTGGTTCGAGTCCAGCCGGGCCCATATTCCTCACAACAACTTACGCGCTCGGCGCGCCTGCGACCTGCCCGTTCCGAGGGATCTGCAACCTCCCGTCATCACCCGTCCCCCCGTCGTCGGTTGCTCAGTTTGCGGCGCGTGCGTCATCCGCGTTCTGCTGATGAATGTGCACGTCCCGCTGTGGGAACGGGATCGAGACGCCCTCCGCATCGAACCGCTGCTTCACGGTCTCGGTGACGTCCCAGTACACGTCCCAGTAATCGTCCGTGAGACACCACGGACGACAGACGAAGTTCACCGAAGAGTCTGCCAGTTCGTGCAGCCGCACCACGGATTCGGGATCGTCGAGTACGAGTGGGTGGTCGCGGAGCACATCCTCCATGATGTCCTGGGCCTTCTCAGCGTCGTCCCCGTACCCGATGCCGAACACGAGGTCTACACGGCGTGTCGCCTGGGCCGTGACGTTGTTGATCACGTCGCCCCACACCTTGTTGTTCGGGACGATCAGCACCTGGTTGTCCAACGTGGTGATCACGGTGGAGACCAGGGACACAGCGTCGACCTTGCCTTTCACTCCGGCCGCCGTCACCAGGTCGCCGACATCGAACGGTCTGTAGAACATGATCATCAGGCCGGCGGCGAAGTTGGAGAGCGTGTCCTGCAGGGCGAAGCCGAGCACGAAACCGGCGATCCCGAGGCCCGCGAGCATCGGTCCGACATCAATCCCGAGCACCGAGAGCACGACCAGGAACCCGATCAGCCACATGAGCTTCGAGGCCATCCCCACCAACAGCCGGCGGAGCAGTTCGCTGCTGTCCAGGTTGGTCGTGGACACGGCCCTCTTGACGATCCTCCGCGCCAGGCGCGCAAGGACTCCGAATAGGACAAGCACGAACAGGATCGTGGCAATCTTGACGAGGATTCCCGGTGTGTGGTCCCGCAGCCCCTCACGCAGTGTCTCCCACCGGTCTTCGACGAGTCCCCCGACGACCTTCGGGTCGAAAATGCTGACGCCCAGGTCACCGGTCGCCTCGAGAAGCAGCTGCCGATAGTCGGACGTCTCCAGGTCACGCCGACCCATCAGCTCCGCCATCGTCTCGAGGCTTGTGGTCGTGCCGTACAGCTTCTCCTCGAGAGCGTCTAGTTCTTCCTGAATCGCTACGGTGTCGGCTCCAGCCTTTGTGGCTCGATTCACCAGCGCGGCTCTCTGGTCGAGCACGAGTTCGATTCGCGCTGCGATCGTTGCTGCCCGATCCTCCAGACGGTGGTCGAGGAGGGCCACCTCCGGTCCGAGGTCCGCTCCTACGACATCAGCCCTCTCGATGTCGGCGATCGCGGCTTCGATGAGCCCATCCAGATCGAGGTTCAATTCAGTGAGTTGCACTTCGAGCGCGAACAGCTTCTCGGGAGGTGTATCCGGGCTCGCGATGCGAAGCTCCGTGATGCGCTCCTGGAGGCGCTCGGCATACGCGCCGATGAAGTCAATCTCGCGGGAAAGCGCCAGCCGGATTCGCTCGGTGGCATCGGTGCGTTCGGCGCCGGCCTCTAACGCCCCCTCAGTAGCTACCACCATCTCACCAAGGAGATCGTGATGTTCGCTCCAGCGTCGCAACAGCTGGTCGGCGAAGAGTTCACGGTCTTCGCCGACCGCGTTCTCATGGCGAAGCTGCAGGTATCCGATCCTCGCCTCGATCCTTCCGAGACGGGTGAGAAGCTCGGCCATCTCATCGGCCGGAGCCGCATCCTGCGCAATCGCAGGTCGCAGAGGCGTGAGGAAGCAGAAGATGGCCACGAAAAGGCCGGTCGAGACTCGGAACGCACTCTTCATCAGAAGTACTCCTGGCGGTTCTCGGTCATCTTGAAACGACGGACGAGGGCAGTTTGACCTGCCTGGCGGGGATACACAACAGGGAGGCCGGTCGTCAACTCCGGATGAGAAGACTTGCCACAAGTGCCGGATCGCTTGGGTCCACGGATCGGCGATAAGATGCATCGCCCAACTCATAATCCCAAGGTCGCTGGTAGTCCTCTCGCTGCGCTCGGGGAATGTCTCTGCGCGGAGCGCCTCGACGGCGAATCCTGCCGGGCCCACTCCATACCGCAGCCTGCCGACGCGCTCAGTGGCAGACGTCCGATCCGGAGTCGGTGAACGTCTGGCCGGCAACCGGGATGAACTCCCAGTCATACGAATCGTGGCGCAGGGTGAGCTCGAGAACGCCATGCGTCTCTGAGTCGCGCACCTCGCTCCCGGTTCGTGGGGCCCCGGTCGGGCGCAGGTAGCGGCCGCCCGTACCGGCGATAATCTGCCGTATCCCCGCCGCCGGATCGATCACGCCGGCTGGATTCAAGGGCGCGAGTCTCTCGTAGTGATGCTCGTGGCCGACGACCACGAGCTCTGCTCCATGCTCGTATAGCGCCTGCCAGAAGGCGTCGAAACGGTCATCGTCCCCATACACGCCGGAGCTGAACCTCGGGTGATGCCAGTAGGCGAGCGTGCAGGCGTGGTCGCTCGACGCCAGCTCGTCCCTCAGCCACTGCTCCTGATCAGACCCGGCGTCCACCGGAACCCGGCCCGGGTTGCTGTTCAGGACGATGACCTTCCAGGCTCCCGCTTCGTACGAGTAGTATCCCTTGGCGGGGTCACCCGCCGCCGCGCCGAAGTACTCGAAGTGCGGCGCCCCGTTCGAGGCGTGGTACTCGTGGTTCCCGATCGCCGGATACGTCAGGTCCTTGTGCCTTCCCCACGAAGGGCCGTAGCAGTCCGCGTACTCCTGAGCCGTCCCGTCCTCGTACACGTTGTCGCCGGCCGTGAACACGATCCCCGGAATCGCGTCCAGAAGGTCCGCCGTGGCTTCGTCCCACGGGGTGTCGCAGTCGGCTATATCTCCCGCACCCACCAGGGTCACAGGGGCGTGCACCACGGTGACGACCGACACGCCGGTCAATCCCTCGACCTCGGCCTCGATCGACACCGTACCGATGTCCAACGCTTCGACTCGGCCGTCGTCCGAAACGGCCGCCCGGGGTGGGTCTGAGCTGGACCATACGATGGTGCGGCCAGCCAGCGGTTGTCCTGCCGCGTCTCGAACTTGAGCCGAGAGCTGAACGGCTGCCCCGACCTCGACCAGCGTGTCTGAAGGCTCCACGACCACGCTGGCGACCGGAACCGCAACCACGGCGATGGATGCCGTGTCTGAGATTCCCTCCGAAGTGGCCGAGATCGATGCGGTTCCGGGCTCGTGGGTCGTGGCCAGGCCAGTGGAATCGATCGTGGCGACGGCGGGGTCGGAGCTCGACCAGGCGATCGGACGATCAGTCAGGACCGCGCCCGCCGAATCGAGCGTAGCCGCTTCGAAATGGTAGGTCGAGCCAGCCTCGACCTCGGCGAGTTGTGGAGTCAACACGACAGTCGCCACGGGCGTGGGCTCGAGATCCGGCGGCCCCGGGTCCACCGGGCCATCGGTTGCGTCCGAGCAGGCTGCGAGTCCCGACACGAGGGCCAGGGTCAGCGAGCCGCTCCATTTTGCCAACGTCCTGAGATCGATCATGCTCCTGAAAGGTGGCAAGAACCGGGCCTTCTCGTGTTATGTTGTGGACATATCGGTGGATTCGCCAGTTCTCGGATCGGAGGAACCGATGTCCGATGCCCTGATCGCAGGAGGAGCGCTACTGGTTTCCTCCATCGCGCTAGTCATGTCTGTCGTCGCCAATCTCC
>JBDGWG010000101.1:0-5612 GCA_039585235.1 Gemmatimonadota bacterium | reverse complement strand
CTGCTTCGGGGTCAGGAGGGCCGACCTGACAAGAGCTCAGAACGGTTCTGAGTGGTAGCTGTTGGGTCGGAGTAGGATTCGGGACCGTGAGTAGTCGAAGGTCACGTTGAACCTCCGCAGCAGTCCGCTGCCGATGATCGCGTCGGCCCCCTCCTGCCGTGACCTGATCTCCGCCGGGACCACCACGACGAGGACGTCCTCGAGCTGGTACGGTCCGATGATGACTCTCGAGACCCTTCCTTCGGCTCCGTAGATGTCCCCACTCAAGCCTCGACCCGCATAGACCTCCCGGGTTTCGGTCCTCCTCCTCCTCCTCCGTCGCCACGTAGATGTCCGTCCAGGGAATCCGATTGTCCTTGAAGTAGATGTCGACGGACACCCAGTCATCCGTAGGCGAGAAGGTCTCGGGGTCGTAGAGGATCATCCGTTCCGTATCGTAGTCGATCTCCACCACGTGGTGTCCGAGAATGGAATACCCGATGACGCCATCCGTGGGGAAACCCCGGAACGCGCCACCGGTCAGCATGGTGACCCGCTGATCCTTGAAGGTGCGAGGCCCAGCGCGGAAGGTTGCCGCGCTGTCACTGAGGGCATGTGCCGCACCGCCCGGTCCGGCTCCCCGTATCTGGACTCTGGCCAGGTGATCGAACTGACTCAGATCGACACTGGCGGTGTCGAAGAGCGTGATTCCGTCGTACGCCATTCCCGTGTCGAGGATCAGGCGATGCGGACCCGACGATCCTACCGAAACCGGGATGATCACCCGGTTGCCCCGCAGCTCGATGGGTATCTCGGCCAGGATCTCGTTCTGGGCCGCGACGGGGGAGGGAAGGGTCGTCAGTGCCAGCGCCAATCCGAGGGTCCGCTTAATGCCTTTCATCGTTCACTCCTCGGAGCAGAGTGCGGTCGCGGCCTTGTTTGCTCTCACGGACGTGACAGGCGTTCTTGCAGCCGCCTACTCTCCCCGCAGGTCCCGCAGCAGCTCCCGCGCCTCCTGCGCCCGGTGGTAGTCCGGGTCCGCCTCGGACCAGATCTCGAGCGCGGCCTCGAGTTCCACAATGGCGTCCTCCGTACGGTCCCGGGCCGCGTGGTACCGCGCTACATCGAGCCGGTACACGCCCCGCCCCGGGGCACGCTCGAGTAGCCAGGCGACCTCTTTTTCTGCGTCGCTAAACCGCTCGAGCGATGTGAGGCAGCGGAGCCGGGTTGCGTGGTACAGCCACACGAGCGGAACGAGATCTCTTGCCTCGTCGTAGCTCTCGAGCGCACGGCGGCAGTTGCCGTCCTCCAGCTCCACGATTCGTCCCTCGACCCAAGTGATGAAGGCCCTGCGCGCTCGGGTCGAGCCCCGGGCCTCGCTGAGCGTACGAAGGCCACCGAGCGACGCCCGCGCCGACTCTGTGTCGCCGAGGTCGAGATGGATCCGCACGGCCGCGAACTCGAGTTCCAGATTCCATGGAGCTTCGACATTGTTCCGCAGACTGTCGATCTGCTGCAGAGCGTACGCCTCGCGTCCCCCTTCGGCGGCATTGATGAAGAACTCGGAATTCTCGATCTCACCGACGACATTGATCGGCGATTGGTACTCGGCGAGTGTCGCCAGACGTCTCCGGTAGGCGTCTTCGAGGCGGGCGAACTGTCCGCGCTGATAGTACAGGGTCTCTTCCAGCCCGGCGCTCGCGTGCCGCTCCTGCGGAGTGCGCCCGAGCGAGATCACCTGCTCGACTCGCTGCACCGCGTCCTCGTACCGTCCCTCCCGCATGTCGAGCCGCGCCAGCTGGTTCAGCACATCGGGCTCGTCCGGGGCGGCCACCCGCGCCCGCTCCAGTTCCTCCCGCGCCTCCGTGTACTTCACGAGGCTCATCAACGTGCTCGCCATGTCCAGGCGGGTTCGGATGTCGGTCGGCCGGCGGTCACCGAGCTGCTCGTAGTAGACGAAAGCGCTGTCGTATTCCTCCCTGGCGCGGAACACAGACGCCATCTGGCGCATCGTGCCGACGTCGGCGGAGTCGATCGCCAGGAGAGCCCGATACTGCGCGAGCTGTCCGTCGTTGTCTCCCGTCGAGGCGTAGATACGGGCCAGCTGCCGTCGCGCCTCCGCGTCCTGGGGGTAGATCTCTGTCCAATAGCGGGCCGCGCGGATCGCCGCCTCGGGATCCTGCTTAAACAACAGTTGATCGAACACCTGAATGGAGAGGCGCAACCGCTCCGGCAGCCGGTATGCGTGGCGGGTCGCCTCGGCCATGAGCGTGCCGGCAGCGGCCTGATCTCCGGAGTGAAGCGCAAGTATACTTACCAAGAGGTGCCCCAATGCGAACGTCGGGTCCAGGGCCACGGCTTCGTCGGCCAGCGAACGGGCCGCCACGATGTCGGTCGATCGGAACGCCACCTGCATTTCGGTCAGCGACCTGAAAGCGTCGGGGGAGTGGGTGAGGAGCTCGGCCGCGGGCAGGTCAACTGACTCCTCGATCTGCCAGTCCGGGATGCCGAGGTCGCGCCGGAGGTCCACGGAGATTCTGTCCGCGAGCCCGAGCGGATCGGTTCCGCGGTAGGTACGGGTCGCCACCTGGCGTGCGTTTCGGGTTTCGTAGAGGCGCGTCTCGATGACGAGCGTGTCTCCGTCCGTCCGGACGGCGCCGTCCATAAAGTGCCCGACACTCCGCCGCTCGGCCGCCTCGCGCTTCAGCGATAGAGGAATGTTGTCAGTTAGATCGAAACCCGCTTCCGCCAGTCGTTCCCGCACGGTCCCAGCCTCATCGACGGTCAGGCACGTCATGAAAAGGTCCTGGAGCAGATCGATACTGACCCCGAGCACGATTCCGGTCCGCAGCCAGTCCAGTTCGGGGTCGCCTGACTCATTGTCGAGGTCGTACAGCAGCACATTACGTCGAAAGGCGGCCTTCGGGATGACTCGCTCCACGGTGTCGCCCGCCGCGTCCTCGACCAGCTTCACCGTCGTGGCGGCGCCGAGTTCCTGCCCGCTGAAGGCGACAAACAGGATAGCTGCGGTGGCGGCCAGGCTGAGGCCGATCGCGGCGCCGTCGATCCTCGTCCAGCGGTCCTCCCCGGGCGCCCCGTGCCGCCAGGCGAGCACGACGACCATCGGGAGCAGGAGCAGGAGGAGCGTGACGACGAAGTTGGTGAGCACGGGCGAGAGGGAGTACTGGCCCACCGCAAAGTCGACGAACTCCACGACGGCCCACGAGGCGACGAGGTAGACCCCCGTCAACTGCGGGACGCGACGCGCGAGCAGGCTACGGCTCATGTCGTAGGACGGCTCCTGTTGACGGAAGCGGCTGGGAGACCACTAACTAGTATACAGGGAGCGGGAGGTGCGGGCAGGGTGGTAGGCGGCCTGATCAGGTCAGGCCTCGGCCAGGCCGAATCGTGGGATTGATCCCAAGGCCAATAACAGTGTCAGCGTCAGTGACAGCGCCCACTGCTTCTGGCTGCTGCTGGTCAGCGGTAACCACCCCGATACCCGCATAAATCAGCGCTCATCAGCGTGGAAGCCCCCTGGACCCAAATCAGCCAGGTGGCTCGCCAACTCCTCGACAGGAAGTATGCAGGGAAGGCCGTTCTGCATCTAGCAGCTGAGCCCGGATGAGACGCGAGGGCGGTTTAGCTATGGACTCACACTGCTCCTGTCACCGCTCACTCCTAACTCCCCGCCGCATCGAGCTGTCCGTCTGCTTCGGGGCAGGGGATCTGAAGTTGCACACACTCCGGGAAATCTCTGCAGCGACCCTACTTCCAAGGTTCGCGCACCATTCCTATCAGGCAAGCGGTCTCAGGTTCTTCACCAGGCAGGCGTGGCAACGGACGCGCGCTCTAAGCCGCTCTCCCCTATATTGATCCCACCCCCTCGTTCTTTTAGAGGCGTATATGCCCGACCTTCTGGAACGTATCAAATCAGCACTTGCAGACCGGTACGCCGTCGAGTCGGAGATCGGCCGCGGCGGCATGGCCGCGGTGTTTCTGGCCGAGGACCTGAAGCATCACCCAAGGTCCTGCATCCTGAGATCAGTTCGGATGTGGCCACGGAACGGTTCTTTCGTGAGATCGAGATTGTCGCCGGCCTGACGCACCCCCACATCCTGCCGCTCCACGACTCGGGGCAAGCAGATGGACTACTCTACTGCGTGATGCCCTTCATCGAGGGTGAGAGTCTACTCGACCGTCTGCAGCGTGAGAAGCAGTTGCCCGTGGAGGAGGCGCTCCAGATCACGCGCGAGGTCGCAGACGCTCTGGGCTACGCACACGAGCGAGGCATCATCCACCGCGACATCAAGCCGGCAAACATCCTGCTCCAAGGGGGGCACGCCGTCGTGATGGACTTCGGGATCGCGCTCGCGGTCGAGCAGGCCGGGGGTGCTAGCATCACGCAGACCGGAGTGGCGGTCGGAACCCCGACGTACATGAGCCCGGAGCAGGCGAGCGGTGCTCAGGACCTGGACGGCCGGACGGACATCTACGCGCTGGGTTGTGTGCTGTACCAGATGCTAGCGGGAACTCCCCCGTACGCAGGTGTGACGCCGCTGGCGGTGATGATGCGTCACTCGCAAGACCCGGTGCCCAGTGTGCGGACGGTGCGTGACACGATCCCGGAGTCTGTGGAGTATGCGATCACGAGGGCGCTGGCCAAGGTCCCGACAGACCGTTACCAGACGGCCGGCGAGTTCGCGAGCGCGCTACTAGCACCCGACCTGGCCGGCCGGCCGATACTAGCACCCGACCTGGCTGGCCGGCCGAGACCCCGCCGACGGGTCGGCGCGCTCGCGCTCGTCGGCATAACCGCGCTGCTCGCGGGGGTATGGTATGTGGCGAGGCAGTTGGCTCCCGCGTCGGGCCCCGTGTCGGCCTCGATCGCGGTGCTGCCGTTCGTCAACATGAGCTCCGACCCGGAGCAGGAGTTTTTCAGCGAAGGCATCTCCGAGGAAGTGCTGAATCTTCTGGCGAAGATCCCGGAGTTGCAGGTGGCGGCACGAACCTCGTCGTTTTCCTTTAAGGGCCAGAACCTGGAGATCCCGGAGATCGCCGAGCGCCTGAACGTGGCCCACGTGCTGGAAGGCTCGGTCCGGCAGGCTGGCAACGAGGTGCGTATCACGGCGCAGTTGATCAGGGCCGATGATGGATTTCACGAGTGGTCGGAGACTTGGGACCGGTCGGCGGACGACATCTTCGCCATCCAGGATGAGATCGCCCTGGACGTGGCAGCTCAGCTGAAGGTCACGCTGCTGGGCGCGGCGCCGACGGTCGAGGCGACCGATCTGGCCTCCTATGCGCTCTATCTGCAGGCGCGGCAGCTGGGCCGCCAGGGCACGGCCGAGGGTCTCGAGCGGTCCATGGCGCTGTACCAGCAGGCGCTGGCGATCGATCCCGACTACGCCGCGGCCTGGGCTGGCCTGGCCCGCGACTACTACACTCAAGCGGGCACTGAACTGCACCCGATTGACGAGGGCTACCAGCTGGCCCGGGATGCAGCCAACCGGGCGCTAGCGATCGACCCGGAGTATGCGCCGGCCTACGCCCAGCTCGGCTATATCGCGGTATACCATGGCGATCTGGCGGCCGCCGCTCGGCATCTCGAACGGGCGCTCGCCCTGGACCCG
>JBDGWG010000100.1:0-3959 GCA_039585235.1 Gemmatimonadota bacterium | reverse complement strand
ACTCCCATTGGACGCCTGCCGCTGACTGCATTGGACGGCCCCTCCACGCTCCTGATCTCGTCCTCGTAGGGCAATCTCGGTGGGCGCTCACAAGCTTATCGGCGGAGCCGCCCGTACACGGCCCCCGCGATTGCCCCGATGGTGAAACCAAGTGGGCCAAACAGAAATCCAGCAAGCGGTCCCTGATTGGATTCGGGTGTCAGGATCACAGGCCCGATGAAGAAGACCAGAAAGACGAGGAGGCCGACCCCAAAGCCTGCTTTCCACGCTATTCTGATACGGTCGCGGGTCTCAGGCCGGTCTCCCCATAGGGCATACCAACCAAACAGCCAAGCGAGCGTACCCAAGGGAACGCCGAAGATGAGGAATAGGAAACGGTCGCCAGGAAGCGGGGAGGTGACTACGGTTGACCAGAAGCTTCGGACCGAAAGAGTCACGGCACCTACAGCAGCCACGGCAGCCAAGCCGCGTCCGACCACGTTTTCGACGACCTTGGTCATGACCTTCTCTGAGCGCTCGCAGGAGACAGCGGGTGGCAAGAACGTATAGAGAAGCGACCGGCTGCGCGCCAAGCCCTCCCAAATCTCCCACTCTCCGTCGCTCTCAGCGGCGGTGATCTCGTCCTTCCGACCATACGCCGCAGAATAGAGGTTCTCCCGACTTGCGGGAGCTAGCAGCGCAGCGGATTGCCGAATGCACGGTTTGCGGTCCAAAACGCGACATTCGACCGTGACGACCGGCCTCGGTCGTTCGGTTGCCGATATGTATTACATCATTCCCACGAGGGATCTTACGACCACAAAGCGCTCGGCGGATTGCCACGTGCATTACCAGAAGATTGCGCATGCGTAAAACAAAGACTCGGTGTCATAGAACCGGTCCGCAGAAATGCGAAGAAGGAGGTAGCGCACTTGCCTGGCAGCTCCAGGGTTGGCGACGAGCGCGGGGCGATCCTTGTCTTCCTCGCGGTATCGCTCGTTGGGCTCATCGGAATCGGCGGGCTGGCCATCGACTTGGGCCGCGGACACCTGACGAAGACTCGACTCTCGCGCGCCGTGGATGCCGCGGCGCTAGCTGGCGCGAGTTCCCTTCGTATCGGTCAGGCGGAGGCTACCCAGAGGGCGCTCGCAATCGCCGCGCTCAACGGCGTGGAGGACGGTGTGGATGGGGTGTCGCTCTCACTTACGTTCGGTACGAACGCACTGGGAGAGCTTACGGTCGGTGCGACGGCCGCGAAACCGATGCCCGTGACACTCATGCGAGTTCTCGACTGGGATCAGATTCTCATCTCGTCGGAGGCTGTCGCGGCGGTGCCTCCGGTCGATCTCGCTCTCGTGCTGGATCAGTCCTACTCCCTTGCACAGAATAACGCTTGGGATGACCTCCAAGATGCGGCGAAGCAATTTGTTACGAACTTCTCGGACGTTATCGACCAGGTGGGAATGAGCTCATTCCATGCGCGAGCCGTCGATCGCATCCCAGTCGACAGCCCCTTCCAGGTCGCCATCTCGACCACGATCAACAACATGAACTCGGCGGGCTATACCAACACCGGCGAAGGGCTGCGCACCGCTTTCGAGCAGATGCAAAACGCGGCTCTCCGTGAGCGGTCCGCCAAGGTAGTGGTCTTCTTCACCGACGGGCGTCCCACGGCGATACGTGGCACGTTCAACGGAGCCGATCGGGTAATCGTCGTACCGGGCGATCTCAACGCCACAACAGTGACCGGCTACTACAACTACAACACCCTCGTAGAGAACCCCTCTCCGCCCGTACAGACTCCTTACGATGGCTGTAACGGAGTCACCTCTTGTTTCGGCATGACCGAGGACCAGGTGCGGGCTCAGGCCCGACAGAACGGGGTCTACTGGGCCGATCAGATTCGCAGCGCGGGCTACATTCTGTACACGATCGGTCTCGGCAATCTAGGAGGAGGGTCAGCGCCACCCCCCGATCTTGACTACCTCCGTCTGCTCGCGAACGAAGGCGGAGTCACAGATCCCGGCCAGCCTAAGGGTCGCATGTTCTTCGCGCCGACTTCGGCGGAACTGGAGCAAGTCTTCGATCTCGTAATCGCTGACCTGCTTGCTCGCCTCTCCCGGTAGTCCCTAATGGCAGACCGATGGCTCCTAGAAGTTGTGGGGACTAGTCTCGAACCGCCCGAAACGCTGTCCCTAGGTTGTTCTTCGCTCCGGCGGTTCCTTCGGGGCCGCCCCTACCGCATCAGATTGTGACGCCGTAATCCCCCGGCTCCCTTCCTCCGGCGGCGAAGCGATAGTAGGCCATCGCGACCGCGTCGGCCCTGTCGGGGGACCGGCCGAGCCGTGCCTTCAAGTCATCCTTGCTCTCGATCTGGACCCTCCCGTCGGAGGTAGGCCGCCACTTGGTCGCCACCAGTTCGTCGAACAGCTGCTCGTCTCGGGGGAGCGCGATCCCGCCCGCCTCCAGCGCCTGTCTGAGGTGCCAGTAGGACTCGGCCCGGGCGTTCAGGAACCTCGATTGGTCCTGAGCGCGGCGGCCGCCGTTGAAAGGGTAGGCTTGGTAGCGGTAGCCGACCTCTCTTAGCCGGTCCAGGAGACCTGCCCCGAGCCCGACCTCGTCCACGATGACGTAGCCGCTGCCGCCGGGTGAGACGCCCACCCTGAGCAGTTCCTCCCGCAGTCGGCCTACCGTTTCCATCGTGGAAGTCTGGCCCCATGCAACGATCTCTTGGAGAACCGGCCCTCTTCTCACGGCGAGGACGGTGTAGTCTGGGCCGTAGCGGGCAGGATCCACTGCAACGATGGGCACGGCTTCGGTAGTTTCGAGTCTGAACTCGCGCCGCTCGTACGTTTCTACTGCTACCTCCAGGCAGGACCGCCGGATCAGGCCCTCCTCTCCCTCGTCGGGGAAGTCGCCCAGTACGCGCGCACGGTACACGCCCGAGCCCTCGCCAAACTCGTGGGCGATCCGCTCGACGAACTCGTGACTCGGTCCGCCGGGGATCGGCTCCTTCCCGTTCCGCAGGTTCGGGTGCTCCTCCGCCGAGATGCGGATCGGCTTCCAGCTCCGCGAGCGCGAAGCGGAGTAGAACCGGCCCGAGGGCGACACGGGGTTCCCAACAGCCAGGACTCGGTCGTCTGCACCTGTAGCGCAGGCCAGAAGGCCCTCCCACGCGAAGTCCTCGACACCCTGCGCCTCGGTCAGGACCGCCAGGACTCGGGGCGCGTGAAAGCCCGTCAGGCGACTCGCCTCGGTGGAGGTGAAAGCCAGGATCCCGGCCTGCTCTCGACCGCCGAGACGCAGAGCCATCTGATACAGCTCACCGGGTAGGTCGTGGCCCGCTTGGAACGCTCGGGCCACCTCCCCCATCACGACTTCACGCACCTGTCGCTCGGTCGGACCCGTCACGAGCGCGAGCCCACGCCTGGCGTACACCCACCAGAGCGCAAGCCTGGCTGCGATCCAGTCCTTGCCGACCGCGTTAGCGGACCGAACGACGACGAGCGGGCTGACCCGAACAGTCTCGGCGATTTCTTCTTGTCGGGACCACGGCTCACCGTGAAGGACCTCGCAGATGAAGCCGACGGGGTTCGACTCGTACTGTGCGAACTCGGACAAGTCTCGCGCCCGGTCATGCCGTTCGAGTAGCTGACCCAGCTCGACGTCCAAACGACGGAGGGACGTGGCGACGGTCACTTCAAGACCTCCAGCTTGTCACCTTTCAGGTCAGAGACCTTCCGGCGCAGTTCCGCCACCTGATCAACAACAGCACCCGCCTCGTGCGCTCTGAGCCACTCGCGCACTGCTCGCGTGCCCGCGTCCGCGTCTTTGCTTCGCAGCCTCCCCTCCGTTACGGCCCGACCGATGATCCGCAGCCACCGCTCGGCGTCCCGGGGCGTTTGCAGCGACCCCAGCTCGCCGGGCCTCAACCCCTTCCCTTTCCGGCGCACCTGCTTCGAGACCTCGGCTCCCAGCCG
>JBDGWG010000099.1:0-4683 GCA_039585235.1 Gemmatimonadota bacterium | reverse complement strand
GACGACATAGGTGGGTTCTCCCAGCGTGCGTTGATGTACTCACCCGGCCCCGAGGGCTTTCCCTACAACACCGGCGGAGTGATGCGAGGGAAGAAGGGCGAGGAACCGACTTTGGTGTATGAGTACTCGATGGAGAAGTACAACACCTACGACACAGAGGTCGCGGACAACGTCATTGACTTCATTCAGCGGCGTGCCGACTCCGATCGACCTTTCTACGTGACCTTCTGGGGCAAGGCGAATCATTTCTGGGGCGCACACCAGGACTTCCGAGACACTCCTGCACAAACCAATACCTCTGCCCAGATGGTCGAGCATGACTACAACACGGGCCGGATCATCAAGACCCTGAAGGACCTGGGAATCGCGGAGAATACGCTCGTAATCTGGAACTCCGATAACGGCCCCATGTACACCGTGCACCCGCACGGCGGCTACTCCCTACTACCAGGAGGCAAGGGAGAAACAAGGGAGGGCGGGATCCGCGTGCCGGCTATCGCCTGGTGGCCCGGAATGGTCGAGCCCGGTCAGGAGCCGATCGACCTCGTCCAAATCACGGATTGGTTCACGACGATGGCCAGCCTTGCCGGGGCTTTGGACAGGATTCCCGGTGATCGTGTCATCGATGGCGTGGATCAGACTGCTGCTGCTGGGCGAGGGTAAGGGTCGTCGGGACTATGTCTTCCACTACAACCGGGAGAACCTGGAGGCCGTCCGAAAGGACCAGATCAAGCTGAACCTCAAGCCGAGGAACCCGGCTTTCCACTTCTACGAGGTCTACAACATCTATCATGATCCCGCCGAGAGATTCCCGAACGAGATCCAGAACGGAGCGTGGGCGGGGCCCGGCATCAACAAGATGATCCAGGAGCACATGCTGCTGATCAAGGAGTATCCGCACCGGAATATGAGCAGCTATCTGCGCGACTTCGATCGCTCGTTCGACCCTGAGCCGTCTCCCGTGTACGAACCCAAGTTGCAGGTCGATTGGTAGCCCGTTCGCCGAGTAGATTGCCGGAGCCGGTGCGAATCGGCCAGAAGAACCTGGATGCAGAAAAGCCCGCCATCTGACGGGCTTTCTGCCAATCGGGGCGGCGAGATTCGAACTCGCGACCTCCTGAACCCCATGCCGATTCAGTGCGCTGACTGGCGCTGATGGGCGCTGGTTTATGCGCGTATTCGTGTGTGTGACGCTGGTGGGCAGCAACCAGCAGCAGTGGGCGCTGTCACTGACGCTGACACTGTTAGGCACGCCTGAATGGGCGTAGGGAGTGCTGGTCAAAGGGGGTTCGGCTCAGGTGGGCAACAGTTCGGGTAACACAAGCGAGCTTCCAATACGTTGTGGTCGGAGAGCGGCCCCGGGGGCCGCTCTCCGTGTCTGGATCCGGACGATCATGTGTTCTCGATCAGGTCAGTTCAGGCGCGCGGTGGGTTCGGCCGCGGTCTCCGCTGGCTCCTTCTCAAGCACTTGGACTTCCCCGAAGCCGAGGGCTCGGACCGGTTCCTCGATTTCGGAGAGGTCCCCGACGACCACCCACACCAGCTGGCCAGGCTGGAGGAAGGTCCGCGCAATGTCCGTCGCCTGTTCCGCCGACACTCCGCGGATGGCGGCTGCATATCGATCAAAGTGATCGTCCGGCAAGCCGAAGCGTACCATCTCCGCGAGTGACCCCCTCACGGATCCTATCGTCTCCCAGCTACCCGGTAGCGAAAGGGTCAGGTTGTCGATCGCCTTGGCCAGCTCCTCCGAGGACACCGGACGGTCTCCACGAATGGCTTCCAGCTCCCCGAGGAGCTCTTGCATCGATTCGGCCGTCCGGTCGGTCTGCACGGGAGCAAACACGATGTACGGTCGCTGGCCGGCTGCATCCAGGGCCACGCTTCCCGACCCGTACGACCAGTGCTTGTCCTCCCGCAGGTTCAGGTTGATTCGTGATATGAACGCGCCGCCGAGCACGGTGTTCATCGTCTCGAAAGCCACCTCGTCGGGATTGGCAGTCGGAGGCACTAGTTGGCCCGCGAGGATAACCGATTGCTCTGCCTCCGGACGATCGAGCAGATAGACAATCGACGCGTCCGGCGCCGCCACCTGTCCGATGTTCTTGGTCGGCGGATCACCGCGCTCCCAGTCTCCGAACGCGTTCTCCAATTGGGGAACGATGTCGGCCAGCGTGATGTCACCGGCCGCGACCAGAGTCGCGTTGTTCGGCATGAACCAGGCCGTGTGGAAGCTCTGTAGCTCCTCCCGTGTCATCGCTTCGACAGATGCCTCGGTTCCGCTACCGGTGAGTGGCTGTGCGTAAGCGTGCCCCTGACCGTACAGCAAGGGAGGAAGCACTCTGATTGCCAGCCCGATCGGCTGTGCCTGCTCCTGCCGAATCTGTGCGATGCGCTGCCGGCGTAGACGCTCGAAGTCAGCCTCCGGGAAGGCAGGATTTCGAATCACGTCCACAAACACATCGAGTGACGGCTCCAGATTCGCCGTCAGGGCGGACAGCGAAACGAAGGCCATGTCGAGGTCGGCGGCAGCTCCGATCGTCGCACCGAGGAGGGCCAGCTCCTCACTGATCTCAAGTGCAGTACGGCTCTCAGTTCCTTCGTCTAGCATGCTCATGGCCATGCTAGCCAGACCGGGGCGATACGGGGGATCAGCTGCGTAGCCGGCGTCCACTAGCAGCTGCATCTCGATCAGCGGCAGGTCCCGCCGTTCCGCGAGCACTACATCCAGGCCGTTCGACAGTGTAGCCCTCTGGACACTCGGGAAATCGGGCGCGGGCGCCGGTCCGACGCCCGGCAGCCCGGATCGGTCGGCCCCCTCGCCTGCCACCGTGAAGTCGGAGAACGGATGGACCTCGAGCACGAAGGTGCCGTCAGACAGCCAACGCCTGGCCGCGTCTTGGAGTTGCCCGGTGGTTGCACTTTCCACTCTCTGGAGCCTCGTTCGGTAAAATGCCGGGTCGCCTGCGTATACCTCTCCTTGGGCGAGGGCGTCCGACTTGCCGCCGAAGCCACCGATGCGCTCAACGCCACGTAGGAAGGCGGCCTCGAACTGCGTCTTCACGCGGAGCATCTCATCGGGCGTAGGACCCTGTGCCAGGAACCGCTCTAGCTCTTCGCGCAGGGCTGTCTCGACGGCGGCAAGCTCGACGCCGGGGCGGGCTGTTCCAGTGGCCACCAGATGGCTGCCGATCTCACGGGACCACAGGAAGGCAGAGACGTCGGTCGCTATTTGATCATCGTATACCAGGCGCTTGTAGAATCGCGAGGTCTTGCCGGAGGCCAGGACGTCGGTTGCCAGGTCGAGCCACACAGCGTCTTCAGACTTCCACTCCGGAACGTTCCACACCATGTACACCCGGGCCTGCGGCACCCGGTCCTGCATTATCTGGCGGTGCTCTCCCGTTCTCGGTGCGATCCAGTCGACCTGCTTGGTGATCGGCGGTCCTGGGGATATGTCGCCGAAGTACGTTTCCACCTTCTGAATGGCCGTCTCCGTGTCGATATCACCGGCGATGACGAGCACGGCGTTCTGCGGACCGTAATACGCCTCGAACCACTCGTGCACGTCCTCCAGACTGGCCGCTTCCAGGTCTTCCATCGATCCGATGACGGTCCACGAGTAGGGGTGGGCCTTCGGGTACGTGTTGGCGAAAACCTCGCTCCACACCCTTCCGTAGGGCTGGTTCTCACCCTGTCGTTTCTCGTTTTGGACGACTCCCCGTTGCTCGTCCAACTTCTCCTGGTCGATGGCACCAAGCAGATGTCCCATCCGGTCGGACTCCATCCACAGGGCAACGTCCACGGCTGAAGTAGGGACGTTCTGGAAGTAGTTGGTGCGGTCCTGATTGGTGGTCCCATTGAGATCCGTTGCTCCAAGCGGCTCGAGGACCTGGAAGTAGTCCGTATTGATGTGCTCGCTACCGTTGAACATCAGGTGCTCAAACAGGTGAGCGAATCCTGTCTTTCCCGGCTTCTCGTTCTTCGAACCGACGTGGTACCACACATTCACCGCCACGATGGGGGCTTTGTGATCCTCATGGACGATCAACGTGAGGCCGTTGTCGAGAACATGTCGGGTGAACGGAATCTCGACTGTGCTCGAACTCGCGTCCTGAGCCGAGATCGGGGTGGCGGTCAGTAGCGGGGCGAATGCGAGAAGGGCAACGAGGGTCATACGTGATCTCAACATTCGAAGGCTCCTATCGGAGGCGAGGATCCGGCGTCATCCTCTGTCGCGCCGGGGAGGAATGACGAGAAGAGGCTACGTCGGGAGGATTCTAGTCCTGTGGGTGGATTCTATGGCGCGGAGGCCCGACACACCAGCAGTGCGATCCGGCCTGCGCTGGCTCAAACTGACGAGACATTAGAGTCGGAGCAGGACCTGTAGGTGTGACAATCTGCAGTCACGCGTCAGGTAGACGAAGACCGAGACCACGACGCCTACTGCGTTTCTGAAAGCGGCCTTCCAGCACCTCAGTGTCGTGGTCAGTGACCCGATTGGCTAAGATGTTGTAAATAGGGAAGATCTGATGGTCCCTGCCGTAACTACCGACAGGACCGTCTCTTACGCAATCGGGGCGGCGAGATTCGAACTCGCGACCTCCTGAACCCCATTCAGGCGCGCTACCGGGCTGCGCCACGCCCCGATGCGGAAATATGCGGGCTACTCCGGGGTAGCGCCGG
>JBDGWG010000098.1:0-4655 GCA_039585235.1 Gemmatimonadota bacterium | reverse complement strand
CTGAGGACCAGAAGTACATGCACCACCGGGCCCAGTGGGCCAGGACTTCGAAGAGGAAGGCGGCGGAGCGGGTGTCGAGGGTGAGGCGGGAGGAGAAGAAGTCCTGACCCGGATTCGGAGTCAGTCGGCGGCCGGCAACACCGACAGGCCTTCCAGGCGAGCGGCCTCGGCGAGCCGGCCGTCGAGGGTGACGATCTCGGCCACGGGCGAAGGGCCCGTGGCGGGAGTGCCCGCCCACACCAGCGCCGCGGCAAGCTGGAGGGCGTCCGCGGCCCGGAGCTGGTGCACCCGCAGCACGCGAAACGCATAGGAACGCACGAGTTGACCGGGCTGGATCTCGAACCAGGCGGAAGACAGCCGGATCTTCTGAAGAGCCGCGTTACTCCTGGATGGGGTGCACGGTGACGCGCTGCAGTCTCCAGCCCTCACCGTCCCGTCTCCAGACCTCGGCGAGCGCGGCCCTGGAGGGAGGTAGGTCTCGGACACGATCCGGCGAGAGAAAGCCGTTCCCCCTTCAACCGTGATCTCGAGCACCTCGGCCTGGCGCTCGGACACGCGCCAGCCGTCGTCGAACCAGGAACGAACGCCTTCGACCCAGGCCTGCTTGCCGTTCAGAACGTCGCTGCCGATGGTCCAGCGGCTGAAGTCTTCGGTCAGCATCGTGGCATAGTCGTCAGCGCCTCCGCCGCCGGGCGCGGTCGCCGCGGAGAGCCTGGCGACGGCATCGAGGATCTCTCGCTGCTGAGGCGACCAATCCCCCGGGGTCGCTTCGAACCGCCGCTCGAGGGTCACGTGCGCGAACTCAGTGCGTTCGTCCCCGCGCGCGTTCACGATGGTCCACTCCCAGCTGTCCGCACCGCGGTGGTAGACGAAGGTGTTGTGGATCTCGTACTCACCCGCGTCGAAGATCCACGGAATCGTGTCGCCGACGGGCGCCGCGTAGCCGAGGACCCCGTTCGAGAGACCCTCGCCGCCCGTGACGTCGAGCCACAGACACACGAAGCGCTCCGTCTCAGCGTCCCATCCGATGAAGACCGTGGCTTCGTACGCGCGGTCCCCGCTCTCCTCGCGTTCACGCGAGAAGTCGTGGAAACGCAGGTAGTGGCCGGCGAGAACCCAGTCCGCGTCGACATCGTGAACGACTGCGTCGCCGGCGATCGTACCGGTCATCACCCAGTCCCCGGCGAGGTTGCCGAGCACGGTTCCCTGCGTGGCCAACTGAGCGGACGCGCCGGAGGGCAGGAACGCGAAGAGAGCAGCGAGCAGGACCGACGACTTCGTCACGATTACCTCCAGGAATGTGAGAGCGCCTTACGCCCCACACTATACAAAAAGGGGGGCTGGCTGGCGGAGGTGGATGGAACGGTGAGGCGGGAAGCCACTGCGTTGAAGATGAGTTGAACGTTTCCGCGGAAACGTTTCCGTTGAGAGCGGCAGCAATCAGGTCTCGCGGAAGAGCTCCACCAGGTCGATCTCGCCGAGCGACGCGGAGACCAGGTGAACGGGGAGGCGCTCCACATACCGGCGCAGGGACGGCGCCTCGGACGGGCGCTCGCCGAAGGTCCACGCCTCGACCGTCTCCGAGTCCGGGTCCACGATCCAGTACTGCCCGACGCCGTGCCGCTCGTACAGCTTCCGCTTCACGCCGCGGTCGCGCTGCGCCGTCGTGGGAGAGAGGACCTCGATCACCAGGTCGGGTGCCCCGCGGATTCCGGCTTCCGTAGGGGTGGCTCGCCCGGTCGAAGACACGAACACGATATCGGGTTGCACACCCTCCGAGGTTGTACAACCGGTCGCGAAGTGTACCCGGCGGGAAGGTCTTCGACGGTATGCTCCTGTACCCAGCGATCGATCGAAGCTTTGACTTCCGTTATGAGATCGGTGGCTTCCCGATTGCCGTGAGGTCGGTCGATCTCAATAGGCCGTGGTACACCATCAGGGAGGAGATGCTGACGCTCGTCAACTAGTGTCTTCTTTGACCCCTGTGCTCACCACCCGCCACCCCACCTTCTCCTCCCCCAGCTCCTCCAGCTTCGCCCGCACATCCTCCGGCACCTCCGGATCCTTCAGCAGCTTTGCCTTCCGGTGCCACTCTGGCGCCAGGACCCTCTCCCATAGCCCCGCCGGCTCGAGGACGGCCCGCAGCGCCTCGTCGTCCGGGAACTTCGTGTCCACGTGACGCTTGGCGGTGAGCCGGTAGTCCTCACCCGAGACGGCCCGCTCGCCCGTCTCCTCGAAGAATGTCTCCAGGACGGCGCGCACCTCGTCGAGCTCGGTCTGCCGCTCCTTGATCTCGTGTTTCAGCTTTCCGAACCGGTCGGCCAGCGCGTTTGCCTCATCGTGCGACGGGGCAGGGGCAGGCGGCTCCTGCTCCCAGTTCTCGGGATACCAGTCTGCGAACAGGGAGCAGTGCTCGCGCCAGTCGCACCAGCTGCAGCGCGCCTGCTTGATGGGCTCGAACTCGCCCGCCTCGACCCCGCGCACCACCTCGCGCACCCGGTTCCTCGCCTCCTCGAGCTGCTCCTCGGTGCGGCGCGGCACGGTGATCGGCGTCCCGGACGGCACGTGGTACAGCTGCAGCTCTGCCACCTTCAGACCCAGCTGGTCCTCCACCGCGATCTGGTACAGGCTGAGTTGCGGCGCGTCCTCTACCATCTTGCGCGTCCACATCTTCCCCGTCTTGTAGTCCACGACCCTGACGCTGCCGTTCTCCAGCTTGTCGATCCGGTCCGCGACCGCCATCACCTGGATCCCGTCCACCTCGAAGCGGAGCGTCTGCTCCACGGCCATCGCCGGCTTGAAGTACTCGGCGTGCTTTTCGTAGAACGCCTGTACCATGAGCGTCCCGTCGGCGTAGCCATCCTCCCGCTCCCCGAACGTGAGGTAGGCCTCGTCGTCGAACGCCTCGTCGAACGCGTCCAGCACGTGCTCGAGGGGGGGCGGACCCGTGAGCCGGTCCTTGTAGAAGACCTCGAGGGCCTTGTGGACGGCCGAGCCCTTGTTCAGGGGCGGCGCCGGCCTCGTGGGATGGTGGTCGAGGTAGTGGAGCTTGTACCCCTCGGGGCAGCTCAGGTACAGGGTGATCGACGTGTGGCTGAGCGTCTTCATGTTCGGGCTCGTCTCCGTGACGGGGGGACGGAGTTGGTCGTTGTTGGCGCAGGGCGCAGGTGCGAATCGCGTCAACATACAGCTTAATCGTATCTAGCAAGGGTCGTTCCGTGAAGTGAGGTCCGGCTGTCGCCTGCACATGTTACGCGTTTCGGCCGCGTCCAGCGCAGGCGAATCGTCACTTTCACTCCCTGATACTGTGCGGACCGTGTGACACCCGGGTGGGCGGATCCGACCGGGAGTGGCCGGTCGAGTGTGTCGGAATGGCTCGTCATCCCCTCCATGGCGGCGCGGAATTCATGCCTCGTTGAGCATCCAGGTCCAGTCTCTTCCGTAAGTCTGCGCACGACGAATGCGCTTGACGACATATGCTCTGTGAAGCATACTGGAGGTGGTGGGTGGCCTGGTCGGTCGAGACGACGGACGAATTCGACGAGTCGTGGGATAACCTCGACGAACAGGCGCGCGACGCCGTAGATGTGGTTGTCGAAATGCTGGAGGAGCTGGGACCGCGCTTACCGTTTCCGTACAGCTCCGCCATCCGCGGTTCGCGCCACGGCGGATCTCGGGAGTTGAGGATTCAGAATCGAGGGAGGCCGCTCCGAGCGCTGTACTGCTTCGATCCACGCCGCGTCGCAGTTCTGCTGCTTGGCGACGACAAGAGGGGATCGAAGCGGTGGTATCGAAAGGCCGTGCCAAGAGCGGAGCGTTTCTTCGACAAGCACGTCGAGAATCTGAAAGGCGGTGTGTGAATGGCCAGGAGCTTCGAAGAGCTGCGGAAGCAGATTCCCCCTGAACGCCGCGCCCGCAACCGGCGTCGTGCGGAGGAATTGCTGGCCGAGCTGCGGCTGCGGGAGGTGCGCGCGGCATGCGATCTGACGCAGGAACAGCTCGCCGAGCGCTTGCATATCGACCAGCCCAACGTGTCGCGTCTCGAGAACCGGTCGGATGTGCACGTGAGCACTCTGGCCGACTACATCGCGGCGCTGGGTGGCCGCCTGGAGCTCCTGGCCGTGTTCCCGGAAGGGACGGTGCGGATCGCCCAGTTTGGAAACGGCGGTGAGGCCTGAGGAGCGGGTGGTCGCGGATTGCGACCACCTGCCGAGTACCGTGCCAGATTCAGGCCTCCCACTGTCAGACCCCCTCGCTATCCTCCTCTTCCGGCCGACTGCCCGGCCGCGGAGCCTCGGAAGCCGGTTCCGCCCGGCGTGCGACTCCGCCCGTACGGCTGTCGAAAGAATGATGAAGGGAAGGGCGACTCATGAGCTTCGGCCTGTCGAAATCTAGATTCGTACGCGGCTGGTACTGCCCCAACTGGCTGTGGTGGTCCGTGCACGAGCCGGACGCGCCCGAGCTTCAGCCGGACAGCGCGTCCATGGGCCGCATGCGGCAGGGAAACCTCGTGGGCGAGCGGGCCTGCGAGGAGTTCCCGAGCGGTGTCTTGATCGACCTCCCGCATGACGACTACGACGGGAAGATCGAAGCCACCCGGAAGGCACTCGCCGACGGCGCCCCGGCCATCTTCGAGGCTTCGTTCCGGGAGGATG
>JBDGWG010000097.1:0-4189 GCA_039585235.1 Gemmatimonadota bacterium | reverse complement strand
ACCACCACGCTCCACCAGGGCAGCGCCTCACCCAGCGCGGCGCCCGCCCCGGCTGCGAGGACGGTGGCGAGGAAAAAGGCGCCGAGAAGCACCATGAACGCCACGTACCAGATGGCGGGGTGGAGCTCCGTCTCCACGACGAGCCAGGCCACGAGGATGCCGAACACCACGAAAGCCAGGACGTGGATCCCGTTGTAGGTGAAGACCGCAGCGGGCGTCACCTCCCCTTCGCCACCCCCGGCTCCGCCGAAGACGGCCTGTCCCAGAGTGGCAACCGTGTAGAAGACCGAGCGGCCGGTCACCAGATCCACGATGCCGAGGACCAGCGCGACGGTCACATAGCCGATCAGGCCCGCAACCAGGCCCTCATAGAAGACACGCTGCTGCGTCTCGCTCATGGCGCCTCTCCTGTTACATGCACCCTTCTTCGGACTTGGTCTTGAACTCGATTAGGATCACCTCGGCCGTCCCGTCCGGGTTGTGCATCCTAAAGGTGTTGTCTGTGAGCATGACCGCAACGGCGTCCGGATGCCAGTGCATGACGGACTTCTCTCCGGGACCGTAGGTGATCCGAAGCACCCGCACCTGATCGTTCTCGAACTCGACCTTGTAATGGTCTGAATCGGCCACGGTCGCGTCCTGGGCAGACGCGGGAGCCGCGAACAGCAATAGCAGACCGAGTGCGGCAAGGTTGACTCGTCTCACGGGGACCTCCTGTGGATGGGGGATTTGATCGTCGGAGCCCCACGATACTGGAGGCCCGGATGCGTTCAGGGACGGCCCCCGAAAGGAACCGCCCCTGAGCTTACGGACCGCTGAGAGGCTTACGGATCCGGATACGCGGTGTCGTCCGCCATGGCCTTGTAGAGGTCCCGCATATCGTCCACGTCGTTCACTCCCAGATTGAGCATCTGGGTACCTAGCTGGCCGAACTTGACCTTGTGCTGGGCTTCGTTGGACTTCTGGCGGAAGAAGCTCCCCACGCTGTAGCTACCGTCCACAATGATCGCCGTCCCGTTGGCACCGTGGCAGAAGGCGCAGTCGGCGTCCGCGTAAACGGCGTTTCCGCTGGCCGCATCGCCGTCCTTCCCGAGGTTAGACGAGGTCCAGCTGCCGGTCGGATATGAGCCAGTGGTCGTAAAATCGTACAGTTCGTCGGTATCGACAACCTCCTCCTTCAGAAACTTCACCAGGTCCCAGACCTGCGCGTCTGTCATGAACTCGCTGAAGTTCGGCATCTGGTCGCCGACCGTCGAGTTGGTGGCAGGGTCGTAGGAGGCCAGATCGGCGTCCAGGTTGCGGCGTCCCGTTGATTGCATGATGTCGTCGAACAACTCCTGCGGTGTATGCTCGGCGGCGTGCTCCTTGAGATCCACGGACGAGACATTGGGCCGCGAGGTCCTGGGTGCTCGGCTGATGTAGGCACCCGCGTTGCCGAGCAGGTCCCAGCCGTGGCACTGCTTACAGCGATAGAAGTTCGAGAAGTCGCTGAAGTGGTCGGCGTTCGCGCCGAAATCCCACCCGGTCTCGGAGGCCCAGAACTGGTCGAACATCTGTCCGCCGTTCATGCCATCGGCAGCCGTAAAGCCTGGGGGATCGCTGGGACCAGGACCGGGACCGGGACCGGGACCAGGACCGGTTGGGTCGTCGCTGGAGCATCCCGGAAGCGTGAGAAGGAGGAAACAGGCAGCGAGGGAGTAGGACAACAAGTGACGGACAGAGCGATAAAGCATGGCACCTACCTCCCGGACCCGTAGATCCGCATGTGTGGGCTGATCTGGTAGAATTCAAACGTTTTCATTATACTGAGTGGTATGTTGTGTACACAAGTGCAACTAACGTGCCTATGCGTACAGTAAAACTGCTCGAGCAACGGGACTGGTTGGACGCGGGCTTGGAACTACTGCGAGCCCGCGGCATCGGGGGAGTTGAGGTCAACCCGCTCTGCCGTCGTGTGGGCGTCACAAAGGGAAGCTTCTACTACCACTTCGAGAACCGGGAAGAGTTCCTTCAGCGCTTGCTCGAACACTGGCTGGAGACCTGCGCACCCACACCGGAGCAAGTTGCGAAGTTTGACCATGTGGCAGGACTGGAAGCCCGGGTCCGAGCCGTACTCGACCTCATCCGGGAGCACGATCTCGGCCGCTACGACCTCCCAATGCGGACGTGGGCGACTGAGGATGCGAAGGCGCGTCAAGCGGTGGAGTTGATGGATAAGCTGCGATTGTCGGCCACGGCCAGGCTGTTCGAGGCCGACGGCTGGGCGCGGGATGCTGCGTATCAGCGGGCCCGGACCATGGATTATTTCATCGCGGGCCGGTACGAGATCGAGGGAGCCCCGCCGACCGCGGAGGAAGGGGCCGAGTTCGCCCGTATGCTCACCTGCGTAGAGGCTGGATCATGCTGAATCCGGCGCCCCCGAGGAAACGGCTGGCAGAGTCCTCCATCCGCTAGTTGTCTGGCAAGACTCGTTGATTGGTGGTTTCGCGGAACGTGGGCGGCTCGTAGGTCCAACCCCGACGCAATCGACGATCTTCGCGCCGCAACATGAAGCGGAGGTACCGGCCGACGAGTGGCACGCCCGCGCGGGCCTTGAGGCCGAATTCGCGGTAAAGCTCCCCCAGGGTTCGAGCGATCTTCGACTCGAGAACCGGATCTGAACGAAAGCACCGCCGGGCCGCCCACAACGCACCGGCGTAGCTGATTGCGAGATGTCGCGCCTCCCAGGCGAACCGCTTGCGTATCCGGGCCTCGGGATGGTTTTTGTACCGCCGCCACCCCTGTAGCGTAGTTCGCGCCAGCCTCACGATGCTCGGTCCGTTCACCCTGAAATCACGATCGAACGCCCTTTGCAGGAACTCCGCTTCCTGCCCTTGCCGGATGTGGGGGTGTTTATGGCAGAACCTGAACTGCCCGTGCCGGTCCGCCTCGGGGCATTCCCGGCCATCGAGCAGTGTGCCGCTCTCCAGATGCTCGGCGTGCAACGGGGTACCGCCGAGGGGCGTGTACAGCATGAACTGATGAAACTCCGTGTCGTGAGCCACGGCGTGCTCGATGGCCGCGTCGATGTTCTCCGGACTGTGTTCCTCGAGCCCGATGATCGTTGAGCCGAGCACGCGGATTCCATGGCTCTGCAGCGTGCTCACCAATCGCCGTGTGTCTATTCCCTTGAGCTTGACGTAGTCCGCGCCCGGGCCCTCGAGGCCCATCCAGACCCAGGAGACCCCGAGCGCCACGAGCTGCTGCATCGTGTAGCGGCACAGCACGTTCGCCGAGCTGAACACGTACAGAGCCCAGGACTTGTCGTTCTCCGCCATGAGATCCAGCAGTCGCAGCGCCCGCTTTCGGTACAACAGGAAGTTCTCGTCCATCACGAAGAACGACCGGACCCGCATCGCTTCTTCGAGCTCACACATGACCTCGAACAGCTCGTCCCCCGTCTCGTAGAAGTGGACGAACTTCCCCCTGCCGCCGAACATCGCCGAGGTCGCGCAGAAGTTGCAGCCCATGGGACATCCGACGGAGGGGATCAGGGTCGCGGCGGTGTCGCCGGGCCTACGTTCGAGGTTGACTCCCATCGTGCGGGCGCCGATCCCCGAGAGGACATGAGGGTGCCGAATCGGGCGGTCGTCGTCCTCCGAAAGGAAGCGGCGCATCCAGCGCACACCCTCGCCTTTCACGATGTGGTCGGCGTCGATCAGCTCGTCCAGACCGGGCAGGTTAGCGACGTGCCCGCCGACGACGATCGTCGCGTCGGGCAGATGCTGACGAACCAGCTCGCACATCTTCTGGACCTTTCCGACGTTGGGCTGGATCGCTCCAATCCCGACGATGTCGTACGGGTGCGCAGCGATCTCCTGGATGAAGCGATCCATCGTCGGGAAATCCAGGAGCGTACAGGGAGCGTCGATATTGTTCTGAATGAGCATCAGCCCCCACGAGCGGTGGAACATCCGCAGCGAGAACGCTCGCTGCTCGCGGGTTACCTGGTTGTGATAGAGCTCCATCGGGTTGACGGCCCGGCTTCCGTATTCGTCATCCTGCGCATAGGGCCCGAATACGCTCGTCAGCAAAACGCGCGCGTCGGACCGCAGGGGGTGTGGATGCTCGAACGACGCGCTTGCGCTAGAAATCATGCTCCCGGCTCCGGATCGCGAACGTCGTGCCGGCTATCCGACCGCAGTGGCTC
>JBDGWG010000096.1:0-4492 GCA_039585235.1 Gemmatimonadota bacterium | reverse complement strand
CACATCTGACTACATCGTTGTCAGGCAAACCAAGGCCGACCTGCTCGCCTGGCCTGCAGAGCCGCCAGAGCTGCCCGAGGGAGCGGACCTGAGCACGGCCGAGCCGAGCGAGGCGCAGAGACCGGCCTGGCTTACTGCGACGAGGCTTCCCGTAGAACAGTAGCCCTCTGGGGACCTGACCAACGCGAAAGAGCCCCGGTCGGTGGGCCGGGGCAGCAATCGACTACGAGAGCGAGGGTTGCAGATCAATGGTTCGTAAGACACTGCTTGTGGCGCTGGCCATCAGCCTGACGGGATCGGCCGCGCGGGCTGGACGTTCAGCGACGGGGTGAGCGGGGCCAGGGTAGAGGTCCCCGATGTCGGCACCTTCAACCGGGTCGACCCGAAGGACTCCTTCTCGTGGGGGCTGCGCGCGGGCTACCTGCTGACCGAGAACCACGAAATCGGCTTCCTGTTCAACATGCAGCCGACCGAGCTGGAGGTTGGCGGGTCGACGACGGTCAGTCTGGGAGACCAGAGCGTCTACAACTACCACGGCTACTACGCCTATACCTTCGGCAATATCGACGCCCCGGCGCGCCTCTACCTTCTCGTGGGCCTCGGCGCCACTTCGTTTGGCGCCGTCAACGCCACCATCGATGACATGCAGCAGGAAGTCGGCGGCGGCACGAAGTTCTCCGGTACGCTGGCCCTCGGGCTGAAGCTGTTCCCGTTCGCCAGCCCGAAGTTCGGCTTCCGCGCCGAAGCCCGCTTCACTCCGACCTACATCAAGTCTGATCCTGGTGGCTGGTGGTGCGGCTACTGGGGCTGCTACCTGACCGAGGACCCGCAGTACGCGAACCAGTTCGAGCTACTCGGAGGGATCATTCTGCGGCTCTAGACAATTGTCCGACCCCAGCAGAGTTGCAGGTTCGTGCCTGATGGCCCGGCTCGGTCAGTCGGGCGCGGGCCGTCCTGTATCCAGACTGTTCCGGAAACTGTCCCAGATGGGGTTTCACAGCTGAAAAAAGCGCACCGGTCACTCTCGTAACCGGCACGCCCAGTCCCGGGCGAACTGGCTCATGTGCCAGAACCCCCAACGGCTGGCGACCTTCCTCACCGTGCCGGCACTATTGGAATCTCGCAGCTCCTGGCGCACAGCGTTGAGCCGCCGGGCTTTCAGGAACGCTTTCGGAGAGACCCCGTAGCGTTCCTTGAAGGCATAGTCGAACGTCCGCCAGCTGACGCCCGCCACTTCGCAGATTTCCCGGACAGTGAGCGGTCGTCCGGTCGCTTCGATGAACTCCGCCGATCGCCGAGGAGGGCCTGGAGCGCTTCTCGCTGGATTCGGCCGTGGATCACTACCTGGCGCTTGCCGATTACGCCGATCGAGTGAGCTTCAGCCCTTCACGATTGTCCCTTCGTCTCTTCATCGAGTGAGCGCCGCCAACCGGGCACGTCACAAACGAGGTGGAGATCGGCGCGGGTCTGTCGTATCATGTGGTCCTTCAAGAGTCAACTGAGCAAGAGGATGAGAAGATGAAGAAGACCGGATCCAGGCTCGTGTTAGGACTGCTGGTCGCATCTGCCCTTGCGGCTGCCTACGTACTGGGGCGTTCGGGCGAGACCACAGCAGTCGCCCAGACTACGCCCACGGGCGTCGTGGACGATCGCGACGTCTACTATCCCGGTACAGAGGAGCTGGCCCCCGACGAGATGCGGGTCGTGGCCCTGGGCACCGGGATGCCGAGCGTCCGGCCGAAGCAGGCGGCGGCCTGTTTCCTGGTCGAGCTCGGAAACGGCGACAAGTTCCTGTTCGATCTTGGCAGCGGTTGCCACGAGCGTCTCGCGGCACAGAAAATTCCCTACGACTTCATCGACAAGGTCTTCATCGGGCACCTGCACGTAGATCACATGGGCGACCTGCCCTCGTTCTGGCTTGGCGGCACGGTGATGAACCGGCTCACGCCGCTCCGCATCTGGGGCCCGACCGGTAGCACTCCCGAGCTCGGCGCCGCGCATGCCATGGACTTGATGGAGCAGATGTACGCGTGGGACATCGGGACGCGTTCGGGCGTCGTCGACTTCCGAGGTGGCGTTCTGGAAGTCAATGAATTCGCGTTCGACGGAGTCAACGCTGTTATCTTCGACGAGAACGGTGTGGTCATCCGGAGCATCCCCGCCGTGCACGGTCTGGACGGAGCGGTGAGTTTCGTCCTGGAGTGGAACGGGCTCAAGTTCGTCTACGGCAGTGACACTGTTCCCAACAAGTGGTACGTCGAGCACGCGGCGGGCGCGGATCTCGCGATCCACGAGTGTTTCCTGCCCCCCACGCTTCTCGTGACCAAGCAGGGATTCAGTCCCCTGGAAGCGCTAACCGTGGGAACGCAGGGTCACACCTCCCCCGAACAGTTCGGTAAGGTAATGTCGCTCGTTCAGCCACGGCTCGCGGTGGGCTACCACTTCTACAACGATTTCGACACGGAGCCCGAGGTAAGGAAGCGGGCACGCCAGACCTACGATGGGCCTCTGAGCCTGGCCGTAGACCACATGGTGTGGAACGTTACGAAGGACGACATCAGGATCCGGATGTCGGCGATCGACGAAGAGATCTGGCCGAGCCCGCCGCTCAAGGAGAAGATCGCGCCGGACTTCAGGGATGCCATCTCGTTCTCTGAGTTCACTCTGTCCGGCGCGCTGGCTTTCCCGGAGATAGTCGGGCCGATCTACGAGGAGATCAACGAGATATACGGGACGAACTTCGAGCCAGGGATCAACTAGACGACCGATCAACCTGCAAGGAACGCGCGATGCGTACTCAATTGATGGGGATGGCTGCGGCGGCTGTCGGTCTGGTGTTGTCCATGCTAAGCCCCGCCCACGCTCAGCAAGCAGACGAAGACCGTTGGGGGCTGACGGTAGCCCCGTACTTCGTGTTTCCGAACATGAGCGGGCAGGCAGGCATAGGCGACCTAGTAGTCGACGTGGACGCCGACCCCGGGGACATCTTCGACAAGCTCCAGTTCGGCTTCATGATGTTCCTGGAGATGTCCAACCAGGACTGGGCCGTCGGAGTCGATGGACTCTACATGAACCTGGGCCAGGAGGGGCAGACCCCGATCCTCGGGCGCGAGGCCGAGGCCGATATGAAGCAGCTCGCGATCCAGACCAACATCTTGAGAAGGGTGGCGGTGTGGGCCGAGGTCGGGCTCGGTGCGCGGCTCAACTCGATCGAGAGCGGGCTGATGGTGGCCTCCGGTGACATCGTCCTTCCCGGGAGGGATGTCACGGTGAAGAATACCTGGCTCGATCCCGTGATCGCCGCCCGGTTCACGATCCCGATGGAGAGCAAGTGGAGGCTCGGGATCCAGGGAGACATCGGCGGCTTCGGGATCTCGTCGGACTTCGCGTGGCAGGTCTTCCCGTTCGTCGGCTACCGGTTCAGCCAGGTCTTCGAGCTGGCTGGCGGGTACCGCGCTATCGGGATGAAGTACGAGACCGGTTCCGGCGACGACTACTTCCTGTATGACATGGTCATCTTCGGGCCGCAGTTCGGGATCATCCTGCGGTTCTGATTCTCATCCAGAACAAAAGGGGGGCGGAATCCGCCCCCCCTCTTCCTCGGCACGACGGTCGGCCAACCTCAGGAGGGGCCGCCCTACTGGACGGTGTACCCCCGGCCCTCCATGCACACGCTCGCCGCCTTCTTGAACGAGTCGATCGCCGCCGCGTTCGCCTCCTCGGCCTGCTCCGCGCCGGCGTAACCCGCCTGCGCCTCTACTGATTTCTTGGCTCGACGTCCTCCGATGCCTCCCGCGACGGCGCCGATCGCCGCTCCCGTACCTGCGTCACCCGCCTCGGTGTCGACCGATCCCGCCTGGATCGACAGACCGGTCTGTGCCTCGGCCCAGTCGGTGCACGCTGCCTCGTCCGCCTGCTGCTGCTCGGGAGTATTTCCCTGCGCCGGGTTAATGACGAGCCCGATTCCGGACAGTGACACCGTGGAGGAACCGCCCTGGGCTGCCACCTGGGCGCCGGGCTGCGAGGCCGCGGCCAGAACCAGGAATGCCGTCATAACGAACTTGTTCATCAGTATCTCCTTCAGCCTGCTGACCTGACCCCCTGAAACGAGACCGATCACAGAGTTAGTATTGTGGTCGGTCAGGACTTGAGGAACAGGGGGCGACTATGGGCCAGAAGCGGTACACACCGGAACAGATCATTGGCAAGTTCAGACAGGCGGAAGTGCGCTCGGCAGAAGGAGCGCGGGTGGCGGAGATGGCCGGGAGCTGGGGATCACGGAGCAGACGTACTACCGGTGGCGACGGGAGTACGGGGGCCTGAAGGTCACGCAGGCCAAGCGGCTGAAGGAGCTGGAGCGGGAGAACGCACGGCTGAAGCACGTACGCACGACGGCAGGGCGGTTCGGATGCTGACGGTGCTGGACGAGTACACGAGGGAGTGCCTGGCGATCGTGGTGGCGAGAAAGCTCAAGTCGGACGACGTGTTGCAC
>JBDGWG010000095.1:0-4552 GCA_039585235.1 Gemmatimonadota bacterium | reverse complement strand
GATAATCTGCTCCGGTGTGTACCGCTTCTGTCCCATCTCCAACCCCTTTCCTCGAGTCCCGACCGACCACAATACTAACTCTGTGATCGGTCTCGTTTCAGGGGGTCAGGTCACCTGTGCCCGCGCACCGAACCTTGACAGCACCACGCACGATCATACATACTGGTTGGTATGGTGACCGATACTGCTGTCCAGAAGAAACCGCGCAAGGACGCGGAGGCTACCCGTGAAGCCTTGCTGGAGGCCGCGTTTGCCGAGATGTATATGAACGGATTCCGGGCGGCGAGCCTGGAGGCTATCCTCGCGGCGAGCGGCCTGACGAAGGGAGCGCTGTACCACCACTTCGGGAGCAAGCAGGGACTAGGGTACGCCGTCGTGGAGGAAAGGGTGAAGCCGCTGGTCCGGGAGCGTTACCTGGACACGTTCAGGGCCGTAGCCGATCCGATCGAGGGGCTCAGGCGGATGGGAGCCCGCATGCAGCAGGAGCTTGAGAAGGAGGGCATTCTGCTGATGGGTTGCCCCGTCAACAATCTCGTCACCGAGATGTCGGGTGTGGACGACGGCTTCCGGTGCCGGCTAGCGGATGTCCTCGATGAGTGGAAGGCCACGATCGCCGAGGGCCTGCGCCGCGGCCAGGCCTCGGGACTCGTTCGCGAGGATATCGACCCGGCAGCGGTGGCGACCTTCTACGTTGCCAGTTACCAGGGCGCATGCGGATACGCCAAGAACGCACACGATATAGCCCCCTTCGAAGCCTGCCGGGATGGGCTCGATGCGCACCTGGAGTCCCTGCGCCCGCAGGGGCAGCCACTGATCACATGAGTTGAGAAAATGTCCTCCATGAAGTGGGATTGGCGCACACTTTAATATACCAACCGGTACGTATGTTTCACTTTCGATGAAAGGAACGGTCATGTCAATCCAGGACAACAAATCGGCACTTGAGCGAGCCGTACAGGCCTTCAACGATCCGGTCGCGAGAGCCGGGTGGTTCGAACTTCATGACGCCTCCGTAGTTGCGCACGGGTTGGGGCCGGAACCTCTCGACCTGGAGGGGCTGAAGGGATTCTACGCAGGCCTTTGGAAGGCCTTTCCCGGACTTCACATCGCGGTCGAGGATATGGTCGGCGAGGGCGACCGCATCTCGTGGCGGCTTCGTGTCCGCGGCATACAGGAGGCCGAATTCCGGGGGGTGCAGCCTACAGGCAGGGAGGTGACGTTCGGAGCGCAGTACATCTTCCGATTTCTAGATGGCAGGGTCGTAGAGCGCTGGACGAACTTTGACCGTCTCGGAGTCCTGGTGCAGCTCGGCGCCGTACCGGCTCCCGTTTGAGTCTCACCACGCAACGGAGGATTAGTCATGAACGCGGTCAAGAAAGCTCAGGTGCTGCGCACGGTTCTTATCGCCGTCGGCCTCGTATTCATCTTCGGAGTTGGGCTCCTCATGCGAGTCTGGCCATCGGGATGGCAGTGGCAGCCGAACCAGGCCGAATACGAGCAGATGTTCATGGGCGTTTACGCGACGCTGGGGATCTTCCTGATTCTGGCCGCGCGCGAGCCCACCCGACACAGGAGCCTGATCCTGTTCACGGCATGGTCGAGCCTCGTGCATGCTGGAATCATGGGCGTACAGGCCATCCGCGACACCGCCGAGCGGGGCCACCTGGTCGGAGATGTCCCTGCCCTGGCGATCGTCGGGATCGTCCTGCTGTTCCTGGCTCCCGGGGCAGCGCGATCGGCCGCCGACGCTTCACCCAGGTGAGCTCGAGAGAAGGAACTACAGCGGAAGGAGTGGCAGATGATACGAATCGTACGCCTTGGCACCCCGAAGGACTCACAAGAGGGAGTGAGAATAGGCACCGTTAGAAGGCCGCCTCGCGGAATCCCGAAGGACGAATACGCCTCGCGAGGTTACTACGACACATGGCTCCCTGAGCTGGCACCGAGCCCGGACCTGATGAAGCTGGGCAAGGCAGTGGAAAGCAGCGCGGATTGGGAGGCTTTCGCCAGGAAATACCGAGCCGAGATGTCAGTCCCTGAGAAGCGGCGGCTTCTAGATCTCCTGGCCGTTCTATCGAGCGACACAGACTTCTCCATCGGTTGCTACTGCGAGGATGAGGCTCGTTGTCACCGGTCGCTGCTCCGTGAATTGTTGGCGGAACACGGTGCGCTGCTCGACGGCTCCGTGGTCTAGAGGTGCTCGGAGAGTGATCCGAAGGGAGCACAGATGAGGCGCCGGCGTGGTCCGTAACGATATTGACCCCATTCAGGCGCGCTACCGGGCTGCGCCACGCCCCGATGCGGAAATATGCGGGCTACTCCGGGGTCACGCCGGACTTGAGACCGCAAATCCGGCGCAGATTCCTCCGAACCTCGCACACAATGTCGCACACTGGTGCCTGGAGGACTCCCGCGTTTCCGAGGCGCGAAGATACGTGAGAGAGACAGAGAACGCTACTACGCTGAGACAACAATCCGGGTAGCATCCTCTACGGAACCGGCAACAGCTCTTCCAAGCTCCGCAACACTCTCGTCACTTGGGTGGCTCATATGGGTCAGTGGCTCCCGTGGGAATCGGTGGATACTCCCTCAAAGAAGCGACGTGCTCCTCAAGCTGCGGGAGCGCAGCCCTCAGCACCCAGGTATTGGGGAACAACACGTTGTCCCTTTCCTGCGGATCGGTCAGGAGGTTGTAGACCCTGGGCATCGTGTACTCGCGCAGGATCGACGACCAGTCGTCCTGCTCGTTGAAGTGGACCTTCCAGTTCCGCCACTTCACACCGAAGACGTCGTTGCCCATGTACACGACGAAGCCCTCGCGTCCAGACTCGTCGGTCTCACCGAGGAGGAAGGGGGACACGTCGATGCCGTCCACCGGCCGGTCGTCGGGCACGGTGCCCCCGGCAAGCGCAGCGAACGTGGGGAACAGGTCCATCGCATGGACCGTTTCGTCACTTGCTCGGCCCGCCTCGATACGGCCCGGCCACCGAATCACGAACGGAACCCGTAGGGCCCCCTCGAAGCCGGTGAAGAGCGTGCCACGCCACGGTCCGGCGCTGCCGTGGACGGCGTTCTCGACGGTGAGATTGGTGCTCTCGAAAGGGCCTGCCTCAGGACCATTGTCGGCCGTAAAGATGATAATCGTGTTGTCCGCGACTCCGAGTTCTTCGACCGCATCGAGGAGCTCTCCCGTGTAACTGTCGATCTGCATCAGCAGGTCGGCCCAAGGCCCGCTCCCGGTTCGCCCTTCGAAGTCCGGGTGCGGCATCGTGGGGAAGTGGGTCGCCGTGTACGGCAGGTAGACGAAGAACGGAGTGTCCGACTCAGCCTGGCGGGTCATGAAGTCGATCGCCCGATCCGTGAGATCGCGATCGATCAGCGGCCGATAGTCGAGATCGTAGACGCGCACCTGCTGGGGGGGCGCTCCCTTCACGCCCTCCATTACGTATCCGTCTGAGATCCCGCTTTCGGCGAAGCCCTGCAGCGAAGGCCACGCGGACTCGTCGGTCGTGTTGGGGATGCCGTACCACTCGTCGAAGCCCTGATCGGTGGGGAAGCGTCCTTCTGTCCTGCCGAGGTGCCACTTCCCATACATTCCGGTGGCGTACCCCGCTTCAGAGAGCATCTCGGCCATCGTTACCTCCCACTGAACGAGGCCGTAAACCCCCTCACCGAGTGGAACGGAGCCGTTTCCGCTACGAATCGCGTAACGGCCAGTCATCAGCGCCGACCTGGATGGCGTGCACTGAACCTCGACGTTGAAGTTCGTCAGGCGGAGGCCTTCGTCGGCCAGCCTGTCGAGGCGAGGTGTCGCTGCGCCGCGCGTGACGCCTCCGCCGTTGAACCCCGGTTCGCCCCATCCAAAGTTGTCCATGAATACGAGGACAATATTCGGTTTGTCCTGGCCAAAGGCCGGTTGCGGGTAAAGGAGGAAGCAGCAGCAGAGCATTGCCAGGATACGTCGAAGTTGTCTGGTCACTGGAGCGGCACCTGTCTTTGTGTTTGGCTCTCTGGTCTTGCCAGCCGGAGATAATAGTCGGACGGACAAGGCGGGGGCGTCAAATGCAACTTGCACTAAGCGAACTGGCCGCGACAGTACACCCTCTCGGCCAAACTCAGATCGCTGCGTGTCTTGGGACGCAGCACATCTCAAGGTACAGAGAGCGGCCTCTACGCGGTGGTCGCCGTGAGGGCGGGCCTGATAGGACATGGCCTGCTCGAGGTCCACAGCCGCGATGTGACGACGTAAGTTTGACCGCCTGTCACGACCCTGCAAAGCGTTGCGCTGCCGGATTGACCGCCGCACCCCGGCATGTAGATGTTGGAACCCATGACGACCAGAGACGCTGGTACACATTCGATCGTGTCGCCTGAAGATCAGAGCGTCACCTTCGTGGAGCTGTTCTTCGACCTGCTCTTCGTATTCTCGGTCACCCAGGTTGCTCACCTGCTCAGCCACCGTCTGGATTGGACCGGCGTCGGGCAGGCCGTGCTCGTCTTCTGGCTCGTGTGGTGGGCCTGGACCCAGTTCACATGGGCGCTGAACGCGGCG
>JBDGWG010000094.1:0-4724 GCA_039585235.1 Gemmatimonadota bacterium | reverse complement strand
CAGGAGGAAGGCCGCGCCACCGTTCTGGCCCGCCACCGTGGGAAACCCCCAGATGTTACCGAGTCCGACCGCGCTTCCCGCCGCTGCGAGCACGAACGCGGCCTTGGAGCCCCACGTATCGCGCGGTCGTCCGGTGCTCGGATCCATAGGTCGGATACCTCCGTGACTCAGGAAGACTTCCACTGCCTCGTGATCGCCGGGCGCGGTCTCAGTCCCTACCGTGGCCGGTCGGGGACGATAAGGCAGCCGCCCCGGAAAAAAAAGCGAACCCCGGGATTGCGAATGTTCGCGAAATGAGGAACTTTGCCCGGACCTGATACCCAATTCACCGCGGTTCGGAGAACAACGATGACGCAGCCGGTGGAGACAAAGAGGCTGGACATCACGCTGATCTTCTACCGCATGGTCGCGGGCTTCATCGAGACCCTCTTCCTGGCCGCCATCTTCAGCGGGATGATGCACGGGCTCTACAAGAGGCTCGCGAATCGCCTGGGTGGCAGCAAACCGGCGTCCGCGGTGCTCACCATCATCCTGTTCGTACTCGTGCTCGTGGTGCCTCTCTCAGCCTTCCTCGGTGTGGTCGTGTCGCAGGCCGTGGAAGTCAGCGCGTCCGTCGGTCCGTGGGTCGAGCGAGAGCTTTCGCAGACCCATCAGATTGACGGTTTGCTGCAACGCCTGCCGTTCTGGGAGACGATCCAGCCGTACCAGGACCTCATCTCGACGAAGGCCGCAGAGTTCGCCGGACGCCTCGGGACGTTCCTGGTGGGGTCGGTCGCCGCCGCGAGCCGCGGGACGGCGGTGTTCTTCTTTCAGCTGTTCATAATGCTGTACGCCATGTTCTTCTTCCTCCTGCACGGCAAGGCGTACATGGCCCGGGTCCTCTACTACATCCCGCTCGCTCCCGATGCCGAAAACCGTCTGGTGGCCAAGTTCGTATCGGTGGCCCGGGCCACGATCAAGGGAACGCTGGTGATCGGGGTGATCCAGGGTGGACTCGGCGGTCTCGGGTTCTGGGTCGCCGGCATTCAGGGGTGGGCCTTCTGGTCCGTGGTGATGATGATCCTGTCGATCATCCCGGGCGTCGGGACGGCTCTCATCTGGGTACCGGCGGTGATCTACCTGTTCGCGGTCGGACTCGGTGGCAAGGCGATCGCCCTCGGTCTGTGGTGCGCGCTGGTGGTGGGCATGGTCGACAACGTCCTCCGGCCCAGGCTTGTCGGCCGGGATACGGAGATGTCCGATCTGCTGGTGCTGATCAGCACCCTTGGGGGCATCGTCGCCTTCGGAGCCACCGGCTTCATCATCGGGCCGATCGTGGCGGCGTTGTGGATCACCGTGTGGGAGATCTATGGCGAGATGTTCTCGGAGTACCTCCCCCGCGTCGAGATGCCGGTAACGGATACCGTGACCAATCTGTCGGTCATCGTTCCGCCAGGAGCCGATTCGAGCCCGATCAGGAAGCACCTCGAGCCCACTCCCGCCCCCTTTGAGACGGAGACGGACGAGGAATCCGAGGGCCCGCCTGCAAACCCGTCCGGAAAAGCCGATTGATGACTTCCCGACGCGGTCGGGAGTCGGCCACTCCCCCGGACCTGGCGAAGGTCTCCCTGGAGCGCGATGGCGACCAGCTCGTCGTAGGCCTGAAGGGGACCTGGCAGATTTCCGGGCACCTCCCGGGAACCACGGCGATCGAAGCGGCCCTCGACGGCCCGCCCGCACCGGGTGGGATCCAGTTCGATTCGGCGGCCATCGAGGGTTGGGACAGCAGCGTCCTGACCTTCCTGATGGGCGTCGAAGATGCAGCCGAGGACCGGAGCATCCCGGTGGACCGCGCGGGGCTCCCGGACGGCGTGCGGCGGCTCGTTCAGTTGGCGCGGACCGTTCCCGAGCGTGGCATCCGGGCCGAGGAGTCGAAGAAGCCTCCTCTGGCCCGACTGGGTGACTTCGGAATCAAGACATACGAGGGAGCGCTCGACGAACTGCGCTTCCTCGGAGAGGCGAGCGAAGCGTTCGGCCGGTTCCTCCGCGGCAAGGCGAGCTATCGGAAGTCAGACCTCAGGGTGCTGATCCAACAGGCGGGTGCCGACGCGATAGGCATCGCCTCGCTGGTGAGCCTGCTGTTCGGGCTCATCCTCGCATTCGTGGGTGCCGTCCAACTGCAGCAATTCGGAGCCAGTATCTACGTCGCGGATCTCGTGGGCGTCGGAATGGTGCGGGACATGGCCGCGTTCATGACGGCGATCATCGTGGCCGGCCGCAGCGGGGCGGCGTACGCGGCCCAGATCGGCACGATGAAGGTGACCGAAGAGATCGACGCCCTGCGCACGACCGGCATCTCCCCGATGGAGTTCCTCGTCGTTCCACGCATCGTGGCCCTGGTGCTCATGATGCCGCTGCTCACCATATATGCGGACTTCATGGGGATCCTCGGCGGATACCTCGTGGGCACGGGCCTCCTGGACATTTCGCCCCGCGCGTACATCCAGCAGACCACCGGCGCGGTCAACATGACGCACTTCATTCCGGGGGTGGTCAAGGGCACGGTGTACGGGTTGCTGGTAGCGCTCGCCGGGTGCAAGCAGGGAATGGATGCCGGGAGCAGTGCCTCCGCGGTGGGCGACGCGGCGACGAAGGCCGTCGTCAACGGCGTGGTCGCGATCATCGTCGCGTGTGGTCTGGCCCAGGTGATCTCCTGGGTGTTCGGGATATGAACCGATGAACGACGCGATCACCGCCGTGGCCGCAGCGCCTGCGACCGACCAGATTTCCGTGCGGGACCTGACCATGGCCTACGGGGACTTCGTCGTGATGCGCGACATCAGCTTCGACGTGTCGCCGGGTGAAGTGTTCGTGATCATGGGAGGTAGCGGGTGCGGAAAGAGCACGCTGATGCGCCACCTGCTGGGCATGATCGAACCCGCGAAGGGCGAGATCTACTACCATGGGGAGAGCTTCACGCAGGCCCCGCTGGAGGTGCGCGATACGTACCTGCGTCGGTTCGGGGTGCTGTTCCAGGGCGGCGCGCTGTGGAGCTCGATGACGCTGGCCGAGAACATCGCCCTTCCGCTCGAGGAGTACACCGATCTGGAACCGTCCGACACCCGGAACGTGGCGTCGCTCAAGCTGGCCCTCGTCGGGCTCCGGGGCTTCGAGGACTACTATCCTTCGGAGATCAGCGGTGGGATGCGCAAGAGGGCCGGGCTCGCTCGCGCCATGGCCCTCGATCCCGAGATCCTGTTCGTCGACGAGCCTTCGGCCGGCCTCGATCCGATCAGCTCGCGTCTCCTGGACGATCTGATCCTCGAACTGCGCGACAGCTTGGGCACCACGTTCGTAGTGGTGACACACGAGCTCGCGAGCATATTCGCCATCGCGACCAAGGCAATATTCCTGGATACCGCGACCCGGACGGCGACTGCCGTCGGACATCCGGTCAAGCTCCGGGACCACTCGGAGGACCCCGCGGTGCGGGCGTTCCTCCACCGGGGAGAGCAAGAGCATGAGTAGACGAGCGAACCCCACGATGGTGGGGGGGTTCATCCTTGGAGGAGTCGCCCTGGCGATCGGGGCGGTCATTCTTTTCGGCAGCGGCAAGCTGTTCAGAGATACCGTCGAGTACATCTCCTGGTTCGAGGGCTCGGTGAACGGCCTCAACCCCGGTGCGCCCGTCAAGTTCATGGGCGTCACCATAGGGCAGGTGACGGCCATCCGGCTCAGGGCGGGTCCCGAAGGCGGCATGCTCGACACGGCCGAGGAGTTCGAAGACTGGGAGGCGAACTTGCGGATCCCGGTGTTCTACGAGCTGGACCGGAGCCTGCTTCGCAAGGAGGGATCCGTGGCCGACGTGGGCGACCCGGTGGTCGCACGGCTCCTGATCGAAGGGGGTCTGCGAGCCACTATGGCTGTAGAAAGCATCCTCACCGGCCGCAAGTACATCTCACTCAGCGTGGATCGGGATTCGCCCATCGAACTCGTGAACGACCCGACCGTGCACGCATTCGAGATCCCGACGCTCTCGACGGGCCTGGAGTGGCTGGAGCGGGACGTTCAGGGCCTGATGTCGAAGCTCACGAACCTGGATGTCGAGGGGCTCGTCGCGGCAATCACGGACGCAGCGAACGAGGTCGGCGATCTGGCTTCCGGGCGTGAGACGCAGAACGCCCTGGCCGACATTCCCCGTACCCTGGCGGAGGTGCGCGCGACGATGCGGTCGATCCAGGCCCTGGCAGCCAGTGCGGACACGACCATGGAGTCCATTCGACCCCGGATCGACGCGAGCTCGGAGGAGATCCAGGCGGCTGCAGAGGAGCTCGACGCCATGCTTGCGAATTTGCGGGCCGTGATCGAGCCGGGGTCGCCGCTCCTGACGAACCTGGAGAAGTCGTTCTACGAGATTGGCAGTGCGGCCGCAGCACTCGCTGAGCTGGCCGACTACCTGCAGCAGAACCCGAGCGCACTGTTGCGCGGCAAGAAGCTGGAGGGCAACTGATGAAACCGAATCGCGCACTCACGGGTCTGCTCCTTGTCCTGGCGGTTTCCGTGCTTGTGAGCGCCTGCCTGAATCCGAAGGCGGACCCGACGCGATACTACGTGCTCGCGACGCTCAGTGAGGATCCGGGACTTTACCCGGCCGCAGGCCTCGTGGGAGACACCGAGGAACAGGCCTCGTTGTCCAGCGGCCCCCATATGGACATCAGCGTTGGAGTGGGGCCGATTACCTTACC
>JBDGWG010000093.1:0-4609 GCA_039585235.1 Gemmatimonadota bacterium | reverse complement strand
AATTCCCGTAGTTCCAGCCGCCGCCCAGGCACTCGCGGTCCAGGATCATCCGTTCTGCCTCGTCGATCCGGACTCGCGTGCGTCGGCCCCGCAGGTCGGGCCGACGGGACTTGAGCGCAATCAGAGAATACGAGGTCGGTTCGATCCAGCTGAAGGTGTCGGGATACCACGGCCAACCAATCAGGTCCGCGTCGAGCTCCACGGCTTTTCGTTCCGGAAAGAGCAGGAAGATGAGCTTCGTCAACCAGCCGTAGCCGCGACCTTCCTGGCCTAGCAGCCACCGGGCGCCCGCGTCTGCTGCGGCCTTCTGCTCGGGAAAGCGGGAAAGCGCCACGACCGCCAGGCTGCCGGCCCAGTCGCTCTGCGATACCTGGTCCGAGTGCGGCCAGGAGCCGTCGGGCCGCTGCCGTCCTTGCAGCCAGACACTCGCACGATTCGCGGCTAAGCGGCTAGACTCCTCACTCGAGTACGAGATGGCGAGGAGTCCGAGCGCCGTGGCCTCGGTGGTGATGGGAAAACCCAGGGCAGCGGGCCATCCGCCTCGTTCGTCCTGCGCTTCGAGAAGCAGCGTCCGCACTGCCTCCAGAGCGGAGCGCGGCGTTCCCTGCTCGGAGCGGCGGGTCGAACGCGTAAGCGACACTTGGCGCGAGAATTGCTCGATCACTTGGCCTTCATGACAACCACAAACAGTTCCTCGACCGGCTCGTCAGAGCGCGAAAAGCGCTACTGGAACATCGGCATCATCGCCCTGACGCTGGGAGGAGCGCTTCTGATCCTCTCGCGCACGGCCGCCGATCCCGATCTGTGGGGCCACGTCCTGTTCGGACTCGATCTCCTGCGAACCGGAAGCATTCCGGAATACGACCCCTACTCCTACCTGAGCACCGGTTACCCCTGGATCAACCACGAGCTGCTCTCCGAGGTGGCCTTCGGTCTGGCGTTCAAGGTAGGTGCCACAGCCGGCCTGATGCTGCTGAAGCTGGCCGTGGTCTTCTCGATCGCCTTGCTGGTGCACCGCCACTTGAGGCGAGCGGGCCTGGACCCGCTGAGGGCCGGCATCGTCCTGATCCTGGTGGTCTTCACCATGATTCCGGCCCTTGGTACGATCCGCCCCCAATTGTTCACGCATCTGTTCTTTCTTCTGACGCTGCTCGTATTGGCGCGCGTCGAACAAGGTAGCACGCGGTGGCTGTGGTCGTTGCCCCTGATTTTCGCATTATGGATCAATTTTCACGGTGGGGTGCTGGCGGGACTCGGCGTCCTCGGGCTCTGGGCGGGAGCCTGGACTGTCCTTCCGTTCATTGCCGCAAAGTGGAAGGGTCGCGGGCCTGCTCCGGGTCTGCTCGTCGCGGTCGTCACGACGAGCACCCTGGCCCTGCTGCTCAATCCGTATCTCTGGGAGCTGCCGTACTTCCTTTTCCGAACGGCCACCGTTCCGCGGCCGGACATCTCCGAGTGGCGGCCCTTGAGCCTGACGACGCTCCCAGGCCTGCTCTACCTGGTCCTGGTAGCTTCGGGCGCCTTTGTACTGCTGCGGACGCGGCTCGAACGACGGCCCGCGACGCTCCTCGTGCTGTTGGTGACGGCCCTGCTGCCACTTACGGCGATTCGCCACCTGTCCCTGTTCGCGCTGACGTTCGCCGTGTTCCTGGCCCCGTACATCGCGGATGTCTGGTCCGAGCGGGCATCGCGAAGCGGCTCGTCGGGTGGCCCGCCGGGCGGGTCCCGTCCGGCGAGGCTCGCCATCGTGGGTCTCAACTTCTTCGCTGCCCTCGTCATGGTGGCCGCCTCGGTCTCTCGGGTCGCGTGCGTCCCGATCAACGAGCATTCGGCCATAGGACTGCCGGCGCGGGCCGTCGGTTTACTCCTCAAGGCGGGAACGGAGGGCAATCTGGCCATCTTCTTCGACTACGGCGAATACGCGATCTGGCACCTGCACGACCAGATCAAGGTCTCGATGGACGGGCGCCGCGAGACCGTCTACCCGGACAGCATCTACCGGGAGGCGCTACGCTTCCAGGCCGGTGTGGGCGCGTGGGACGATGTGCTGGAGAAGCGTCCCACCGACATGGCTCTGGTACCAAGGGGACTGCCGACCTACAACCTCCTGGAGCTGAAGCCCGGCTGGGAGCTGGCGCATCAGGACTCCCTCGTCGGCCTCTTTGTTCGCGAGGGGTGGCCTCCCGGCGAACGGCTGGCCGCTACCGAGCCGCCCGCCGTCTCCTACAGCGGTCGAGGGTTGTGCTTCCCCTAGCTAAACCGCTGATCTAGCGGCACTTGCGTGCCGCCGCTCAACGCCGCGCAACCGGGTTATCAGCCGCGCTCGACCCTTCAGCCGACTTGCTTGCCCCTCCAGCGATGGGTACTATTTAGCCCCCCGCTGTCTCCAGACAGCAACGGTCTTGCCTTGGAGGAGGGTGACCGTTGTGCAGTGCGCCGCGGCGTAGATTGAGTGCCACACCGACGCGAACATGTGTCGAAGATGGCTGGCGCGCCTGGCTTTCACCGAGCAATCGCATCATCGACAACGTCAAGCAACATGCTGCTCGGCTGGGCGTTGCAGGGCTTTTGCGAACCACGGTGCACCGTCCAGGAGCTTGCATGTGGGCTCGATCCCACAGTCCTACGCACAGGAGTGGAACGACGGCTACAGGTCGTGCGCCCATGAGCCGCGATTTGGGGGCTGCTCAAGCCCGGTACTGGGGTTCGTGCCGCCGATTGTAGATACACGAAGTGCCTGCGGTTATGAATGTTACGTGCCTTGCGCCTTCCTGGTCCTGAGAGAACGAGACGGCAAATTTTGGGTTGGCACGGATGCTTCGTTGCCGGATACCGTCAGCAGAAAGCCGGGGAACGGCCCCGGCCATGCTGGTTGCAAAGGAGCACGGGTGGATCAGGAAGGTTGCGACCGCTCTACCCGGCACTGGTTCAACCCAAAGGCCGTCAGGCCGTAGGAGGTAGTTATGCAGGCTCTTCTCAAAGCGCTCTGGACCGATGAGTCCGGACAGGACACGACTGAGTACGTGTTGCTGGTCGCGCTCATCGCCCTCGCGGTGACGGCCGGGATGACGTTGCTGGCCCAGAACATCAATACCGCCTTCAGCGAGACCGGCTCGATTCTGGACACCCACGTGGGTGGTTCCTGAGCTCGGAGCGTCGGTGTGGGGCCCTTGATCGGGCCCCATACCGTCTAATGAACTCTGAGATTTACTTTTTTTTGTAACTTTTGACGGCCCAGCCAGGAATAGGAAAATGCAGGCTCTTCTCAAGACGCTCTGGACCGATGAGTCCGGACAGGACACGACGGAGTACGTGCTGCTTGTCGCGCTGATCGCGCTGGCCGTGACGGCTGGTATGTCGGTTCTGGCGCAGAACATCAACACGGCGTTCAGTGAGGCCGGATCGCTCCTGGACGGCGCAGTTGGCGGCTCGTAAGCGGCGAACTCGATGACGGCGGGATCGGTACGCCGCCGATCCACGCCAGCCAAAATCACACGAGGATTACCTAGAGGCTCGAGAGGCTATTGGAAGAGATGCCGACTTTATTGACCACCGTTGCCCTGCTGGCCACGTGCGTGGCGGCCGCCTGGTTCGACCTGAGGGAGCGCAGGATACCCAATCTCCTGACGGTCGGTGCCCTCGCGGCGGCATTGATACTACGTGTGCCGGGCGGCTTCGAATCGGTAGGGGCGGGCCTGACCGGCGCGTTCCTGGCGGGTCTGTTGGCGCTTCCCTTCTTCCTCATTGGGGGTCTCGGCGGGGGCGACCTGAAGTTCCTCGTTGCGGTCGGTGCCTTCCTCGGGACAGGCCGCCTTTTCTTCGCCTTGCTCATCATGGCGCTCTTCGGCGGACTGATGGCGATCTTCATGATCGTACGTCGGCGAGCCCTCACACAGACGCTCGTGAACTTTCGAGTGCTGTTCAGCACGTTCGGTCTCCGCAACTTCTCCGGTTGGAAGGGTGACGGGGACGTGCCACTTACGATTCACTCACCGGCCGTGATTACGGTTCCGTACGGCGTGGCGATATCAGCCGGGGCGATGGCCGCCTGGTTCGTCTATACGACGATTCCCGGATGGTCGTTAATGGAGGTACTCGCCCGATGACGAACAGCAGGCGCACGACGACCCGGAACCCACGCACGAGAGGCAGCAGCGGCCAGTCGCTGATCGAGTTCGCATTGGTGCTGCCCATGCTGCTGGTGCTCGTGTTCGGAATCGTGGAATTCGGCAACGCTTGGCGGCACTACCAGCTGATCACCAACACGGCTCGTGAAGGGGCCCGGGTGGCGGTACTGCCGTCCAGTACTTCGACTATCGTGGACTCGGTCATCGATGATCGGTTGAACGGCAGTGGCCTGGATGCCAACCAGGCGACGGTCACTCTGAAGATCCTCGATTTCGGAGACCCCAGTTACTCCAACAGTGCCGACCCCGTGACCATCGAGTACCCCTATAGCTTCGTCTTTCTGGGGCCGATCATAGACCTGATGTGCACGGGCATCGGTTGTTCCGGAGGGGCTTACAGCTCCGTGACACTCTCTTCCACATCCATCATGCGAAACGAATAGGCAGGCAGGGACCATCATGCGTACTAAAGTCGGGATCGT
>JBDGWG010000092.1:0-5111 GCA_039585235.1 Gemmatimonadota bacterium | reverse complement strand
TTCCGCCACGATGTCCTGGAGTATGGGCACCAGAACTCCACGCCCTCCGTCGTACCGATCGAGGATCGTCTCGACGGCCACGCGCGCTTCGTCATCGATTTCGGGTAGCTGTGGCGGGGCCGGCGCCGGCCGCAGGTAGGCCACGTTCCGGGTGAGGCAGTTCTCGGCGCACGCGGCGCAGCCCGTACAGATGTCCGGGTTCACGTAGCGCGCCTTCTTTCGGACATGGGCCGTGAAATTCCCGGCCGTTCCCTCGAGCGACTCGACCTCGGAGTAGGTGAGTTTCTCGATGTTGAGATGCCCGCCGCAGTCGACCATGCGTGGAGCCAGCGTGCACATGGCGCAGTCGTTCGTCGGGAAGGTCTTGTCGAGCTGCGCCATCACACCGCCGATCGAGGGGCCTTTCTCGACCAGGTAGACCTTGTAGCCGGACTCCGCGAGATCGATGGATGCCTGCATGCCCCCGACGCCCGCTCCGACCACGAGGACGGCACCCACCTTCTTGCCATTCGCTTGAGCCATCCGCTCCGCCTCCGCTCGACTCGCTCTCATGCTCTCATGTTGCGGAGAGCAGTTCCTCCGCAGCCACGAAGTGCTTGTCTAATCCCAGCTGCTCGGCCGGTATTCCGAACGCGAGCCCCACGAGCTGGGTGAAGTAGAAGACGGGCAATCCGTAGCTCGCCTCGTATTCCTGCTCGATTTCCGCCTGGCGCATGTCCAGAGTCGCCTGACACAAGGGGCATGCGACCGCGACGGCGTTCGCTCCCGTCGCCTTCGCCTCTTCCAGGACGTCGCGCGTCAGCTTGAGTGCCACGTCCGTTTCCGACAGCACGAGAGCGCCGCCGCAGCAGTCCGTCTTGCGGGCCCAGTCGAGCGTCTCGATGCCCGCAGCCCGCAGACACAGATCCATGCTCATCGGGTACTCGCACTCGTCGAACTGCATGGCCCTGGGTGGCCTGGTGAGGAGGCAGCCGTAGTAGCACACGACCTTGAGCACCGGCAGCTCCTGCTCGACTGCGCCTCTAATCTCTGCTCCGTTCGACAGGATCTCGAGCGGATGGAGGATTGCGACCGACGTTGGAAGGGGACCGTCCAGAACCTGGCTCAACTGCTCGGCCAGCTCCGGACGTGTGCTCGACTCGTGATGAGCGACCTTGAGCCGCGCGAAGCAAGCGGCGCAGGGGGCCACCACGTCCTTGAGCCCCGTCTCTTCCGCCCGTCGGAGGTTCTCGAGTGGCAGGGCGAGCGACAGCAACCTGGACGCCGAGTGCGCGGGCGACGTGCCGCAGCAGATCCACCCCGGGACCTCCTGGAGCTCGATGCCCAGCTTCCCGCAGACGGCCTCCAGGGAAGCCTGGTATTCCGGAGCCGTCGAGTGCATACAGCAGCCCGGGTAGTATCCGTACTTCATGCGGGCCTCTCCCGTTGCCGTTTCTCGATTCTCTCGACGCGCCGGAAGATCCTCCGGGTGGTGCGCGCTCCCTTGAATCCGGGTACCAGCTTCAGCTTGCCTCTACGAAGCATCGCGATTCCAAGGGCGGCGTCCTTAAGGAACTCGCGCGTGCGCAACTTGAGGCCGACGATCAACCCCAGCTCGTACATCCTCCCATGGCTCCGGATGTTCTCGAGCGTTGCCTTGTGAAACGCGGATACCCGCGGAAGGGCGGGACGTACTCCTCTTTGGACGGCGATGATCTTGGCCGCGTCCATGACCTTGGCGACCTCCACGTCCTGCGGGCACCGGGTAGTACAGGTCTCGCATGACGCGCATAGCCAGATGGTCCGGCTGCCCAATACGAGGTCATCGAGTCCGAGACGGATCGCGTGAATGAGCTGGACGGGCGAGTAGTCCATGGCGTACGACACCGGGCAGCCGGCCCCGCACTTGCTGCACTGGTAGCACAGGTTCACGTTTTGGCCGCTTTCGAGCAGGACCTCCTCGGCCAGCCGCGATCGCGTCGGAATCGTCAGCTCGGCTTCAATCACCGCATCCCTCCCAGTGAGAGACCAACGGGATTCTGTCTCAACGATCCGGTCAGGGGGGTGACCCGATAGTCTGCGTGGCTCGGGCGGAGGAGGGGTGGCCCGGCCTACTATCGCTGCCGCGAGCCGAGGGAGGAGGCCCGCCTATCCATTCATCACAAAGCGGATGCACCATTTTTCACAAGCAAGAAACGTACCGTCTCCGGTATTCTAGTATTCTTGTAACTTATTGTATGAAAGTGTGTTACAGGCTTGCACTATTTGTAACAAACGGACGTTGGAGACAATCACTCCCATGGGATGACAGAATGGCCCAGGCCGATGGCCAAGGTCCCCTTCGTTAGATCGAGCGACGGAACCCGGTCGGTCCCTACCGGCTCGTCGGAACGGTGAGGATCTGCCCGGCGTAGATTCGGCTTCCCTTCAGGCCGTTGGCCGCTCTCAGGCGCGAAACGTCCGTGCCGTGACTGCGAGCGATCGACCACAGGGAGTCGCCTCTGCGCACCCGGTACTCGACGTCTCCCATGTCGGCCGCGGCCGCTACGGCGGCTGTCGAGGAAGCGCTCCCCCGGTTCGCTACGTAGGCAGCGTACTGCTTCGGGAACAGGGCCACGTGGTAATGCGGTGGTCGGCGCTCGTACGTCGCCTCCAGCACTCCCGCGCCCTCCAGATTGAGAAGGGTCCTCTCGATCCAGGAGCGGCAGGCCCGGTCGTTGGTCCTCCGGAGGTCCATGGCCATTCCGGTCGGATGAACGGACCGGGAGGAAGCGTTTCGGGGCTGTCGCGTGGTCGGCCTCGTCAGACTGGTCACGACCAGCCTTTCACCACAAGCGGTCCGGTACTGTGCTCCGAGACGCGATACGAATAGTGCGACCTCGGGCCGTGCGTATGGGTGGGACATCCGCTTGAGTTCGTAGTCGTAGTTGCTTCGGAGCCGCACCAGGTAGCCCCTGTCGACGAACCACCGCGCCTGGTCTGAGGTGCGGATGTAGCTGAAGTTGTGCTGGGAGGCGACCCGGATCTGAAGATCGAGAGAGCTCTTCGATCCCCTCAGGCTCTGGGCACCGGCCGGGGAGGACAGGACGCCAACCCAAGCGAGTCCGAGGACAGCCGCCGCGGTCCTTCGGACCCGCCGCCGGCACGTCCCGGTGGTGGTCACGCGCATGTGGATCATTACCCGGCCCTGACCTATTCTACTACTTCTTCTTCTACTTCAACCTCCTCTTCTTCCTCTTCTACATCCTCTCCCGCCTCATCGAACCCTTCCTCACGCGCTCCCTCAACGAGGATGCCCTCCTCTTCCTCCTTCTTCAGCCGCTTCTTCTCGGCCTTCGCTTCCTTCTTCTTCTGCTTCCTCAGTTCCCGCTGTCTCTTCTCGAATCCGTAGTTCGTTCGTCTCCCCACGCGCCATTCTCCTTGTCAGTTCCAGACTAGATGTCACCCTCGCAGGCGTATTCGGACCCGTAGCTTGACGGTTTGCGGAGAAATTGTCCACTCCTCGGTCTCCGGTGTTGCTCTAGCGTCCGTGTTCCGGGCCGAGGAGTTGATCCAGTTGATCGTGGAAAGGCAACGCCGGCCTGGCCCCCGAAACGGTCGCCGCCAGCGCTCCCGCGGCGCAGGCCCGTCGAACGGCCCGCGTCACGTCGAGTCCCTCAGAGAGAGAGACCGCGAGATAACCGCTGAACGCGTCACCGGCGGCCGTGGTGTCGATGGTGGACACCGAGAATCCAGACACCGATGACTCGATGTCCTTGGCGACGATCAAGGCGCCGGCCGCGCCCAGTGTCACCACGACGGTCGTCACGCCGAGGTCCCGGAGCTTCAGGGCGCCGGCCGCCGGCCGGTCCTCGCCCGAGAGATACGCCGCCTCGCCTTCGTTCGGTGTAAGAACATCGACCCTGGCGAGTAACGAATCGGGTAGAGGCCTCGCGGGAGCGGGATTGAGCATCACCGTGACGCCCGCGGCGGAGGCAATTTCCGTCGCCCTCTCAACCGCCGGCAGCGGGGTCTCAAGCTGTGTGAGCAGGACGTCGGCCGATTCGATCACGCCCCGCGCCGCCTCCACGTCGTCCACCGACAGGCGGCCATTGGCTCCGGGCGCCACTGAAATCGCGTTCTCCCCCGCCTCGTCGACCATGATCAGGGCGACGCCGGTGGCGTGCTCCGGATCTCGCCGAACGTGCCCGACATCGATCCCTTCGGCGGCCAGTCCGGCGACTGCCGCCTGGCCCAGCTCGTCCTCTCCCACACGCGCCACGAACGTGACGGCGGCTCCGGCCCGCGCCGCCGCCACGGCCTGGTTAGCCCCCTTGCCCCCTTCCGCTCGCAGGAACGTGCCTCCGGTCACGGTCTCCCCCGGCGAGGGGATGTGAGGTCCACGGACGACCATGTCGGCGTTCACGCTTCCGATGACGACAATTCGGGCGGGCATGGTTACCTCGACTGGACCGGGTTAGCCCTCAGCGAGTCACTGAAACGGGTCACCTGAGAACCGAGTACAGCAGTTCCTTCCACCTCGGGACATCGATCTCCCAGCACACTTCTACGTTACGGCCTCGTTCGATGACCGACTTCCACTGGCGGGTGTTCCGCTCGTCGTCCGCGACGTCGAGCTGGTCCACCACCGTCATGCCGCGTGTCAGTTCTCCCTCCGTCTCCACGTCCACGTAGTGACGGGATCTCCGCGTACAGATCTCCGGATCGATGGCGACGGCCATCGCGACCGGGTCGGGCAGGGGGAGCCCGGGCTCGTTGGATTGGAGACGGGCCGCCTCGAGCGCTTTGGTGTTGCAGTCGATGGCGAACCTGGCCTGCGGCGTCCCAAAGCCTCGCACCATCGCCATCTCCGCTTCCGACAGCGTGGCGGCTCCGCGGCACAACTCCCAGCCGACCATCTCGATCGGGAGACCCGACCGGAACGCGGCGCGCGCCGCATCCGGGTCCACCCACACGTTGTATTCCGCCGCGGGCGTGACATTTCCCACGGTGCACGCGGCGCCACCCATCACGACGCATCGCCCAACGTCGTGTACTATTTCGGGGTCCCGGTCCAGCGCCTTCGCCACATTGGTCAGCGGCCCGAGAGTGACGAGCACGATCCCCGGATTCGATCGGATGGTCTCGATGAG
>JBDGWG010000091.1:0-6658 GCA_039585235.1 Gemmatimonadota bacterium | reverse complement strand
TCCCATTGCCAGATCGAGGCGAGCAGCCTCGGGAACGCGGACCCGGTACTCGAGCCGCGCCGGGGCGTGCACGTAGCTGGCGCTGCGGTAGACACGGTCGCGGACCTCCGAACGTACGCCCACCGCTGCATCCGCATAGGCTGCCTCCTTCGGGAAGACGGTCACCGACAGGATTTCGATGCTGGCGGGCTCCTCCGACGCGAACCACAGCCCGAGCTGCGTCCACGGCCCCTCCCATTCCCCGCCGGACCAGTCCGCTCTCAGCGTGTAGGTCTGCACGGTGCCGTCGCGGACTACGGCTGCTGCCTCTCCGAAGAAGCGGAAGGGGTAGGGAGAGTCGGTGGCTTCTCCCGATCCTTCGCGGAGGTTGAAGGCCAGCTCGAGGTCCTCCATCTCGTCGGACGTACGTGCCCTTACCTGTACATATGACCAGTCGTCACGCAGCCAGCCAGGTAGGTCGATGTAGATGCCGCCCCGGGGCTCGCCGTTCAGATTCCGGGTACCCTCCGTGAGCTCGACCCGCAGGGCGTCCTCGGTTCGGGTCATCCGGGCGGACTCGATGGTCGGGTTCCAGGAGGCAATCGGCTTCCAGTCCGGCTGCTCCTCCTCGAAGAGCCACTCGACAGAGGCGGGAAGATCCGTGGGCGGCTCCGAGCTCTCAACGACCGCGGCATCCAAATGTTCCTCCAGATGCAGAGGCAGGTCGGCTCGCAGTACAGGAGAGTCACTGTCTCCGGGGGCACAACCCGGCATGGCGATCAGACCACTGATCAGCAGCGCGCAACAGAGTGGTGTGCGCGGGGGAGCAGGGTACCTGTCCATGGCTCGGACCTCCGCTGTGGACCTGGCGAGCAAAGCGCCCGGCGAATTCGCCGCCGATTAGCTTACTAACCCAATTACGCCAAGAACATGAGTGCCGGTCAAGCGAACTGCCGCGTGCAAGAGGGGGTCAGGTCACAACCGCGCAGGTGGATTCCACGCAGCAGCGCGTAAGTGAGTTCCCAGAGCCCTCCAGGCGTCAGGAGTTGCCGCACAGAGGCTCAAGGATAGGAGTCCGGCTGCAAGCACCCTCGCTCGGCTCCCGGCGTAGCACATGACCTGGCTCCGACAAATCGCATGGGCAGGCTGGTAGAGTCACGCCGGAAGGGAGGGCGGCCTGCCTCACTGGAGACTGTTCTCAATATTGGGGAGTGGCTTGAGAATGCACGCGGGAACCGAGTTGGCACTGGCGGCGTCACTGCGTGACAAACGACCACGCGACCACGCAAAGCCCATCTGACACGGTGGTTGTCACTGTTCTTGTCACTGTGGCGCACTGCGAAGAAACGGCCCTGCCGTAACTGCTGACAGGACCGTCTCTTAGCCAATCGGGGCGGCGAGATTCGCTGTCGAGTCGAAGGCGAGACCTTCCAAGCGCAGAGCGCGAGGACAACTCGCGACCTCCTGCTGTCAAGGCGAAGCCGAGACATTCGAGCAAGCAAATCCATGCGCTGACTGGCGCTGACCGGCGCTGGTTTATGCGGGTATCCGGGTGGGTACCGCCGACCAGCAGCGGCTGGTAGCGGTGGGCGTTGTCACTGACGCTGACACTGTTCGGAAAGCCTGAGCCGGGCAAGAAGACCGAGCGGCCTCAAGGAGTCAGCGGCGATGCACTAGGAACTCCACTCGTCGGAGTTGTGTTATGTTGCTTCAGCAGGCCCGGTCGGAGGCCGTGGCCCAGAGTTTCCAATCCCTACAGGACCCGGAGGCGAAGCATGCGTTTTAACCAAGTTCCGATCCTAATTCTTGCCGCCGCGATCATCGGTCTCCTGCCATCGGAGACGGCGGCCCAGCTTCCGGACCCGGGAATGGAAGTCGACGTGTCCCGTACTGCACTCGTGATCACGGATCCGCAGAACGACTTCCTGAGCCCGGAAGGAGTAACCTGGGGGGTGGTCGGCGAAAGCGTGACCGAGAACAACACGGTCGCTAACCTTGAGAGCCTGTTCGCGACCGCCAAGGAACGGGGAATCCCGGTGTTCGTCTCTCCCCACTACTACTATCCGACCGACAAGGGTTGGAAATTCGAGGGTGCGCTCGAGGTCCTGATGCACAACATCGGGATGTTCGACCGTGTCGACCCGCTGAGTCTCGAGGGCTTCGAGGGATCGGGTGCGGACTGGCTCGACCGTTACAAGCCCTTCATCAAGGACGGCGAGACCATCGTCGTGAGTCCTCACAAGGTCTACGGTCCCGAGACCAACGACCTTGTCCTGCAGCTCCGGAAACGAGGAGTGGACAAGGTGATTCTGGCCGGGATGTCGGCGAATCTCTGCACGGAGTCTCATATGCGAGAACTCCTGGAGCAGGGGTTCGAAGTGGCCGTCGTCAAAGACGCCACGGCGGCCGCCAAGCTGCCCGACTACGACGGCTACGAAGCGGCCCTCGTGAACTTCCGGTTCATGGCAAACGCCGTGTGGACTACGGAAGAAGCCGTCGCCGCCATGTCGATGTAGCTATGCGTCTCTGATGCAGGAACTCCTTTCGAAGGTGTCGCGGTACGAAGCACTCTTCGAGTTGGCCGGCGTGATCAACGCGGCAAGCGATATCGAGTCCGTTGGTGGGCTCTTGGCACGCCGGCTCAAGTACGTCGCGGATGTCTACTCCTGGCGCTACGTCTGTTTCGATGGTGATCCGGAGGACACCGAAGGTCAGGAAGCGGTGGCCATCATCGTGGACGGGTATCGGGGGGGGGCGGTGGTCACGCGGACAGTCCCGAACGCCCTTTCGAGCTTCGAGGCAGGACTGTGGCGCGATCGAAAGACACGCATCCTGTGCGGCGATCCGATGGCCGACGCTCTCGAGCAGCTCCCTGCCCATCTACGAAGGGACGACCTCGAGCAAATCTCGGTGAACACCCTTGTCGAGGACGGCAGGACCCAGGCTCTCTATCTGTTCTGCAGGCGTCGCCAACCGTTCACCGACCTCGACGTCAAGTGCCTCTCGATGGTGTGTGGCTTCTTCCACCGTAAGGTGCACATGCTGTGGGAAGAGCAGAAGCTCAGAAATCTCGAGCAGGCATACCTTCAGCAGGAAGTCATGCTCCGTCAGAGTGAGAGGCTCGCGACACTGGGCCGGCTGAGCGCCGGCATGGCCCACGAGCTCAACAACCCGACGGCGGTCGCCCGGCAAGGGGCGGAGCAGCTCAGGACCTCAATCGCCCGTCTCGAGCGCGCCCAGTTCGCGCTCGGCGCGGCAGGCCTGTCCAGCGAACAGCACGACATCATCAAGGAACTCGAAGGAGAGGCCGAGGCGCGGGCGAAGAAGCCGAGCCCGCTCGATCCGGTGGCTCGCAGCGATCTCGAGGAGGAAGTCGAGGACTGGCTCGACGGCAACGGGATCGAAGACCCCTGGGAGCACGCATCGACGCTCGTGTCGATGGGGCTTTGCGCGGCCGAGCTAAAGGACTTGACCAGCAAGTTCGACCCCACGGTGGCGCCGATCGTGATCGACTACTTCGGCAGCCAGTTCACGGCATACACGTTGCTCGAGGAGATCGGTCATGGGGCCCGCCGAATCGCCGAGATCGTGAAGGCGCTCAAGGGCTACTCCTACATGGATCAGGCCCCCGTTCAATCCGTCGACGTTCGCGAGGGGCTGAACGACACTCTTGTCATGCTGAGCAGCAAACTTCGAGAGCGGATAGAAGTCCGCCTCGACTACGCGGAGGAGCTTCCGCGCATTCAGGGCTACGGCAGTGAACTCAACCAGGTCTGGACCAACCTCATCGACAACGCTGTTGGAGCGATGGACGGCAAAGGAACGCTCGAGCTCAGGACGTATTGCGAAGACGGATCTGTCGTCGTCGAGGTTACCGACAGCGGCCCCGGGATTCCGATCGACGCTCAGAAGAAGATCTTCGACCCGTTCTTCACCACCAAGGCCCCCGGGGAGGGGACAGGCCTCGGGCTCAACATCAGTCACGGCATCATCGTGGAGAAGCATGGCGGGCAGATCTCGGTAGAGTCGACGCCGGGAGAGACGCGGTTCACGGTCAGGCTCCCACTAACCCAAGCGTCCTCATAGCGATATGGCGAGACCCATCATCCTGACCGTCGACGACGAAGAGCAAGTGCTCAATGCGGTCGAGCGTGACCTCAAGCGGCACTTCCGCAAGGACTACCGGATCATCAAGGCGAGTTCTGGTGCCGAAGGGTTGGAGACGGTCCACCAACTCAAGCAGCGCAATGACTCGATCGCGCTCTTCCTCGTCGATCAGCGGATGCCCGAGGTGAGCGGCACCGAGTTTCTCGAACAGGCCTGCACCATTTATCCGGAAGCTCGCAAGGTGCTGCTCACGGCCTATGCGGATACGGAAGCGGCGATCTCCGCGATCAATACGGTGGGGCTCGACCACTACCTCATGAAGCCCTGGACGCCGGCCGAGGAGAACCTGTATCCGGTTCTGGACGACCTGATCAGCGACTGGGAAGCCACGGCGACCGTCCCCTACGACGGCATCCGCGTGGCAGGAACGTTGTGGTCGGCCGGTTCTCACAGCATCAAGGACTTCCTCGCCCGCAGCCAGATACCGTACCAGTTCCTCGACATTGAGAGGGACGCCGAAGCCCGGGCATTGATCGAACATGCGAACGAGGCGACCTACCGCCTTCCTGTGGTGTTCTTCCCTGACGGGACCGTGCTGATCGAACCGAACTTGACCGAGGTAGCCGCGAAGGCGGGGCTTCAGACGCAGGCGACCAGGCCTTTCTACGATCTTATCGTCGTGGGAGCGGGGCCTGCCGGACTGGCCGCGGCCTTGTACGGTGCCTCAGAAGGCGTCCATACGCTCCTCATCGACAAGGAGGCTCCGGGCGGTCAGGCCGGCACCAGTGCGAGGATCGAGAACTACCTCGGTTTTCCCAAGGGAGTCAGCGGCGCCGACCTGGCCAGGCGAGCGACCGCCCAGGCTTCACGCTTCGGTGCGGAGATTCTGTCGGCACAGGAAGTAGTCAGCATCGGTGTCCGCGATCCCTATCGCGTCGTGACGCTCGCCGACGGATCTGAGCTGGCATGCAAAGCGCTGGTTATAGCGACCGGAGTATCCGTTCGCGAACTCGACGTACCTGGAATCAAGGCCGTGTCGGGAGCCGGGGTCTACTACGGCGCTGCCCGTACGGAGGCGACCAGCTACAAGGGCGAGCACGTATTCATGGTCGGTGGAGCTAACTCGGCTGGCCAGGGAGCCGTGTTCCTGTCGCGATACGCCGACCGGGTCTCAATGCTCGTCCGCGGTTCGCTGGCTGCGAGTATGTCCAGGTACCTGATCGATCAGATCGAGAGGCGCGATAACATAGATGTCCAGTTGGCCGAGGAAGTCGTCGAAGTCCACGGCAGGGAGCGGCTGGAGGCGATCACAGTTCGTCACCGTGAGACCGGAGAGACTCGACGCGAAACGACACCGGCGTTGTTCGTGTTCATCGGTGCGTCCCCCCATACGGAAATGCTGGGAGACATCGTCGAATTGAGTTCGGCCGGTTTCGTCCTCACCGGGCCCGACCTGTTCGTCAACGGCAAACGGCCCACCGGCTGGAAGCTCAAGAGAGATCCCTATCTGCTCGAGACCAGCGTGCCGGGAGTCTTTGCCGCAGGCGACGTCCGTCACGGAGTGATGCGTCGTGTAGCCTCGGCGGTCGGACAGGGATCTACAGCCATCAACTTCGTGCATGAGTACCTAAAGACGGTATAACTAGCAATCATAGGTGGGCGGGGGAGCGCCGCCCAACCAGGATCGCGCAACGAGGGCACTATGAAACGAAGCAGCCAGGTTGAGTATGCAGAAGCGTCACCCAAGGTTCGGGCCGTCTATGACGAGATCATGGACACGATGGGCTCAGCAGAGGTTCTCAATTTCCTCAAGGCCCTCGGTCACAATCCACACGTTCTTCGTGCGGTCTGGTCTATGCTCAAGGAAACGGTGATCGAAGGCGAGATTCCAGGGCTTCTGAAGCAGCTCATACTTTTCAAAGTCTCCATCAACGCTGGCAACGAGTACTGCACCTCGCTGCACGGCCATGCGGCGCTGAACCTCGATCCCACCCTCAAGTACGAAGATCTGGTTGCCCTTTCCGGAGGCGCCTGCAGCGCGAACCTCCCACCTTCGTTTCCTGCGGCAATTGACATCGTCGCCCGCGCATCACTCGATCCCAAGAACGTCGCGGACGCAGATTGGGATTTTGAAGATCAGCTCAGAGACGAGGGCTTCTCGGAGAGCGAGATCGACGAGCTCCTGGCCGTGGGGTTCTTCAGCGTGATGATGAACATGCTCACCGACACCTACGATGTCCCGTGGGAGCATCCGTTTCCACCGACCCGGTGAGTTTCACGCGAGTGAACCAGAGTCGCTCGCGAAGCCCGGGCCGACGACCATCCGGCAGGAGGGCGGGGAGCAACGGCAGGTGCTGCCAACGGACCAGAGTCAGGTCGCAGTGTCTTGTCACTGTTCTTGTCACTGTGGCGCACTGCGAAGAAACGATCCTGCCGTAAGTATCGACAGAGCCGTTCTTTAGCCAATCGGGGCGGCGAGATTCGCTGTCGAGGCGAAGCCGAGACATTCGAGCAGGCGGAGCCTGCGAGACTACTCGCGACCTCCTGCCGTCGAGCTTAAGAGCGAGACATT
>JBDGWG010000090.1:0-5581 GCA_039585235.1 Gemmatimonadota bacterium | reverse complement strand
GATGATCAGCGTCTCGATCACCTCGTCGATCGACGCCTCGATGTACAGGGTCGAGTCGTAGGCGATGACCGCCTCGAGCCCCTCCGGGAAGTTCTGCTCGAGCTCGGCCATGGCGTCCTTGACGCCCTGCGCCACGCCCAAGGCATTGGAGCCCGGGAGCTGGTAGACGGCGACGGCGACGCTGGGAGAGCCGTCGAGCTGCACGTACCAGGAGTAGTCCTGCGCACCGAGCTCGACCCGGGCCACGTCGCGAATGCGCACGATCTCGCCGGCCTGGCCCGTCTTGACGATGATGTCCTCGAACTGCTGGACGGTCTCCAGGCGGCCGAGCGTGGTGATCGTGTACTGGAAGTTGAGGCCCTCGGGATTGGGGGGCTGGCCGATGGAGCCCGCGGCCACCTGCACGTTCTGCTCGCGCAGTGCGTTGACGACCTCGTCCGTCGTCAGGTCTCGGGCCTTGAGCCTGCCGGGATCGATCCAGATCCTCATCCCGAAGTCCTTGGCCCCCATCCCCACTACCTTGCCGACGCCGGGCACGCGGGCCAGCACGTCGTTGATCTGGGTCGTGGCGTAGTTCGAGATGAAGATGTCGTCGTACCGCCCGTCCGGGGAGATGAGGTTCACCATCAGGGTGATCTGGGTGGACTTCTTCTCCGTCTTCACGCCCTGCCGCTTGACCTCCTCCGGAAGCAGCGGCTCCGCGATCGACACCCGGTTCTGCGTGAGCACGGCGGCCATGTCAGGATCGGTCCCGATGTCGAACGAGACCGTGAGCTCCAGCTTGCCGACCGAGGTGCTCTTCGACTGCATGTAGATCATGTTCTCCACGCCGTTCACTTCCTTCTCGATCGGCGTGGTGACTGTCTGCTCGACGACCTGGGCGCCGGCGCCCGGGAAGGTGGTGCTCACCTCCACGGTGGGCGGAGTGATGTCGGGCATCGACTCCACCGGCAGCGTGGGAATCGAGATCGTCCCCAGGATGACGACCACGATCGAGATGACCAGCGCGAAGACCGGCCGGTAGATGAAGAAGCGGCTGAACATGGCCTACTCCTCCTCTCCGGATTCTTCGTCTTCTCCACCGGCTGTCTCGACCTGGGCCTCGATGGCCGCCTGGCGCTGCGCCATCTCCTCCTCGGTGAGCGGCGTAACGGGCAGGCCCGGACGGGCCCGGAGCAGCCCGTTGGAGATGTAGGTGGCATCGTCATCCAGGCCGTCCTCGATGACGACGGTGCCGTCGGGTTGTGGCTGTCCCACCGTCACATACACGCGCTCGACGATGTCGCCCTCACCCACGAGGTACATGTACTTGCCCCCCAGGTCGGTTCCGATCGCGCGCTCGTCCACGAGAAGGGCGTCCTGCCCCTCGATCGAGATGACTCGAACTCGGACGAAGAGCCCAGGGAAGAGGCCGAAATCCAGGTTGTCGAACACGGCCCGGAGCTCGATCGTGCCGGTGCTCGGGTCCACGGTATTGCCTATGAAATCGACGTAGCCCTCGAACGGGAACCGGTCCTCGTCCGCTGCCGTGCCGACGAGCACCTTGGTCGTATAGTCCTTCTCTTCCCGCATCGGCACTCCCTCGCCGATAGCGGACGGCTCGTCCTGCTGCATCTCACCCAGCTGCCGGAGGAGTGCCAGCACGACCGACTCCGGAGCGTTGAAGAAGACGTGGATCGGCTGCAACCGGTTCACAGTGGTCAGCTTCGTCTGATCCGCGTAGCCAACCAGGTTTCCAGGATCCACGAGCCGCCGACCTACCTGGCCCGTGATCGGGGAGCGGACCGTCGTGTAATCGTAGTCGAGCTGGGCTCGAGAGAGCCCGGCGCGCGCCCCCAGAACAGCGGCGACCGCCGCGTCGCGCTCAGCCTGCGCCCGGTCCAGGTCCTGGCGACTGACGGCGTTCGTCTCGATGGCGATCTGTATACGCTCGAGGTTCGACTCCTTGAGCGCCGAGTCCGCGATGGCCGATTGGAGGAGGGCTACGGCCTCGTCACGTACCGCCTCGTATTGTTCCTGCTCGATGACGAAAAGGACAGCGCCCTCCTGTACGACATCCGAGGAGCGGAACAACTGCTGCTCGAGCACGCCTCCGACACGGGCCCTGATCTCGACCGACTCGATGGCGCGGGTCGTCCCGGTGAAGTCCACGTAGGGCTGTACCTCCCGGACGACCGGCTGCGAGACCGTGACTTCCGGCGCCTGGCGAACGACTTCGTCGCCGCCGCAGGAAGTGGTCAGGATGGCACTCGCGACCATCGCGACTGCGACTCTATTGCTGCTCATTCTCGAAATCCTCTCGTGGAGCTTCATCGGTCACCTCCCGTCGTCGGAGGTGGTGTTTCACCGGCGGCGGCGGCAGCCGTCATCTCGGCCTGGCTGGGCGACCAGCCGCCGCCCAGCGCCCGGTTGAGCGCGATCAGGTTGTTTCTCACCTGCCCGGCGCTCTCCGCCAGCTCATCCTGCTGCCGGAACAGCGAGCGCTGTGAGTCTAGAAAATTCTGGAAGTTCGTGAGCCCGGAGAGGTACTGGGTCTCGACCAGGTCCACAGCTCGCTGCGAAGCGTTCACCGCCTCCAGGAGGCGATCGCGTCTCATCCTCTCCTGTCCGTAGGCCACGAGCGCATTCTGCACCTCTTCGAGGGCCCGGAGGACCGTCTGTTCGTAAGCAGCCAGGGCCTGAGCCGTCCGGGCTTCCTCCGCCCGGATCCGGTTACGGATCTTGCCGCCCGTGAAGATCGGCCAGCTGATCTTCGGAACAATGCTCCAGAAGACGCTGCCCCCGTCACCGAGATTGTCGAAGTCGAGGGCCTCCAGCCCCACCGTCCCACCGAGCGACAGCGTGGGATAGAGGTCGGCCGTGGCGATCCCGATCCGCGCCGTCTGTGACGCCAGGAGTCGTTCGGCCTGCCGGATGTCCGGCCGCCTGCGGAGCAGATCGGCCGGTATCCCATAGGCGACTTTGTCGTCGGGCTCGGGAAGTCCGGTATGCTCCTGCAGCTCGTCGTGAATCGAGCCCGGTGCCTGCCCGAGTAAGACCGCGAGCCGGTTGAGCGCCGCCTCGAGACCGATCTCCAGCGCGGGAATGGTCGAACGGGTCTGCGCCAGGTTCTGCTCGGCCTGCGCCACGTCGAGGGCCGATGTAAGCCCGGCGTTGAACCGATCCCGGGTGAGCTCGAGGCTGTTCTCCTGGGCGGAGACGTTCTGTGTCGCGAAGTCCAGTCGGGTCTGGAACGCTCGCGCATCTACGTAGGCCGAGCCCACTTCCGCGTAGAGCGTGACCAGCACGTCGCGGTAGTCTTCCACCGAGGCCTGCAGCTGAGCATCGGCGGCTTCGACCGTGCGCCGGATGCGCCCGAACAGGTCGATCTCCCAGCTCAGGCTGAGGCCGGCAGTCCACGAGTCGAACGGTTCGGTGAGCAGGGAACTGGCTCCCCCTCCCGTTCCGTCGTCCGGCGGTACCTGGGCCCCCTGGAGGCCATTTTCGCTGAGCTTCTGGTAGCTGTAGGCACCACCGAGAACGATGTCGGGCCAATAGCCACCCTTCGCCACTCCGCGAATCGCGCGGGCCTCGGCCACCCGACCCACGGCCGCCTGGAGATCCAGGTTCCCGAATTCCGACCGCTTGATCAGCTCTGTCAGTAGAGAGTCGTTGAACGAGACCCACCACATCTCGAGGTCGGTCGTGTCGGCGGCCATCTCCGTCTCCACCGTGGTACGCCACTGATCGGGCACCGTCTCGACGGTGAAGTCGGGGGGCTCGTAGTCGGGACCGACCGTGCAGGCAGCAGCAAGTAGGGCGAGCGCTGCGGCCAACACGGGAGATCGGGCGCGGGACCTGGTCATCCGTCCACCTGTCCTTGTCTCGGGAACACTACTCGGACGCGAATAATCACCGCATCTGGACGGCGCGGCAATGTCGCGCCAGTGCAACGCCGGTGTACGTCGCACGCAGGTCGGCGGGTCGACAGAACGCCTGAATGACTATGCGATTCGAGGTACCGGCGCACGGGAAACCGCAGGAATCAACGGATCAGGAAAGTGAGCCGCGATTCGACCCCGTCTCGAAGCCCTGGTCCACCCTCTTCAGCAGATCCTTCTTCTGCGCCGCCGGCAGCAGCGTGGCCTCCGCCGCCCTTCTGACCATCTCCCGCACGTCCGCAGCACCCAGGCCAAAGGTGTCGGCCGCCTTGAGGTACTCGTCGGTCAGCGTCGTGCCAAACATGGGCGGATCGTCGGAGTTGAGCGTCACGTAGAGTCCGGCATCGAGCAGGCGGGGCAACGGGTGCTCCGCGAACGATGGCGCAACGCCCAGGCAGACGTTACTGGTCGGACACACCTCGAGCGGTACCTGTCGCTCACGAAGCTCGGCAACGAGGTCGGCGTCCTCGAGGCAGCGCACCCCGTGGCCTATGCGCACGGCGTTCAGATCGCGAAGCGCCCCCCGGATGCTCTCGGGGCCCTCGGTCTCTCCTGCGTGGGGCACGCTGGGCAGGCCGGCCTCCCGGGCCACTGCGAAGGCTTGCCGGAAGAGCTCGGGCGGATATCCCACTTCGGGCCCTCCCAGTCCGAGGGCGGATACTCCGCGCGACATGTTGTCGACCGCCCATCGCGCCACGCCCACGAACTCGTCCGGGTCCAGGTTGCGGGGATAGTCGATCGTGAGGCTCATCGTCACGCCATGCTCCCGCCCGGCCCTGGTGCGGGCCCGATTGATCGCCTCGAGCTGGTCGTCGAGTGGAATGTCGGCCAGCATCCGCTGTGTGGAGGCCGTATACGTGACCTCGCTGTGCAGGATGTTCTGTTCCGCCTGTCCATCGAGGAAGTCCGAGGTGATTCGCTCCACGTCCGCCGGGGTCTGGATACAGCGTGCCGCCGCCAGGTATACCTCGATGAAATGATCGAAGCTCTTGAACGCGTACCACTCGCGCAGCTCGTCCACGGAACGAGCCGGGAGTTCGACCTGGTTCCGCGTCGCGAGGTCCAGCAGGGTCTCCGGGCGGATGGACCCCTCGAGGTGAACATGCAGCTCCACCTTCGGCATGGCGCGGATGAACGTCTCGAGATCGGCGGTGTGCTCGTGCGTTTGCATGTGGTATTCTTGAGGACCCAGCTCGCCGCAATCGTCCCGCGCCACGGATCGAAGGCTGATGCCCCGAAGCTTCATCATCGACACGGACACCGCTTCCGATGACGCCGTCGCTTTGCTCATGGCCCTGCGCCACCCCGACGTCAGGGTGGAGGCGATCACCGTGGTGGCCGGAAACGTAGAGCTCGAGCAGGCCCTGCAAAACGCCCTGTACACGGTCGAGTTGTCAGGGGCCGATGTCCCGGTGTACCGGGGGTCCGCGGCCCCGCTGCGGCGGGATCTGGTGGTCGCGCAGTTCTTTCATGGACGCGATGGACTCGGGGATCGGGGCTATCCGGCGCCGGGGCGAGAGGCGGTCGAGGGCGACGCGGTGGACGTCCTCATCGAGACCATCCGATCGAATCCGGGGATCGTGCTCGTCACTCTCGGGCCGCTGACCAATGTGGCGAAGGCGCTGGACCGGGACCCCGAAATAGTACACGACGTTGGGCGA
>JBDGWG010000089.1:0-5924 GCA_039585235.1 Gemmatimonadota bacterium | reverse complement strand
TAGTCCGGATAGGGTTTAAGCGCGACCTCAGCCCTCGGGACGAAGCCGAACCAGTCCGGCATGGCGGCCTTCGCTCGATCCACGGCGTCCCCGGCGAACGCCACGACCTCCTCCGGCGTCTCGAAGCTGTTCGCCGGGTCGGCGCGCACCAGCTGAATCAACTCCTGTACGTCCTCGGTGCCGAAGCTGATTCGGCCGATCTCGCTCATCTCGGCGTGGATGCGCTCCATCTCACGGAGCCCCGCCTCGTGGATCTCCTCGGGAGTGAGGGGAAGCGTTGCGTGGAACAGGACGGAGGCCAGGTAACAGTCGCGGCCGCCCGGGTCAGACGTCACACCGATCTCCTCGCGAGCGACGGGCAGATACTCCTGGGCAAGGAAGTCGCGGTAGCGCCGCACGGCCGGGAAGATTTCCGTTGAGATCACGGTTGCGAGCTCCGTCCCGAAGGCTTCGTCGCCATCCCGCGTCGCCGGATCGAAATAGGGCGTTTCCTCGGCCGACACGGAGAGCAGGACGTCCAGTTGACCGATCACGCGCTCTACGTTGGAGCGCGGAGCCGTGAAGCCCTGTTCGATTCCGATGCGGAGGTTCCCGATCTCCGTATCGACAAACCTCGCGACGTCGCTCGCGCGAGAGATCGCGTTGGACCGTGCCCGCTCCGTGCCGACCGGCTGCTTGGCGAGGCAGCCTCCAGGCGTTCGCGGGAAAACGTGTAGGGGACGGCCGCTTCCGTCCCCTCCAGCAATGCAGGCTCGATGGCGCGCAAGCGAGACAGCCAGGAATCCTCTCGGGCCTTCCACGCCTCGCGCGCTGTCGGACCGTGGTCCCCCATGCGATCGAGGGCTGCCGGATAGCCCGTCTCATAAGCCTCTTCAGGAAACTCGTCGTAGTAGCCGGCGACGTACTCGTCTGCGATCGCGAGCGCTTCGGCGACCGCATCGGTGACTGCGTTGTCGCCCTGAGTCAGGGCGCTGACACTGCCGGAATCCGGTCTCTTGCAGCCGGCGCAGCAGAACACTAGAAGGGCAAAGCAGGCGCCGACGAATTGACGAGGGTGCATCGAGCCTCCCGGGTATGTGAATAGCCCGCCGAACGCGGGGCGCTGGAACCCGTCCGAGCTAGCCGTGTTCGCGCGGGCTCCGCATCGGGATCGCCTGCCGCACTTCGTGGACGCGATCGATGTCGACCGCGGCCACGGCGAGCCCGGGAGCGTCTCCGGCGTCGGCCACGACCGTCCCCCACGGATCCACGATCAGGGAGTGACCGTAGCTTTCCCTGAGCCCGTGATCGTCGTGCTTCCCTGTCTGGGCCGGGGCGATCACCCAGGATTGGGTCTCGATCGCGCGGGCCCGGAGAAGGGCATGCCAGTGGTCCTTCCCCGTCCGGGCCGTGAAGGCCGAGGGCACCGTGATCAGCTCCGCCCCGCGCGCCCGCAGCTCGCCATACAGCCACGAGAAGCGCAAGTCGAAGCAGATGCTCATTCCGATCGTCCCCGTTTCCGTCGGGGCGACGACGACCTGGATGCCCGGTTCGATCGAGTCCGATTCCGTGAAACGGGTATCCGCCGATATGTCCGCGTCGAACAGGTGGATCTTTCGGTATAGGGCCAGCCGATCGCCGGTGGGTCCGAAGAGGACAGAGGTGTTGAAGCACCGGCGTGGATTGTGACTCTTCTCATTGAAGGACCCGAGCAACAGGTGGATGTCTAGCTCGCGGGCCAGATCCGAGAAGACGCGGCACACCGGTCCGTCCAGCGACTGGGCCCGCAGGACCTTTTCTTCATGCGGTCCCAGGTAGTTCGTGTTCTCCGGAGTCGCGACGAACCTCGCTCCGTAGCTCGTGGCCCGCCGGACCAGGGCTTCGACCTGCTCCAGGTTCGCCTCTTCGTCAGAGGTCGAGTTGAGCTGGACTGCGGCAGCGAGAAAACCCACCGGCCGGCCTTTCTCCCCTATCCGAGGCGATAGTCGTTGAAGGTGCGCCACACGGCCTGCACCGGTCGGCTCTCGAGGTAAACGTCGATCCCCTCGTCCAGAGCTTTCCGGTACACTCGAAAAGCGCCATGGAAAGCCTGCACCGTTCGGTCTATTGCCTCGTCGTCGTGCGAGTAGGAGATGATCAGGCTCGGGGCAATGACCCCGCGCTTCATAACCTCCTGGAGAAGCAGGGTGCGGAACGGCTGGGAAGGGTGCCCCTCCGCATCCTTGGTCCCGTATACAAGGCAGCAAGGGCGGCCGAAAAGCCCTATGTGAGACTCCAGGTCCTGATCGGCGATCGCACGCTCGAGGCCGTCCGCCAGGTGTTGCCCCTGCTTCCACATCGTCTCGATCACGGGCTCTTCCCGGAACACCTTCATCGTGGCCATCGCTGCTGCGAGCCCGTGCGTCTCTGCGCTGTGCGTCCCGGACAGGAGAAATACCCGCTCCTTGTCGTGCAGCAGTCCGCCTAGCTCCATGATCTCCTTCTTGCCGGCGAGCGCTGAAACGCTGAAGCCGTTTGCCATGCCCTTGCCCCATGCGCTCAGGTCGGGGACGACCTTGTAGAACGCCTGGGCGCCGCCGAGGTGCCACCGGAAGCCTGTGATCATCTCGTCGAAGATGAGCACAGTCCCGTGGCGATCGCACAGAGCGCGGAGCTTTTCCAGGAAACCGTCCTCCGAAGGGTCGTACTTCTCGGGCTCCAGGATCACGCAGGCCAGCCGATCGGGATAACGCTCAAAGAGCTGTTCGACGCTTTCGATGTCGTTGTACCGGAAGCTGACCGTCAGCTCACGTATGGCTGCAGGAATTCCGGCCGACATGGGAGTGGACCCGATGAACCAGTCATCGACCGAGAAAAATGGCTGGTTCGCACACCTGGCGACCAGGTCGCGTCCCGTGTAAGCCCGCGACACTCGCACGGCACCGGACGTCGCGTCCGAGCCGTCCTTGGAGAACTTGACATGTCCGCGCCCTGGATGATGTCCAAGAGGGCTTCGGCCGCCTCGAGTTCGATCAGCGTCGGACGGATGAAATTGGTGCCGTCGAGCATGGCCCTCCGGGCTGCCTCGACGACGGGCGGATAAGCGTGGCCAAGGGTCACGGCTCGCAGCCCCATGCCCCATTCGATGAATTCGTTCGCGTCCACGTCCCACATGCGACAGCCCTCGCCCCGCACGACGTAGGGCAGCATGTGTGCCGGATATTGGTCGTCTCCCTTGGCGTAGGTGTGCGACCCACCGGGGATCCGCGAGTGAAAGCGCTCGACCAGCGACAGTGATTTAGAGAAGTCCATGATGGTGCCTGTGTGTGTCGTCATCAGATTGAGTCCGTCGTCATCGCTCGGCAGCTCGCCGCGTGAGGCGCTACCCGAACATCGCGTCCTGTGCACGCCTGAGCCGCAATGGTGAGCCAGCCCTCATCCCACTCTACGTCGTCGAGTGTGATCGGTCGATCCTGCGGCACTGGACGTACGACGGTCCTCGAGCTAGCGGCCGCTAAGTTAGACAGGGCCACGGGAGGCGCAAGCAATGAGCGGGCCGCCTCGTCAAACGAGACGGCCCGCTCGGCCCTTACGGGCTGTTACGGCTTATGAAGCTCAAGTAACGACAGTCACGTTCTCCGCAGCGGGGCCCTTCTGACCCTGCACCACGTCGAACTCGACGACGTCACCCTCTTTGAGCGACTTGAATCCCTCGGCCTGGATGGCCGAATGATGGACGAAGCAATCCTTGCCACCGTCCTCCAGCGTGATGAAGCCGAAGCCCTTCTCGTCGCTGAACCACTTCACTGTTCCCTTGGTACGCATGTGTCCTGCTCCTGATGTGTTGTTGCCAAGGTCGGAGTCCGGACAATCCGTACCACCCGACTGATTGACACTCTCGCGGCGTCCCCCCGCGCGGGGTCTGTGGCACTTGCCACAAAAAAAGGGCGACCCGTTCGAACAGGCCCCCCAGAGAAAAACCGTTGTTCTGTCTAATCCATTACCGCACTGCTTCAAGTCGTGCTTGTTGTGTGGGAAGAAAGATCGCCGGAAACCGGGCGAAAGTCAAGGAGCGGCCGTGGCGAGGCCGAAGGGGCCCGCCGTAGGTTGTGCCCATGATCGACTCAGAGGGTAGCCAGGCCGGCGGCCGGCTCGCCGGGCTTCGCGGTTTTCTGCCCGCGGTGCGCCGGGATTGGCGGTCGATGTGGGACCGACCGGAGGACCGGCTCGCCGCCCAGGTACTGATCGCGTCCGCGCTCCTTCTGATCGTGTTCGCGATCTGGGGTCGGCCCAACTTCCTCACTGCCAATCTGCCGGCAGTGGCCGGCTGGATCGGTTGGGAGGCGGACCACGAATACTACTTCACGCTGCCCTACCTGTATTGGGGCGTCTCCAGCGTACTGATCCGGATCCTGCTCCCCGTCCTCGTCATCGTCTTGTGGATCGGCCGGCGACCTTCCGACTTCGGTTACCGCCTCCGCGGAGTGACATCGCACGCCTGGCTGTACCTGCTCATGTTCCTCGTGATGGTGCCCATTCTGGTCGCGGCCAGCTTCATGCCAGCCTTTCAGGCCAAGTACCCGATGTACGACAACGCCATCCGCGGCTGGACGCATTTCGGCCTGTGGGAGCTTGCCTATGGAATCCAGTTCATGGGCGTGGAGGGGTTCTTTCGAGGTTTCATGACGTTCGGGCTGTACCCCAGGTTCGGGTATCTGAGCCTCTTCATCATGGTCATTCCCTACGCTTTGGTCCATGTGGGGAAGCCACCGATCGAGGTGTTCATGGCCGTTCCCGCGGGTCTCCTGCTCGGATACCTCGCCCTGAAGAGCCGTAGCTGGGTGTTCGGCGCGCTTCTCCACTGGGCGGTGGGGATCACGATGGACTCGCTCGCCATCTGGCAGGCGGGCGGGTTCAGGCCGTGACGCCGCCCCGCAGCTTAGGGTAGAGGCGTTTCATCAGCTGGATCTGCCCGGTATGATACACGTCGTGGGTGGCCACCCCGAACAGTAGATCGAGCGCCCGGTAGTCGCCTTTCGCGTCACGGCTGTCCAGGCGGTCCGTGCCGAGAGCCCGGGCGACCGCGACAAGCGCCTCGTGTTCCTCGCGGAGCAGAGCGCGATCCTTCTTCCAGGCACGTTCGTCCGGTTCGTCCGGGATTCGCGGCCAATTCGCGGGCGATCGCGCGAAGGCGCCTCGAGGCACGGAATCATCAAGGCGGCGGCGGACCGCATACTTCCAGTACGCGATGTGCAGAGCCAGCTCCCATATGCTGTGCCTGTCCGGGCTCGGCTTCCAGGCCGCCTGCTGATGTCCGACCCCGCGCAGAGAGCCGAGAGCCGTGGCACCTCCGTACCAGGGTCTCGCCCCGGCCGGGGGATCGAGAAGGTGAAGGACTTCGGCGAGCCGCGGGTCGGTCATGATCGTCACCTCGGAAGCGGGTTCACACCGAAAGTTGCTATCTTGTCCCGGATGAAGCCACTGATGACCATCGTGCTGCTGGGCCTGATCGGAGCCCTCGGATATCTGGGGCTCGCCTTCATCCTCCAGCGATCCGTCCTATTCCCGCGCCCGGCACCGCCGGTCCGCTCGCCCGCCGAAGGAAGACCCGACGTGGAAGTCACGTGGGTCGGGTCCGATCGAGCGGTCGAGGCGTGGTACCTGTCACCCATGAGCGCCGTGACCGCCGGGCCGGCTCCCGTCCTGGTGTTCACGCACGGCAATGGCGAGCTCATCGACTATTGGCTGGACGAGTTCGAAATCGTTCGAAGCTGGGGCCTCGGCGTCCTGCTGGTGGAGTATCCGGGCTACGGCCGGTCCGGGGGGAGCCCGTCCGAGGATTCGATCACGCGGACCATGGCCGACGCGTACGACTATCTCGTGTCCCGGCCGGACGTCGATCCCGGGCGCATCGTGGCGTACGGCAGGTCCGTGGGAGGCGGAGCGGCGTGCGCGCTCATCCGCGA
>JBDGWG010000088.1:0-7136 GCA_039585235.1 Gemmatimonadota bacterium | reverse complement strand
GGGCAGCGCGGCAAGTATGCCGCCAGGTTCAAGGAAGGTACGAGAGTCGTAGTGCTGGAGCCCGATGTCGCGGCCGTCTTTCCGACCTCCGAGGCCGTCAACGCAGCGCTCCGCGAGGTCGCTGGACTCGAAGACACGTAGCCTTACCCTCTTACTGCAAGCCTTTCTAAAGCAGCGAGCCCGATCTGTCCCCGAAACTGTCCCACCAGGGGTCATCCAAAGTACATCCAAAGTCGGGGAGGCTTCTCATCCTTCTCTTCCTTACTCTGCTTTCGGGCAAAGTACGCCAGCGACTCTTGTAACCGGAACGCCCTGAAGCAGTTGGAAGAATGACCCCGGCGCGACTCGAACGCGCGACCTTCGGATTAGGAACGCGGTTGCTGGGGTGGCCTCTGGGGAACAAGGCAGACAGGACGGGGCAATCTCTGGTTCGGGATAGTCTGCTAAGTCTGCCTTCACCCATAGCGTCGGGTCAAGACACGGGTCAAGACGGAGCCTCTGAATAGGCTTCTCAGGATTCTCTCCCTTACTCTGCTTTCGGGCAAAGTACGGGCAAAGTGGACTCCGGTTGTTCCGCCAAGGTTCGGACGCCTGCAGCGACACGACAGGCGCTCTAAGCCTCCATCCCCTATATTGATTCCATCCCCTCGTTCCTCAGAGGCATTCATGCCCCATCTATTGGAACGACTGAAGTCAGCACTGGCGGACCGTTACGCCGTCGAGGCGGAGATCGGCCGCGGCGGGATGGCCGTAGTGTACCTGGCCGAGGACCTGAAGCACCACCGCCAGGTCGCGATCAAGGTCCTTCAACCCGAGCTGGCAGCCTCTCTCGGTGCCGAGCGATTCCTGCGCGAGATCGAGATTGCCACGAAGCTCGTGCATCCTCGGATCCTGCCGATTTTCGACTCGGGAGAGGCGGACGGATTCCTGTTCTATGTCATGCCGTTCATCGACGGCGAATCCCTGCGCGATCGACTTGACCGAGAGAAGCAGCTTCCACTGGAGGACGCACTTCAGATTGCCCAACAGGTAGCCGACGTCCTGAGCTATGCCCATGACCAGGGGATCGTACATCGCGACATCAAGCCGGAGAACATTCTGTTCGAGGCCGGGCACGCGATCGTGGCTGACTTTGGGATTGCCAAAGCGATCGCCACCGCCGGCGGGGAACGGCTCACACAGACCGGTCTCGCGATGGGTACGCCCGCGTACATGAGTCCGGAGCAGGCGGGTGGGGAAGCGTACACGGATGGTCGCGGTGACGTCTACGCGCTCGGCTGCGTGCTGTACGAGATGCTGGCGGGCGATCCTCCGTTCACCGGGGCGACGTCGCAGGTCATCCTGGCTCGCAAGTCCACGGAATCCGTGCCGAGCCTGCGTGCGGCACGAGAGACCGTTCCCGAAGGTGTGGAAGCTGTTATCGGGAGGTCGCTGGCCAAAGCGCCTGCCGACCGCTACCCGACCGCCGAGGCGTTCGGCGAGGCGCTACGGGAGCCGCCCCAGCCCGAGGTGAGCCGGGCGCGCCGCCGCCGGGCGCTGATCCTCGCCGTTTCCGTGGCCGTGGTGGGGACCAGCTGGGCGGTCCTGTCCACTCTGCGCTCGCCGACCGCAGAGGCTTTCCCGGTGGTGGCCGTCCTGCCATGCGAGAACCGAAGCCGTGACGCCGCGCAGGATCAAGTTGCGGAAGACGGCGCAGCTCCGCCCCAGGTCCTGGTCAACAATGAGGAAATATCGGGGCAGCGAGAGGAGCCCGTCCGAGATCGCGGCTGAGGAGCAGGCCGGCTACTTCCTGAATTGCGGCGTGGACGAAACAGGTAGCGAGGTGCGATTCGTGGCAGACCTCGTCCGCACCGACGACGAGGAGCTTGTGTGGGCCAACGAGTTCCAGGACGAACTTACCGTGGCGGGCATCACCTCCATGCAGAGCCGGGTCGTCCAGGAGATCGCCGAGGCCCTGGGCGCTGGCATCTCGTCGAGCGAGCTCGCTCAACTCGATCGCCTGCCGACGCAGAGTGATTCCGCCTACAATCTCTACCTCCTGGGGCGGCGAGCCTTCCAGATTATGACGGCCGAGTCGCTGCGGCAGAGCCTCGAGTTCTACGACCAGGCGATTGCTTTGGACTCGACGTTCGCCCTGGCCTATGCGGCCCAGGCACTCGCGCTGGGGTTCAATGCCGAGTTCGCCTCTCTGGCGCCGCGGGACTACTACCCCGAGATGAAGCGACTGCTGATCCAAGCACTCGAGATCGACGAATCGCTCGGCCCGGCACACACGATGTACGGCCTCGTCATGAAGGACTACAACGGGGACTGGCCAACGGCCGAGCGGGAATTCAAGAGGGGGATCGAACTCGAGCCCAATAACGCGAACGCTCACCTTTTCTACTCCCACGGGCTCAGCGACGTCGGTCGCCACGACGAGGCGATCGCCGAGATGAAGATTGCTGTCGAACTGGAGCCCACAAACTCGTTCGTCCGGGGTAACCTGGAATTTCGGTACCAGCTCGCCGGGCGATATGAGGAGGCACTAGAGGAAGGTCGCCGAGCCGTGCAGGCGGATTCGGGTTTGATCGCATTGCTGAGTCTGGGTGATGCCCTCTCTGCTCTCGGTCAGTATGACGAGGCGATCATAACCCACGAGGCCGCCTACGAGCGATACGACAACAGTCTGATGGTGATTCCAAACCTGGGATACGCGTATGCGATGGCCGGCAAACGCGCGGAGGCCGAGCAGCTGCTGGCAATTCTCCTCCGGCACGCGGAAGACTCATACGTCGAGCCCGTGAACGTTGCCAGACTCTACATGGGGCTCGGGGATCATGATGAGGCGATCGCCTGGCTGGAACAGGCTTATGGGGATCGCAGCTTGTGGCTCAACACAGTGTTCGGAAAGGGCCAGTGGTTCTACTTCGACGCGTTGCAAAGCGATCCGAGATTCCAGGACATACGAGCACGCGTCGGGTTCGGTGAATGATGAGTCTTCCCGTTTCGTTCGCGGCAGGTTGCGTGGCGATTCATGATCGAGGTGGTCCCGTTGTGAAGACGGCCGTTGGCATTCTCGGAGCCCTGCTGGTCGCCGCATCACCCGCCCTCGCGCAGGATGTCACCGGGAGCCTCCAAGGTCGCGTGCGCTCGGCTGAGGATGTACCTCTTGCTGGTGCGCAGGTTACGGTTCACGGGCCCAACCTCCTCGGGTCCCGGTCCGCGGTCACCGACAGGGGAGGCGTCTTCCAGCTTCTGGCGGTGCCGGTCGGCTCGTACGAGGTGCGTATCGAGCTCCTCGGACATCAGCCGGCAGTATATCAGGATGTCGCAGTTCGGCTCGCACAGACGACGACCCTCAGCGACATCCGCCTGCAAGTCGAGGCCATCGAGCTCCCCAGCCTCATCGTGTGGGGCGAGCGACCCGTGATCGATCTCACTACAACCGTCATCGGCGCGGGCATCGAGTCAGAGTTCTTCGAGACCTTACCCAGTGATCGCGACTATCGATCGATCCTCGCGCAGCTCCCGCAAGCCAACACGAGCTTCTACGGCGACGAGGCCAACATCGGCGGGGCGACAGGGCTCGAGAACATGTACTACATCGACGGTGTCAACGTCACCGATCCCGGGTTCAACTTCAACGACTTCGGTGGTACGGCCGGGATGGGCCTCCCGTACAACTTCATCCAGGCGATCGACCTGAAGGAGGGGGGATATCAGGCGGAGTTCGGCAATACGCTCGGCGGCATCGTGAATGTCATCACGTATTCCGGCGGCAACCAATTCAGGGCTGAAGGCTTCGGATACTTTAGCGGCAGTGGGCTGTCCGGTGACGCGCGCCCGGGCGCTGCCGACATCGTCCCGCAGGATTTCACCACCTGGGACGTCGGCGTCAGTCTGGGCGGCCCGATCGCGAGGGACCGCCTGTGGTACTCTGCCGCCTACAACCCGAAGTTCACCAGTCAGAACATCGATATCCCCGGCGCGGGCGTTCATCAGGACGAGCTCACAACGCATCAATTCGCCGGCAAGCTCACCTGGCAGATCAGTGACCGGAGCGAGGCGACCTTCACGGTGTTGGGCGATCCGTCGGTACACCACATCGCCTCGCCCGCCCTCGCGAGCGGCGAGCCTTTCACGTCTGTGGTGAACCCCGATCCACTGCTCGGGTTTGAGGAGCAGGGTGGCACCAGCCTCTCCCTGGCAGGTCAAACGATGTTCAGCCAGAACCTGCTGCTCGAAGGGACGCTGTATCGCTACTCACGCAGATCCAACCTGACCGGGGACACGGAGATCGGGCGGGCTGAGCCGTTGCTCAACGATCTGGATGTGCTGTCCCTATCCGGCGGTCTAAGAGAAGACAACGATCGGAACAGCAGCCGGACTGGCTTCCGCGTCGCCGCCACCCGGTTCGCGGGCAATCACACACTCAAGGCCGGGGTCGAGTATCAGGACAACCGCTCCAAGGCTCGGCTTAGCTTCAAGACCCCCGGCAGCATGCGGAGGTTCAGCCAGACTCAGCTAGACACAGCCGGCATGTCCGTCACTGACACGGTCTACCTGGCCCTGGTGGCTGACCTCGACAACACGGTGCACAACCGGGTGCCAACCGTTTACGTGCAGGATTCCTGGCTCATCGGCACCAGGTGGCGCCTGAACGCCGGCCTCCGCTGGGACGGCCAGTACCTGTCCGGCCCGGCAGAGAGCCAGTCCATCACGGACCAGTTTCAGCCGAGACTCGGCCTCATCTTTCAGCCGGGCACGTTGGGTACACAGAAGATCTTCGGCTCCTACGGGCGCTACTACCAGCAGTTCACGACCGCCTGGGCGGCACAATTGTTCGGGGGCTTCGACAACCGTCTGCTGACTTATGTGAACGTTGACCCACGCGTGTTTCCCGACTCCATCGCGGGGGAGTTTGTAGCCACTGAGCCATGCTGTGCGGGCTCACCGAGTGTTGACGGCCTGAAAGGCGAGGGTACTGACGAATTCGTGCTCGGATACGAGCGGGCCGTCGGGAGCCACCTGCTCCTGAACATCCAGGGAATTCGGCGGGTGCTGCGCGCTGCTGTGGGGACAGGGCTGGACGCCAATACAGAGTTGTTTGTCCTGGGCAACCTCGGCGAAGGGGATATCGATTTCATACCCCAGGCCAAGCGCACATATACGGCGTTGCAGCTGACTGCAGGCTGGCTGAGTCCGCGCCTCAACGTGACCGGGTCCTATGTCCTGTCACGCAGCGAGGGCAACTACACCGGGCAGTTCGACTCCGATGCTGGAATGACTAACCCCGGCAACTTCCTCAGCCTCCAGCTGGAGTCTCAGGGGACCAACAGCACCGGGCTTCTGCCCAACGACCGGACGCACGCGTTCAAGCTGTCGGGTTCCTATCGCTTCGATTTCGGCCTCGACCTGGGGACCTTCTTCGTGTGGCAAAGCGGGACGCCGCTCAACGAGTTTGGGGCGACGGGTCTGTTCCGGCCGATCTTCCTCGTCGAACGAGGTTCGGCGGGCAGAACTCCGTCGATCTGGGACCTCAACCTGCGGTTTGCCTATAATCTTCGCGGCCTGGTCAGGACGGGTCCGAGCAGCCGGATCGTGCTGGACGTGCTCCACCTGGGTAGCCAGCGTTCGCCTGTATGGGTCGATCAGCAGAAATTCCTCGCGGTCGACCCCGCGCAAGCGAACTTCCTATCTTCCTACGAGGAGCTGGTGGCGGCTCAGAGCATCCCGAATCCCGATTTTGGTGCACCGCTTCGGAACCAGCTGCCCATGATGGTTCGCCTGGGCATCGTCGTGGGGTTCTGAAGGCACTCGGGCCGGCTACAGGGCGCTACGAATAGACCGTGCTAACCGGCCCTGCCGGCGATGCGCGGTGAATCCGGACGTTACGCGGTTTCGGACCTGCATTCTGTTGGATCATTGGGCGTCAGCGTTATCGTGTAACGCTATGTATTCGTTCGAGTTAGGTTGGACTCCCGCAGCATTACTCCGAAGGCTCAGTTCTTGCTCCCTATCGAAGGGCATTTGAGCCGACCGAAGTAACACTTGAACACTGACTAGGCGCAGCAACCAGGACCGGACCCAGCAACTTCAATCTTGGTAGGGATGGCTATGACTGAGAGCGACGACATTCCGAGGGCGAAGGTGGTTCGCGAAGAGCCCAATCCCAGTGTTCCCGGGCACCTGCTCGTGTGGATCACCTGCCCCCACTGTGGTGAGGAGCACATGCACGGCATGCCGGAAACCGAGTATGAGACGCACCGAGGAAGCCACTGTGTCTCGAAAGAGTCAAACGCGGGCTACTTCATTGTGCGCAGTCATTAGGTCTTCATTATGGAGGCCGACTAGGATGGCCTGGACGACTAAGAATAGCTAGATTTGTAGAGTCCGATCGCCCTTTGGGCGGTCAGTCGGCGCGGATTTGATTACTCCGCAGCTTGAAGGCGCGCCGGCTTTCAATGGGACCTCCTTCTAAAGCGCGGCAGGGGGCCTGCCCGCGATCGCGGACGGGCCCCTTTCGTTTTCTTGCCTCGCTTTCTCCGCTGTGGTCCATAGGGCTGGGAGCGCCCCAGACGAACAAGGAGAAAGCCGTGCCCCGCACGAACATTGGTGTTGCGATACGGGGGTGGGGGACTAGAGAACAACCGTGCCTCGTTCTCTCCCGACCGGTGTGGCTTTCGTACACGGTAGTGGAGCTCGAGAACAGGTCGCCCGAAAGCCCTGCACTGGTCACTTACTGGTTCGGAGAGCGCTGGATTTCCACTTGGCTGTTCCCGAGGGAGCTTGTCAACTCTGGTTATCTGGACCAGGCATTCTGTGATCCCGTTCTGCTGGCGCTCGAGGGGAACCTGGACTTCGGGTACCTGGACGCGTGCATGTACGCGATCCGCTATCTGAGGGATGAACCCGAGTGGATAGATCTCGGACCACAGATTCGCTTCGCGGAGGATCTGCGCTACGGGGGCGACCCCCGGGGGGAGATCGCCGACCTGTTGCTGTCTAGGCTGCAGGGCAATCCGGCGCAGGAGATCGCCCGGGTGATTGCCTCAGTTCAGCAGTCGCTCTCCTGAGCTAGCCTTGTCTTTGCACGCACGCCTAGTCGGCGTAAGGTGAGACCTCGTCACGCTCGAAACGGGAGGCGGTGGCCG
>JBDGWG010000087.1:0-5467 GCA_039585235.1 Gemmatimonadota bacterium | reverse complement strand
CACCCCGACCCAGAAACGATGGAAGCAGTAGCAACCGGCGGGCGGACCCTTTGAGGTTGTTCGGACCCAGATTCAGACCCAGGAACCAGAAGAGACTACCGCAGGTTCACCGTCTCGCTTCGATAACACCCTGATCAACGGCAACTTAGAGAAGTACGCCCGGAGGGACTCGCCGCTGCGAGCAGCGCAGCATTCCGAGCATTGCCGAAGGCAAGCGCAGAACTACCCCTGGCGCAAACTTGTGTGAGCCGATCAACTGCGGAGAAATCAGCACGCCCGGAGGGACTCGCGGCGAAGCCCTCCGAGCACGCAACATGCGCGCGCAGGACTACCCCCAGCCTTCTGGTCCGAAGTCGGCCTCGAAACAGGCCAAAATACCGAGAAATACAGTACTGATAGGGCTTACCTACTGTATTCTAACGCATCCCAAGCCCGGTAGTATGGCAGAATACAGCATCCAAGCTGACCTAGATTCTGACCCGAGCCAATTTCGATGAGCCCGCCTTCACCAGTCCAGATCCATCACCCAGATGTCGCTCTCGTATTCGGCGACGGTGAGATAGAGGTTCTCCGGACCCACGGTGAGGAAGCCTTCCAGGACGGCCACGGAAGGATCGTCGAACGCAACCACCTGGGTAGCATCCCCCCCGTTGGCCGGGATCCACCACACGCCCCGAGAGCCGTCCTCGTGTGCGCCTAGGAAGTAGATCCTCGAACCATCAGGTGAGAACCGGAACGTACCGAGCACCTGTTGCCCGGCTGTCCAGGGATCGTAGCGTGAAAGAACTTCCCCATCCCTGGACACTCGCGCCAGCTCATCCTCCTCCGTGTCGCACACCAGGCTCGCACCGTCGGGAGCCCAGTCAGGGTCCGAACATCTGAAGTCTGTCAGTTGGACCGGGTCGCTCCAGGGAAGGCCAACGCTGTCCCGAGATACCATCCAGACCTTGTAAGGACCTTCGCCTCGGGGTCCGTCAGACAGATATGCGATGGCGAGTCCATCCGGCGACCAGTCCGGGGCGACATCGCGGCCAGGGAACTCCGTGAGTTGCCGCGGAGCGCCGCCGTCCGCCGACACGACGAATACTTCGACCGGGGAAAAGAATGCGATTTCGTTGCCATCCGGGGACCAGTCAGGAGTGAACGCATTGCCAGTGATGTCGGCGACCAACTGGGAGGGTCCACCTTCTAACGGCATCTTGTAGATGTCAAACCCTCCCCCAATGTCGCTCTCGAAAGCGATCCACTCGCTGTCTGGGGACAAGGCGTGGGTTTCGATGACCTGATTGCCCTCGGTGACCGGGACGGCGTCACGGATCGAGACCGAACCGGACCGCGGAATGGGAATCGACCAGATGTTCTGCGTTGCCGTGAACTTGGAGTAGGCGAGTCTCCGGCCATCCGCAGAGATCGAGATGGAGTGGGGATCCGAAGAAGGGAGCAGGCTTCGTGGGAGCCCTCGGGGTCCATCAGAACCCACTTCGACCACGTAGACACCTCTGGGGCCATCCCGGTTGGACACGAACAGGAGATGACCGCTGTCGGGAAGCCATTGAGGGCTCACGCTCATATGCTCTTCGTCCGTCACCCTAACTGGTTCTCCGCCGTTGCCATCCAGGATCCAGATGGACGCGCGGAACACGTTCGCGCTATTCCTCCACCACGGGTTGCCGTTCACGTAGGCGATCCATCGCCCGTCGGGTGACCAGGCAAGCGAGTGAGGTTGCCACGTATCGACCGTGTGCACGCCCAGCAACTCGGGCTCAGGGTTGTCTGTCGAAAAAGCGAAGATGCTGTCGCGGACCGAGAACGCCACGCGCGTTCCATCCCTGGACCACGCGTAGCGGCTCGACGCGCGCGGGACACCGGCGCTCCGGACGGGGCCACCGCGACTTCCCACCTCCTTCCAGCCGCAGTCCGATCCGAGTTCCCCCGGAACTCTGAGTTGACAGGCAAAGAAGCTTAGGGACGCGCCATCAGGCGTCCACGCCGGGAGCCAATGGAGCCCACTCGCCTCCTCGCCGGGATACGTCTCGCCTCCGCGGCCAACGTCGATGGCGCTCCGCACGACGATGCGCGGGTTCCCGATGGGACCTTCGACGTACGCCACCTCACTCCCGTCGGGTGAGATCGCGGGCTGGAACTCGAGGCCGGGGTCGCTCGTCAGTGAACGAATGTTGGAGATCGTGATCTGTAACGGTCCGCGTCCCAACCAGGCGCTCGAGAGCCCCAGCATCACACCGGCTATAACGACCGAAATCCCGAGGGTGGGGACGGCGAAGAGCACCCAGCGAGGCACCTTCTTTTTCGGCTCCGGGGCGACCGCCGCCGGAGTCGTGGGCAGCTCACCGGGCGTTGCAGAAAGATCTGCCGGTGTCGCCGCGAACAGGACCGCCTGGAGCGCCTGCCCGAACTGCGAAGCCGTGGCGTAGCGGTCGGCAGGAATCCGGGCCAACGAGCGGGCAATCACGTGGTCCAGTGCCGGTGGCACCGTGTCGCGAAGGGCGTGGAGGGCCGTCGGTGTCTCCGACAGTCGCCTCGCCTGGATCATCTGCGGCGTCGAGCCGGTCAGCGGCGGTTCACCCGCCAACATCTCATACAGCACACAACCGAGCGAGTAGATGTCCGTGCGCCCGTCCAGCGTCTCCTGTGCGGTGGCCTGCTCGGGGCTGGCGTACAGGGGCGTCCCGACCCCGAGCCCGGTGCTTGTGACCCTGTCGGCTCTGGCGACTTCGATGGCTCTCGCGATGCCGAAGTCGGCGATCACGGCGTGACGAGCCGACAGCAGGATGTTGCCCGGCTTGATGTCGCGGTGGACTACTCCCTTCTGGTGCGCATAGTCCAGTCCGTCCGCAACCTCGACCGCGATCCTGACCGACTCGTCCACCGCCAGTTGCTTCTCCCGGTCGAGACGCTGCCTCAGCGACTCACCTTCGGCATAAGGCATCACGAAGTACAGCAGCCCGTCCGCTTCGCCGGAGTCGTGAAGGGGAAGAATGTGGGGGTGGTTGAGGCTCGCAATCGTCTCGATCTCGTGCAGGAACCGCTCGGCACCCAGTGTGGCCGTGAGCTCGGGATGCAGGACCTTGAGGGCGACCCTGCGGTGATGCCGCAGGTCCTCGGCGAGGAACACCACGGCCATTCCGCCGCGGCCGATCTCTGACTCGACAGCGTAGCGGTCGGCAAGTGCTGACTTCAGTCGTTCCAGGAGGTCGGGCATAAACGCCTCTTGAGGAACGAGGGGGTGGGATCAATATAGGGGCCAGTGACTCGGAGCGCCGCTCAGGCAGACAAGGGAAAACGCTTGTTCAGCGGGCCGATCTGGACCAAGAACTGACCCAGCGGGCCAGAAGGCCGGGGTCAAACGTGGCAACGCTACGGCCATAGCCTACTGGCTGACAACAAGTTACAAGATACGCCCGGAGGGACTCGAACCCCCAGCCTTCTGGTCCGAAGCCAGACGCTCTATCCAATTGAGCTACGGGCGCGTGAGGACGGGCGAAAATGCTACGTCCGTGCCGTGGCCGGCACAAGACCGAATGAAACCGCCGCCCTTGTCGGGGCGTAGGAGTGGAGGTCGAAAGGCTCGTCCCGATCACGTCATCTGGAGGACCCGTTCATGCCGTACGAAATCGCGGAGCTGCTGGCCATCCTCACCATGGTGTTCCTGATCGGGACGTTCATCCTGCTGTTTCCGATCAGCCGCCGACTCGGCAAGGCGATCGAGGAATGGGTGAAGATCCGGCACGAGAGCACGCCGGAGCGTGACCTGCTGGCACGTATCGAGGTCGAACTTCTGGAGATGCGAAACCAGTTCGACGGCTTCGATCAGCGACTCGACTTCCTGGCCGAACGGCAGGAATTCACCGAATCCCTGATTGACCAGAAGCGACGCATGACGCTGCCGCCCGACGCCGCGGGCCAGGCCGACGCCGGCTAGTCGAACGCCGGGATCCCCGTGATCTCCAGCCCCAGGATCAGGCCATGAATGTCGTGCGTCCCCTCGTAGGTGTACACGGATTCCAGGTTGGCCATGTGACGCATCGATTGGTATTCGATCAGGATCCCGTTCGCCCCGAGTAGCCGCCGAGCCTCCCGCGCGCACTCGCAGGCCATGTCCACGTTGTTCCGCTTCGCCATCGAGACCTGCTGGGGCGTGTAGGTGCCGGCATCCTTCAGCCGGCCGAGCTGCAGGGCCAGGAGCTGGGCCTTGGTGATCTCCGTCAGCATCTCGGCCAGCCGTATCTGCTGGATCTGCGTGGCCCCGATCGGCTTACCGGCGAACTGGATACGGTTCTTGGCGTAGTCCACCGCTTCGTCGAAGCAGGCCATCGCCGCGCCGATCGCACCCCAGGCGATTCCATAGCGGGCCTGCGTGAGGCACATCAACGAACTCTTCAGGCCGCCGCTGTTCGGCAGGAGCGCGGACTCGGGGACACGGACGTCCTGTAGCACCAGTTCGCTGGTGTCTGAGGCCGCCAGCGACAGCTTGCCCTCCTGGTCCTTGGCGCTGAAACCCTCGCGGTCCGTCTCCACGACGAAGCCGCGAATGGAGCTGACGTCGTCGATGTCGCCCGTCTTGGCCCAGATGATCGCCACGTCGGCCATCGAGCCATTGGTGATCCACATCTTGGCGCCGTTCAGCACCCATTCATCTCCGTCCTTTACGGCGCGCGTCAGCATGCCGCCGGGATTCGATCCGAAGTCGGGCTCCGTGAGGCCGAAGCACCCGATCTTCTCGCCCGTCGCCAACTTCGGAAGCCATTCGCGACGCTGCTCTTCGGAACCGAAGGCGAAGATCGGATACATCACGAGGGCGCCCTGGACCGATGCGAAGGAGCGGAGCCCTGAGTCTCCGCGCTCCAGCTCCTGCATGATGATCCCGTACGCGACGTTGTTCAGGCCGGCGCACCCGTATTCCTCGGGCAGGTTCGCCCCGTAGAACCCGAGCTCCCCCATCTTCGGAATGAGGTCGGCGGGGAACGTGTGCGCCATGTAATGGTGGTTGATGACGGGCATCAGCTCTTCGTCCACCCAGTCGCGCACCATGTCCCGGACGGCCCGCTCCTCTTCGCTCAGGAGGCCGTCGATGTCGTAGAAGTCCACGCCTTCGAAGCTCATGTCACCTCGTCACGTCTGTTGTACGGAAAAGTACTGTTCCTCGGTGGCCGGGATGCTATCGCCTGCGGCGGCCGGAGGCCAGACACGAACCGAAGTCGCGCTGAAGACGCGCGGGGCGAACGAGTCGGTCCTACCTCATTCCAGGGCCTCCCGCGCCCGGAAGTAGACGTCGTCGGGGATGTCGGCCTCGCGCTTCCAGCGGGCCCCGGCGGTGTAGAAGTCGGGATCCGCACCGCGGCGCCGGTTGTCCTCGACGAGTGCCTCCACCGGATCAGGCGGGATGTCGGGCGTCTTCGGCGGCCGCCCCATGTGCACCTGCCCTTTCGGATCTCTGAAGGCCGCCTGC
>JBDGWG010000086.1:0-5542 GCA_039585235.1 Gemmatimonadota bacterium | reverse complement strand
AGCTGTAACGAAATGAGGAGGAATGAGCGCAAGTGTACGCAGGTGAAATCGCCCAAATGCGCGTGAATGCAAGTGTATGCATGTGAGTGCACGTACCGCCACGCGAATGGGGTTCAGGAGGTCGCGAGTTCGAATCTCGCCGCCCCGATTGAGTAAGAGACGGTCCTGTCGGTAGTTACGGCAGGGCCGTTTTTTCGCAGTGCGCCACAGTGACAGAAACAGTGACAAGACACTGCGGCTGACACTGACCAGCCGAAGGCCCGCAGCCGATCGAGCGCTCTCCTCCTATCTAATCAGGCGATCTCCATCTGACTTCGGCGATGCTAGGCTGGCTGCAGAGCCGGGAGCGACTAGAGAGCGACTCGGCCTCAGTCGAGTGGCCGGCGGCGCCTAACCGCCTCCCCCCTCGATCCATGCGTTGATCTTTGCCTCGAGCATGGTGAGGGTGATCGTACCGTCCTCGATCACCAGGTCGTGGAAGCGCCGCATGTCGAAGCCGTCTCCGAGAGCTGCCTCCGCCTTCCGCCTCAGCTCCTGGATGAGCAGGCTGCCGGTGAGATACGACGTTGCCTGCCCGGGCCACGCGATGTACCGGCTGATCTCGGATTCCACTCCACCCCGCGACTCGGCCGTGTTGGCGAGCATGTAGTCCTCGGCTTGCTGTCGGGTCCAGCCGAGCACGTGGATGCCTGGATCCACGACTAGGCGAGCGGCGCGAAACGCCTCATTGGACAGCATCCCCAGTCGGTCTACGTCGGCCGTGTAGAGTCCCGCCTCGTCCGCGAGCCGCTCGCTGTACAGCGCCCAACCCTCGCCCAGCCCGGAGGTGTAGAAGTACTTGAGCACCGGATGTACTCCGGCGCCTTCGATCGCCACGTACACCTGCATGTGGTGTCCCGGATAGGTTTCGTGGAAGGTCGTGGCCTCGAACCCGCCGGCCCGGTTCAGGTCTCCCGGGTCATGGATTCCGAATTCGTACGTGCCCGGCGTGCTGCCGTCTGCGGCACCCGCGGAATAGAAACCGCCCCCCGTCCGCTGCATGAATTCGGGGTACGGTCTGAGCTCCACCTCCGCCTCGGGAACGAAGCCGAACCAGTCGGGCATGGCCGCCTTCGCGCGTTCCACGGCGTTCTCCGCGAACACGATGATCTCGTCCCGCGTGTCGAACGCGTTCGCGGGGTCAGCTTTGACGAGCGCAAGCAACTGCTGCACGTCTTCTGTGCCGAAGCTGCGACGTCCGATCTCCTGCATCTCTGAGTGGATGCGCTCGATTTCCCGCAGTCCCGTCTCGTGAATCTCCTCGGGGGTGAGCGGCAGTGTCGCGTGGTACTGCACGGAGGCCAGGTAGCACTCGTGGCCACCAGGATTGGCGGTCACGCCAATCGCTTCCCGTGCCGCGGCCAGGTATTCATCCCTGAGGAAGTCGCGGTAGCGTTCGATGGCCGGAAAGACCTCGTCGGCAATGACTCCGGCCAATTCGGCGATGAATGCAGGGTCGCCATCCCTGAGAGCCGGCTCGAATATGGGGGATTCCTCGGCCGACACCGACAGGTGACCCTCGACTTGCGAGATCACCACAGGGACGTTCGACCGGGGTGCCGTGAAGCCTTCCCGGGCCCCGAGGCGCAGGTTCTCGATCTCCGTGTCGATGAAGCGGACCATGTCGCGCGCACGAGCGATCGTCGCAGCCCGGGCCTCCTGCGTGCCCACCGGCTGCTTGGCGAATACTCCGCCGATGAAGTTCTGCCAGCCCCTCGAGTTCGGGGCGACGTTCCACAGGTGGGTCTCGCACACACGCGCCGCGATCGAGGCCTCGAGGCGCTCCCTCGAAAACTGGTAGGGTACGAAGGCCTCCGTGCCCGCGAGCTCGGCGGGGTCTATCGCCTCAAGGCGGCCGAGCCACTCGTCCTCGAGCGCCCTCCACGCGGCCATTGACTCAGGACTGAAGTCTCCCATCCGGTCCAGAGGAGCCGCGTAGCCCGTTTCGTAGGCTTCGTGCGGGAACTGCTCGTAGTACTCTGCCACGTATTCATCCGCGATCGCGAAAGCCTCGGTGGCAGCGTCCGCTGCCGGATCGGGTCTGCTGCAGGCGGTCACGGTTGCGAGCAGTAGCACGGCTAGAGAACTGCGATTCATGGCGCCTCCACTTGGACCTGGAAGGACCGCACACTGCGCGACGACGTATACGCAATCCGGGGCGGTTTCCGATCAGGGCACGGTGAACTCTCTCACCATTCCCCGATCTCCGTAGCCCTCCGACACCCAGGCATACGAGCCGGGCTCCAGATTCAGATGGACGTATCCCGCGCGGTCGGGTGAAAGGTGCTCCATCCCTCCCAATGAATGCCCCGGAGCAGGAGCTCGGAAACCTTCCGCCTCCATCCAGTCCATCCATTCGACGATCTCGGGCAGACCAGTTCCTTCGTCCAACCGGAATAGATTGATGTCGTGCGGCATCAGGCCGTCGGGCCGGTCCACCGCCCGCACTTCGAGCACGCTGGATCCGGCGGAGACTCGACCGGCAATCTCGATGTCGTAATTGGAGAGGGTCATCGTTGCGTCAGGTTGCGGAGGCGTCGCATCCGTGTGGCGTTCGTCAGGTGCCACGACGACCATCCGCTGCATTCCTAGCTCGGTGTGCCACGTACCGTCCGGTCGCTTCACGTAGCACTCGAGCACATAGGTTCCCGGCTCAAGGTCGATTGTCACACGGGCGCGCTCACCAGGCTCGGTCAGTGCCGCGCCTCCGACGGAGACCACCTCGTCGTAGAACCAGGCCGGTATCTCGGTGCGGAATCGATCCTCCGCTTCTTCGCGGCTGATCTCCCCCGTTACGTAGCCGTACCACGCGGCCCCGAAGGGAGCGAGCGCTTCGGTCCGAAGATCGTCGATCGTTTTGTCATCAGGAAGCCGATAGAAGTACGCGAAATGCTCTTCTTGCCCCGCGTTCTCGAAATCCAGCGTCGTCCAGCCGGCCGGCAGAGTGTCGGCCACATCGAACGCAAAGTCGCGAGCGACGACCGTCACGCTTGGTGGGGAGCTGGCCGACAGACCAGCTGTCTGTGTTCCGGGAGACTCTCGCTCGGCGTCGCCACCACTGCAGCCCGTACCCACGCTGCAGACGAGAACAAGAAAAGGTAGAAGACGATCGACCGTCACGGGACCTCCTCAAGAAGAAGCACATGTCGGGCTAACGAAAGCAAGTTGGATAAGCCGAGAGTTGAGAGTCAACGTCGCTCGGTACATCGCGTGGGTGTCCATCGACGAGCACCAGGTCCAGAGCCACTTCTTCATGATGCGCGATAGCATTACGGGCCGATTAGGAGCGACAAGAGCGCTTGGGAACCAACATATGTGTCGGCGCGCTCGCGTATGAACGCTCTGAGGCCGGGCTTGGTTTGAAACTCGCGAACGACATAGTCCTTGAATCGGAAGCTTAGGTCGGTGACGCCCTCAGCCTCCAAATCCTGGATATACTCCGCGACGTTCAGGCGGGAAAACTGGAATGCATCGAATCTTCTTCTCTCGATCGAGCTCAAAGCATCCAGATCGTGCTCTCCTCTGATAAGTAGCTCGGCCAGCGTGGAGTCACCGTAGATTCCAGCGTTCTGTTCGTTGACGCTCGCCGTGATCGCATACGAAGCTTCGGCCCGCAGTTGACTGGTGTTTTGTCGAATCTCGAAGCCAACGAACACCAGACCGCCTAATACACCGAGATTCCCAAGAAGTGAAAGCCACCAATCCGGCCTCTTCCGGTCCATAGACTTGCTCCAGCGAAAGGGAGGAAACAGCGCAAGCCTGCCACCCACTCACGGCAAGTCCTCTGTTCCCGTCAAGGCTTTAGAGGACTGTCACCATAGCTGTAACGAAGTGAGGAGGAATGAGCGCGACTGTATGAAAGTGAAATCGCCGAAATGTGTGTGACTGCAACCGTATTCGCGTGAGTGCACCCACCGCCACGCGAATGGGGTTGTCTCGCGAGCTACGCTCGCTCGAAGGTCTCGCCGCTATGCGGCTCGACAGCAGGAGGTCGCGAGTTCGAATCTCGCCGCCCCGATTGGCTAAAAGACGGTCCTGTCGAGACTTACGGCAGGGTCGTTCTTTCGCTGTGCGCCACAGCGTCAAGAACAGTGACAAGACACTGCGGCTGACACTGGCAGCGCGTGAGGCCCGGCAAGTCAGTCAGAACTCCTGCGTGAGACTCAGTTGCGCACCATGGATACCGCAGCAAGGATCACAGTAGAGGATGAACGTACGATCTACGAGCTCCAAACCAGGACGCTGGAATTGCTCAGCGAATAGGCGTGATGAAGACCGCCTAACTCGCCGCTGCTGCAACGGTGTCCGGCGGCGGCGAGGAAACGCGAGCGATTTGAGGGAGGAGCATAATGGCCGCAAATCATGCTGTGGTTGTGGATCGTGCCGTGCCCGGAATTCTCACTGTCCGTGAAGTAGCGCCACCTGCCCCATCGCCCTCTGAAGCACTGGTGCGCGTGACCGCAATTTCACTCAATCGTGGGGAAACGCGTCGTGCGATGGAGGCAGCGGATGGCTGGTGCCCAGGCTGGGACCTCGCTGGTGTTGTCGTGCAGGCAGCTGCAGATGGTTCAGGGCCACCCACGAGTGCACGTGTGGTCGGTTTGTTGCGCTCTGGAGCCTGGGCAGAATCCGTCGCTGTCCCCACCAATGCCCTGGCAGAGCTTCCCGACGCCGTCACCTTCGCCCAGGCGGCAACGCTCCCTGTGGCTGGCCTCACGGCCCTGTATTCCCTGGCCAAGCGGGGTATTCTCCTGCATCGGCGGGTGTGCATTACTGGGGCGACCGGTGGGGTGGGGGATTTCGCCATCCAGTTAGCGCGCCTGGCCGGAGCCGAGGTCATAGCACAGGTGCGCCGTCCCGATCAGGTGGCCATGGTCAAGCAGATTGGCGCTGATGCTGTGGTCATCGGTGAAGAGACCGCAGCTTTTGCCGAGCATGCACCCTACGATTTGGTATTGGAATCCGTCGGGGGGCAGTGCCTCGCGGCGGTACTGGCTACCCTGACCAAAGATGCTGTTTGTGTGTCGCTGGGGGGCTCGGCGTCCCACGAAGCCACATGTGACTTCAGACAGTTTCGCCAAACAGGCCGTACGACGCTGTATGGCTTCATGCTATTTGAGGAATTGGCGCTGGAACCTGCTTCGGTAGGGCTGGCGCATCTGGCTGGCCTGATTGCCGTGGGACAGCTTGAACCGACCATCAGCGTGGAAGCCCCCTGGACCCAGATTGGCCAGGTGGCTCGCCAACTCCTCGACAGGAAGTTTGTAGGGAAGGCCGTCCTGCATGTAGCAGCTGAGCCCAGATGAGACGCCAGGGCGGGTTCAGCTCTGAACGGACACTGCTCCCGTCACTGCCTACCCCTAACTTCCCGCCGTATCGACCCGCTCTCCTGCTTCGGGGTCAGGAGGGCCGACCTGACAAGAGCTCAGAACGGTTCTGAGTGGTAGCTGTTGGGTCGGAGTAGGATTCGGGACCGTGAGTAGTCGAAGGTCACGTTGAACCT
>JBDGWG010000085.1:0-5586 GCA_039585235.1 Gemmatimonadota bacterium | reverse complement strand
GCGCCGAGCCAGTCGCTCCATCGCGTGGTACATGTCGATCCACACGTCGATGCTGTCGCGGTGCGACATGCCCGTGCGTGGCGGGCGGAGCTCGACGCCCACTAGCGGGGCGTCGCGTCGCAGCCGAGCAACAGTCGATGCCAATACCGGCCCTGGTTGCCTTTCCATCGCGCGTGTATCCTACCCTGGGAGTTCCATCCCCGATAACCACTCAAGTTCGGAAGTCCAGCGCAGCAATCGCGTTGGAGCATCCACCGGCTGCTCATTCTTCGGCAGAATACGGAGCCCCTCCGAGAGCCACAACTGAGCCACGCCTTTCTGGCCGGCAATATGCTGCTCCGTCCGCACGATCGGTCCTCGTTCCTGAAGAGCTTCCGGGGGTGTAAGCCGGACGCCACACCTCTCGCCGAGCCGCGGTCGGCGGCGACCGATGAGTTCGTGACGATACCAATGAGGATGTCGTGCGTAACTGTAAGACAGTGTGCGCAATACACTTCCATCGGGACCTGCGAAGGGGGCGTTCGGTCTGCTCACGGCCGCGATCCTTGGCCCGGTAGTTGCGTTATCGCAGGGCGGCTCGCGTTCCGAAGTGGATCGAGAGGAACTCCCGACACGAATTGAAGCCGAGGAGAAGACCAATGTCCGGGTCTGCCGCACGCGTGCCAAATGCTGTGTCAACTGTGAGTTCGTTAACGGCAACGACCGGTCCCGAGCCTGTCTGTCGGTTCTGCTCGAGTGTGCTCAGACGCACGTTCGTCGACCTCGGCACCTCGCCACTGTGCGAGAGCTTCCTGTCAGCGAATGAGCGGTCTGAACCCGAGTCTCACTACCCGCTACACGTCTACGTGTGCGAGACCTGCTTTCTCGTCCAACTCGAGGAGTTCGTGCCCCCGGAGCACATCTTCCGAGATTATGCGTACTTTTCGTCCTATTCCGAGAGCTGGCTCGACCATGCGCGGCGCTATGTCGTCGACATGCTCGAGCGACTTCACCTGGACGAAACGAGCCTGGTCGTCGAGCTCGCGAGCAACGACGGGTACTTGCTCCAGTACTTCGTGGAACGGTCGATCCCGTGTCTGGGCGTGGAGCCAGCGATCAACGTCGCCCGCGTGGCCATCGAAAGGGCCGTGCCCACCGTCGTTGATTTCTTCGGCAGCTTTCTCGCGAAGCGTCTTGTGGCAGGCGGAAAGCAAGCCGATCTGATCGTCGCCAACAACGTGCTGGCGCAGGTTCCCGACCTCAACGACTTTGTGCGCGGCATTCGCATATTGCTGGCCCCATGCGGAACCGTCACTGCCGAATTCCCGCATCTCTTGCGGCTCATCGCAGACAATCAGTACGACACCATCTACCACGAGCACTATTCCTATTTCGGGTTTGGGACGATCGAACGGATCTTCGCCAAGCACGGCCTGCGCATATTCGACGTTGAAGAGCTTCCGACACACGGCGGCTCACTGCGCATCTACGCCCGGCACGAAGCAGATGCTTCGCGGCCGGTGCGATCAAAAGTGACGGAACTCCGGGAGACAGAGGAGCGGGAGGGTCTCCGGGACCCCGAGCGGTACGTCGAGTTCGGGCGACAGGTGGAGGCCTCGAAGCGTGCTCTCTTGCGCTTCCTGATTGAATCGGCTGAGGCGAACCAAAGCGTCGTCGGCTACGGCGCTCCCGGCAAAGGCAACACCCTCCTCAACTACTGTGGCATCCGACCCGACCTCCTCGCATATACGGTGGACCGTAATCCGCACAAACAAGGCTGCTTCCTGCCCGGGTCGCGGATTCCCGTGTACCCTCCGGAGCGGATTGCCGAGACGAAGCCCGATTTCATCCTGATCCTCCCCTGGAACCTCAGGGACGAGATCGTCAGCCAGCTCGCGTACACGCAGGAATGGGGGGGGCGCCTTGTAATCCCGATCCCCCGTGTGGAGGTGACATGATCTTCCGGGAGACGAAGCTACCGGGCACACTGATCATCGATCCCGAGCCCTGCCGCGACGAGCGAGGGTTCTTCGCCCGCACATGGTGCGCTGAGGAAGCTCGAGAGCACGGTATCGACGCCAGCTTCGTGCAAGCGAGTGTCTCGTATAACCCCACCCCCGGTACGCTGCGCGGCCTGTGCTTTCAGCGATCCCCGTTCGAGGAAGACAAGCTGGTCCGCTGTACGCGAGGGGCGGTTCAAGACGCGGTCATCGACCTGCGCATCGGCTCACCGACCTATCTCCAGCACCTGACGGTGGAGCTGTCCGGCGAAAATCGGCGCCTGCTGTTCGTGCCGCGGGGGCTGGCACACGGTTTCCTCACGCTCGAGCCCGAGACCGAAGTCTGCTATGACATGTCCCAGTTCCACGTGCCGGACTTCGAGTCGGGAATCCGCTGGGACGACGCTGCGTTCGGGATCCAGTGGTGTCGCCCCGTCCGATTGATCTCGGACCGGGACGCGAACCGGCCGGACTTCGTGCTCCAAGAGGCTCTTCGATGAAAGTCGTTCTATTCTGCGGCGGTTTGGGAACGCGTCTCATGGAGCACTCCCGGACAACTCCCAAGCCGATCGTATCCATCGGACCGCGGCCCATCCTGTGGCATCTAATGAAGTACTATGCCTACTACGGGCACCGCGAGTTCATACTGTGCCTCGGGTACCAGGGTCACATGATCAGGGAGTACTTCCGGAGAAACAGAAACGGCCGGGGCGCACCGAGTGATCCGGCGCTGGCGATCACCGGCATGCCAGTGCAGCTGCACGGTTGCGACACGGAGGACTGGGAGATCACGTGCGTCGACACGGGCCAGGAATCGAACATCGGTCAGCGCCTGCGCGCCGTCGAGCCATACTTGAATGGCGACGAGGTCTTCCTCGCCAACTACGCGGACGGGCTCACGGACCTTCCGCTACCCTCCTACATCGACCTATTCCGACACCACGATGCGGTGGGCGCGTTCGCGTGCGTACGACCCCCGCAGTCGTTTCACGTTGTCACCGTGAACGGCGATGATACGGTCCGCTCGATCCAGCCCGCCATGGACTCGGATCTGTGGATAAACGGAGGCTTCTTCATTCTGCGCCGGGAGATTTTCGATTTCTTGCACGGTGATAATGACCTGGTCGAGGGTGCGTTCCCGGTACTCGCTCGCAGGGAGCGTCTTCTGGCCTACCGCTACCCCGGCTTCTGGGCCTGCATGGACACTTTCAAGGAGTATCAGCAACTCCAGTCGTTGTACGAGCGGGGGAATCCTCCCTGGACCGTCTGGCGCCGGAGCGTCCGGAAGGCGCTTGCGGGAAGCCGCTGATGCTGAGCGTCGCCGACTTCGGATCGGGTCGAGAGCTCAGTCTTCTCTGTATCGGTGCGCACAGCGATGACATCGAGATCGGCTGCGCTGGAACGCTCGTGCGCCTGCTCCAGGAGCATCCGGGGTCTCACGTGACCTGGGTCGTGTTGAGCGCCGATGGACCGCGCGGGGAGGAGGCCCGGAAAAGCGCTGCGGATCTTCTCTTGGATGCCGGTGGCACGGAGGTGCGGTTGGCCGAGTTCCGGGACGGACACTTTCCGTGGCAGGGATCGGAGATCAAGGATTATCTTGAGAATCTCGCGCGCAGTGTGCAGCCGGACCTCGTGCTTACCCACTGGCTGGCCGACCGCCATCAGGATCACCGGACGGTGGGCGAGATCACGTGGACCACGTTCCGGGATCACCTGATCCTGGAGTACGAGGTCCTCAAGTACGACGGCGATCTCGCATCGCCGAATCTCTACGTGCCCCTGACCACGGAGATCGCGCAGCGCAAGGTCCGGCACCTTCTGGAGCACTTTCCGTCGCAGCGACCCCGCGATTGGTTCGGCGCCGAGTCATTCGAGGCGATCCTGCTACTGCGCGGGCTCGAATCGAGGGCCCCGACTGGTCTGGCGGAAGCGTTCTATTCCCGGAAGGCGGTGCTGTAGCTCCCGTCTCGGGCAGTAGCACGAGTTTGGAATCCAGCCGGGCTCCCCTGATAGAAGGAACTACTTGGGCGCGTGACCCTGATGCCGCTGCGGGGTACGGTGAGACGGCATCCTGTCAGATCCGACGTTCAACGCCACTCGCGCCGTTACGATCGACGCCACACCGGCGGAGATCTGGCCCTGGATCGTACAGATGGGATACGGGAAGGCGGGGTTCTACAGCTACGACCGGTTGGACAATGACGGTGTCCCGAGTGCGGGGCACATTATCGCCGAATACCAGCAACTGGAGATCGGCAATTCGATACCTCTGACGGCACGCGCCTTCCTGACGGTCGCGGTCGTGGAGCACGAAAGCTCGATGCTGTGGGAGTATCCGGGCGGGGACGCGACGACGGCATTCACGTGGGCATGGGGGCTCTATCCGCGAGACGGAGGGCAAACGCGGCTCGTGACGAGACTGCGGTATCGTGCGTCGAGCCTTCGCTCGCGGGTGATGTTGGACCTTTTCGAGATACTGATGATGCGGAAGTGCATGCTGGGCATAAAGCGAAGAGCGGAGACGGTAACGCGCCCGCGAGAATTCGAATCCCCAACCTCCTGATCCTTAGTAGGATCGTGGAGAGAGTCAAATACGACGCTGCCTCCGAACTTGGGCAGAGCCTTGCTCCACGCCGCTTCTCCTTTCCCTCATCTGACACTTGAACCCATACGGTGTCGCAGTGTACGTGCTTCCAACCACAGTCCCCAACCAGGAGACGGGAGATACAGACATGAAGACATGTACAAGCCTGACCCTCGCCGCAGCGACCTTCGCCCTGTTCGCGGTCGCCGCGCCGTCCGCCTTCGGGCAGGAAGTGAAGTCCGAAGTGGAAAAGGAGAAGCAGGAGTACGCCGCCCAGGCTGCAGACAAAGCTGCAATGAAGTGCAAGGAGATGGCTGTAGGCGACGAGGAGGCCGCCAAGAAGTGTGAGCACATGCACCAAATGCAAGCCGAGCAAGCCATGAAGGGCTGTAGGTGCGGCGAAGACGGCACCGAGAAGTGTGAGGAAATGCACGCGGAGCGCATGGCGATGGCCGAGGAAAACCTCGCGAAGGCCACCGAGAAGTGCGAAGCGAAGGCCGCCGAGGGTGACGCGGAGGGCGCCGAGGCATGCGAGGCAAAGGTCGCCGAGCAACGCGCCACGCTCGCCGAGTACGGTGAACAGGGCATGCAGTGCGAGATGAGGATGCACGAGCATGAGATGAAGGCCGAGAAGGCGGAGCGCTACGAGAAGGAGATGAAGGAAGAGGCGGCGGAAGGGAAAGACGAGGGCGACGAGGGCTGAACCCGCGGGGCAGAGCCACCCCCTGCTCTGTCTTCCAATCTCGGGTTGTCGGGCCAGCCGCACTGGGTGACACTAGGCATCTGTTCGAGAACGGGCCCCCAGTGCATCCATGACCCCCTCTGCACTCGGCGGCGTGCCAGTTGGCGCTCGTGCCTAGAAAGGAGGGGGCAGCCCGTGAGGGCCGCCCTTGTCTCTAGTTGCAGACTGTGTTCAGTACTCCCACCGCTCCGTTACAGGTGCCGGCGCTGGTTTCGGAGGCATGTCGGCGACCCTTGTCTTGAGTCCCTTGCCACCACGGAACGAGGGACTGTTTCGCGCCG
>JBDGWG010000084.1:0-5587 GCA_039585235.1 Gemmatimonadota bacterium | reverse complement strand
ATGCTCATCCGTCCCCTGATCCCGGGCAGATTCGGGCGCCAAGACGGGCACGGGAGGGGCACGATCGAGAAATGTTGGCTGCCCGGCCAGATCTGTGTAGACTTTCGTCTCTTGCGTGCGCTCTGAAATCGGCTTCAGTCGGGGAACGGCGAATGAAGATCAAGGTGAGCTTGGATGTAAGTCCGCCCATACTGCGACCTTTTGTGGCGCTCGCTTTCCTTGCTCTGGGTGGCTGCTCGGGCGCCGAACCTGATCAAGAGCGCAGCATGGTCCGTCCGGCGAAACTCATCGAGGTCGAAGGGTCGAGTTCCGTTCGAACCATGACGTACCCCGCGATCATCGAGGCTACCTCTGCTGCGGAGGTCACCTTCCAGGTTGGAGGGCTCCTGCAGGAGCTGCCGATCCGCTCCGGGCAGACAGTCGAAGAGGGCGCCCTGATCGCTCGTCTTGACCGGAGAAACCTCAGGAACGAGCTCGCGACCTCACAGGCGCGGTTCGAAAGAGCGGAGTCTGATTTCTTGAGAACGGAACGCCTCCTTGCCGCGAACGCGACTTCTCGGAGGGCCTTCGAACAGGCCCAATCGGAACGGGATGTGGCGCGAGCGGACCTCGACACGGCGCGGAAGCGCCTGGAGGACGCGACGCTGCGCTCGCCCTTCTCCGGCGTCATCGCGGCCGTTCATGTCGAGCAGTTCCAGAATGTGGCGGCCCAGGAGCCCATCGTTACGCTGCAGACGACCGGAACCGCTGAAGCCGCGTTCCAGGTTCCGGCAAGAACGGTCGCGACTTCGAGCCAATTCGAGACCGAGGAGACCGTCGTTCTGCTCGACGCGGTGCCCGACGTTCGGATCCCAGCCGTTTTCCAATCCGTCACGACCCAGGCTGATCCGGAGACCCAGACCTTCCTGGTCAAGTACGCGTTTACGCCGCCGGCAGACCTGGTCGTCCTACCCGGGATGACGGGAATGGTGGAGTCCCGCGTGAGGTTCATTCGAGACGGTGGACTGGCCGATCTACCGGAAGTGCCTACAAGCGCGGTCTTGTCGGACGGAGAGGCTCGCTACGTCTGGGTAGTGGACCAGAACACCATGACGGTGTCTCGACGGGAGGTGACCCTGGCTCCGGGCGTTGGCGAGTCGCTTGCCGTCCTGGGTGGTCTCGTGGAAGGTGAGCTCATCGTCGGCGCCGGCGCGTCCTATCTCCACGAGGGCATGCAGATCCGCCCCTACGAGCAGTAGGGAATACTCATGGGTCCTGCAGAATTCGCAATCAAGAACCGACTGATCAGCTTTATCGTCATCGCCTTGGCATTGGTCGGCGGATGGCAGGCCTATCGGTCCATGCCTCGCTTCGAAGACCCCGAGTTTACGATCCGGGAAGCCCAGGTGATTACGCCGTACCCGGGAGGGACTCCGGAGGAAGTCGCCAATGAAGTCACCGAAGCGCTCGAGACGGCGATCCAGCAGCTGCAGGAGGTCCACGAGATCCGTTCCGTGTCCTCGGAGGGGATGTCGCGAATCACGGTAGAGATCAAATACGAGTTCTCGCGGACCAAAGACGAGCTGCAGATCATCTGGGGAAAGCTTCGGAACAAGGTCGAGGACGCGCAAAGCTCGTTGCCGCCCGGTGCGGGCAGGTCCATCGTCGACGATGACTTCGGCGATGTCTACGGTCTGTACTACCTCATCACCGGCGACGGCTTCACCCCCAGCGAGGTGCATGAGTACGCCAAAGCCCTGCGCACGGAGCTGCTGACGGCAGAAGGTGTCGCGAAGGTCGCCCTCCACGGGGTTCAATCGGAGGCCATCTACGTCGAGATCTCGCGGGAGCGTGCCGCCGCCCTGGGGGTCTCGGTCGGACAGGTCTACAACGACCTGGCGAGACAGAACTCTGTCGTATCGGCGGGCGACGTGCGGATCGGCGACCGACGCCTGGCGATCGAGCCGACCGGAAACATCAGCTCCGTCAGCGCGATCGAGAACGTCGTCGTATCGACGGCCTCCGCCGGTGCGCTGGTCTACTTGCGCGACATCGCCTCAGTGCGCCGCGCGTATCGGACGCCGAATCTACTAGTCCGCTACAACGGCCGCCCCGCGATCGCTCTGGGCGTGTCCAACGTCACGGGAGCCAACGTCGTTCAGATGGGGCAGGCGATCGACGCTCTTCTCGCAGAGGAAGAGTCCCGTCGGCCCCTGGGCATCGAGATCCACGAGTACTACCACCAGGCCAAGGTCGTCGAGGCTGCGGTGCAGGACTTCGCACTAAGCGTGCTTCTGGCCCTCGGGATCGTACTCGTCACGCTGCTGGTCTTCATGGGGCTACGTGCCGGTGTCGTGATCGGCGCCGTGCTCTTGCTCACCATCGCGGCGACCCTCGCGATCATGGATCTCACGGGCATCCCGATGCACCGTATCTCTCTCGGCGCCCTGATCATTGCTCTGGGTATGCTGGTGGACAACGCGATCGTCGTGACCGAAGGCATCCTCGTCGGTGTCCAGCAGGGCCGGCGGAAGCTGGACGCCGCCAAGGAGATCGTGAGCCGCACGAAATGGCCTCTTCTCGGGGGCACGGTCGTGGGCGTCCTGGCCTTCGCGCCGATCGGGCTCTCACCCGGAAGCACGGCCGAATACACCGGCCATCTCTTCTGGGTGGTGATGATTTCGTTGCTGCTCAGCTGGGTCTTCGCAATCACCGCGGCACCGCTGTTTGCCGACTTGCTGTTCACAGAGCGGTCGAACGCGGAGGGCGAGCCGGTTGGTGAAGGTCGGTTTGCGAGCCGCTACAAGGGCTTCATGCGGCTCGTGCTCGGCCGACGCTGGGTGACGGTCGGCATCGTATTCGGACTCTTCGTTGTCTCCATGTTGGGCTTCCGGTTTGTCAAGGAGGGTTTTTTTCCGGCGTCGACGACACCGCAGATCGTCGTCGACTACTGGTTGCCCGAAGGGACCCATATTTCGCAGACCGAGGCCGATGTGGTGGAGATCGAAGAACGGCTCATGGACCTAGACGGCGTGGCGGGCGTTCACGCGCTCGTAGGTCAGGGCGGACTTCGGTACATGCTCGTTTACGGACCTGAACCGCCCAACTCTGCCTTCGGACATTTCTTGATCCGAACGGAGGGCTACGAGCAGATCAGCCGCCTCATGCCGCAGATTCAGCAGTTCCTCGATGAGGAATACCCGAATGCTCAGGCCAAGGTGTGGCGGTTCCAGCTGGGACCCGGCGGAGGCTCGAAGATCGAAGCGACCTTCTCCGGCCCGGATCCAATAGTGCTCCGCCGCCTGGCCGATGAGGCCAAGGCGATCATGGCCGCCGAGGGCAGCGCGATCTCCATCCAAGATGACTGGAGACAGCAAGTCAGCGTGATTCGTCCCATGTACTCGGAGACCCGCGGCCGACGTCTCGGTATCTCGCGCGAGGACGTGGCCACCGCGCTACAAACGAACTTCTCCGGGTACAACGTCGGCGTATACCGAGAGGGCGACGAGCTCATCCCGATCATCGCGAGGGCGCCAGCTCGGGAACGCTCTGATGCGGAGAACATGGGGGAGATTCGTGTCGTCAGTCAGGTCTCTGGTCGCTCCGTTCCCCTGTCGGAGACCGTGGACGGCTTCGAGACAGCCTGGCGCAACTCGCAGCTGCTGAGAGTGGACCGCATCTGGACGATCAAGGCCCAGTCCGATCCGCTCCCTGACGAGCTCGCATCCGCCCTGCTGCAAAGGCTCAGACCCGAGATCGAAGCGCTGGAATTACCCGACGGGTACAGGCTCGAATGGGACGGCGAGTACGGGGACAGCAAAGAGGCCAACGGCAACCTCGCGAGCACCTTGCCGCTGGGGTTCCTCGCCATGGTGCTTGTCGTCGTGGTCCTGTTCAACGCGCTGCGACAGCCATTAATCATCTGGCTTGTTGTCCCGCTCGCGCTGATCGGAGTGGTCCTGGGCCTGGTCTTAACACAGACACCCCTCGAGTTCATGGCCATCCTGGGCCTTCTCTCGTTGTCGGGACTTCTGATCAAGAACGCCATCGTGCTTGTCGACCAGATGGACAAAGAGATCGGTGAAGGAAAGCCTCGCTATGAGGCCGTGATCGACTCGGCGGCCAGCCGTGTGCGCCCCGTCACGATGGGTGCACTAACGACGGTGCTCGGGGTCATGCCGCTATTCTTTGATCCCTTCTTCAAGTCGATGACGGTCGTTTTGGTCTTCGGCCTGACCTTCGCCACGCTTTTGACGTTGATCATCGTGCCCGCGCTGTACGCCATCTTTTTCGGGATTCGCGCCAATGAAACGGCTTGACTGGCCCGCTCTGAAACTGTCGCCCCTGACGCTGGGAGGCGCGCTGCTGCTGACGGCCTGCGTCTCTTCTCGCGAGGAGGCAGCGACCGCCGCACGCTCCAGTCTTCCAGAGACGCCCGACGTGTGGGCTGCTGCGCAAGCCGCCGTGGGTGACGTCCAGGTCGGCTGGATCGACGCCTTTGAGGACGAGACCCTGAGGGCGCTCGTGCGCGAGGCGCAGGAGAACAACAGGGACCTGCAGGCGGCGGCAGCGAACGTGGAACGATCCTGGGCTCTTGCGAGACAAGCCGGCGCGGCGCTGCTGCCGAGCGTGGATCTCGCGGCGGGCGCAGCCCAGTCGGGAATCGTCGGCGAGTCGAGTTCCGGCAACCTTGATGTGAGCTTGCAGGCGAGCTGGGAGGTCGACATCTGGGGTCGTCTGCGGGCCGGTAGGCAGGCGGCGGTGGTCAGTGCCGAAGCTGCGGAAGCGGACCTCCGCTACGCGCAGCATTCCCTCGCGGCCGCCGTGGCGGACGCTTACTTCGTCGCGATCGAGGCTGGGCTTCAAGCGAACGTCACGCGCGAGACCTTCGAGGCCCTGACCGAGACGAACCGAATCGTCACGGTTCAGTACGAGAACGGTTTCGCGTCGTCGGAGGAGCTTGCGCTCTCCAAATCCGACCTGGCAACCGCCCAGGCTTCACTGGCCGCGGCAGAGGGTTCGCAGCGTGATGCCCTGCGCGCGCTGGAGCTTCTGCTCGGCCGATATCCTGCAGCCGATGTGCAAGTCCGAGAATCCCTGCCGGGAGTCCCTCCCGCCCCGCCCGCGGGAGTCCCTTCGGAGATCCTCGAGCGTCGACCGGATCTCATCGCGGCCGAACGCAGGGTGGCTGCAGCTTTTAACAGCCTCGATCAGGCGAGGGCGGCTCAGCTCCCGCGGATCAGCCTGACGGCTGGCGCGGGCGCATCGTCCGATCAGCTGTCGAGTCTGTTGGATCCAGGCAACGTCGCGTGGTCTCTGGGGACGAACCTCCTCGCGCCGATCTTCGATGGAGGCGCCCTGGCGGCCCAGGTCGAGGCGGCAACCGCCGAGCAGCAGGGGGCGATCGCAGCGTATGGCCAGGCGGCGCTCAATGCCTTCAAAGAAGTCGAAACCAGCTTGGACCAGAACGTCGTGCTCTCGGAGCGCCAGGCGTCCCTCAGCGTGGCCGCCGCGCAAGCGAGCGAAGCTCTACGCGTCTTCCAACTTCGCCATCAGGAGGGCGACATCCAGCTGCTTGACGTGTTGACGGTCCAGCGCCGGGTGTTCT
>JBDGWG010000083.1:0-5739 GCA_039585235.1 Gemmatimonadota bacterium | reverse complement strand
GACGGTTTCATGCCCAACACAAGCCGCGTTCGGAGGGGTGGCAGAACGGCTAATGCACCGGTCTTGAAAACCGGCGTCCGCAAGGACATGCGGGTTCGAATCCCGCCCCCTCCGCTAGACTTACAGGATTGGCGGTTCGATCACGTGGTCCAGTTGGACCAGTCTTGGACCAATGGGCCGAAAAAAACGTCTTCTCCGCCGGATTCCTGAACCTGCCGGACGGCCAGAAACCGGGCTCAATCGACAGTTGAATCGACAGTAACGGCTTGTGAGCCACGCCCGCAGGTCGCACTTGAGCCGCAAGGGGGAACCGTGATTGCTCGAACATGGCGCGGCGCAACAGCCGCCACAGATGGGGACCTCTACTCCAACTACCTGCTGGAAACTGGGGTCAAGGAGTGCGAGAGCACCCCAGGGAATTGCGGTGTCTACGTTCTGCGTCGTACCGATGGGGATCGCTGTGAGTTTCTATTCGTTTCGCTCTGGGAATCCATGCAAGCTGTACGGGAGTTCGCAGGATCGGACACGGGCCGGGGAGTCTTCTACCCTGAGGACGAAAGGTACCTGATCGAGTTCGACGCCGATGTTCATCACTACGAGGTGGTGAAAGGACCTGCCACGGGAACGTCCTGCTCAGATAGCCCGAGACCTTCACGTACAGCCTGACTGACCGTTCTCCCAAACGCTCGCCCGATGCCCCCCCATCGGGGGTCCCAAGTGTAAAGACAGTGATCAGGAGCGTGGAGCGCAGGCGCGGAAGGGGCGGCTCGCGAAGGAACCGCCTCAAGTGGTCAGCCTACCCCCGCGCTGCCAGGATCGCTTCCAGACGCGCGCGGGCTTGCTCCTTCAGCGGCTCGAGCTCCGGATCCGCCTCCTTCCAGATATCCAGGTACTCGGCGTACGCCTCCTGAGCCTTCTCGAGCTCTCCCATCTGCTCGTACGCGAGGCCCAGGTAGTAGAGCGATCGCGTCCAAGGATTGCCTAATGGCGAGTCGAAGAAGGTCGAAAAATACCACGCGGCGGCTGCGGGCTGGCCTATCTCGAGACTGATCTGGCCGAGCCACCAGCGGACCGGCGGCAACTGAGGCGCGCCCTCCAGGGTCTTTCGAGCCTGCTCGAGATCCCCGGCCCGCAACAGCCTGTATCCCTCGATAATGGGAGCATCGGCTGCCTGCTTCGGCGTGGCACGCAGGGCGGCGAGCCGGCGTTCGTACTCCTCCCATCGTCCCTTCGAGGCCGCGTAGGCGATCACTTCCCAGGTGCCGGGCAGCTCCAGTTCCGGCGCCTCGCGGGGCAACGCTTCCTCCAGGAGCTCCTCGGCCACGGGGTAGTCCCGCCAGTGTGCCTGAACGAGACAGGCGAAGCGCCAACCCGGTGCCAAACGGGGATCGTCGCTGTAAGCGAGGAAGTCGCTCCACCTGCCTTGGGCCAACGCAAACTTCCAGCAGATTTCCCCGGAGAGCTCATCCGTCAGCTCCGCCCTCCGAAGCAAGAAGGCGATGCCGATTCTTGAAACGCGCGGATGGTTCAGCAGCCGCGTCACCAGCCCTGGCCGCGCCAGCTGAGTCCGAGCCAGAGTGTCGATGGAGGCCTCGAACGCAGATGAGCCCTCCGGGGGCTCGAAGAGGAGCCGGTATGCGATCCGGTAGCTTCGATCCGATGCCGATCCCGGGCTCGCGCGTCCGTACGCCGCAATCCAGCGCGCCGCCTCGGCAGCGTCGTCCTCGTTAAACGCGAAATCGATGAGGTGGATCACGTATGGGGCGAACCCTGCGTCGAGCTCGGCGGCCCTCGTGAACGCCCCCTTGGCCCGCTCGACGAAATCATCGACCCCGAGAGGAAGCACGTGCGTGTACCAGTCTCCGAGAACAAACCATGCTTCCGCGTCGTCGGGGTAACGGCGCACGAGATCCTCGAGATCTTCACGAAGCCCTGGCTCGTGGTTGGCCCCCCGGGCGAGCAGCCGCCTTCGAGGCGTAAGGTTTCCCTCGAGCGCCTTTTGCTGGTGTTCCTCGCCGCCCGCGCCGGCCCACCCGGCGTAGACCATCCGGTAGTGCGCAAGGGCGAAGGTCGAATCGAGCTCGAGGGCCGCCAAGAAGTGCGGGATCGCGCCGTCGAAATCTCCGCGGCGGAAGTACGCCTCGCCCTCCAGGTACGCGGTGAGCGCAGGAAGCGAGTGGGTCGTCACGCCTCCAAGGTCGGCCCTCGGAACGGTCTCGACGCCGGCCTGGGCGAGCGCTCGCAGCGTCTCGACGGCCAGGTCCCCGACCAACGCCTGAAGACTGTCGGCGCTGCCTTCCACCTGCACTCGCCCTAGCGGCGTCCCATCGGGAAGCTCGTAGATGTCGCCCGAGAGCTGGAGGCGCGGCCCTACCGAGACAACCGATCCGAGGAGGGTGTAGCGCGCGCCCGTAGCGCCCGCCACGCTCATCGCGGTCTCGAGGTCGGCGCGCTGCCCGGTGCCGACCAGCCGGTCCCACTGGGCGAGCACGGTCCGGTCGCTGATCGCGCGCAGGCCGGCCGCGCCGTCCAGGCTTGCGAAGAGGAGTGTGACCATCCCCTCGCGCAGATGCTCGAGTCCCGATCCACTCACCGTGAACGGCATGAAGGCGATGCCCGGGTCCGCCTCCCCGGCGATCGCTTCTTCGGGCACGAAGCTGCGCCCGCGGTCCTGGATCACAACATACAGGCCCGCGAAGCCGAACAAGAGCGAGAATGCAAACACGCCCCCGAGTACCGCGCGCGCCCACGTCAGGTGTGGGAGCCGGCCCTTCAAGAGCGCCTCGCCGAATTCCTTGACGTCGATCTCCCACGAGTCCGGTACTTCGTCCGCCACTTCGCGCCGGTCGGTGAGCGGGTGCGACTGTACCCAGGCCGTGGCGAGCATGACGAGGAGCCCGATAGCCAGAAGCGCGAGCGTAACTGGGCCTAGCCAGGAGGGGAGGGAGAACAACTCATTGAGGGTGGCGGCGAGCTGTAGGATGACCCAGGAGGCGGCCAGGTAGACGAGGAGCACTCGCCAGATGTGCGCTTCCTTCAGGCGCGCCCAGAAGCTGCGGTCGCTCACGAGCAACCCCGACCCTGAAACTGCCAGAGCAAGCGTCGGTGAACTTCGTCGACGAACTGCTGGAATCGGCTCATGGGGAAACCTCCCGAGAGACAACGCTGCCGGTCATCTTCGCGGCCGCTCATCTGGTCGGCAAGGAGCCGCCCGGCGTGCTGCCCTACGAGGACGAGATCAGGAGCGTGGAGGGGCCGCGTTAGCGCGTAACAGCTTCGTAGATGCAGGTAGGGGCGGCCGCCCCGTGGGAACCGCTCCTGTACTGTTCTGAGACTTGTCAGCCTAGCCAGGGACCGACGCAAGCCAGGGACCTCGATTCCCCCTCAGGGATTCTCGCTCGCAGTCTCTTCGCCGCGTTCCGGGTATGCAGCGGCTCGCACGCTCGCCACGTAAGTGTTGAAGTCGTCGCGAAGGTCCGGGGCGATCGCGTAGCGCCAGAACAACTCGTTATCTGGGAAAACCAGAAGGCCCCTAATCTGCCCTTCCAGAGACTGAGACGGACCTGAGTACACGTAGTCTGCGCGAAGCCCGCCCCAGCGGAGCATCAGGAACCGCGTCCAGCGTACGCTTTCTTCGGCACTGAGGGCATATCGGTCGGTGAAGGCTTGAATCAGAGGTTCCAGCCCGTCGACAGCCTTTATCTTTACAAATGTTTCCGCCATCTCGGAGTTGTTGATGAACACATCGGTCACACTGACGTACTGATCGAGCATGATCTGCCGCTCGATCGTCGAGGTGTTGCCCCGCACCTCCAGAATCAGAAACACTAAGGTGAGGATGACCGACAGGCTCGCGACGATTTCGATCCTCTGCGCCCACTGCCTACCACTCATGAGATAGCCCTCCTTGACGCTTGACTCTGGTCGACTGCCGAACCAATCGCGTCAAAGTAACTGGGTATAGCTGCCTGCCGAGATCAGGAGCGTGGGAGGGGCTACGTTGTCGCCGCCAGTAGCTTACGGCTATCGAGGCAAGGATGGCGAAGGGAAGAGCGAAACGTGGTGCTCCATATGCGTCCCGGCGGGATAGGCCCACACGTTTTCTAATGGGAGCGGAAGCCGCCCGTTTAGACGCCCGATTGGCTGCTCTACGACCGGAACGGACGTGATGCGAGTGAATAGGCCGAACCTCGGCGCGGTTGGCTGGGCATTCCTACTCGTGGCTTGCGGCTCGGACCTCACCGGTCCTGAAGCGGATCCCACCGTTCGGGCGGCGGTCCGCAGCATCACAGCGACGGACCTCCGCGACCGGGTCGAGCTCATCGCTCACGACTCAATGCAGGGCCGTGCCACACCGAGCGCAGGCATCGAAATGACCTCTCGCTACATCGTCCAGCAGTTTTTGACCGTCGGCCTACGCCCCGGAGGAGAGCAGGACTACGTCCAACGTTTCCCGGTGGGCGCGCCGCCTGCGATCGATGCGCCGAACGTCATCGGTTGGGTCCAGGGCTCTGATCCTCTGCTGAGAGATCAGTACGTCGTGTTCTCCGCCCACATGGATCATGTGGGGATGGGGGCACCAGTCAATGGTGACTCGGTGTTCAACGGCGCAGACGACAATGCCTCCGGCACGGCAGCCGTGCTCGAGCTCGCCGAGGCCTTCGCTCTCATCGATCCGAAGCCCCGCCGTTCGCTCGTATTCATTGCATTCAGCGGCGAGGAACACGGCCTCATCGGCTCGCTCTGGTATACCGACCACCCAACGCTCCCGCTCGCAACCACCGTGGCAAACGTCAATCTCGACATGATTGGACGAAACTGGACCGATGCCATCGCCGCCATCAGCTCCTCTCGCTACTTGGTGCAGATGGCCGAGCGCGTACAGGAGGATCATCCAGAGCTCGGCCTGCGCGTGATCGAAGATCCGTGGCCCGAGCAAGATCTGATCCTGAGGTCGGACCAGTACAGCTTCGTGCGCTACGGCATACCAGGTGTGCTGTTCACCAGCGGCCTGCATGCCGACTACCACCAGCGGTCCGACGAAGCCGACAGGATCGACTTCGAAAAGACCGCGCGCGTGACCCAACTGATGTTCTACCTCGGGCTCCGCCTGGCCAACGCGGACGGGGTACCCAACTGACTTCCGCCATTAGTACAAACGCCGCGCGATCACTCCCTGTCAGTTGGGAGAGTCTCGACATGGAGCGACAGCTCCCGAGATCGGGAGAACCTCTATTCTGCGGCGTATGGTCGGAGGACGAGATCAGGAGCGTGGAGGGGCCAGATGTGCTGAGGGGCGGCTCGCGAAGGAACCGCCCCTGACTGCATCCCCTGAAGCGCGTGCGCCCGGCTACCGGGGCACGGGTTGGTTGCTGAGCGTTTCCACCACGAATCGGAAAGGTATCTCGGTGTTTTCGATGTCTAGTCTGTCCGCTTGGCCCTTGACCTTCGATCCCTTCGAGCCAAATCCGCAGATACGCGCTCTTGAGCCCTCGACCACCCAGGTGCGATACCCGGCTTCTTCGGTCGGCAGGCCGACGTTGCGAGGATCGTAGAGCGCCGTAACCGTGACCCGATTCACCCAGTCGTCGGGACTTAGTTCCGAATCAAGAACCATATTGGGAACCGAACTACTGCAATCGAAGCCAAACCGGACGCTGGCTTTGCCCCAATGTTCGCCTGTATCGCCCCACCATGTGGCCGCCATTCTCGTGGTAGCGGAGTAGAGCCCACCCAAAG
>JBDGWG010000082.1:0-5744 GCA_039585235.1 Gemmatimonadota bacterium | reverse complement strand
CCGCAGCGATTCCTGGCAGGGCCTCTCTGCGCTCAGTGAGGCCCACGCCTAACTTCCGTACTCTCGTCTAATCCGGCCGTCGAGCCCTGACCGGAGCAGCTGGTTCGGGAAGGATTTCCACGGCCTCCGTGGCCAGGAGCCGCAGCGCCTCTTGGACCGCCCGGTCAAGCTGGGGATCGCGTCCATCAATTACCTCGCTGGGCGTCATCTCTACTTCGATGTCGGGGGCCACACCCTCGTTCTCGACCGCCCATTCACCGTTCAGGTTGTAGAAGCCGCCGCGCGGAGCAGTGATCAGCCCGCCGTCGATGAGAGGCGGAACATCCCAGATTCCCACCAGTCCGCCCCAGGTGCGCGTACCCACCAGCGGCCCGATCCCCAGCTCCCGGAACATGTACGGCAGCAGGTCGCCGCCGGAGCCGGCGGACTCGTTGATGATCATCACCTTCGGGCCCCAGATCGCCGCGTTGGGGTTCCGCCACGGCTTGCGGTCACCGATAGGATTGTTGAAGAAACCGGTGAGACGGCGTCCCATGAGGTCCACCATGTAGTCTGCCGCAGAGCCGCCCCCGTTGAACCGTTCGTCGATCACCGCGCCCTGCTTGTGCTGCTGGGCGAAGTAGTATCGGTTGAAGTAGTTGTAGCCCGAGACGGAAGTGTTGGGGAGCCACACGTAGGCCAGTCGCCCGTCCGACATCTCGTCCACCGCCCGCCGGTTGCTCTCGACCCATGCGCGGCGTCGGAGCTGCATCTCAGAGTCGACGGGGACGACCGTAACGTGGCGCGCCCCGTCGGGTGTCGGTCTGTCGTTCACCGTGAGTGTGATCTGCTTGTCCGCCGTACCCTCGAAGTAGCGGTAGAAGTTGTCGGAACCGGGGATCGGACGGCCGTTCACCGCCAGGATGTAGACGCCCACGGAAACGTCGACGCCCGGAGCGCTGAGGGGAGCCCGTAACTCCGGATTCCAGTTTTCACCCGTGTAGATGCGGGCGATCCGGTACTGCCCCCGATCGTTTTCGACATCCACGCCGAGGAGTCCCACCGCCACCGACTCCACATCAGGGAAGTCGCCTCCGAATGTGTACGAGTGTCCGATCGACAGCTCACCGGCCATGTTGCGCAGCAAGTAGGTGAAGTCGGACCGGTGCGCCACGTGTACGAGCCATGGCTCGTACATGCCCCACACAGCATCCCAATCCGCGCCGTGGGTGTTCTCGACGTACAGATAGTCGCGCTGGAACCGCCATGCCTCCCGGAACATTTGCCGCCACTCGGCGCGCGGGTCCACCTTGAGGCGGACGTCCGTGTCGATCTTCCCGTCGCCGACTTCCTTCTCTCCCTTCTCGGTCTTGACGATCCCCCAACTGTCCCCGGAGCTATAGAGCAGCTTCTCACCATCGGACGAAATGGTGGCCGACGTGACCTTCTTCAGGAAGGCCTCTGATTCCCGGTCCTCAAGCGCGTAGCGATGGAGGTCGAACCCGCTCTCGTCCTCAACGTCTTCCGCATAGAACAGCACGCCCTCCGTGCCGGCGAGGAGTCCCAGATAGTCCTTCTCGGGGACGTCCAGAGCCAAGATCCGCTGGTCGATCCCCTGGAAATCGATGCGGACATCGACCTCACCACCGTTCTCCTCGTCTCCATCGTCGCCGTTCTTCTCCTCCGGCTCTTCCTCGTCCGGTTCTTCCTCGTCGCTCTCAGGGAGAAGCGGCGACGGAACGTCGTCTGCCAGAACGGCCAGGTAGAGCCCACGCTCCACCGGACGATCGTAAGAGGTCATGTCGAGCCAGCCCACGTTCAGGCCGAAGTCGGTGCTGGCCATGAAGTAGAGGTATTTGCCGCCGGCGTCCCAGGCGGGCGAAAGGGCGTCGGACATCCCGTCGGTGAGCTGGTGAACCCGATCTTCCTCCAGCGAGTACAGCATCACCGCGTGGTATTGGTTATCGAGGCGCTTCGCGTAGGCGATCCACTTCGAGTCGGGCGACCATGCGGGATCCATCGTCCGGGCGGGGTGCGCGAACTGGTCCGTGTCGATAGCTGTCACTTCGCCCGTCGCCACCTGCACGTACCACAGATTGAGGTCCGCGTCGGTGAAGGCGATGTACTTCGAGTCGGGTGACCATGTTGGCGTGTAGTAGAAAGTCGGGTTCGGCAGCTCGATCTCACGTGGCGGTTCGAGCCCATCCTGGGTCCCGATCATCAGGCGGTACTCGCCGCTCGCGTCTGAGAACCAGGAAATGTGGAGGCCGTCGGCCGACCACGCCGGTGCCCGGTCAGCCACTCCCGGGCTCTGCGTAAGATTGCGATGATCGCCCTTCTCCGCCGGCACCGTGACGATCTCGCCCCGTGCCTCGAACACGGCCCGGGCGCCCGTAGGCGACAGCCCGGACACACGGAGCTGGTTTGCCCCGGTCTCCCAGTGCGGTCTCAGCCACGGAAAATCACCGCGTACTTCGATTGGCACCACGTCCGCCTGACCGGTCGCCGGATCGTACAGGTGGACCATTCCGGCCTGCTCGAAAACGACGACCCCCGCGCCCGCATCGAGGTGCTTCACGTCGTAGTCGGCAAAGTGCGTCACCTGCCGAAGCTGGCCGGAACCGGTGTCGTAAGCGTACAGGTTCACGGCCCAGTCGCGATCGGACAGGAAGTAGACGCTGCTCCCGAGCCAGTGTGGGTCGTGGTCGTTGCTGTCAGTCCACGGGAGTTTCTGAACCTCGTACGTGGACATGTCGAACAGCCGGATGGGCTGGACCATACCGCCGCGGTAGTTGCGCCACTGGCTGTTCGGTCGGCCGATCCACTGGTAAGCGACGGTCGCTTCGTCGGGTGAAACATCCCCGGCGTAGGCCCTCGGTATGGGGAGTGGCTCCGGCAACCCACCCTCCACCGAGATCGTGTACAGCCTCGTGTACGGAACCGGGGCGGTCTCCCGGCCAGACGCGAACACAACGCGGCTTCCGTCTGGCGTCCAGCCGCGCGCAACGTCGCCTCCCGGGTGCCATGTGAGGCGCGTCGGCTCACCCCCTTCGGCCGGCATCACGTAGACGTCCACGTTGCCTTCGTACTGGCCGGTGAAGGCCAGCAAGCGGCCGTCCGGAGAGAAGTGCGGAGTCTGCTCGGTTCCCTGGAAGGTGGTGAGCCGACTCGCCACGCCGCCGGTACGCGGAACTGCCCAGATGTCGTTCGCGTAGGCGAAGGCAATGTGGGTCTCGTTCACGGTCGGCTGCCTCAGGAGCTTGGACTCCTGTGCGGCGACAGGCCGGGGTGCTAGCGGGGCGACGGCCACCGCGAGCGTGATTACTAAGCCGAAGATCCGAACTCGGTGGCGGCTCACTGAACCTCCCGTTTGCCTATCGAAATGAAGGGAGCCGCAAGATCGGTTGCTCGGCAGCGTCCAGCAAGAAAGGTCGCCGAGAGTCCGACGCTCAGTCCAGGTCCTCGATCAAGGCCACGAGACGTCCGCGGGCGTCATCCACGAACGGTTGAAGCTCCGGATCCGCGTCGGCCCAGGCGGCAACGAAGACCTCGTACGCGTCGCGCGCGAGGGCCGGTTCACGCTCCTGTTCGTACGCCTGTCCGAGGAGATACCACGCCCACGGACTGTCCCAGCTGTACCTGAGGTAGGGGATCGCCTCCCCGGTTCGCCCGGCGAGCATCAGGAACTCACCCATGAGTCACGGTATTGGCTCGAGGTCGTTCGCCCGCCTCATTAGTGGAAGGGCGACGTCAATCCCCTCCTCCCGGAGAGCCCGCGACGCGCGAGCCAGCAGATTCGCAGCTTCGGCCCGTCGCGCGAAGGTCGAGTCTCCGTCCGCCAGTGCCCGCTCCCTGGCGCCGGACAGCGCCTCCAGCTGTGCCTCGTATTCAGCCGGCCGGCCGGCTGCTATGGCGACGATCGCCCGGAAACCGTCTGCCGCATCGATGATCCCCAGAAACGGGATTCGCTCTGTTTCGCTCTCAGCCTCAAGTGCCAGCTCGACAATGTCGGCGGGTACCGGTAGCCCGGTTCCCGCCGGGTCCGCGGCAACGAAAGGCACCAACCGAGGGAACGGCATCTCGGGGAGCAGCTCCCAGATTCGCGCCAGCTGGCCGCGCTCGCCGAAAGCTACCATGCGCCAGATTAGATCTTCCGGCGTGAGATCCCCCCGCGCATCCAGCGCGGCCGCTGCTTCTTCGCGCACCTGTGAGTAGCGCAGATCGATCCCAGCTTCGATGACGTGGCTGAGCGCCTCTGTCGATACAGTGTCGAGACCTTCCACCGTGCGGGCGTGCGTGACCGAGTCTCCGAACGCCAGCCCGAACCTCACTGTCTCTCCGGCCGTCCATGAGTCTTCGCCGGCGAGGCGCGCATATTGTCGTGGCTTCGTAGCGCGCCGATGGTCGGAGGTAGACCTGCGTGAAGTCGCGCGTCGACAGCGCGGCCCTCAACCCGTAGTCGCCGTCGTAACGAAATCGCTCGCCGAAGTCGTAGATGGTGGCGATGTCCGTCCACGTCTCGAAGTAGGCGGATTGGGTGTACTGCGCCGACAGCGGCCCGGAACACGCCAGCACGCAGGCCATCAGGAGTGCCGCCGTCACGATAGCTCGCGGTGGCGGCGGCCACGCTCCCCCCGACCGTGTTCCGGAACGAAAATCGCCATCCACGCCCGAAACCTGGGGCGGGCAGCTCACGCTCTCGTACCTGTCGCACTCTCAGGCGGCACCTATTGCACGGTGTATCCCCGACCCGCGAGACACACGGTGGCCGCCCTGCGGAAGGAGTCGATCGCTGCCTGGTTTTGGTCATCGGCCTGCACTGCCCCGGCCTGCGAAGCCTGGGCTGTCGCCTGGCGCCTGGCGCGGCGTCCCCCGATCCCGCCGGCAACGGCACCGATGGCCGCTCCAGTTCCGGCGTCTCCGGCGATCGCACCTATGGCGAGGCCTCCTATGGCACCCCGCGCAGCTCCCCCTACGGCTGCTCCGGTCGTAGCCCGGGCCGCCTGCTGCCCGGCCGCTGCCCCCGCTGCCTGCGTATCGACCGCGCCGGCCTGGATGCTGAGGCCGGTCTGCGTTTCCGCCCAGTAAGTGCACGCCGCCTCGTCCGCCCGCTGCTGCCCCGTGGACTGGCCTTCCGCCGGATAGATGAACATGCCGATCCCGGCCAGCGTGACGGTCGATGCTCCTCCTTGTACGGCCACCTGGGCACCTGCTGGTGAGACCGCCACCAGGACGAAGGCGGCAATCGCTATGAGCTTGGACATCACATCCTCCTGGCGTGAGCTGGTGGTCGGGTCATCACGGTGCGATGGACTGATGCTCGTGGCTGAGCCTCCACTCGCCGTTCTGACGCACCAGCACGAGCGTGTGACCCATCCCGACGGGTTCCGACGTCCATCCGGCCTTGTCCGTGTACGTGCCCTCGGACACCGCCATCACGATGGCCACATCGGGAGAGAGCAGCCGGACGTGCTTCTCGATCACGGTATGGTCCTGCCGCTCGAAGTGTGAGTAGCTGTACTGGAACTTCTCCCTGATGTATTCCAGGCCGCCCAGCATTACGTCGCCGGTAATGAACGTCAGCTCCCCGTTCGTCTCGGCCTGGGCAAGAACACGATCGGCATCCACATTTCGCGCGCCGTCCATCATCTCCTCGAACACAGCGTCGATCGCTGCGATGGTCTCGGGATCGTCCGGATCGAACTCCGCCCCGGGTTGGCACGCGGCGGACACCGTCGCGAAGGCGAGGGTCACCAGCATCGAAA
>JBDGWG010000081.1:0-5765 GCA_039585235.1 Gemmatimonadota bacterium | reverse complement strand
TGATCTGTTCGGGTGTGTACCGCTTCTGGCCCATAGTCGCCCCCTGTTCCTCAAGTCCTGACCGACCACAATACTAACTCTGCGATCGGTCTCGTTTCAGGGGGTCAGGTCACTCATTCCTCCTCATTTCGTTACAGCTACGGTTACAGGTCGCGACGTCCGGTGGTGTGCACCCCCACCCTGGTTGGCGTGGGCCGGCGGGGGGAGCGCGTCTCGCTCTTGACTGTCACGGGGAGTGTGGTTTGTCTGGGTCACCGGCCGTGGGGACCGCTCGGTGTCCGGCCTGGTTCACTTTGCGTGAACACGGCGTCGGCCGTGCAAGCCGTGGACCGCACGTCGACCCCAGACCCTCCCATCCTCAGGAGAGAGCGTGATAATGAGTCCCATCGAACCTCTGCAGTCATCGGACCGTACAGATTGGCCGGCACTTCCCCACTCGGAGTGGGCGGACACCTTGGAGACCCTTCACATGTGGACCCAAATCGTCGGGAAGATCCGCATGGAGCTGTCTCCGTGGACCAACCACTCGTGGAGCGTGCCGCTGTACGTGACCTCGCGGGGGCTCACGACTTCACCCATCCCGATCCGGGGTCGAACGTTCGAGATCGACTTCGACTTCATTGATCATCGGCTCCCCATATGCACCAGTGACGGCCAGACGAAATCCCTGACGCTCGAGTCCAAGAGCGTGGCGCAGTTCTACCGCGAGGTGCTGGGGACGCTGTCTGAGATGGGCATCGACGTTTCCATCCACCCCGTCCCCAATGAGCTTCCCGAACCGATCCCCTTCCCGGATGATGAGGTTCACGGAAGTTACGACCCCGAACAGGTGCAACGGCTTCTGGGTGCGCTCATCCAGTCGAACCGCGTGATGAAGGATTTCCGGGCCCGTTTCACCGGTAAGGTAAGTCCGGTTCACTTCTTCTGGGGGAGTTTCGACCTCGCGGTGACGCGGTTTTCGGGACGGGAGGCGCCGCCGCACCCCGGCGGCATCCCCCACCTGCCCGACGAGATCACGCGGGAGGCGTACTCACACGAGGTCTCGAGCGCCGGCTTCTGGCCGGGAAACCGGGAGGCCCCGGATCCCATCTTCTACGCGTACGCCTACCCCACACCCGACGGATTCCCGGAGTCACCCGTTAGTCCCGAGGCAGCGTTCTGGCTCACGGACCTCGGGGAGTTCGCGCTACCCTACGGTGCTGTGAGCTCTGCCGACTCGCCGGACGACATGCTCGCTGCCTTCCTCGAGAGCACCTATGCGGCGGCCGCTGATCTGGCGAACTGGGACCGCATGACCCTGGAGTGGGAGCCCGGCTTCAGGCCCCTGCCGCGAACCCGGCCGTAGTCTGCATGCTGCAGGTATGCGTTTGTGACAGTAGCCGTGACAGTGCGACGATGACAAGAATAACGGCCCTGCCGTAACTACCGACAGGACAGTTTCTTAGCCAGTCGGGGCGGCGAGATTCGCTATCGAGGCGTAGGCGAAACCTCCGAGCAGGCGAAGCCTGCTGGACTGCTCACGGCCGCCGACGAGGGCTTCAGCCGCTGAGCAGTGTCTTCAGCGCGGCTCTTGCCTCGTCATCCTGCGGCAGGTCCGGCTCGGCTTCCTCCCACGCCTGCAGAAACCGGATAAACGCTTCGCGGGCGCGTACCGGCTCGCCGGTCTGCTCGTACAACTGGCCGAGTCGATAATTGACGTAGGAATCGAGGACGGTATAGCGCAGCGACTCGAGGTAGCGGATCGTCTCCGCCGTGTTGCCCTGCGCATCGTAGAGCTCCATCAGCCACCGCCGGATCCAGAAATCCGGGGCGCCTCCCGTCCCCTGCAGTGCCTCGAGGGCTTCGACAGCAGCGGCCGGGTCCGAAACCGCCAGCTCATAAGCCCGGATCGCGTCCGCGAGCAGGTCGATGTGCCACTCGTACCTCTCCGCACCGGCGCGACGCATCTCCTCCTTGACCGCAGGGAACTGCACAACCACCAGGCTATCGAGGTTTTCCCTCTCCCCGCTGCGCACGAAGACCTGGCCCAGATTGGCCAAGCAGTGAATACCCAGATAGTCGATCTCGGTACCGCAGCCATCCCAAGGATGACCGGCGAATACCTCCTCCGGCATCGGACGGAGCGTGAGGTCGACCATGTTCGCGAACACCCAGGGCGGTATTGTGCCGGCGGCCTCGGCTACATCCGGCTGCCCTGCCATGAGCTGCAGGATCGCCTTGCGGCTGGCCAGGGGATCGCGCCGATCGGCAAATTCGTCGAATACCGTCATCATGGCCACCGGACGACCCGATGTCAGCCACAGGTCAGGATAGATGTCACGCAGTGTGGCGTCATCCACGCTGTCGAGGGAAGCCGCCGCCGCCGCCTGTGTCGTCGAGTCCCCAAGGATGAGGTCCCGCGACAGCAGCAGGGCCGGTGTCCGACGCGCTCGCAGCGGCTCGAGCTCTTCCAGCAACTGCTCCGCCCGCGACGTATCCCGCTGGATGATCGCCATCTCGACGGCGTGCAGATAGTACGGTGCAAACGACGGATCAAGCTCGATGGCCCGATCGAACGCTCGTCGGGCGTCCTTCATCTCGAGCATCAGGTTGCCGCCGTAGTGCGTGTAGAATTCCCCGAGCAGAAACCACGCCTCGGGGTCTTCCGGGTACTTCCGTGTCGCCGCCCGAAGCGGCTCGACACCGTCGAGATCGGCCGCTAGGACGGCCGCGTTTGCCTGCACGAGAATGCGCTCCCGGGGAGGAAGCCGCTCGACGTGAGCGAGCGCGTAGTCGAAATGCTCCGCTGCTTTGTTACTGCCGATATTCTCGATCCAGCCGTACGCGTCAGCGATCCGGGAGTGAGCAAGCGCCATCTCAGGGTCGAGCTCCAGGGCCTCTTCGTACGCCTCGATGGCACGCTCGAATTGAGCGTTCCGATACAGGGCCTCGGCACGCAGGTACACGCGCAGTGCCGGCAGCGAAGCGGTGACGATCGCCTGCGTTTGTCGGATGCTCAGTCCCTCGGCGCCCGCATTTCGCATCAGCGCCTGCATCAACTCGACTCCCAGCTCCTCCACCATCACGAGCACGCTGTCCGCCGGGCCTTCGACCTGGCTGGCGCCGATCTCCTGGCCCGTCTCGACGTCGTAGATGTCAGCCGCGAGCCGCACGTTCTCGCCCAGAGCTACGGCGCTGCCCGTCATCAAGTACTTCGCGCCGGATCGCTGGCCGATCTCCAGCGCCGTGGCGAGGTCAGCTTCGCTGCCTGCGGGCACGGCTTCCTTCCACCTCGCCATGACCGTGCGGCTGCTGATCGTTCGATAGCCACCCACGTCGTCGAGGCTGGCAGTAAAGACGTCCATCATGCCCTCGCGCCACACGTCGAGGCCGGCTCCCCGGACCGTGAACGGAACGATCGCGATGCCCTCACCCGCTTCGGTGGCCACGGCCTCGGCGGGCGCGAAGCTCTCCCCCCGGTCCTTGATCACCACATACAGGCCGGCGAAACCAAAGAGGAGTGAAAACGGGAGAACTCCGCCGAGGATCGCGTTGCGCCACGTGAACAGGAAGAAAGGAGACGACCGAGCGACGCCTGCTGTCTCGCCATCCTCCGGCTGCGCTGGGCTCGAAGACTCGACCGCGAGGGGCGCTGACTTGTGCTGCAGAAACGCTGTCGCCAGCACGATCGGAAGGCCAATGACCAGCAGTACGACGGCGAATGGAAACACCCAACTCGGCAGGCCCATGTTCTGGGCCAACACGTCAGCCACCTGCAGCACGATCCATCCGGCCACCAGGTAGATCCCCAGCACCTGCCACAGCGAGCGCTGGCTCTTCTGGATCAGTCTCTTCATTACGGTCAGCTCGCTGCGGAGAAACGACCCGGGCTCGACTGCCCCGACGAGCGCTGAAAGTGGAGCGGACAGGGGAGGAGGGCAAACGGCGATTCCGAAGAGGCCAGGCGCGCAGCGGGCAATCGAAGCCCATAACTCGAGCAGGTGTGCCTGCCAGAGAGCTGGGTGATCCCGTCCCTCACAGAGTCGTTGATCGCCAGACGTGATGCCGAGAGGCGGCCAGCACATCGAACCGGTTTGTCACTGTTTCTTGACACTGTTTTCAGATGGAAAAAACGGCTCTGTCGTAACTACCGACAGAACCGTCTCTTACCAAATCGGGGCGGCGAGATTCGAACTCGCGACCTCCTGAACCCCATTCGCCTAGCGGTGCGTGCACTCACGTGCACACAGTTGCATTCACGCGCATTTCCGCGATTTCACTTTCACTCAGTTGCGCTCATTCCTCCTCATTTCGTTACAGCTACAGTTACAGTACTGAAAGCTAAGCGCCTGGCGAGGGAGTGGGCGCGCGACGCGGAGCGGCGACGGACCGTCTACTGCGGCAGCCGGACCTCGAACTCGATCGCAGCCAGCTGCTCGGGCGACTTGCCCATGCTCTCCAGGAACGGCATCCAGCGCCGATCGGAGTGGATGTTGGAGAAGAGTGTCTCGACGGCGATGTAGCTCAGACTGGGAGAGCCATCCCGCGCGGCTCTATCCAGCCACTCGAAGGCGCGATCGGCCTCGCCGCGGAGCGCCAGAACCATAGCGATGTGGTAGGCTCGGTCATCACCATACTTCTCGATCAACTCGGCCAGAGTCGCATCAGACTCATCCCCCCGTCCCATTGTGTGGTAGGTGACGACGAGGCCCAACAGGCGCCAGACTTCGGATGGCTCCTCCAGCATGGCTTCGAGCGCGGCCTCGTGCTCACCCTTGAGCAACAACGCCCTGCCCAGGGTATTTCGCGCGCCACCGTAGTTGGGAGCCAGCGTCGCCAGGGTCTGAACGCAGGATATGGCCCCATCCGGCTGTCCGGCCATCAGATAGGCCCAGGCGAGGTTGTTGTACCCTACGGGATCCAGTGGATCGCGGGAAACATCGTACTCTCGGACTGCAATGGTTTCATCCAGGCGACCGAGTCTGAGCAGCAGGCTGGATGAATTCGAGAGGAGGGAAAGGTCCGTCGGGTCCGACGATAGTGCGTGCTTAAAGTGCGATGCAGCCGCCTCCAGGTCTCCGTCCAGAGCCAGGGAGAACATGCCGAGCAGAGAGTGAGCCTTGGAGTAGTCCGGGTCGATGGCCAGGGCCTCATCAAGGGCCTCGCGGGCCAGGACACGGCTCTCGGCCCTGGTTCGCAGACCCTTATTGCCCTGATTCAGGTAGGTGACGGCCAGCCCACGCCAGGCCCTCGCGTAGTCCGGGGCAATCGCCAGAACCTGGTTGTACAGCTCGATCGCCCGTTCGTAGTCCTCTGCGGTACCCTGAGCGGCCAGATACCTGGCCTGCAGGAACAGGGTGAAGGCTTCGGCGTCGGTCGACTCGGCCTCCGGAGGTCCGCCGAGCAGGGTCAGTTTGAGCGCCTCGACTACTGCGGCGGCGATCTCGTCCTGGATGGTGAAGATGTCGTCGAGGGTTCGATCGAAGGTTCCCGACCAGAGGTGAACGTCGGACTGAGCCTCGATCAACTGCGCCGTGATTCTGACCTCGTCGTCGGCTTTCTGCACCGAGCCCTCGAGGATGTGGGCGACGTTCAGTTCGCGGGCAATGTCAGGGAGTTTCATGTCCTTGCCCTTGAACGTAAACGCCGAGGAGCGCGAGATGACCCGTAGCTCCGGCACCTGCGCCAGCAGACTCAGCAGTTCCTCGGAGATGCCGTCGGAAAAATACTCCTGCTCCGGGTCGGACGACATGCTGACGAAAGGCAACACGGCAATCGAAAGGTCC
>JBDGWG010000080.1:0-5841 GCA_039585235.1 Gemmatimonadota bacterium | reverse complement strand
TGCCCAGTTGCTGCAATGGCCGCCGTTGTCGCTGGCCGACAAAACCCGTAGCGCCTCTGAGTAGATCGCGTTCATGAGAGCGAAGGGCGACCGCTTGAGGCTCCCATCATTCTTCACGAACACCTGGCCGAAGTGGGCCTGGCTAAGGCCATGGCCGGCCTCGTGCAGTGCGATCGTTTCGACATCGATTCCTGTGCCGTCGGTCGTCCACGGCCACGGCTCGGGCGTACCAATGTTGTTCACCGGATCGTAGTAGATTTCGCCGAAGGCCGTGTCCAGCTTGCCGTTACTGTCGATGTCGGTGTATACCGGTGTGGGCTCACACGGGTCACAGAAGAGGAACGTGAAGGTCACGCCAAGGACGCCGCCGCCAAAGTTCAGTTTGTCCCAGCCAGCGTGCATTACGTCAGCGACCAGGAATCCGCCCGCAAGAACGCCCAGGGGAACGCCGAAGTCAGGGTTCTTGGTGATCGGAAGGTCTGAGCACGTCTGGCCATCCCAGGTCGCCATCGCAGCATCGATCGCCGCGTTGGTCTGCGCTTGCGTCAGGCCATCGATCGCGCCGCCTAGCTGATCGACCGCGTAAGTGATGTCGTCAGTTGGACCATCGATCGATCCGCTCCAGCCGCCGTCGGTGACGGGTGTCCCGGCGCGGCGCGGGTCGAACGGGACGAAGTCGAAATCGAGCTGCTTGTTGCCCAAATCCTTGGCGAGCACCGTGATGCCTGCCTCGCCGCTCTCTGCGGCGGTGATCACTTCGGCCATGACGACTCGATAGTCGGCGCCCTCGGCCGCCAACGCGACGTTCATGCCTTCCAGCTTGGCGCTCATCTCGGCCCATATCGATGAGCCTGCCACCGTCTTAAATGCCGGCGCGTCCGCCGCTGTTTCAGGAGCGGTCGTCTCCGTCGGAACTTCGTCGCACGCCGCCACGGCGAATGCGATACCCGCAAGGAGAAAAATGACTTTGCGCATGTTGTACCTCCCTGATTTGGGAACGGACGCGACCCATCCGGGCCAGCGCGGAATCACCTCACTACTTCCTTCTTTCGATGCTGGGCAGGAGACGGTCGAGAATGATGATACACGCGGCACAAGCCAACCTGTCAACTGTGGCATTCCGACCACTGGAAGCTGCAGTCCGCTTGACTTCCCCCAACTCGACACGCGTCAACGAGGTGGCGAATTTCCCGCCAGCCAGTCCCCATAAAGCTCTGGTCTCCGATCCTTCCAGAAGAGCCTCCGGGCCGTGGACCGGGCGCACGCCGCGAGATCGAGGTCGGCGATCACGAGGTCGTCCTCCAGCGTGTCGCCGCGCGCCAGCACCACGCCCTCCGGGTCCGAGATGAACGACTCGCCGGCGAACGTCACCTTCTCCTCAGCCCCGACCCGGTTGCACAGGGCCGTGAAGTAGCCGTTCTGGAATGAGGCGGTGCGTACCTCCGCCTCGTACATCCCCTCCGGCCACTCCCCCACCCCACCCGCCTGCGGGATGCACACGAGCTCGGCTCCGGCCACGCCGAGCGCCCGCATGTACTCCGGGTAGTGCCGGTCGTAGCAGATCGCGACGCCTATGCGCCCCAGCGACGTCTGATAGACCGGGGCGCCCCGGTCCCCCGGATGGTAGTACTCCCGCTCGTGGAACCACTCGTAGTCCGTGATGTGCACCATGCGCGTGATGCCGAGCAGCGACCCGTCGGCCTCGAACACGGGCGAGCTGTCGAACGTGCGGCCGCTCGCGTCCCGCTCGTACATGTTGAACACGGTGACGACGGAGAGCTCTCGGGCCCGGGTCGCAATCCGATCGGCCGTCGGTCCGGGAATCGGCTCCGCCCACTCCGCCGCTTCGGCGAACCCTCGTTGCTGGGGGAAGAACCTCGCCAAGGCCACCTCAGGAAATACGACGCAATCAGCGCCCTGCTCTTTCGCTCTGCCCATGTTGTCGAGCGCCCGATCGAGGTTGTCCGCCCGGTCCTCTCCCGCGTGCTGCTGTATCAGCCCGATCCTCATGTGATCTCCTCTTGCCCCTTCCCTGTCGTTCGGCTACTGGCGACACTTGCGCAGAGAGGTAGCCCGATGCCCCAGAGCGTCGCAAACCGTACGGCGCCCGGATACGGCTCGGCGTACCGTCGCAGGACTCATTGGAGTCTGCGCTACCCTTGATCTACATTCGGAATCAATAGGCAAGCTCGTCGTTGGTCGTGGAAGTGAAGGTGCCATTCCATGCGATGGACGCGTGTTCCGTCGAAGAACCTGGCTCTTAGTCTTGTTGTCGTATTGGCAGGCCTGGGTATCAGTGAGCTGCTCGTACGAGCTTTTGTACCGGTCCGGAATGTCGGCCCGTCTTTCACCACGTACGATCCCGTCTATGGCAAGACTCTCAAGAAGAGCTTCTCCACTCGGAGGATCACTCCTGAGTTCGCCATGAGATTCACTACGAATTCGGATGGATTTCGTGGACCGGAAACCGAGACTTCGTCGTCCCGCCCGGTCCTTTTCCTGGGCGACTCCTTCACAATGGGCTACGGTGTAAACGACGGTGAGGAATTCCCCGCCCTCGTGCGCAAGGCATTGAGCAAGGGTGGGTCCGGACGAGCCTCCGTAATCAACGCCGGAATGGGTGATAACGGCAACGGTCGCTGGGTGAGATTCCTCCAGGCTGAGGGAAAGCAGTACGCCCCGAGTCTGGTGGTGCTCCAGATCCACGCCAACGACTTTCAGGACAACATACGAGAACGACTTTTCGAGTTGGGCCCTACTGGAGAGCTAATCGAGTTGCCCGTGCCTTCCCCAACGGCTGGAAGGATGATTCAATCGTTCGTTGAGGGCGTCCCGGGTCTCGCGAACTCGTACCTGGTGGGATTGAGCAGACAAGCGTCATGGCCTGGCGACTCAGGCAATGAGAATTCAGATGCGGGAAGGCCGACCAACAACTCCGATCAGACGTTGCGGGAAGACTTGTTGTTGTTGCGCTTGTTGGACGAGGTGTTGACGATTTGTGAAGACAACGGGTGGCCACTGCTGGCGGTCTTGCTTGACATTCCAGACGAGCGTCTGGAGAAGCTGGAAGGGGTCCTCTCGGCACGCGGGGTGGTGACGGTGGTCATCCCGCCCAAGCGCGATCGTCCCGACCTCTATTACATCACTGACGGACATTGGAGAGCGGCCGGCCACCGTTTTGCCGCCGATCGAATCCTGGAAGTGATAGGAGGATTCCATATTCGCGAGTAGTCGAGACCGGCGCCGCGGGCGGCGCTTTCCGCCGGACTTGGCCATCGGCGTTCTCGTCCTCATCTGGGGCTCCAACTTCTCCGTGGTCAAGGCGGCGCTGACCGAGTTCAGCCCGCTGGCCTTCAACTCGACCCGCTTTGTCATCGCCTCGCTGCTCCTGGCCGTGTTCCTCGCGGCCTCCGGTGCGCGCATCCGGTTCGAGAAGATGGACGCGCTCCGCCTCGTCGGTCTCGGGCTGCTCGGCAATGTCCTTTACCAGGCGCTCTTCATCTACGGGATCAATGGGACGCGGGCCGGCAACGCGGCGCTGATGCTGTCGACCGTGCCGCTCATCGTCACCGTTCTGTCGGTCGGCCTCAAGCACGAGACGATCAGCCGGGCCGGTTGGGCCGGAGTCGCTCTGTCCATCGGCGGCATCGTCCTCATCCTGTGGGGAAGCAGCCGCGGACTGAGCTTCGGGTCCGACACCATGCGAGGCGACCTCACCATGCTGGCGGCGGCTCTCGCCTGGTCCGTGTACACCGTGCTGTCGAGTCCCTACGTGCAGAAATACGGCACCCTGCCGGTGACGGCATTCACCATGTGGACCGGGACGGTGGGGCTGGTCGCCGTCTCCACGCCGGCCCTCGCGGCGCAGGACTGGAGCTCCATCAGCCTCCCAGCGTGGGGCGGGCTCGTGTTCAGCGGGGCCCTCGGGATCGCGCTCGCCTACATCCTCTGGTACTACGGTATCCGCCACCTGGGGAGCAGTCGGACCGCCGTCTACTCCAACACGGTTCCGGTGGTGGCTCTGATCGTGGCCTGGCTGACTCTGGGCGAGGTCCCGACCTCGGTCCAGGTCGCAGGTACCGCGCTGATCCTCGGAGGCATCGGACTGGCGCGCGTCCGTCGAGAGCCAGCGGAGGTGCCCGAGGATCTGGTTCCGCCGGAGTAGTCGAGTTCGGGCTGCGGCCGAGCCCGGGGCGCGGCCGGTGTCCGGCGGGTCGGCCCGAAGCTCGCTGCTCTCAGGTCATGGCGCGGGAGCCAACCTCGGGGTGCTCTCGCATGTACCGCACGAGCCGCTCCGCGTAGGTGTCGAAGGCCGGGACCGTGACCCCGCTTCCCGTCAGGTCCGTGCTCGCCTGGTGCGTCGCGTAGTGCGTTGGATGGGCGAAGTAGTCCACGGCTCCCGAAGGAATCCCGGTCAGGCGATACACGCCTGGAACCCGGTCGATCGCCCACTTCACGGTTCGCCTGGGGAGCGGAACCGTGCGCACCTTCTTCCCCGTCGCGCGCCCGATGACCTCCAGCAGCCGGGTGACCGTGAGCGGCTCCGGATCCGCCAGCTGATATGTACGGCCGGCGGAGTGCGGGAGCATCGAGAGGTGCGTGATCGCATCGAGGACGAAGTCGCTGGGGACGAGGTTGACGCGCGTGGCGTCCGGATCGCCGACCACCGGGACGAAAGCGGCCCCCGGCTGTCGGAGGACCCACCGGATGATGAAGTAAGGTCCGTCGTACTTCTGCGTCTCGCCCGTCCGGCTGTCCCCGACGACGATAGCCGGCCGGTACACCGTCGTCGGAAGTCCGCTGCGCGCCGCCTCCCGCACCTCCACCTCGGCCAGGAACTTCGTCTCCTCGTAGAAGTTGTTGAAGTCCTGTCCTTTCTCGAGATCCTCTTCGGCGAACACGCCCGGGTAGCGGCCGCTCACGTAACACGTGCTGACATAGTGCAGGCGGCCTCGGTCCGCGCATCGGGCGGCGAGATCGAGCACGTGCCGCGTGCCCTCCACGTTTACGCGGAGGCCTTCCTCGCGGCTCACGGACAGGTCGTAGACGGCCGCCAGGTGCCAGATCTCAGTGGCCTCGCGGGCACTTCGCTCGGCGTTCGCCTCCAGACCCAGGTCGGACCGCGTGATGTCGCCCTCCACCAGATTCACCCGGTCGGCCATGCCCGGGTCGGCGAGCCGGAGCTGGGCGAGCCGGTCGTGCGCCACCTTCATGAACTTCCCCTGCACCAGGCACATGGCCCGAGCCTTCGGGTCGCGCTCCAGGACGCGGATCAGGAGTCGGGCTCCGAGGAAGCCCGGGTAGCCGGTGAAGAAGTGGTTGGTGATAGGCGCTGCTCCTTTCAGGTGGCGCGTGGTTCCAGGTGCGACTTTACCTGCGTCAGGGCGGGCTGCCGCCTGGCCGGAAACGCTTCAACACTGCAAGAGCAAGATCGCGAGCCGACTTCCTCCTGAGCCAGGGGGCGGACAGGTCGAGTGGCAGCCGCCTCTGCACCGCGACCGTCTGCGACTCGGTGAACTTCAGCAAGCCCGCGGCCCCGTGCCGCCGCCCCAGGCCCGAGTCCTTCCGCCCGCCCATCGGCGCATCCACCGATCCCCAAGCCGCCGAATAGGACTCGTTGATGTTCACCGTGCCCGCCTCGATGCGGCGCGCCATCTGGAGCGCCGTCTTCACGTCGCCCGACCAGATGCTGGCATTCAGGCCGTAGCAAGAGTCGTTGGCGAGGGCGACGGCCTCGTCGTCCGAAGTGAACGGGTATACGGATACCACGGGACCGAAGGTCTCATCCGAGTGGAGACGCATCGCCGGTGTCACTCCCGTGAGCACCGTAGGTTCGTAGAA
>JBDGWG010000079.1:0-8032 GCA_039585235.1 Gemmatimonadota bacterium | reverse complement strand
CGGTGGATTCGCCAGTTCTCGGATCGGAGGAACCGATGTCCGATGCCCTGATCGCAGGAGGAGCGCTACTGGTTTCCTCCATCGCGCTAGTCATGTCTGTCGTCGCCAATCTCCGCTCCTACTCGATGCATCAGAGGATGCTCGATCTGGAGCGCCGGCTCGGCAAGGAGGCCGGACCGGCGGCAAGCTGAGTCACCCCGGCTTGACTGCAGCTTGACTCCACGCCGGCAGCGTATGGTCAGCCTCAACGGAGGTGCGACCAATGAGCGAACGCTTTGCGCTGCTAGTGGCGATCGCCGCCCTGTTCGGCGCCTGTGCGTACAAGGTCGAACGGAACCTGACTGAGCCCTCCCGGTCGGCGGCCCTCGACTCGGATTCCGAATACCTCAAGGCCCACATGCGCGACGGTGAGTTGTACGTCCTCACGGCCTGGGATGTCAGCGATGCGGACCAGCGTGTGAGGGGGCAGGGAACACGGCTGGATTACCACCGCCGGATCCTGACCACGGGACCGTTCGACGTTCCCCTGGACTCGGTAGCGCTCTTCGAGACGAATGCCGCGCGCGTATCCTCCTCGATCGTACCCCTTACGGTCATGACGATCGGCACGGCTGCCGTCGGTGTGTACTGCGCCATTAATCCGAAGGCTTGCTTTGGCTCGTGTCCGACATTCTACGTGCCTGGAGAGGACGGACAGATCCTGGCTGAAGGCTTCTCCGCGAGCGTCGCGCCTTCCCTGGAGGACACGGATCGGGACGCTCTTCCCTCCGTGCGGCCCGCGGGGGGTGTCGTTCGCCTCGAGATGCGGAACGAGGCGCTCGAGACCCACGTGGTACGCTGGGCGGACTTGATCGCCGTCCCGCGCGGCCGGGCGCAGCGCGTCTACTCGCTCATCGATGGAACACTGAGGAGGGGCAGCGCTCCACTGCCTCCCTCACGGTGCGTCGCAGAGGAGGGAGACTGCCGCGCCCAGGTCGAGAAGCGCGACGGGACCGAGCGTACGAGTCTCGCCGATTCCGTGGACCTGGCGGCACGGGAGTGGATGGAGCTCGAGTTCCCGATCGATCCGTCCGCCGAGGGTCGTCAGCTGGGCCTCGCGATAGGTTCCAGGCAATCGCTTCTACCCACGTATGTACTCTACCAGGGCCTGGCTTTCATGGGGACGCGGGCCGGCGAGTGGCTGGCGGCTCTGGAGCGCGGCAACGAGGGCACTCGCGAGCGAACCAAGGCCATCGGACGGGTACTCGGCGGGATCGACGTTTACACGACGGATCCCGACGGGGAATGGGTCCTTGCGGGGAGCGTGCAGGAGACAGGCCCGCTGGGGACAGATGTGCGCGTGGTGCCGCTTCCTCGAATCCCATCCGGGGAGGCGCTGCGAGTGCGCCTGCGTCTCACTCGCGGAATGTGGCGCATCGATCAGGCCGAACTGGTAGTGCTCGGCGAGGAAGTGAGTCCCATTCGCGTGCGACCTTCGCTGGTGCTTCGGGCGGGCGCTGCTGACACGTCGGCTCTGGCACGTCTGCGCAGCCGGACAGATGCGCTGGTGACCCTGCCCGGCGACGCCTACACGCTTGTCTATGAGCTTCCGGATGGGCATGCCTACGAGCTCTTCCTGGAGAGCCGGGGCTATTACCTCGAGTGGATGCGCGCCGAATGGCTCGCGGAGGAGAACAACCTCCGCGCCGCCCGGATGTTCCTCGATCCCGCCGGTTCCCTACGAGCGATGGCCCCCGAGTACAAGCGCATCGAACCGGAAATGGAACGCATCTTCTGGAGCAGCCGGTATGGCGCAACTCGCTAGGCGATACAGCTCTCGGTGGTGCCGGGTACCGATCCTGCTTGCCGCCTCACTCTGCGCAGCGTGCGCTTCCAACCCTGCGCCGGATGACTGGCTGCCGAGCGCCCGTGAAGTCCCCGCGGATCCCTACGGGGCATGGATTCGAATCACGTTCGATTCCGGCACCTCGAGGCACGAAATCGAAGGCGAACTGTTGGCGGCGGAGCCCGATACCGTCTACGTCCTGACCGGGGAGAGCGTAGTGGCGTTTCCCGGCGACGCGATCCGGCACGCCCGGGTCGCGTGGTTCGAGAGCGGCGCGGGAAACCTGGCCGCGTGGACCCTGCTTGGCTCACTCGCTACGCTCTCGAACGGATACATATCAGGGTTGACCATGCCGCTATGGGTGCTCACGGGCTCGCTCGCCACCAGCGCACAATCGCGCTCACCCCTGGTGGATTACCGCCCCGATCGCGGGACGCTGCTGAGCATTCGTGCCTACGCCCGGTTTCCCCAGGGTCTTCCCGACGGACTCGACCGCTCCACGCTCCTCGGCCGACCACACCGCTGACGTCAGTGTTCGGCGATAGGCGTAAGAGCGTAGGCCCCGTATCCCACTACGCGGCGCCGGTCCCCGGCTGTGTCGCCCGAGTTTCTCTCATCCAGCGCCGTGACGCTGAGCCCGCGCTGGCCGGCCGATGTCAGGAGGCCGTTCAGGGCACGGAATCCGCACGCCCGGTTTCCGTCGATGCGCGCCGGATCGAGCCGGACGATGGCCTTTCCCGTTTCGGCGTCCACAGCGCACGCCCTGTCGTACGGGTGGAAGTGGCTCAGGTCCGTGCTCACCACTATCAGCGTGTCGTCTTCTCCCCACACGCGGTCCAGGGCGGCAGCCACCTCGGTGGGCTTCGCGTCGCCGACCACCAGTGGGACGAGACGGAACTCGTCGAGGGCCTCCTGAAGGAACGGGAGATGGACTTCCAGGCTGTGCTCGGCCGCGTGCGCGTCGTCCCGGCAGCGAACGAACGGAAGCTCCTGGAGCGCCAGGATCGCTCCGAGGTCCAGCGGAACGGGGCCGAGCGGAGTCAGGAAATACTCGGCCGAGCTCGTGGCGAGACCTCGGAACGAGATGTGGTGGCTCGGTCCGAGGAGGACCACCCGTCGGATTTCGTCCCGCCACGGCGCGACGGATCCGTACGCGGTCGCGGCGACGGGGCCGGAGTACATGTAGCCCGCGTGCGGCGCGATGAGAGCCTTGGGTCGGCCGGGGGGGCGCACGGCCGCTGCAGACCGCGCGCATTCGGCCAGCGCGCTCCGGAGCGCCGGCGCCCCGGACGGGTAGAATCTGCCAGCAACGGCGGGGCGTCGAACCCGCCCGCTCTCGAGGGAATCCGTGCTGATGTCCATTGGCCGATCCCGCTCTGATGCCACGCGAGGTTACATTGCCCGACATTGCGCCGGCCACCGGAAACGATAGCCTTATGAGCGTACCCGGCGGTTGCGCCGGGCTCCTGCTCCGATCGAACAATGGAGAGATAATCGCTATGCGTCCCATATTCCATACCCGGTCAGCCGCGTCGGTTCCGCTTATTCTCGGCGTCCTCCTCGTCTCCGGCTCGTGCGGTGGCTCTCGCGGGCCGATCTACGAATTCCAGCCCACCGAGGAACCGCTGCGCTACACGCTTTCGAGCGAAGGCGGCAACGAAATCGAGACGCCGAGCGGAGACCAGGGAGCGACGTACAGCAGCGAAGCGGCGCTGACGCTGCAATTCGGCGATGCGACGGAGGAAGGCACGCCGTTCACAGCGACGATCGAGTCGATCGTCCTCGAGACTGGCGGCGACTTCGGCGGCACCACCATCGACCTGACCGAGGACATAGCCGGGCAGCCGTTCCGCGGTTCGATGGCATCAGACGGGTCCCTCACGTTCACCGAGATGCCGGAGCTCGCCAGGGAGAACCTGTCGTCCGCGGACATGGCGCGGGTGGCCTCGGCGCTCCTGTTTCCACTGCCTCCGGGCGGCGACCTGGCCGTTGGTGGCTGGACTCACCGGGTGACGCTTCCGATGGGCGGCGGCCTGGAGGGCGAGTCCTTTTACGACGGGACGATGACCATGGCGGGAGATACGACCTGGAACGACATCGAGGCCACCGTCTTCGTTTCGGAGGGTGTGGTCCACATGGAGGGAACCGGCCAGCCTCAGGGCGCCCCGTCGGAGATCGACCTCGTCAACGACGTGGAGGCTCGCACCGTGTACATCTGGGACCACGGCCGTGGCGTGCTCCTGGCCGTCGAGGGAAGCGGCGAAGGTGGAGGAGACATCTCGACCATGGGCTTCAGCATGCCGATGGCCGTCCATTCGTCGCTCAGCATCCAGCTGGAGAAGGAGGGGCAATAGCCCACTCCAGCCGTGTCGGCTGGGGTCAGCCTCCGGCCCACCCTACCTTGAAGCCGATGGCGAGAGCGAAGACCGTGAACGCCTCGCTCCCCGGTGGGCGCTGGTGCCGCACGTACCCACGAACCTGAGATCCGGTCGTGATCGGCACCGCCGCTTCGAGCAGGAGGTCGAGCAGAGTACCGGAGAGGTCGTCGGACCGGTCGCTGTTGACACTACCCACGCCGACGAGGGGCTGTACCAGGGCTCCCTTTTCGCTCTCCCACGCTACGCCGACGTAGAGCCGGCCGTCCTTGTCGGCGTGTCGACCGGTCTCGACCCAGTTGGTGCCGATCGTCCTTCCATAGCTTCCCGACGCCACGAAGCTGAGCTGCCGGGCGATCGGGGCCTTGAGACGGCTGAACACGATCCAGTCGTCCCCGTCGAACCAGCGCCCCAGGTACCCACCGATCTTGAGCTCCGTAGAGCGGCGAGCGTCCGAGAACCGGACGGTTTCGGTCAGGCGATACACGTTCTGCTTCAGGCGGGCCGCGTCGTCGACCGGCGTGAACTTCTGCGTTCGCTGTCCGACATCGATCGCGGTCGTAAGCCGGTGTCCCGAGCCGTACGACAGCGAACCACCCGCGAACCAGGCGTCCCACTCGTCGGGACCGCGGACGAGCTCGGGGCTTCGAGGCGCGAGGGACCGATCCCAGCCGCCCCACAGTGAGACCGCTGGTGACACAGTGACGTCGAACGCCCCGCGCCGGATGCCTCCCGACTCGGAATTACCGGACGTGCTCCCGCCCCACAGAACCCCCGTCACGTGCCCCGGCGGCCGGTCCAGCTCGGCAACCTCGGTCGTCAGCTCTTCGCGGCTCGGGTCTAGCTCGTATGCCTGGGCGAAGGCCCTAGCGGCGGCGTCGCGACGGCCGGCCGCCGCGTACGCCTGGCCGAGGCCATCCCACGCGTCGGCGTCACCCGGACTCTGACGCGTAGCGACTTCGTACCAGGTGATCGCCTCATCGGTTCGGCCCTGTGCAAGGGCGGCCGCCGCGAGGCCTTTCTGGGCGTCGGATCTCCTGGGCGAGATCCGAAGCGCCTCGCGGAAGCTTTGCTCGGCTGCGGCCGGTTCACCGGCCTCGAGGCTGGCGACCCCGGCTCGCACCGCCACGTCGTCCGCAGGCTCGGCGACCGGAAACGCCGCAGCGGGGGGAGGGCTCGGCTCTTCCACCGTCACGGGAAGCGACGCGAGCACCGTTTCCCTGCGCCGGACCTCCCAGGTCGTGACATCGGGCGGAGGATCTTCCGTGACCTGCAGCGCCGCCTTGCCGTCCGCGTCGGTCGTCGCCGTCGCCAGGACAGGGGCGTCCGCGCCAGTTCCTCCCAAGAGCTCTACGTCCGCGCCCGACACGTCATTCCCGAATCGATCCTGCACCGAGACTTCGACCTCCGGGACGCTCTGACCGGCCTGCACGCGCAGCGAAGGCGGGTCGAGCGATGCGACGGCGGGCACGTCCGGGACGGTCGTCAGCGTGATACGGGTCGAACCCTGCAGATCCGTTCCCGCGAGAGACGCGGTGTACCGGGTGGCGCCGACCCGCTCGCCCGCTGGTAGGCTGAAGAACGCCCGCCCGCTGGCATTCGTGGTGCGGGTGTACCGGGAGCCATCCCCGGAGCCTCCGGATCCGGTGAGGACGAGGGTCTGGCCTTCAAGCGCCGAACCCGCTCTCGACAGGTCCGCCGTCACCAGCGTGGTGTCACCTGCTCTAGTTCTGGTGCGCGTAGAGTTCAACTCCACACGCACCGCCTGCGCGTCGCGAGCGCACTGCTGGGCGGCCGAGATGAGCTCCTCGCTCGCACCCAGGTTTCTCAAGTCCCGCCAGTCGCCCTGCGTGGGCTCGAAGGACAGACACCGGTCGCGCACGGTCGCCAGCTTCTGCGCCTCCGTGTCGGCCGAGACGACGACCCGGACCAGCGCGCTCTTGCTGAGGCCAGTCTCCTCCTGAGCCCCGTCGGGGGCGCCGGCGGAATGGAATCCTCCGATGGGAACGTCTTTGCGCTCACGCTTTCGCTCCGACTCCCCTCGATACCCTCTCCGTTCACCGCCGCGACCGAGTAGGTATACGTCGTGTTCTGGACCAGGCCCGAGTCGGCGAACGAAGTGTCCACGACGCTGCCGATCATGACGTTATCACGAAACACGTTGTACGTTTCCACTCCCGACTCAGGGTCTTCCGAGGCCGTCCAGGTCAGGTCGATCCGGGTTTGGCTGACGGCTTCGGCCCCGAGGTTCGTAGGCGCCGTCGGGCCGCTGCCATCCTTCGTCGTCGCCGTCGCCGGTTCGCTCAGCCCCCCCTGCAGACCCTCACCGTTCACGGCCGATACGGCGTACTCGTACGTCGTGGCCGGATCGAGCCCTGTGTCCTGGTACAGCGTCTCGGTGGTGCTGCCCACCTCGGCCCCGTCGCGGAACACCCTGTACTCGGCGATCCCCGTTTCGGGGTCCTCGGCCGGCGACCAGCTCAGGTCGATCCGGTCCGGTCCCGCGGCGCTCGCCACCAGACCGGTCGGGGTCGCCGTCGCCGTTCACAGCCACGACAAAGTAGTCGTATTGCGTCGCCGGTGAGAGCCCGTCGTCCTGATACACCGTCTGGGTCGTCGTTCCCACCTCGGACCCGTCGCGGAACACCCGGTACTGCGCGATGCCTGTCTCGGGATCCTGTGAGGCCGACCAGGCCAGGTCGATTCGCTCGGTTCCAACCGGAGTCGCGACCAGGTTTTGCGGGGTCGTGGGGGGCGTCGCGTCCAGCGTGGTCGCCGTCGCGGGAGAGCTGAGCCCGCTCGTCAGCCCCTGTCCATTCACAGCCCGAACCCGGTACTCGTATTCCGTCGCCGGGCTCAGGCCCGTGTCCGAGTAGGAGAGCTGTGAAGTCTGTCCGATCCGGGAGCCGTCCCGATAGATGCGGTACTCCGCGATCCCGGACTCGGGGTCCGAGGAGGCCGACCAGGTCAGGTCGATGCGGCTCGTGCTGGCGGCCGTGGCCGACAGATTCTGCGGAACCGTAGGCCCGGTCGCGTCCTCCGTCGTCGCCGACGCCTCGTTGCTCGCGCTGCTGACCAGGCCCTCACCGTTCACGGCGCGCACCCGGTAGTCGTAGGTCGTCGCCGGACTGAGTCCCGTGTCCTCGTAGGTGGTTCCGGTGGTCTGGGCGATCTGCGACCCATCCCTGAACACTCGGTACCCGGACACACCGGTCTCGGGGTCGGCGGACGCGGACCAGGACAACCCGATGCTGGTCGTGCCCGTCGCCGTGGCCGACAGGTTGGCCGGCGTCGTGGGCGGAGTTCCGTCCAGGGTCGTGGCCTGCGCCGGCGCACTGGGGCCGCTCTCCAGCCCCTCGTTATCGAGCGCCGTGACCGTGTAATTGTAGGTGGTGAATCCCTGCAGCCCCGAGTCCCGGTACGAGGTATTGGTGGTCGTCGTCACCGGGCTTCCGTTCCGGTAGACGCGGTAGCCGGTCAGGTCGTCCGCATTCGGGGCGGTCCAGGCGAGGTCGATCTCGGATGCGCTCACCGTCGTGGCCGACAGGTTCGTCGGGGGCGGGGGAGGATCGGGGTCCAGCGTCCTGACGTTCTCCGGGCCGCTCCGGCTGCCCTCCGTTCCCGCACCGTTCACCGCGGACACCCGGTACTGGTACGTGGTCGAGGGGCTGAGGCCGACGTCGGAAAAGCCCGTCGTAGTAGGCCGTGCTACCTCAGCTCCGTCCCGATACACCACGTATTCGGCGATTCCGGTCTCCGGGTCGGAAGACGGATTCCACGTCAGGTCGATCTGAGTCGTGCTGACGGCCGTTCCGGTCAGGCCGCCTGGCGT
>JBDGWG010000078.1:0-6792 GCA_039585235.1 Gemmatimonadota bacterium | reverse complement strand
CTTCAGGGGGACCTCCAGCTGAATGGCGCTCTCCATCTCCTCGCGCACGATGCGACGCGCTTCCTCCACGGACGCTTCGGGTACCTCGAGCAGTAGTTCGTCGTGCACCTGCAGGAGCATGCGCGCACCCGTACCGCTCGCCGCCAGCCGGCCGTGCAGGCGGATCATCGCGATCTTGATCAGGTCGGCCGCCGTCCCCTGGATGGGAGAGTTGGTGGCGAGACGCTCGCCAAACCCGCGCACCCCTGGATTACGCGAGCGGATCTCCGGTATGTAGCGGCGGCGCCCGAGCAGGGTCTCCACGTAGCCGCGCTCCTTGGCCTGCTCCTTCATCTCGTCCAGGTAGCGGCGCACCCCGGAAAAGCGCTCGAAGTAGTTCGCGATGAACTGGTCCGCCTGGGCCCGGCTGATCCCCAGCTGGCCGGCCAGCGCGACCGATCCCTGCCCGTAGATGGTGGCGAAGTTGATGGTCTTCGCCTGGTCCCGCATGCCTCCCGCATGCCTCCGTTCACGGCCTCCGGGTCCACGCCGAAGATGCGGGCCGCGGTCTCGCGGTGGATGTCCCGGTCTGCCCGGAATGCCTCCACGAAGGCCGGGTCCTCGGACAGGTGGGCCAGTACGCGAAGCTCGATCTGCGAGTAGTCCGCGGACAGGAACACGTAGCCGTCCGCCGGCACGAATCCCTTCCGGATCTCGCGCCCCAGCGTCGTGCGCACCGGGATGTTCTGCAGGTTGGGGTCCGAGGACGAGAGTCGTCCGGTGGCGGCCACGGTCTGGTTGAACGTGGTGTGGATACGACCCGTCTCGGGGTGGACCAAGGCGGGAAGCTTGGAAACGTAGGTTCCGTCCAGTTTGTCCAGCTCGCGGTACTCCAGGATGAGGCGCGGAATCTGATGTCCCTGGGCGGCGAGCTCTCTCAGTACGCCTTCATCCGTGGACGGCCCCGTCTTTGTCTTCCGCAGCACTGGCAGCTCGAGGCGCTCGAATAGAAGTTCCCGCATCTGCGGGACCGAGCGGATGTTTACCTCACCGCCGGCCAGCTTGTGGATTTCCTCCTCGACCTGGGCAATCTCGCGCGTGAAGCGCTCCCGCAGGGCACCGAAGAAGTCGAGATCGATGCGCACGCCGGACTTCTCCATGTCCGCGAGCACTGGCACCAGCGGCATCTCGATGTCTTCCAGCAGGTCGAGCATCGAGTGTGCTTCGAGGTCCTCCTTCAGTCGGCCGTACAGGCGCAGCGTATAGTCGGCGTCTTCGCCCGAGTACTCGGCTGCCGCCTCCAGCGGGACCTCAGGGAACGGGATCTCGCTGCGCCCGGATCCTGCGACCTCGGCGTACGAGGTCAGCTTCGCCTGGAAACGGTCCAGGGCCAGGATGTCCAGTCCGTGCTGTCGTTTGCCCGGGTCCAGCACGTACGACGCGAGCGACGTGTCGAAGTAGACGCCGTCGAGGGGAGCCCCGGCCCGCTCGAGCACGATCATGTCATACTTGATGTTGTGCCCGACTTTGCGCACGGCCGGGTCGGCGAGGAGCCCCCGCAGAGGCGACATGGCATCCGAGGTGATCGCCGGAAGGTTCGGCACCGGCTCCACTGCGTCCAGCATGAGGACCGGGTTGCCCTCGGCGTCGGTGGAGACGGCCGGAGGCAGGTGTCCGAACGCCAGGTAGCACGCCTTCCCCTCGATGGCGGACAGTGACACGCCGACCAGCTTCGCCCACATCGGGTCCGTGCTCGTCGTCTCGGTGTCCACCGCTATCGTGCCGGCGGCTCTCATTCGGTCCAGAACGGCCGGAACCCGTCCGACGTCGGTGATTAGCTCGTAGTCGGGACCGGGCGCGTACACGTCGCCCGCCGGGGGAGACGTGGGGGTGTCTTGGTCGGCGAGGGACGGCACCACGCTTGCCGGGGCCGGAGCGTTCTCCGGAGCCCAGTCCCGGGCCAGGGTGTGAAACTCGAGATCGAGGAAGATCTTCCTCAACCGTTCGCGGTCCGGCTCGCTCCGCGCCAGGTCGTGGAGGTCCAGCTCGATCGGTGCATCCATCCGGATCGTCACGAGCTCCTTCGACAGGCGGGCCTCGGCCGGATACTCGAGTAGGGCGTTCCGAACCCGCTTGCCCTCGATCTCGTCCGCGTGGGTCAGGATCTGCTCGAGGTCTCCGAAGCGCTCGATCAGGCCCGGCGCCGTCTTCTTCCCTATCCCGCGCACACCCGGGACGTTGTCGGACGAGTCGCCGATCAGGGCCAGGTAGTCTGTAACGTGCTCCGGCGACACGCCGAGCCGCTCGGACGCGTTCTCGAGCGTGACCCGCTCCTCGTCCACCCCGGCCGGCCCGCCCCGGCCCGGGTTCAGCAGGTGGGTCATCTCATCGATGAGTTGATAGAAGTCCTTGTCGCCCGACACGATCACGGTGCGGACCCCGTGCGCCGCCGCCTGCCGTGCGAGCGTCCCGATCACGTCGTCCGCTTCCCAGCCCTCGATCTCGATCACCGGGACGCGGAATCCCTCCACGATCTCACGCACGCGGGGCAGGGAGGCTGCCATCTCCTCCGGCATTTTCTCGCGCGTCGCCTTGTACTCAGGAAACACCTCGGTGCGGTAGCTGTCGCCGGCGTCGAGGACCACCCCCACGTAGTCGGGGTCGAGGTCTTCCATGAGCCGGATGAGGAAGCGCGCGATGCCGAACGGGGCCGAGGTGTTCTCGCCGCTGGAGGTAGTGAGCGGCCGGCTGATCATGGCGAAGAACGCGCGATAGATGAGGGCGTGGCCGTCGAGAAGGTAGAGAGTGGAGGTCTGTTCTGTTTCGGTCACTTGTGTGGCTCGGATGGGTTGCGGGGCTCCCGGACACGCAGGCGCCCCGAACCGAATCGGCCGGGGCGCCACAGACTGCTTCTAGGAAGGTGGCCGGCTATACCCGGGTGACGTTGGCCGCGCGCGGCCCCTTGTCGCCGTCGGTTAGCTCGAACTCCACCTCCTGGCCCTCGGCCAGGGTCTTGTAGCCCTCGATGTTGATGGCGCTGTAGTGCACGAAGACTTCGTTCCCGTCCTCGACCTCAATGAAGCCATACCCTTTGGCATCGTGGAACCACTTCACCTTGCCTCTGGACATTCGGTGTCCTCCTGGTGAGAAGAAACGTCTGCACGACAGGGGTGCCGGGGGGCACCCCATACGGTAAATCCTACTCCGGCGTCAAGGCCGAGTCAACCAGATTGTGCGCCCAGGTCGTAGAGCTTCGAATAGATGTAGCGATAGGAGAGGATCGCCTTCACGTAGCGTCGCGTCTCACTGAACGGGATGCGGTCGATCATCAGGCTCGTGCTGACCGAGAACTCCGGGAAACGGCGCCACGAAGTGTACCGGTGCGGGCCGGCGTTGTACGAAATCAGGGCCGGGACCACGGCCCCCCCTCGTCGCTCCAGGAGCTCGCGCAGGTATCGGCTGCCGAGGACGAAGTTGACCTCGGGCACGACGAGCTGCTCGGATCGGTAATCCGCGATTCGGACCCTTCGTGCCACCTCCGCGCCCGTCGCCGGCATGAGCTGCATCAGTCCGGTGGCTCCGGCGCTTGAGACTACGTCGCGGTCAAACTGCGACTCGCGGCGCACGAGTGCGGCCACCAGCGTCGGCTCAAGCCGCTCCACGTTCGACCTCTCGACGAGCACGGGCTCGTAGATCAGGGGATAGACGGCTCGCAGGAGATCCTCGCTCCAGACCCCAGAACGCGACCGGTATACTCCCCAGGCGATCGACGTGCCCTGCCACGTGAAGCCGGCCTCGTTGAGTCCGATGGCAAGGGCCAGGCGGTCGTCCCGCGACTCCCGGGGTCCGGACCGTGCGGACAGCTCCCTGAGAGCCCGACCTTTCCAGCCCAGCTCTCGCAACCTGGTCATCCTGCGGAGAAGAGCCGCATGGTCGGGGCGCAGCTGCACGGGTGGAGTCGCCCTCATTTCAAGGTAGTCCCACGGCTCGACGTTCAGGGCTCGCGCGGATTCGATGCCGTAGTAGCCTATGGGATTCTCTCCGATCACCTGACGGTGCAGCACCCTGGCGCCCGCACTGTCCCCGGCGGCCTCCCGCGCCCGGGCGGCCCAGAATACGGAGGCCCCGTACCAGTTGCCTCCGGGGAACCGGCGCCGGTACGCGTCGAAGTGTTCCGTGGCCTGCTCCGGCTTATCCTCGACGAGATCGATCATCCCGAGACGGATCAGGGCGTTCCCGGCGTACGATGAGCGGGGGAATAGAGCGACCGTTTCCTCGTACCCGGACCGCGCGGCGGCCAGACGGCCGCGGTCGTGCTGGATGTCTGCGAGCAGAAACGCGGCCCAGGCCCCATCGGGCGCACGCGGGTCTGCAGCCACCGCGCTCCACAGGACCCTGGCGTCGTCGCGCAGGCCTCGCCGGTACAGCGCCCGGCCGGCCAGGAAGCGCATGCGTTGCCCGATCTCCTCGCCGACAGGGCGGGCTGACGTGTCGGCCATCGCGTCGATCCACGGATCGAGGACCCTGCCGACCGCAGCGAACTGCCGATCGACGAATAGGGCCTCGGCCAGCATCAGCGTCAGCTCTGCCGGCTCCTCCCCGTCAAGGTCCGTGGTGTCGACGACGGCTTCGGCTGCCAGCGCGATCTGTAGAAGCTCGGCGGCGCGACCTGGCCGTCCTTCGCGAATCTCTACATTCGCGACCCGGAGTAGAGTCTCCGGCGTCGAATCCCGCGTGAGCAGGTACTCCCCCACCTCGGCACTAACGCCCCGGTACCTGAGGGCTGACTCCGCCTCGCTTCGGGCGCGTGCGGTGTCTTCGTGGGCTGCATGGAATGGAACGATCCACTCGCCGGTCAGCTGTGCCCTCGCACGCCGGCTGAGCGAATCGGTCATCGTGAGAGCCCGGGCAGAATCCCCCGAAACGAAGAACGCGCGAGCCAGTTCGGTGAACGTGGAGTCTCGCCACACCGGCGTATGGCCTTCGAGCCAGGCGGCCGCGGCCAGCGCGCTGTCCGGAGCCCCCGCTGCCCCCCATGCCTGCACGGACGAGAGACGAAGCCAGGCGGCCAGCTCCGGGTCGCTTTCGGCAGCCGCGAGGTACTGGCGGGCTGCCTCATCGGGACGATCCGCGCGTCTCAGCGCCCTGGCGTACAGCACCCGGTCGGCGGTGGATAGGCGGTGGACGCCCGCCATCTCGAACCCGACGATCGCGCCCTGGGGATCACCGAGCTCCAGTTGGGAACGAGAGAGCAGCAGGCGTCCCTCGCGCTCGTTCAGGACGTCGAGCCAGTCCCTGTCGGCAAGCAGACGGCGGACCGCGTTCCAGGACCGCGCTTCGGCGTGTGCGCGCGCCGCGAGCAGGATCAGCTCCGGAGTGGCGGAGGCGGTCTGGGTCGACAATCGTCGAGCCGTCTCCTGAGCGGTGGTCAGGGAAAACCCGCGAGCGAGCTGCCCCTCGAGGGCGACGATCGTCGGATCGGCCTGCGGGGCGAGGAGCGAGTCGGACGCGGACCGCTCCGGGATCTCCTGACTGACAACGGGTCTTACGTGCACGGCCGGCCCCGTCAGGAGCCCGAGCGCGATAGACAGAGGCGCGTACAGTCGACCCACGGCTTTACCCGATCCCCTCATCTTCATCGCTTTCCGTGTCGCGCTCGTCTATCCATTCGCCGGACCGCTCCCTCTCCGCCAGCCGGCGGGAGGCATCCCGCAGAACAAGGTGGGATCGTTGGTCCAATCGAAACACTCCGAAATTGTTCAGTTCCACGTAACGAAGAACGACCTCGAATGGAAGGGATTCGTCATAGTGCCACTCGATCTGATACGGTTCTCCGCTTTCTCCACCGCCTCGAATGATCTCGCGGTCGGCCCTGCCCAGTTGGACGTACGAGCGGCCCCGATCAGTCCTCCAACCAGGGATGCCGGGCTCTCCATACTGGTCCTCCGCGCGCGACATACGATCGAAATACCTGCCGAGAAACTCGTTTCTCGGCGTTGCCGGGTCGAGATCCGTCCTTTCCCAGAAGGCGGCCCACAGGCTCGCGCGATCGGGCAGTTCCGCTTCGACCCAGTGGTCGATGCTGTCAGAGTGTATGGCGTAGGCCAGGTGCTCGACCACGTCATGCCATTCGGCGAAAGCCCATACGTCATCCAGGGCGAGGAGCAGCGGGGCGTTCGTAGTGATGCCGTCCTCGGTCGCCACCGTGAGCTCCGCGAGACCGGGCGGAATCCTCGACACGGGTAGCCTGGTGAGGACAGTGCGGGGAGCAGCCTCCGGGCCGGCGGGCGATTCCGGCACCAGGACCTGCTCCCACAGCAGCAACCCCTCGTCCGTTACCCGCAGCGTCAGTGTATCTGAAACGTTGTCATACACCTCGACGACTAGGAAGGGTGGCTCCCGGCTCGCCGCCGCCGTCGAGCGCGGCGAGATGATCAGCGGTGGTCGTTGTGCGTACGCCTGTCGAGCCACTGCGCGCAGGGCGACCACCGGTTCGGTGATCCGCCCCCCCGGCTCACCGAACGGCGGCACTTCCACCTGGAAGATGCGGGTGGCCTGATCTCGGCTCGATAGCTCGCGCAAGGTAAAGCTGATCTCATACGACCCCGGCGGCAACGTCATGAAGCGCTGGAAGAAGACCCTCTCTTCGGAGCTGGCCGTCTCCGCGAAATCCTCCAGGCGGACGATCTCCCGCCGGTTCATCCGTCGCACGGTATCCGCCCCGGAGACGGCCGCGGCCAGCACCTGGTAGCTCGCCGTGAAGAGGCCGTGCTCGCGCGCGAACCGGAGAGCTTGTGGGGCCATCGAGGCCGC
>JBDGWG010000077.1:0-6376 GCA_039585235.1 Gemmatimonadota bacterium | reverse complement strand
GCGGTGTCTTGATCGACCTCCCGCATGACGACTACGACGGGAAGATCGAAGCCACCCGGAAGGCACTCGCCGACGGCGCCCCGGCCATCTTCGAGGCTTCGTTCCGGGAGGATGGCGTCTTCGTCGCGGTGGATATCTTGGAGCGCGCCGACGACGGTTACAATGTAATCGAGGTCAAGGCATCCAACGAAATTAAGGACAAACACATACCGGACGTAGCCGTACAGGCACATGTCGTCCGCGCGGCCGGCCTCGACGTGCGTCGCTGCGAGGTCATGACCCTCAATCGGGACCACCGTCACCCGGACAACGGTCCGCTCTTCATTCGCGAGGACGTGAGCGACAGGGTGGCGGATATCATGGACCTGGTTCCGGAGGCGATCGAGGCCCAGATCGAGGTCCTCAACGGCCCTGCTCCAGACCTTTCTCTGGGGCATCAGTGCACGGGTGGTCACGGCTGCCCATTCCGGAGCCGCTGCTGGCCGCAGGAGCCGGATTCCGTGAACCGTCTTCACATGATGTGGACGACGAAGAAGCTCGACCTCCTGGACGACGGGGTCGAGTCGATCCTGGATGTGCCGGACGACGTGCGGCTGAACGTTATCCAGACGCGTCAGCAGGAGGCCCTGCGCGCGGGCCGCATGATCGTGGAGCCCGGCCTTGGAGCCGCGCTCGAGGCCCTCGAGCACCCGATAGGATTCCTCGATTTCGAGACCATGCAGCGGGCCCTGCCGCCGTATGACGGGCTGTGGCCCTGGGCGCAGGTGACCGCCCAGTTCAGCTACCACGAGCAGGCGGCTGACGGAGCGCTGCGTCACGTCGAGTGGCTGGCCGACGAGCTCGAGGATCCCCGCGAGCCCCTGGCACGCGCGATGATCGATGCCTGCCGGGACGCCCGCGTGATCCTCGTGTATCACCAGCCCTTCGAGAGCACCCGCATCAGGGAACTGGCGGAGGCACTGCCGCACCTGGCGGACGACCTCCTGGACATCCGGGGCCGCCTTCTCGACCTGAAGCGCATCGTGATGGACTATGTGTACCACCCGGACTTCGAGGGCAGCTTCAGTCTCAAGAAAGTCCTCCCCGTGCTCGTCCCCGACCTCGGGTACGACGACCTCGAAATCCAGGGCGGGGGAGACGCGATGGTGGACATCGCCCGCATGCTGCTCGAGCCCGAGTCCTTCGCTCCGGGCGAGCGAGAGCAGTTGCGGCTTGATCTGCTGGCCTACTGTGAGCGGGATACCCTGGCGATGGTGAAGTTGTTGGAGCGGTTGCGGAAGCTGGCGAGCACCGCTTGATCTCCTGATGAGAGAGCCCCCGATGCTCGGTCATGGAGATCGCCCACTCGAGGGCCGCCGTCCCGATCCGGCTCACGGACGACCGATGGGAGCACATCACCCAACGACACCCGGAAATGCGCTGGCATCGGGCAGACGTGATGGACACGATCGCGGCTCCGGACGTGGTGCAGCGAGGGGACTACGGTGCGCTGATTGCGGCGCGACACTACAATCAGCCACCGGTCGCGAACGTGTTCCTGGTCGTCGTTTACCGGGAGGTGAGCCGTGAGGACGGTTTCGTCATCTCGGCGTACATGGCGCGACGCCTCAGTCAGCGCAGGGAGGTCGTATGGAGTCGGTGAAGCCCCTCGATGAGCATGGCACGTTCGAGTGGGAGTACGATGCCGAGGCCGACGTCCTGTACCTCTCGCACGGCGAGCCGCGGGAAGCCGTCGGCATTGACGCCGGTGACGGCCTGATCTTCCGCTACGACGAGTCGTCCGACCGGCTGGTCGGTGTAACGATCGTCGGCCTGCGAGCCAGACTCGCGGCGAGATTCAGAGGCTCGTAGTGGCCGGGTTGGAAGGGGAGGTCGCGGGACCGTGACCTCCGCGCCTGAGCCCCTCGAGCCTGACCTCGACCGCTTCCTCGGCTGTCTTCTCGGCCTCGCCGCCGGCGACGCTCTCGGCACGACCCTCGAGTTCAAGAGCCCCGGCACCTTCGAGCCGATCACAGACATGGTCGGAGGCGGGCCGTTCCACCTGGAGGCCGGCCAGTGGACGGACGACACCTCCATGGCCCTGTGCCTCGCCGAGAGCCTGATCGAGTGCAGTGGTTTCGACGCCCGCGACCAGATGGAGCGCTACGTGCGCTGGTGGAGGGAAGGGCACCTGAGCCCCACGGGCGAGTGCTTCGACATCGGCGGCACCGTCTCGACCGCGCTCGGAAAGTTCCTCAGCTACGGAGACCCGTGCGCCGGCTCCATCCACCCTCGCTCAGCGGGCAACGGCAGCCTGATGCGGCTGGCGCCCGTGCCCATGTTCTACGCCGGCGATCCCCTCGAGGCCATCGAGCGCTCAGCCGAGAGCAGCCGCACCACGCACGGGGCACTCACCTGCGTGGACGCGTGCCGCTACATGGGCGCTTTGATCGTGGGAGCGCTGTCCGGTGCGTCGAAGGCGGACCTGCTATCCCACCGATACGCGCCGCCCGGTGCGGAGGGCGCTTGGGACGACGCCCCTCTGTGTCCCGAGATCGAAGCGATCGCGGCTGGGTCGTTCAAGGAGAAGTCTCCGCCCGCGATCCGCGGCAAGGGCTACGTCGTGGACAGCCTCGAGGCCGCCCTGTGGGCCTTCCACACGACCGACTCCTTCGAGGCCGGCGCTCTGGCTGCCGTGAACCTGGGCGACGACTCCGATACGACGGGTGCCGTGTACGGGCAGCTCGCCGGCGCGTTCTACGGGGCGTGCGCGATTCCGGACCGCTGGCTGGACAAGCTGGCCATGCGGGAGTTGATCGAGGACCACGCGACGCGGCTGGCGCACGGACCGCCGCCAACGTCCGCCTAGAGCAGGTAGAGCACGGCGGCGATCACGGCCAGGTAGAAGCCCCACTTCAGCAGTGGCCGGAGCACCGAGGTCACCAGGAGACCGATCGCCACTGCCCTTGCGGCGCGAGCCAGGTCTTCGTCCGTGGGGATCATGATCGGGCTCCGTGTGAGAGTCATAGCTAGAACCATACGGGACCCGTGTGACAGGGGAGTACCTCGAGTCCCTCCGCTCGATGACCCGTTGGCCCTTCCTCACCTGCCGCCGCTCGCTTGAGGACTCTCCCGTACGCTTCCCGGATGCGCTCGAAGATGTCCCGTCTCCGGCCGTAGTCGGTGGAACCGTTGATCGTGTTCCGGTTCACGTTGTCTCCGGGCCACGGCCTGGGATGCCATTCGGTGGCTTCCACCTCCCAGACGTCGGAACCGTGGACGCGGAGCCACTCCTCCCGCGTCTCCTCTGCTATCCCGAGCTTCACGGTCATCATGTCCAGCAGGTCGTACGGTCTGCGTGCCGCACGTCCACTGTATCCCCATTCTCGACCCGCGTACCGGATCACCAGCTCGGGCTTCTCGACGAAGCCGTTGTAGTCCAATGCCTCGTAGATCACCTGCTGCCTCCCGATTGCCGTGACGCGAAGATCAGCCGTCCTGTGGCTCTGACGATACCGGAATCGTCCGACACCACAGCAAGCCTTTACGGCTTGTGTGTGTCGAGGCTGTCACAGGCGGGACGTAACGTTCAGGGCAGGCGGGCACACCCCGACCGCAGTGAGGACTGCCATGGATTGGGCGTACATGCTGCTGGAGCGCTTCGTGATCCAGGGAATCCGTGCATCCAGGGACCGGAGCTATCCAGAGGCCGAGCGCCTGGCGGTCCTGCGCTCAGCGCTCGAGTCAAGCTCGGATGTGTCGATGGTCTACTTCTCGGCTTCTTCGCGGCAGTTCACGGAACGGACGGTCACGCCTTTGAGACTCACACAGGCCCGGGCAGGGCATTGGGTCATGCAGGGGTTCGACCATCTGCGCGGCGAAGAGCGCTCGTTTCGGGTTGGGCGGATGAAGGAAGTCGTGACCTTAGAACGTCCTCCCGGTCTGCCTGGCTCGTCCGACAAGTCCCCCGGGATGATTCCACGTTGATCGTGCGAAGCGACTCTCCAGCCCGGCCACCGACCAGACCTGGCCTTTCGTGGCATATCAAATATGGTATATTGTTGAAGACAGACGCAGTGAGCCTGAAACCGGTCTTCTGGGTTGGATCTTCGCGAGGAGACGTGCGGCGTTTCCCGGAGCCGGTTCGTGAATCAATCGGCTACGCGCTGTTCCTGGCTCAGCAAGGTAAGACGGGGCCTGACGTGAAGCCGATGAGAGGCATCGCAAAGGGGGCAAGCGTGCTCCAGGTGGCTGACCGATATGACGGCGAAGCCTACCGGGCGGTCTACACGGTGAGCCTTGCGGGCGCCGTGTACGTGCTCCACGCCTTCCACAAGAAGTCGCGCAGGGGCATTCGCACCGCGCGGCGCGACGTGGATCTCGTTCGGACTCGTCTGGAGACGGCTCGCGGCCATTACGAATCGAGGCGGCCATGACGAAACAGGTAACGCCGTCCGTTATCGAAAGTGGCGGCAACGTGTTCGCCGACCTCGATCTCCCCGAGTCCGAGCAAACGCTGGCCAAGGCGCGGCTGGCCTCCATGATCGCGGCGATTATCGAGTCTCGGGGCCTCACGCAAGCCGAGGCAGCCCGGGTGCTCGGTGCCACGCAGCCCATCGTGTCGAACCTGCGCCGCGGTCGGCTGAGCGGGTTTTCGCTGGATCGGCTGCTTCGGTTCCTGAATGCGCTCGGACGTGACGTGGAGATACGGGTGGCGTTGAGCTCGTCGCGTCGCGGTGTGGCGCGGACCACCGTGGAGCCGGCATGAGGTGAGAGGGCGCTGTCCGGCTCGCCCAGTTCGGGGACGGAGACATCCAGGCTCCTGCAGGATCACGGTGAACCGATCCCGCCCCCCATCACAGAGGAGGTCGTGGAGCTGTAGTGGGCCGGTTGCCAGTGATCTCCGGCCGCCGCGTCGTGCGAGCCCTGGAGAGAGATCTCCTCTAGCCAGCGTAAGCTCGTGCTCTATCTCGCCACCACCGCGCTCACCGACTGTCACACCCCCTCCGCATCTTCCCGATGAACCCGAGACACCGGAGGTGCCGCATGACCCAGTCCGATTCCGTAAAGCCCCGCGCGCCTTTGACTCGCCTGCTGGCCGTGGAGGCCGGCACGCCTCAGAGGCACGAGAACCTGACCATATTCCCGCTTCTTGCGAAGCGGCAGCCCGACCTTCCGTATCTCCTGCTGGCCGACGCGCTCGAGCTCGGCGTGCTCTCGATCGGGGAGATTGGCTCGGGCAGCGTGCCCAGCCTCGTGGCCCACAACCAGGGAGAGCTGGACGTCCTCCTGCTGGACGGAGAGCAGCTGATCGGGGCGAAGCAGAACCGCATCACGAACCGCACGATCATCCTGGCCGCGAAGACGGAGACCGTGATCCCCGTCTCCTGCATGGAGCAGGGCCGGTGGCATGACGTGAGCGAAGAGTTCCGCCCGCGCCCCAAGCCCCGGCATGCCCCGCCGCGCGTGCGCCGGAAGGCACGCGAGGTGGAAGCCCTGTACGCGGCCGCGCCCGCCCAGGCGGGCGTCGGGATTCTGCACCGGGCGCAGGGCCGGGTGTGGCAGGAGATCGCCGACGTAGGCGTCGCCCTGGGCGTCGATTCCGACACGGGCGCCATGGACGAGATCTACGACCGCCACACCGAGAGGCTGGACGAGTGGATCGCGCTCTTCCCCGGCCTCGACGACCAGGTCGGACTGCTGGCGTTCGTGGGCCGGCGGCCACTCGGCCTCGACGTCGTGGGCAGTCAGTCGCTGTACTGCCGCCTGCACGAGCGATTCCTCGGTGGATACTGCATGGACGCTCTCGCGCGTCACCAGGTTCGGAAGTCCGGCTACCGGGACGTCCCGCCGGACGCCGCCGGCAAGTTTCTTTCACTGGTGAGCTCAGGCGCTCGCGGGGAAGCCCCCACCGTGGGGAAGGGGACCTACCGTCTCCTGTCCGGCCGGGCCATCGGCGCGGAGCTCAGCGACACCGTCGATCGGACCGAGCGCCTGGTCCACCTGTCGGCCTTTCCAGGCGAGCGTTCCATCTCGTCCGGTCACGGACCGGGCGGCACGGGCGTAGATGCGGGCCCCGTCTCCAACCCGATCACCCCGCCGAGCCGCAGGCGCGGCTGGGCCCGGGATCGCGGCCCGAACGGGAGCTGAACTCAATCACGGGCCCCGGCAACGCACGCCGGGGTCCTCCCACGGGTGGAGCCATGGACAGCTGCGCAGTAGTTTCCCGTGCGCTCCGCACGACGCGTTCGCATGGCCCCGCGCACCCCTCTAGCGGACAGTTCGATGACCGAGCCGAACGCCGTACCCCGACACCTCCTCAGCGTGTGGAATCCCTCGTACGCCGACGACGCCATGGACCGCCACCTTGAGGTCCTCCTCCGCTGGGCGGCGCGTG
>JBDGWG010000076.1:0-7114 GCA_039585235.1 Gemmatimonadota bacterium | reverse complement strand
GACAGTGCGGCCTGCATCCTTCGCGACGGCGAGATCGTGGCGGCCGCCCAGGAGGAGCGCTTCACGCGCAAGAAGGGAGATGCCTCGTTTCCGGCGAACGCGGTCGAGTTCTGCCTTGGGCGGGCCGGCATCGGGCCGGGAGATCTCGCCTTCGTAGCGTTCTACGACAAGCCGTTGCTCAAGTTCGAGCGCATCCTGGAGACCTATCTCGGCGTGGCCCCACAAGGTCTCAGGCAGTTCCTGCTCGCCGGACCCTTGTGGATCAAAGAGAAACTGTTTATGGACCGGTCGCTGCGGGAGGAGCTGGGCTACGATGGAGACATCCTGTACGCCGAGCACCACGAATCACATGCAGCGAGCGCTTTTTACCCTTCGCCGTACGAGGAGGCGGCGATTCTGACCATGGACGGGGTCGGTGAATGGGCCACGGCATCGATCGGCGTCGGCGAGGGGAACTCGATCGAGCTTACGCGTGAGCTGCACTGGCCAGACTCGCTCGGGCTCCTTTACTCGGCCTTCACGTTCTTCACGGGGTTCAAGGTCAACTCGGGCGAGTACAAAGTGATGGGTCTCGCCCCGTACGGGAATCCAGTGTACGTGAAACGGATCCTGGACGAGCTGATCGATCTGCGCGAAGACGGTTCCTTCCGGCTGAATCAGGAGTACTTCAACTACACTGCCGGTCTGACGATGACGAGCCGGGCTTTCGAGCGTCTTTTTGACAGGCCACCGCGGTCGCCTGAAACCGACATCAGCCAGATGGACATGGATCTGGCTCGCTCGGTTCAGGAGGTGTGCGAGGAGGTCATGCTCAGGATGGCACGAACGGCGCGCCAGGACACGGGAAAGAAGAACCTGTGCCTGGCCGGTGGGGTCGCGCTGAATTGCGTCGGCAACGGCCGGATCCTGCGAGAAGGTCCGTTCGAGAACATATGGATCCAGCCAGCCGCCGGAGACGCGGGTGGGGCGCTGGGTGCCGCGCAGATCGCGTGGCACCGGCGCTGCCGGCGGCCGAGACAGGTGACTTCGGGGCGCGACGACATGCGGGGTGCCTACCTGGGGCCGGATTATTCCGCTGCGGATGTCAGGGCAATCCTCGACGACTACGGCGCCGTGTACGAGGAGTTGGACCGGGATGAGCTGCTGGAAAGGACAGCCCGGCTCCTGGCGGCCGAGAACGTCGTGGGCTGGTTCGACGGGCGCATGGAGTTCGGCCCGCGGGCTCTCGGTGCCCGCAGCATCCTGGGTGACGCCCGGAGCTCACGCATGCAGGAGCAGATGAACCTGAAGATCAAGTTCCGCGAGAGCTTCAGGCCCTTCGCGCCCAGCGTGATCGCTGAGCGGGCGAGCGATTTCTTCGATCTTGATTGCGACTCGCCCTACATGCTGCTCGTGGCTCCATTGAAGGAAGAACGTCGGATCCCGATCCCCGAGGGCCAGAAGCATCTGTGGGGAATCGAGAAGCTCAACCTCACCCGGTCGGATGTGCCGGCAATCACACACGTCGACTACTCCGCTCGGGTCCAGACCGTGGGTCCCGAGTTCAATCCGAATTACTACGATCTGCTGCGAGCTTTCGAGCGATTGACCGGGTGCCCTCTGGTCGTCAACACGTCGTTCAACGTGCGAGGAGAACCGATCGTATGCTCGCCGAACGACGCGTATACGTGTTTCATGCGCACGGCCATGGACTACCTGGTGCTGTGGCCGTTCCTGCTCGACAAGAAGACACAGCCCGAGTGGAAAGAGGAGGAAGATTGGCGGTCGATGCTCGAACTGGACTGACGCCTCGCGAGGGTCGGAAGTTCGGTCTCACGGTGGGGGCCGCGTTCGGCGTTCTGGCGGCGATCGGGTTCTGGCGTGGTCACGTGATCGTGCCGGGTCTTCTGGTCGTCCCGGGCCTGCTTCTAGTCGTGGCCGGTGCGGCGATTCCCGGACACCTTGGGCCCGTTTACAGAATCTGGATGCGCGCGGCGCACGCCATTTCGAAGGTCACGACGCCGCTGTTCCTCAGCATCGTGTATCTATTCGTGCTGACGCCGGCCGGATTGCTGATGCGGGGACTCGGACGGAATCCCCTTCGGCACGAAGAATCCGCTGGCGGGTACTGGGTCACGCGCGAACCCGGGCAAGGCACTGACCTGGATCGCCAGTTCTAACACAAGACTGATAGGAAGCTGCCATGCCGAAGCATAGTCTCCTGAGCGAGCTCTGGGCGTTCATGCGCGTTCGGAAGAAGTGGTGGCTCCTTCCGATCATCCTTATGCTTCTGCTCGTCGGGTCACTGCTGGTGTTCGCACAGGGATCTGCTCTCGCGCCGTTCATATACACCGTCTTCTGAGCGGTCCGAACGGGGGGGGCTTTCGCCTGACACCCACCTTCCCGGCGCGGAGGGCACCGGTCCGTACCGCACGATGGGCATGCACGGACTCTTTCAAATCGGCTCCCCGTCGAGTAGTATTCCCGACCGAATCATAGCCCGTTCAGCTCGACTCTCGGGGGAGGGACCGATGGGCGAGTTCTTCGTATCGAATCGAGACGAATCCGTCCGCATGTTCGGCAGCGATCTGCTCGAGCGTACGACCTACGTGCGCCCGTGGGTGCCCCACCTGATTTACGTTCCGATCGTGATCGCCCTGCTGTGGATCAGTCCGGTCATCGTTGGGACAACGGTTCTGTATTTCGGGCTCGGCTTGCTGATCTGGACGTTCATCGAGTATCTGCTGCACCGGTTCGTATTCCACGCGCCCGACGAGATCATGAGAGAGACCCACGAGATCTCGGCCGGTCTCGAGCTGCATGAGCCGGTCATTCCTGCGCTGCCGACGCTTCGCCACGTGAACTACTTCATCTTTCACGGCGTCCATCACGAGTATCCGAGCGACTCGAGGCGCCTCGTGATGCCACCGATCGCAAGCCTGCCGATGGGTGTGGTGGCCTGGTTGAGCTTCTCGCTGATCTTCGGCGAGAGAGCGATCCCGGCGTTCGCCGGCCTGCTGGTGGGGTATCTGATCTACGACACCACGCACTTCGTACTGCACCACAGGTCAGTGCCCACGGCATTCGGCAAGCTGATCAAGAAGGCGCACATGCGGCACCACTTCCTGGACCCCGATGAGGATTACGGAGTGAGCTCGCCGTTGTGGGACGTCGTCTTCCGGACCTACGGCGGAAAGAAGTCCGCCGCGAGGGCATAGGCCCATCAAGGCAGCCGCGCTCACTCGAGGCGCTCTTCCGGCGTCCGAGACCCGGTAACCGGAGTACACGATGTCCAAATCCGTCCGTCTGGTCGGACTCGTCCTGATTCTCACCGCAGGCGCCGCACTGATGCTGCCGAGAATCCGGTCCGAGGAGTCCGCGAGCGAGCTGGGGAGCGTCATCTTCTTCCACCCCGACGGCATGGGCGTGAACACGTGGGGTGCGGTGCGCATGATGACCGTGGGGCCCGACGGCCGGCTCAACTGGGACCGGCTCCCCCACATGGCGGTCTACACGGGCCACATGAAGGATCGCCTCACTTCTACGTCGCATGGCGGGGCCACGACCCACGCGTACGGGGTCAAGGTACTGGCCGACAGCTACGGAATGGACGGAAAGGAGCCGCTCGCCGCCGCGTCCGGGTTTGACGGTAGCATTCTTCAGGAGGCACAGGCGGCGGGACTGGCCGTCGGAATGGTGAACAGCGGGACGATCACGGAGCCGGGCTCCGGGGTCTTCGCGGCGAGCCACCCGGAGCGCTACGAGCACGAGCCGATCGCACTACAGATCTACGAGTCCGGAGCAGAGGTCATCCTGGGCGGCGGCGAGAAGTACTTCCTTCCGGAAGGCGCGGAGGGCGTGTACGGCCCCGGGGCCCGGAAGGACGGGCGTGACCTGGTCGTGGAAGCCCGCGGTCGGGGGTACACGGTCGTGCGAACGCGAGCCGACCTGCTGGCCCTGCCCGATACGGTCATGAAGGTCCTCGGCCTGTTCGCGGCCTATCACACGTTCAACGATCAGCCGGAAGAGCGTCTCGCCGAGGAGGGGCTCGTGGCCTGGCCGCCGGAGGCCCCGACGATTGGCGAGATGACGCAGGTGGCCCTGGACGTCCTGTCACGCAGCGGTCGACGCTTCTTCCTGGTCGCGGAGGAGGAGGGCACGGACAACATGGCCAACGCCAACCACGCGTCCGGTCAGATCGAGGCCGGTCAGCGTGCGGACGCTGCGATCGGCCTGATCCGGGCCTTCATCGCCGACCACCCGGAGACCCTGATGGTGATGACGTCCGACAGCGACGCAGCCGGCATGCAGGTGCTCGGCGAGCCGTTTCCCGACGATACAGCAGCTCACCGAGGGCGCAACGGCGCCCCGTTCGATGGCGTCGAGGGAACGGGCGGGCAGCTCTTCGTCGCCGAGCCCGACGCCAACGGGATCCGGCATCCCTTCGTCATCACCTGGGCCGAGTATCGCGACGTGAGCGGTGGAATCCTGATGAAGGCCGAAGGGCTGGGAGCGGAGCAGGTCCACGGGACAATGGACAACACGGACGCCTACCGCGTCATGTACTCGGCGCTGCTTGGGGAGCTGTCGGGGGACTGATGGGAGCTCAGGTCACCGTCCTGCTCGCTTTTCTGCTCGTGGCCCACTTCCTGGGAGACTTCACCCCACTGGCCTCGGCTCGCATGCAGGAGGCGAAACTCAGCGGGACGCCTCTCGTTCCCATCGCACTCCACTCCCTGGTGCACGCGTTGTTGGTGGGAGCCGCCGTGGCCGCCATCGCTCGCCCGGTCCCCATGTTCATCCTGGCGGCGGCGACCATCGAGTTCTGGACACACCTGGGCCTCGACTGGTTCCGCGGGAAACTGAGCGCCCGCCGCCCGGCACTGGGTGATCCGAGTCAGCGGATCTTCTGGACGGCGCTCGGACTGGACCAACTGGCGCACGCCCTGGTACTGGTGGGAATCGCGTTCCTGGCCCTCATGTAGCAGCGGGCCTAGCTGCCGGCAGGCGCCTCGGTCGGCTGGGTCACTTCCAGGAAGCCGCACGGGCAGACCTCGACACATTTTCCGCACTCCTCGCACTGGTCGAGTGCGAGCGTGAAGTACATTCCAGGTCCGACCTCTTCCAGCTTCGTGAAGCAGCCCGGCGTGCAGAACATCGAGCACTGCTCGCATCCGAAGCACGACCCGCAGGAGAAGCAGCGGCTCGCTTCGGCAAGGAACTCCTCCTCCGTGATCGTGCCGGAAACCTCGGCTCCGCCCATGACGACTCGTTCTTGGCCCGTGAGCTTAAGCGCGTGCGCCGCCGGAGTCTCGGGCTTGTAGTCCAGCATCACCCGGTCCGCGCCGATCGCCGGCCGAGCGTCCATTCGACGATCCGCCTTCACCTCGGCCGCAGTCAGCCCCCGCAGCCGGGCATGCAGCTCCTCCGCAGCCCGTCGACCCTGCACGATCGCGTTGCCCGCGATTCCGAGACCGAGAGCGTCGCCCCCGGCCAGGAGCCCATCGCCCAACGATCCACTACCATCGGCCAGGAGCCAGTTACCGTCGTGGTCCAGCGCCTCGAAGCCCTCCAGGATGGGGGCCTGGGAGACGGCGGCGATCACGGAGTCTGCGGGGATCGAGTATTCGGAGTGTGGAATGGCGATAGGGCGCCGCCGGCCCGACTCATCCGGCTCTCCGAGCTTCATCTGGCAGGCCACCAGCTCGGCCAGCTTTCCGCTCGGGAGTCGCTCGATCCGAACGGGTGCGGCCAGCAGTACGAGCGTGATACCTTCCTCGATCGCCTCGTCTATCTCTTCGGAGATCGCCGGCATCTCTTCGCGTGAACGCCGGTACAGGATCGTGACCCGCGCCCCGGTTCGGCGGGCGGTTCGAGCCGCGTCGACCGCCGTGTTGCCGCCACCCACCACCACGACCCGGTCGCCGAGTTCCACGATCTCGCCGCAGTTGACGCCGGCCAGGTAGTCGGTGCCGGTCCACACTGATGGGCCTTCCTCGCCCGGTAGGCCCAGGCCACGACCCATCTGCGCGCCGATTCCAAGATAGACGGTTTCATGCCGGGACCTCAGCTCCTCAAGCGGGACGTCATGCCCCACGACCGTGTTGAGCTGGAGCTCCACCCCGAGGTCGAAGATGCGGCTGATCTCTGCGTCCAGAACGTGGGGCGGGAGGCGGTAGTCGGGGATTCCGTAGCGCAGCATGCCCCCGGCCTGCTCCTTGCTCTCGTACACGGTGACGCGATAGCCGCGTCGGGCCATCTGATAGGCGAACGAGAGGCCGGACGGACCGGCGCCGACGACCCCGATCCACTCGTCATGGGGAGCCGCGTCCACCCTGGCCAGCGGCACCCCGGCGTCAATCGCCCAATCCCCGAGAAACCTCTCCATCGCGTTTATCGAGAGCGCTTCATCCAACTCGGAGCGGTTGCAGTGCTCCTCGCACGGATGAGGGCACACGCGACCGAGTACGCTGGGGAAGGGATTCACATCGGCGATCATGCGCCACGCGCGGGCGTACGCCTCCTCGAGCGAGAGCCCCGTCTTCTCGCGCTGCGCGACCGTGCCGATCCAGCCCCGGATGTCGCCGCAGTTGGGACAACCGGTCTGACACGGAGCAGTCTTTTCGACCTGTTTGGGCCTGAAAGACGGCGTGATGCGCTGGTACGCGTCCGACGATTCGGCGCGTCCCTTCTCGGGCTCCGCGTTCACGAGCGGGCCGCCTCGCGGAGCGCGAGCTCCGCGTTGAGGTCGCGAATGCGGTGCGACATGGTCTGGAGGAGATTCACCGCGAGGAGTGGATCTTCCTTGATGCGGCGCAGCAGCGTCTTCTTATCCACCTTGAGGACGCGGGCCTCGCCACTGGCTCTCACCGTAGCGGACCGGGTCTCCTTCTCGAACACGGACATCTCACCGAAGAAGTCGCCGGTCTCGAGGAATGCCAGGTGCTGTTCACCCGTGTCCGCGGTCTGGAGGACCTCCACTCTGCCGGACTGCACCACGTACATGCAGTCTCCCACGGCCCCCTGCCGCACGATGGCTTCACCGTCCGAGTAGATCTTGCCGAGCGCGCCCTTGCCCATGCTCAGTCCACCTTTCCGTTGCCATTCTTCGGCCAGACCCCGACGGCGAGGTTCA
>JBDGWG010000075.1:0-7295 GCA_039585235.1 Gemmatimonadota bacterium | reverse complement strand
TCATGCTCTTCATGGAACTCCCACGGCTTACCGCTTTGCCGTCGCAGTGGCCGCAAGGTCGAAGCAAGTCCAGGTGCCACTCACGCCACACATCTCGTCTCTGTCAAGACTTGGTCGGTGATTTGTAACCGTAGCGGCTGCCGAGAGGGCCTTTAAGTACTTATACTCGGTCTGGATCTCATTACTTCTCACTTCTTGCCTGGCGGTCCGGAAGCGATGTCCGACGTGTCGGAACGTCTTACGGAAGTTCTTGCCGAACGCTACGCGGTCGATTCGGAGATCGGCCGCGGTGGCATGGCCACCGTCTTCCTGGCTCGGGATCTGAAGCACGGGCGCCAGGTCGCGATCAAGGTTCTGCACCCCTCTTTCTCCGCCGTCGTCGGTACGGACCGGTTCCTCAGGGAAATCGAGACCGTCGCCGGACTGACGCATCCGCACATCTTGGCCCTGCACGACTCCGGGGAGGCGGGCGGCCTCCTCTACTACGTGATGCCGTTCATCGACGGGGAGTCACTGCGAGAGAGACTCGATCGCGAGACTCAACTGCCCGTTGAGGAAGCGATACGGATTACCCGGGAGGTAGCGTCCGCTCTGGATTACGCGCACACGAGAGGCATCGTGCACCGAGACGTGAAGCCGGCTAACGTCCTCCTCTCGGACGGGAAGGCGGTGTTGGCCGACTTCGGCGTGGCCCGGATGGTCTCCGCGGCCAGCGGGGAGAAGATCACGGCGACGGGCATGGCGGTGGGAACGCCGGCCTACATGAGTCCGGAGCAGGCGGCGGGCGAAGAGGCGGATGAGAGGACAGACACTTACGCCCTCGGCTGTGTACTCTACGAGCTGCTGACCGGTGAGCCGCCGTTCACGGGAACCAACGCCCGAGCAGTGATGGCCAAGAGGCTGACGCAAACGCCGACCGACGTCTCGACCCTCCGAACATCGGTACCTTCCGGGGTGAGTTGCGCGATCTCGAGGGCCCTCGCCAGGACGCCGATGGATCGCTTCGCGACGGCCGCCCAGTTCGCGAGGGCTCTGGACGCCGCCCCCGCCGACTCGTTCGCGCCCCCCCCGGCGACGTGGCGGACGGTTACCACCTATGGTCGGAGCGTTTCGACCGGGATCTGGATGACGTGTTCGCGATCCAGGATGAGATCGCCGCGAGTATCGCCGAGCGGCTCCAAGTGACCCTGATCGGCGAGCGCGCGCCATTGCTCGTCAGACCGCAAACCGAGAGCGTCGAGGCCTATCAGCTGTACCTGAAGGGGCGGGCGCTTCTGTATCAGCGAGGGGCGGCCATGAAGCAGTCAGTGGTGTGCTTCAAAGAGGCCCTGCAGCTCGACCCCGAGTATGCGCTGGCGTATGCGGGCCTGGCCGATGCATACGGCATTCTCGGATACTACGGCATGCTTCGACCAGACGATGCCTGGCCGGAGGTCCGCACCGCCGCGATGCGAGCTGTCGAGCTCGGCCCCAAGCTAGCGGAGGCGCACAACGCCACGGCACTCCTCGCCCTGCGCGACTGGGACTGGGACGCGAGCGAACGCGGTTTCGAGCGGGCCATCGAGCTGAACCCGGCTTTCATACAGGCAAGGACGTGGTACGGCCTGCTTTACCTTCAGATGATTCGCGGGCGGCAGGACGAGGCCATCCAGCAGTCCCGCCACGCGGTCGAGCTCGATCCGCTATCAGCGTACACACACACGATGCTGGGCAACGTGCTGTCCAATGCCGGTCACGCCGAAGAGGCTATAGAGGAAGGACGCCGTGGCACTGAGCTCGATCCGGACTCCTACTGGGGCCACTGTGCCCTCGGATTCTCCTACCACTTCTCATCGCGTCACGGCGAGGCGCAGAAATCCTACGAGCGTGCCCTGGCCATTTCGGGGCGTCACGCCTGGGCGCTCGGCGCTCTCGGACAACTGCACGCGGACTGTGGGCGTCAAGAGGCGGCCCGATCGGTATACTCGGAGCTGCAGGCCAGATCCGGGCATGGGTATGTGCAGCCAATGATTCTGGCCATGGTCGCCGCCGCAATCGACGAGCCAGAGGTGGCGTTGCGCCTGGCCCATCAAGCGGCGGATGAAAAGGACATGTACCTCGCGTTCAACGGCTTCTGTACGCCGCTGGGAGCGCAGCTTCGTGCGGTCCCGGGTTACGGCGAGATCCTCGCGCGGATGGGATTGGAGCCCGAATAAGGCCGGCCATCGAGAGCTGGCCAGGACCTACCGGCCAGGACCTACCGACCACTACCTCCCGCTGCCCGTCAAAGCCCTACCAGGAAATTGATGATCAGCGCATTCACCACGTCGATGAAGAAGCCGCACACCAGTGGCACCACGATGAAGGCCCGGTGCGCTGCGCCATACTGCTTGGCTACCGCAGTCATGTTAACCAGAGCCGTAGCCGTCGAACCCAGTGTGATGCCACCGAAGCCGGCACTGATGACGCTCGCCTCGTAGTCCTTGCCCATGGCGCGGAACACGATGAAGAGTGTGAACAGGACCGACAACACCACCTGCAACGCCATGGCCACGGTGATGAAGACCAGGATTCCCTGCAGTTCCCACAGCTGCAGGCCCATCAACGCCATGGTCAGGAACATGCCCAGGCTGACATCGGATATGAGGGCGGTCCCGAGATCTGCTTCGGGGTAGGCTTCCTCTCTTCTCCGGCTCAGATGCCTCGTGTTGCCAATGAGGATCCCGCCCATAAGGCAAGAGACGAACAGCGGAAGCCTTACGCCGCCGGCCTGTAGTGCCTCGTTGATGAAGTAGCCAAGAACGAGGGTAACGTTCAGCCACAACCATGCCCAGAGAATGCCGTACGAGTCGACCCTGCTCGTTGCCTCATCGCCGCGTTTCACGCCGACATCGAGCTCGGAATCGCCGCTGGTTACGAGGTTGTTGCGGGTGATCAGGAAGTGTGCGATCGGGCCGCCGACCACGCAGGCTGAAATCAGGCCCACCGTATTCGCTGCCACACCCAATTCCAGCGCGTTGTGAATACCTAGCGTATCAACGAAGGTGGGTGCCCAGGCCAGCGCGGTGCCGACGCCGCCTGTCAGGGAGATGGAGCCCACCATGAGCCCGGCCTTGGGATCCATTCCGAAGGCACTGGCGATTCCCATGCCCGTGAGGTTCTGAAGCAGGATGAACGTCGAGGCCAGCGCCAGCAGGATGACCAGCGGCTTGCCGCCCGATATCAGCGTACGGAGGTCGGCGCGTAGCCCGATGGCGGCAAAGAAGTAGAGGAGCAGCCAGTCGCGGACCTCGAGGTTGAACGTGATTCTCAGGTCGAAAAGGAAGTAGGCGATGGCGACGGCAGCAGCACACAGGAAGCCGCCGACAACCGGCTCTGGAATGCTGTAGCGCCGGAGCAATGCGGATCTGTCTGTCAGCGCCTTGCCGATGAACAGCAGGACGATCGCCAGCGTGAAGGAAAGAAAGCCGTCGACTTCAAGGCTGTTCATGGGGGCGGCCCGCTCCGCTCAGTCGGCTGCAGTTGCGTCCGGGTCTCCTAACAGGAATGCGTCTCCGAGCACGGTCTTTCCGTCGAGGCTGTGCACCTTGCGCGCCGCGTAGTGCACGATCTCGCGGCTCGCGATGACTCGACCGACGTGACGACCGGTGCAGAGCTCGAGCGCGCCTTCGGCCATCATTTCGACCGGCTCCAACATGTTCGGATTTGCCCGGGCGATGTCGCGCACGAAATCGGCGCCCTCGGTGAGCACGATCGCCGTCGGCCGCATACAGTTGACGAAGATCCCATGTTCCTGGAGCTCATGAGCGAGACCCGTCGTATAGCGGTCGAGCGCCGCCTTGGTGCTTCCATAGGCGGTGACGGTCCAGCCACTCTCCTTTGGCATGAAGCTGGGATAAGGGAGTTCTGACTGCACGTGCGACCCGCTGCCGATGTTCAAAATCCAGCCGGCTCCATGCGCCTTCATGTGCGGCAGACACTGCTGGGCGAGTTCGACCGGCGCGATCACGTTGACCTCGAACATGAAGCGGAGATCGTCTCCCGTGGACTCGCTGCCCAGCTTCATGATGCCCACGGCCGCGTTGTTCACGAGGATGTCGATCGGCCCGAAGAACTCGCTGGCCCGCTGGATCAGATCAGCGCGCGCCTCGGGGTCACTCAGGTCGCACGCGATCGGCGCCGCCTGAGCCCCCATGGCCTGGATGTCCTCCACGGCCGACTCCAGCGTGCCGGCCTGTCCCTTCTCCTCCCCCATCACGGGGGAATTGACGACCACTGCCGCGCCTTCGGAGGCGAGCCGCCTCGCGATCGCCTTGCCGATTCCCCTGCTCGAGCCCGTCACAAACGCTACCCGTCCGTCACATCGTCCCATCGTCTTCTCCCTGTGGATCACTGACTGTTGGTCCGCCCGTCCGCCATGACGTCAGGCGGCCTATCCGTCGTCTACCATGTGCGTGAGCGTAGGCGGGAGATTCTCACCATACTCCGGCCCCGATCTCGATCACATATGTGAAGCGATCGATGTCGAAGAAGCCCTTGTTCTGTATTCCCAGCCTGAGCCCCCAGAAATCGGTGAGGAAGCTCAGGAACCCCAGGGGCGAGCCTGAGATCTGGCCGCGGAACTTGATTCCCGTTTCAAGAGTGAAGTCGGTCCGGGTCTCGGTCGTCGGGTTCGGCGAGACGCCCGGAGGAAGACTGTCACTCGGCGTCTGCGCGACGTCGTATGTGGCCACCTCGAGCCCTGCGGCCAGGTAGCCGTCGAGCCACCGCGAGGCGGAGGGTGTGTACAGGAGCTGCCAGCCGAAATCAGATGGACTGGAGCCCTTCAGGTACATGCGGTTTACGATGAAGCCGCCCGTCAGAGGGTCCTCGAAGTTCTTCACGATGAGGAGCGGGAAGGTGACGGAGACTCCGACGTCGCCGTCCAGTCTCAGGGCGACGCCGAACGACCTGACGATCTCTCCCTCTCTGAACCACTCGTCCCACTCCGGGTCCTCGGCGCTCTTCTCCTCCGGCCAGCCCGGCTTCTCCTTGTCGGCCATGAATCCATACAGCCCCTCTGGCTCGGGGATGCCCGGGCTGGTCAACGCCAGCTCGGCTGGCGGGAGCGGCCTGAGGGAGTACTCGATGTGCGGCAGCTCGTAGGCACCGGTAGCGGCGAAATCGGCCCGCGCCTGGCTGTCTTCGGGGAGCGGGGGATACACGCGGTGCTCGGGCCTTCGGTCCTTCGCCATCCAGGCTTCGAATCCCCCCCGGAACAGCGTTCCGGTGCTGATGATGTCCCGCACGCCCCAGGCGTCGTTGATATGCCGGCTGACGTCGTAGCCGGGTGTATACACCCCATCGCTGTTCTTGTCGGTTGCGAGTCCGTGCTTCCCCTCCTCGACCAGCAGGTGCATGGGGAACTTTGTCTGCTCGTCTACATCGATGACGTTCCAGAACCAGATGATGCCGTGCGCCTTCGCCGAGACGGTAGTGACCATCAGGGTGTAGTTCGTCTGGTCGCATTGGGCTTCGCTGACCCCGTCAACATACCCGCTACCTGTTCGGGGAACGGCGACCCGGAACTCGACGGCCTCGAGGTCGTGCAGGTGGGCCCCCAGGCCCCATTCGTCGCTGAAATAGGCAAAGAACGAGATCTTCAGGGCGCCAACGGCCCGGAAATCGACAATCGACCGCCCGATATCCTCTTCGTTTCGGGTGAGACCCGGGACCGGCGCGCCGGTGCCCGAGACGACCTCTGCCACCTGGTAGTACGCGACCGGCCGGTTCGGCGAGGGTTCCTCGAACGGAATGACCTCCGGAAGCCGAATGCTGGAGCCTGACTGCGGCGTGCGAGTACGGGCGCCGCGAGGTCCGTAGAGAAGCGGCTCGTCCGGCGAAAACCAGTAGACCGGGGCGATGTACGAAACCAGTTCGTCCAACGTCATCTGGTGTCTCGGCCCCCACCACACGACCCCCGGGACATCCGAAAAGTCGCAGTCCACGTCCGATGCCGCCTGCTGCGCCATCAGAGTGGTCCGGGGAGCCGCGCAGGTGATGCAGAGGAGAGCGGCAGCCAGGGTTGGCGGGCGGACTTTGCGCATAGCGGCTCCAGAGACTTGATTGCGGACGGAAACGGATTCAGTCGCCGACATTCAGGGCCGGGCCTCGAGCGCTTCGTACGCGTGGTCGGCGAGCCCGGAACCCGCCTCGGCGAAGAGATCGAACGCGCGACTGACGCCCGCCTCCTCCAGTTCCTCGACCTCGTCAGAGTGCTGCGCAGTGGCGGCTATGATCCCCTCATACCCCCAACCGCGGATTTGCTTGACGGCGGCGAGTGTGGCGGCGTGGCTGCCCATGGCGAGCACCAGCATCTCGATCAGTCGGCCCCCCTCGAGACCTTTCCAGAAATCCAGGTCCGTCGCATCAGCGAACACGATGTTGCGGCCGTCCTCGCGATGTTGCCGCACGACTTCCTCGTCAAAGTCGAGCCCGATCAACCCCCTGCCGGTTCGCCGGGCCAACTCCTCATACGCTGCGGTGCCCACCCTTCCCATGCCGACGATTGCGATCTCGGGCAATCCCGGCCTCGCCATCGGGTCATCCGAGGGACGCTGCGCTGGTCCGAAACGCACCAGCCAGATACGCAGGCGCTCGTACAGGTCCTGGGCACGCAGGTTGAGAGGCGAGGCGAGCACGAAGGACGCAGACAGCGCGACCGCGAGGATGACCAGCCAGTCGGCCGAGATCCACCCCTCCTTGACCCCCACGGCACCGACGATCAGGCCGAACTCGCTGTAGTTCGCCAGGGTCAGTGACGTCACTGTGGCCGTGCGGGCGCCAACATGAAATCGGGTCAGCAGCAGGTAGAAGAGCGCGATCTTAGCCGGCAGGACAAGCAGGAAGACGGCCGCAATGCCGATCCCGGCAACCGATGGGACACCCGAAAAACCGATGGTGAGAAAGAACCCGACGAGGAACAGATCCTTGAAGGAGAGAAGAGCGTCCGACAGCTCCCCCGCCTTCGGATGGGTCGAAAGCAAGACGCCGAGTATCAGAGCACCGAGATCGGGTTTGAGACCTACGCCGGAAAAGACCGTGGCTCCCGCAATCGGCAGGAGCCAGCCGAGGAGTACGAGAAGCTCTCCGTGACCGGAGCGATCGAGGACCATGAAGAGGAATGGCCTGACCAGCAGCAGCCCGATCAGGGCAAACGCCCACGGAGAAGGAGCCTCGCCGGCCGAGGCGGTCAGGAAGAGCACGGCGATGAGGTCCTGAACGATCAGGATGCCGATCGCGATGCGGCCGTGGCGCGAATCGACCTCACCCTTCTC
>JBDGWG010000074.1:0-13493 GCA_039585235.1 Gemmatimonadota bacterium | reverse complement strand
CCTCGAACACAGCGTCGATCGCTGCGATGGTCTCGGGATCGTCCGGATCGAACTCCGCCCCGGGTTGGCACGCGGCGGACACCGTCGCGAAGGCGAGGGTCACCAGCATCGAAAGTCGCATCGCTTGCCTCCTCGTCAGGCTGGGTTGTCGGGGAGGCCGGCATGCCTCCCCTCGTATTATGTGAACTGGCTTATCAGCACTGCCCCGAACACGCTCCCTCAGCCGGTCCTGTTTCAGAACGAGGGTCACCACCACTCCCGAAAGCCATGGCCGGCACTTTGCACTGGCATACCTGATTCCCAGTCAGCTACCCGGGGGGAAGTCCGCCATCATCTTGCTGACCGCGCTGTCGATCAGCTCCTGACGCTCCTGGGGAGAGCGGCTCTGATCGATGTCCGTCGTCGCGGTGCCCGTCCACACGAGGTTCTTGGTGCCCGTGTCGAAGATGCCCAGGATCAGGGAGCCCTCGTTCCACACCTGCTCTGTCGTCGTGCTGGTTCCCATGCCCATGCCCCAGCCACCCCCGCGGTACCCGCCGCCCCAACCGGCGTTGACCGTGTTGAACGACCGGCGCTCGGCGGTGGTGATCTGGTAGCTCACAGCCAGGTCCGGATTGGAGGTCGACTGCGTGAAGCCCTTCGCCGTCAGGGCCGCGTCGACCGACTGACGCACGCGAGAGCTCGTGAGGTTGTCGACCTCGCCCTCACTGTCGATCCAGTCGTAGGTCGAAAAGGCCGAGAAATTGACCGCCGGATCGTAGTCCGTCGAGGTCGAGATTCCGCTGCACCCGGCTGCAAGCAACACGGCGCTCACCCCCAGCATCATCTTGTTCTTCATTTGCTCCTCCTGGTTCTGTGAACGACCCTACTTCTTCTCCTTAGTCCCTACGGTGTGTACCAGACCGGCGATGTGTAGGCCCGATCCTGGATCGTCGCCGGAACGGTGTCCGGAAGATCGATCCCGAAGAACGCGGCGTCGTACGTAGTCCAGCGCGGCGTCGGAATCTCCAGCACACGCACATAGTAGAACGCGGCCTCGCTTGGATCGAAGTCCGGGTCCTCCCAGTGGGCCGCCATGAGCGCGTCGCCGATCGTGTTGGTGAAGGTGGCTGTGGCGATATCCACCGTGTTGCCCACCGGCGTCCGGGCTCGGCCGTCGGAGCCGATCTCGCGGCCGTCAGAGACCGCCACGTCGTAGATGCGCTCGTGGGTCTCTCCGTCCGAATCCAGCCAGCCCTTGATGACCTGGACAGGGCGCGGATCATCAAGGTCGGCGCCGCGCCGGCCGGGGCATTCCTCAGATCACCGCCCATGGGAACCCCGCGTCGGTAACCCTGGTCGGTGAAGTCGGGTCGCGATACCTCATCGGCCCCGAAGTCCCAACCGGCGAACAGGCGCACTCGGATCCGGGTGCCCGTGGTCGCGTAGACTTCCTTGCGCTTCAAGGCATCGAGAATTGCCGTGCGCGTATTCTCCCGGGCCCACACCGCGGCGAGGCCCGACGCGACCTCCTGTGAAGTCATGATTCTGAGTGAAGGATCGGCGGCTGGGATCACCTCTCGGTCGTGACGCGTCGGCGACGGCTCAGTGTGCTGGTACTTGCCGTAGTAGTTCTCTTCGCGGGACGTGGCGAGCCCTGTGTGCGAATCGGTCGCGGCGCTCATCCCGAACTTGTAGGGATTGGCACCGATCTCGGCACCAATTTCGAGCCCGATCTTGAGCGCCGAGCGCGCGTACTCGTACTGGAGCATCTCTTCAGACTTCGCAGCCGAACCGTCGAGATTCGAGACGTCCCAGTTTTCGTAGTCAGCGAACTCGTCTTCCGGGGAGAGGAACGGGTGCGTCTCTTCGTCACCCTTGACCTGCGACATCTCGCGGATCGGCTCCCAACGCAGCCGGGTTTCCGCGTAGGCGCGGGTCATGGGGTTTCCGGAGAAATCCGTCTTGGTGAACATCAGGCCGTTGCTGAGGTTGCCGTTGTGCGGTACCGCGATGGCTCGGCCTCCCGTAGTCGCTTCGTAGTTCTCCAGGTACTTCCAGAGATCCTCCGGGTCGTCGCTGTCGAACGTCGAGTACGGCAGGGTTCTCGACGTCTTGTCGGCCGCGTCTCCGAAGATCACGACCCGATGCAGGTTGTTCCCACTCGGCCCGGTGGTCCACTCGAAACCGGTCATGGCGGTGAAGGTTCCGGGGTCGTTGTAGGCCTCGGCCTCATGCACGAACATGTTCCAAATGCTGCGCTTGGTTTCGGGCGAATCGAAGCGCGGAGTCCCGCTCGCCGCGTCCTCCAGCATGGATCCGAAGGCCTCCATGGCCGCCTGTCCGCCGGTGTTGAACCGTTCGTAAAGCCACTTCCCGTGCGGATCGGAGAGGAGAAACGGGTCCGACTCGCGGATCATCCCCGCCAGTCCGATATACTCGGCGTGATCGGTGACCACGAGGAAGTCGAGCGGCCGCACCAGCTGCACGCGCTGCCCGGTATTCGAGACCACCGTCTCTCCACGCGCGAAACGATACGCTTCGTGCAAGGTCAGGCTCGTCCCCAGCAGGCCCGCGTCCGGGGAGAGCTCCGTGTGCAGGTGCGTGTCACCGAACAGCACCTGGTCGGGGTAGGCCCGGTCGGCGTACGGAGAGTATACCCTTTCCTGTGTCAGGTCCTCAGGGATGACCACTGTTTCCGGTTCCTGGGCGGACAGACGTCCGGGGCCCACCACGGATCCGAATAGGGCGACCACGCCGAACGCGGCGATGATTGGCTGGCACCTCTTCATGGTGTCACTTCCTTGCGCGAGGAGCAGAAGTACAGGACAGGTATGGAAAGTGATCGGGTCCATCACGCGAGCCGGCTTCGGAGTGCGTACGACAATCCGCCGAATAGAGCCTCACAATTCTGGGGTACCCTGTCGCAGGTGCGACCCTCGCGCGGCATGGATCACTAGCCGTGCAGAAGAACCTACTCGCTCCGGGGCGGAATCACCAAGTATACGGGACCCGGCGCCAGGTACGTCTCGTCTGCCTCTTTGAGTCGATTCACCCGCATGATCGCGTGGAGCTCGTCTACGTATTCCTGCCCCCGCTCGGAGTATCGATCGAGCCCTCGGGCCAGCTCGTATCCGCTGAGAGGTTCTCCCGCCTTCCGGGCCGCGACCCGGAGCTCGCGGAGCCGGGCGTAGGCGGGATGCGAGTTCAGGTTGCGCATGTAGGACACGACCGAGAGGAGCGGGGTCTCGAATGCGGCCACCCCGTAGTTTCCGAGCGACTTCCGCTGCTGCTCCGGGAGCATCCCCGAGCCCCCGAACGACCACTGGCCGAACAGCGCGTTCCCCTCCCGGGCGAAGCGGGACGTGCCCCACCCGCTCTCGTTGGCGGCCTGGGCGAGTACCAGCGAGACCGGAACCTCATCGACGCGAGCCAGGAGGTCCTCCGTGAGCCGGGCCCAGGTCTCGGGCTCGGTCGCCTCTTCCCACGTGTCCGGTGCGTCGAGACGGTAATCCATCGCCATCTGCGCCAGCCACTCCCGATCATCTGCTGTGAGCTCATCCGGTGGAGGAAGCGCCAGGACCCGCTCACGCTCGGCCCGGATCAGCTCGTTGGATCGAAGGGCCAAGGGCGCGATGCCGCGGAAGAAGATCCGTTTCTTGGCCTGGACCGAAAGTTCGTTCTGGGCACGTTGTCTCCAACGCTCACCGACATCCGTTACGAACATGCGGGGCAGCTCCCGCACCCCGTCGACCCAGCTCTGGGGCGAGTAGTTCACCTCCTCGAAGAACCGCTCGATGTCATGGACGGTCTCGAACGTGACGTAGATCGTGTCCGCAGATTCCTGGACCGCGGAAGAGGATACGGGATGGCCGGTTGTCGCGCGGCCCTGGATTCCTGCGACGAACAACAAACCTGGGAGCGCAGCACAGACAACTAGAGCGCGGGCGATGGAGAAGCGGTTCTGGGTGTTGAGTCTCTCGTCCACTTCTTGATGCCCTCCTGCTCGACTGCTTGATCTCGCGCACGGTCGAAGGTCGCAGGCGCGTTCCAGTGAAGAGGCCAGATCGGCGCCTAGGGGTAAGTGTCAAGAAACGAAAGGGGTCCAGCGAAGTCAAACGGGAGTTACTGTGGCGCTCGCCAACCAACCGGAGAACGCGTCCTGACTTTGCCCGTACTTTGCCCGACAGCAGGGAACCACAGAGAAACCTGAGAAGCCTGAGAGACCGACACGGGACAGATCACCCCGATTTCACTGACGATAGAGAAATCTGGGCACTGAAGAGAAACGTGACCCTGTATTCCTAGTCCGAAGGTCGGAGGCTCGAGGCCACTCCGCCTCCAGCCGCTCTCGCTCGGCGGCCAGGAGTCCCACTCCTCCGAAGGTCGATTGACTCATTAGGCACCCTGCTCTGCTGCGTGCTCTGCTGAACGGGAGAGAATTGGACGGTCCCCAGAGAGATAGCCCGGTTCCAAAAGGCGCATGGAACCGGGCTATCTGTTTCCAGGTAGCTGAGACGCACCTTTTCAAGACCAGTGCATTAGCTGTTCTGCAACCCATCCGAGGTCACCCATCGCGACCAGGCGGCGTGGGAGCGTCGGCACGCGTTCTGTGCCGGCAGAAGGACCGAGGGGTGGCACAATAACTGCTCAACTCGGCGTACGATGCGGGACCATGAAGCGGGAGAAAGAGCGAAGCCTGAGGCATATCCTGATGATCAACGGAAGCCCGAACGGCCGAGAGTCGGCCGGTCTCCCAAATGGCCGTCATACAGCTTGGGGGGTGCGTGGAAGCATGTAAACGGTGCGACCTGTTCGACGGCTATCTCTGCCCGAGGCACGCGGAGGCGAGGGAGCGCGAACTGGAAGCCATGGCGGCTGGCAAGCTCGAGGGAAGGGCTGAGGAACGCCACGAGAAGCGCGAGTCGCGCTGCCTGGCCGGTACATGGCGGCTCACCCTGGCCGAGGGTCTAGAAGAGGAAGCCGAGAACAAGCGGGGGCGGCCGTCGACGGACGGGTACCGCGCCTGGCTCCGCGCCATGGGAGCGAAGGGCCGGAATCAGGTCGCGTTCCTTACTCTGAATTTTGTCGCCAGAGCGAGAGGAGGGTGCTGAGGTGTGCCGTTGGCGACTGAATCGACAGTAGCAATCGACAGTAGTGGGCTTTCCAGAGGCCAAACGAAGAGCCGCCCACGGCTCTAACCTCAAGCGGCTCAGTCTCTTTCCAACAATGGGCCCGGGTGGATTTGAACCACCGACCTCACGCTTATCAGGCTCGAAACGAGCGCTGGTGAGCGCTGACTGGCGCCGAAGGACACAGGTCCTGCGCTGGTGAGCGCTGGCCAGCGCTGGTGGGCGCTGTCACCGCCTGTGTCACCGCGCCAACTTGCCAAAGCGAAGCGCCCGGCGTGAACCGGGCGCTGGGCGTACCAGTGTTCTCTACCTTTTGCGATACGGCGCTGCGTCCGCCGGAGTGACCGGCGTGCTCTGTGCGCCGATAAGGACCCACTGTCCCCCGCGTCGCTGAAACACTTCGGTGCGCTTCATCTCCGTTGTCACGGTACCGTCCGGCGTCTTCGCCCGCCAATACGCATACAGGTGGATGATGCCGACCTCCCCGAAGATGTCGACGTAGACGGGACGGAGAGAGGCCCAGTCGGCATCCGTTTCCCGGATGACGTGCCAATTCCGCTGCACGCCCACGACCAAGGCCTCCGGCGCTCCATGGGCTGTCCACCACCAATGTCCGCGTTCGTCCTGCGGGCAGGCGTCGAAGAACTGGGCAGGCGTTTCATCGGCCAGCGCATCGACCCAAGCGTCCCAACACACCGTGACGTGGTCAATGAGGCTCTGCTGCTCGGCGTTCCATTCTTGGGCAGAAGAGGCGAGAGGGGACATCAGGAGAACCGCGGCCCCGACGAACAGAAGTGAGAAGAACTTTAGCATGTGCACCTCCGGCGCGAAGGGTACTAACAGATACGGCGGGTCACGTCGTGGGGGGTACGGCTTGGCTCGCCGGAGAACCAACTTCAATCTATGCGGTCAGACCGATTGCGCACGCAGAGAGGAGCGCCCGACGATGGGCCGGGCGCTGGAAACGTCGGTCGCCTATTCCAGGATAAATGGCTTCGTGATGTTCCCTACTCTGCGTCCCGTGCAGTTGTCAGACACGACTGTGAGAGTCAGGGCGCTCCCGTCGAACGACCACGTGTACGTGCCGCTTGCGAACGAAGCGCCCAACTGCGCACACGATCCATGTCCACCGGTGTCTGTCCATGTGACTTGATTACCGGACACGGCGAAGGTGCCGTTGGCGAACGCACTACCGTCGAGCGTAAAGTTCCAGGTCGCGTTGGAGCGGAAGGTAGTGCGGCTCGTGCCGACGAGGTAAAGGTACTCCTCGGACACGTCCGACTCCTCAATAGTCTTGACAAAGGTCCCAAGGGGAAAGTCGCCGGTGTCGACGGGGTCCGTGACTCCTCCGTTTCCTCCATTACCTCCGTTGTCGCCTCCACACGCAAGTGCAAGTGGGAGTACCGCGATGAGAAGAATGAGCTTGCGCATGACACGCCTCCTGGGCGAAGGGCACAGCTACCAGGAGGGGGTTCCGGCAGTAACGTCATGTTGAGATGTGAGTTGCAGCCTCATTTAAGGATGGGACTAGAATCCGGTTCGGTCAACTTGTGGCCACCCGCCACACGCCTCAGACGGACGTGAAAGAGACCCGGTCGCTCTGTAGTTCACGCCTTTGGGTCGTCCATACCGGGAGGGTCCGGGCACGGATCAACGGGCTATCAAAGCGAAGCGCCCGACACGGGGCCGGGCGCTTCGGAAATCTTGCCTCTGGTGACGGCAATCGAGTGGCTAAAGGCGGCTACGGATGAAGATCACGATTGCCGCAGAAAGCAACCAGAATCCCCCCCCAATGCCCATCACCCCGTACTCTGCCGGTGTACCTCCACCGAAGTACCCGGCAAAACCCATAACCATGCCGAACAGTCCACCGAGGAAGAAGATCCACGTCAAGAGGCCCAGCAGTTTCTTTTCCACAGCTTTCCTCCCTCTAGGAAAGGCTCACACACGGTGTCTGCATGCGACATTAAGGCCACTCGCAGACACAGCAGGACCACCCAAGAACGACAACACGGAGGGTCTTAGTCAAGAGACCATCCCGCCCGCCGCCGTGCGAGCAGCCCGCAGGAGAGCCTCAGAGCTTGGTTAGATGCCTGGCTGCGTCATGTGAGAAGGGGCAGCCCGTGTGAGCCGCCCCTTTCGCGTATTCAGTGGCCCAGCGTGATACAGGGCTTTGTGTCGGGCGAACTCTAGTTCAGGCCCCCTCTCGACCGCGATGGGCTGGGCGGCGCGAGATCTACTCCTGCGCCTTAGCCTGCCGGGTATCAAGCCACTTCCAGGTCACGTTCAGACCCAAGCCCACGATAGCGAAGCCCACTAGAAAGGCGAGCACGGTCGGGATTAACTCGAACCAATCCTGATAAGCGTACCGCCCCACCAGCCAAGCAGCGAAACGCGCCAGGACGATCCACACCGGGATAGCGAAGAGCGCGGCTACGAGCCAGAAGATTCCTAGCTGAACCGGGTGCCAGTTCTTGATGGCCATGTTCCCAGCATAAGCAGGGGGGGTTCTCGGGTGTAGTACTCCACCCTCTGGCGCTCTAAGCTGGATGCCGCCCGCCGCCGTGCGAGCAAACGAGAGCGCCCGGCGTGCCGCCGTGAGGCGTTCGAGCCTAGGTGAGAGACAACCGGGCGCTGGCGGCGTATTGACCTGCTGGAAGAATCTGTATTCATTGGAGCGTGTGGTCTGGGCGGTGGTGAGGCACATCCCTCTCACTGGGAGCCGCTCGCATGGCCCTCCTAAGACAGGTCGGGATCGGAGTCCAGGCAGGACTCCTCGCAGGTGGTGTCGTCGCGACTGTCTTCTTCGTCGCTGACTTCGCTCGACTCGCGCCGTTAGCTACACCGATGGCTCTGAGCGGCGGCATTCTGGGATCGGCCGCCACCGCGTTCGACTCTCCATTTCTGATCAGCAGCATCGCGATCGTGTCGTTCGGCGGACATCTGGCGGGCATAACGCTGGTACACCTTCTAGTCTTCGCGACTTTCGGTGCCTTCGCCGTGCTCGTCTGCCATGCCTGTCAGGTACCGCTCAACGCTTTGACCGGCGCTCTGTATGGACTCGTCGTCTTCTCCATGGTCTTCTACGCGGCCACCTGGCTCACAGACGCGGCCGGTATCGTAGAGCTCCCGAACCTCCGGAGTGTCCTGCTGGTCAATTTGTTGGCGGGCGCAGTCATGGGAGGGTACTGTCGGCTGGCCTCAAGACGTGCCGGACCCGCCACCTGAGACTGTCTCAGGCGAGCGCGGCCGCGTTTGTTACAGTTGGCGTGACAACGCGACCAGAATGAAGAAAACGGCCCTGCCGTAACTACTGACAGAGCCGTTCTTTAGCCAATCGGGGCGGCGAGATTCGAACTCGCGACCTCCTGAACCCCATGCCGATTCGGTGCGCTGATCGGCGCTCGTGGGCGCTGGTTTATACGGGCATTCGGGTGGGTGACGCTGGTGGGCAGCAGCCAGTAACGCTGGGCGCTGTCACTGACGCTGACACTGTTGGGCACGGTTGATGGTGTAAGACGTGCCGACCGGCCAAAGGGAGCGGCGCCCACGCTTGGCCTGCGTGCCGTGTATACTTTAGTGAAGTCACGTCAATCGAGGCTGGCCGTACCCGGAACGACAGCAGGACTCGACGTTCCGCTCCCGGAAATCAGGAGAGTTGTCTGCACCCGTGAGAAAGGGGGCATTTCCAAGAGCATGACGGACCCGAGGCGGCAGAGAATAGAGGCTCTGTTCGAGGAGGTCGTGTTGCTGCCGGCCAGCGAGCGGACGCAGTGGCTCACGGCTGCGTGCGCCCATGACCCGCAGCTACGGTCGGAAGTCGAACTTCTCCTCTCGGCCCACGAGCGTGGCGGAGGCATTCTCGACTCCGACTCCACCGCGCAGGCCGTGTCGTCCCTGGTCGAGGAAACGATGGTTGACCGCCGGGTCGGCGCCTGGCGGATCCTGCGCGAGTTGGGTCGTGGGGGAATGGGAATCGTGTACGTCGCCGAGCGGGCAGACGGGGCGTACAGGAGGCAGGTGGCGATCAAGGTCTTGCGCCGCGATCAAGACGTCGGCGATTTCCGGCAGCGCTTCGAGGCCGAGCGACAGATCCTCGCCTCCCTGGATCACCCGAACATCGCTCGTGTTCTGGGCGGTGGAACCACCGATGACGGGCTCAGCTACATCGCGATGGAATACGTGGATGGGCTCCCGATAGACACCTTCTGTACCCGCCACCACCTCTCGCTAGAGGAAAGACTGCGACTGTGCGCGGTGGTCGCTCGCGCCGTCCAGCATGCTCACGGCAAACTGATCGTCCACCGTGACCTCAAGCCATCCAACATCCTCGTCACGCCGGACGGCACGGTGAAGCTGCTGGACTTCGGAATCGCCAAGGTGCTGGATCCTGACGCAGTGGGATCAGCAAGCCCCCAGACTCGTACCGGCATGCACCTGCTCACGCCAGAGTACGCCAGCCCTGAGCAACTGCGCGGAGAGCCGGTCACAACCGCGGCAGACGTTTACTCTCTGGGCGTGGTCATGTACGAGGTCCTGACCGGCCGCCGGCCGTTCCGCGTAAAGGACCGTGCCCTGAGCGACTGGCTCCGGGTGATCCTGGAGCAGCAGCCCATGCGCCCCAGCGACGCGCTGGCGCCGCATCAAGACCTCCCGGCTGCTGCGGAGGAACGGCGGATCGCACCGATCGACCCGATGGCACTGGCGCTGCGTGTCCAGGAGCAGTGGCTGCGCCGGCGCCTGAAGGGGGACTTGGACCGGATCGTCCTGATGGCGCTGCGCAAGGAACCGGAGAGACGGTACGCTTCCTCCGAGCAGCTGGCCGAGGATATCGAGCGACATCTCACTGGGCATCCGGTCATCGCGCGAGCCGACTCAGCGGCATATCGCTGGCGGAAATACCTACGCCGTCACTGGTGGGAGCTGGGAGCGAGCACGCTCGTCGTGCTCCTGCTCGCAGCGTACGCGGTCACGCTCACCATTCAGAACCGGCGCGTCCTAAACGCGCTCGAGCAGTCGCGCACGGAGGCGGAGAGGTCAGAACAGGTCAGCCAGTTCCTGCTCAGGCTATTTGAGAACCCCACAACCGCGGCGGGGGAGGCCAATCCCGGCGCCGTGAGGGCTCTGCTGGAGGGTGGACTGACTCGGGTCGAGGCGCTGCAGGGTCAGCCGGGGGCGCAGGCCGAGATGCTGACTGCCCTCGGCAGGGTCCACCGCCATATAGCGAACTACGAGGGAGCCCGGGTCATCCTGGAACGGGCGCTGGAACTGCAGGGCAGTGTCGGCGGTGAGCCGGGGCCGGGCATGGCGGAGACTCAGATGGCACTGGGAGATGTCTACCGCATGATGGACCGGTACGACGAGGCGAAATTTCTGCTTCAGGCAGCGCTCGAGACTGAGCGCAGACTATTCGGCGAGCTACACCCGCGATACGCCACGGCACTCACTGAATTGGCACTGGCCCATCGCGACGCTGGGGAGTATTCAGAGGCAGAGCCTCATACGCGGGAGGCTCTTCGGATTAGGCGACAGCTGTTCGGTGACGAGCACCGGCTCGTAGCGGAGAGCCAGGACTATATGGGTGCCCTTCTGCGACGCATGGGTGATTACGCCGCAGCGTTGCCTTACTACCTGGCGGCTCTGGAAACGAGGCGCCGATTGTTTGCGGGCGACCACGAAGAAGTAGCCATCAGCCTCAACAATGTGGCGCTGCAGTACCAGCAGATGGCGCACTACGAGGAATCGGAGCCATACTCTGTGGATGCGGTGGAGATGTTCGAGAGTGTTCACGGCTCCGAGCATCCGTTTACGGCCACGGCCATCTCCAATCTCGCCATCGTCAAGGATCGGCAAGGGGAGGACGACGAGGCCGAGCGCCTTTACACGCAGGCCCTCGAGATCAGGCGAAATGTGTACGGCGATGCCCACCTCGACGTGGCTACCTCTCTCAATCAGCTCGGTTCGATCAACCGGCAGCAAGGCGATCTCGAAGAGGCAGAGCGATTCTATCGGGAGGCCCTGGCCATGCGCCGTAAGCTGGTGGGAGAGCATCTACAGACCGCTGGCAGTCTGTTCTCCATGGGAAGGCTGTACCACGACCTCGAGGACCTGGAGCAGGCAGAGTCCTTCTATCTGGAGGCACTCGACATGCGGTTGGGCGTCCTCGGCGAGAGACACCCGTCAGTGGCCAGCAGCAGGATGTATCTGGGGCAGTTGCTGATGGACCGCGGCGAGTACGGCGGTGCGGAGCGACACTTGCTTGAGGCGCTCGACATCCGTCGCGAGGTCTTCGGCGATGACAACCGGCTTGTGTCTTCCGCCGCCCGTTTCGTTGTGGAACTGTACGAAACCACTGCACGGCCGGAGGAGGCCGATCTCTATCGCCTGTTGATCACCGTCGACTGACGCGGCCGGGCAGGCCTGACCCTTACGTGCATTGACATCGATACGGCTGACCCGCCCGCCGCCGTGCGAGCAAGGTGAAGCGCCCGACGTGAACCGGGCGCCAGAGGGACCTTCTTGTCACCGCCTTTGTCACCGCTTGTCTCAATTGATTGAGACGACCAACCCTCCAGATGCCAGAAAGCCCCGTCGGACGGGGCTTTCTGCTGATGGGCCCGGGTGGATTTGAACCACCGACCTCACGCTTATCAGGCGACCGTGAATCTGGTCAGATTCCGACAATTAGCCGGAGTTTAACGACGGCGCACGACATTCTGCTGGATCGTGGATGGGGTGAGGCGGCTGGATGTCGGTTTGAATGGACGGACGAATGGACGGAATCGGTGGAGAGCCGCCCCTGGTCGTGAACTTGGGTGCCCGGCGTGATACCGGGCGCTGGGCTGGCGTAGGAATCCGCCAGTGATACTACTCCTTCTTCGCCGCCGGGATCATCAGGTGCTCGTACTCCGTCCCCATCCACATGACGTACGGTTCACCGTGGCCTGGATCGTCGGCGACACCCTCCAACATCGCGATGTCAGGTACGAGTACCATGATGTGGGGACCGATGTCTTCTACCCACTCGTTGTCCTCGGTCGGCCCCGTAGCGAACGGATCTGTGTTGCTGGTCGGCCAGTCGCCCTGGAGCATGTACGCGAACGACATCTTCTCGACCTTCGGCGGCTGCTGCTGGCTCATGAGAGCAGCGATGAAGGCCAGCCACGTCTCGTCCGCGCACATCGGCGAATTCCCGGAAACCTTGGGGTCGTCCGGCATGCACGTGTACTCGTTTGTGCCCTCGCGAAGGACGTTGCCTTCCAAGTCCATGACAGTCGCATTCGCCGCAAGGTCCGCCGGGCCTGCGCTCAGGGCGTTCTTGATCATGGCTTCGGCACTACTAATCGGATCTTCCTGAACACTCTGACTCGGCACTTCTCCCTCGACCACCGCTTGTTCCTCCGCCTCTGGATAGCAGGCAGCGAAGACGATAGCGATCCCGAGGGCAGCTACACCAAGTTGACGAATACGCATGTAAACCTCCTACTATCGGAACGAGTGTCGGCGAGAGTACGCTGCTCGCTGGTTGAACGGGTCTATACCCAACCGCTCTACCCCCACTTCACACCAAGCTCCGCAAGGCCAGCCTTCTCCAGGTGGCAGCACCCCACAGTAAACAATCTGAACTTGCATACGTAGCCCGCCGCCGTGCGAGCAAAGCGAAGCGCCCGGCGTGCCGCCGCCTTGGCGAGACAACTGGGCGCTGGCTTGGCGATTGTGGGGATAAGCCGGAGTCCTATCGATGCCGACGACCGATGAGCGGCGACTCGTGGTGATGGGCCTCCTTCCATTCGCCGTCTTGCCACCTCCAGACAGCGGACACCCGCCACGTGCCATCCGTGACCTCGCCGCGTGCCTCCCTTGCACCCGACAAATAGAACAGAGCTACGCCGACATCATCGTAGATCTGAGCGTTGAAATGACTCATGGTGAGATTTGACGTCGGAAAATCGATGGTCGCACCCATGCGTTCGGCGGCCTCGAAGAACCCGGGCTCCATCAACATACCGCCGTCGCCCGGGAAGATCGAAAAGTCAAGCAAGTGGTGCGACCCGGTAGTCTCGGAATCGCCCGCATGGATCGCTGCGTAGTGAGTTTCAATCGCCGTCCGTAGGGTTGCTGCGTCTTGAGCGTAGGCGGTCTGAGCCAAGGCGAGCACAGGAGCCACCACCAAGACATACGGAATCTTCATCTTGCTCCTCCCTCAAGGGTGGGCGTCTCGGCAACTCCGAGGGTCGAGTCCCAGGACGAGTCGGAACTCCATCTCCAAACAAGTCAAGACGATTAACACGGTCAAGGTTGGGCTCAGCATCCCGCCCGCCGCCGTGCGAGCGTCACACGCGACGAGTAACTTGAAAGCGTTCGGCCGTCCCCCTGGCCAGC
>JBDGWG010000073.1:0-8603 GCA_039585235.1 Gemmatimonadota bacterium | reverse complement strand
CGCGGCCCCGGCGGCACGGGAGTAGACACCGGCCCCGTCTCCAACCCGATCACCCCGCCGAGCCGCAGGCGCGGCTGGGCCCGGGATCGCGGCCCGAACGGGAGCTGAACTCAATCACGGGCCCCGGCCGAGCCGAACGCCGTACCCCGACACCTCCTCAGCGTGTGGAATCCCTCGTACGCCGACGACGCCATGGACCGCCACCTTGAGGTCCTCCTCCGCTGGGCGGCGCGTGAGGCGCAGGGGGAAGTCGCTGACTCCGAGGTCTACGTGTGGTGGGCCAAGCTGCGCTCGCCGAACCGGGACGAGCCCCTGGCCCACAAACCAGACGTGCTCGCGCTTCAGGCGCAGATCGACTCCGTAGTGGAAACGCACCTCTACCTCACCGACTACCGCTCGCTGTACGCCGGGCACCTGGTCGAGGTCACGGACCGTGACATCTCGGGAGACGATCCGGACGAGCTTCAGCAAACGAGGAGCTCCGCAACCTCCTCAACGTGCGCTACAATCACCGTCCGGTGTCGATCTACGGCGGGATGATCGAGCTTCCGCTCGTGGTCGAGCGGCAGGACGGCGCCACGTGGTTCGCCGACGCGGCCGAACTGACGGGCGGCCGGCGCTGGGTCGTGCGCGACTCGGAGCTCCGGGGCGAGACCGAGCGCCTGTCCGCCGAACTCAGGGATAATCTCCTGGGGCAGGAGATTTGGGAGGCGCTGCATCCCACGTCCCGCACGTTCCTGACCACGGGAGAGGCGGTGTTCCGGTCGCGGCGTGAAGACCCCGGGTTCGACTTCTCCCCGACGGCGGTGGAGTACTGCAAAGCGATCGAGACCGAGCTCAACGCCGCCATCTTCCCGGCCGTGCAGCCCGTCATGGCCCCGAAGCCGCAGGACGAGCGAGTGATCCGGGACGGGAAGAGCGCGCTCGACCTCGGGCGGTCCGTCCCGCGGCAGACGATAGGTTCGGTGCGCCACCTGCTCGTGAACCGGCCGGAGCTGAAGCGCGGAGTCGAGGAGGCCTTCCCGGTGCGCGACGCCGCGTGGCTCACCTCCGCGCTCCCTGATGAACTCGAGCCGCTTCTGATGCTCCGAAACCCGGCCGCCCACGACGAGCGGATCACTCGCGAGCGTATCGCCGAGTGGCGTCAGAGAATCCTCGGGATCGGGTGCGAGGGCCTCCTCGTTAGAATCGTCCGCGTCAAGCTGGAGGGAAGGGTGTGATGGCCGACCGGATCTCGAAGACTCAGCGCTGGCTCGACCTCATCGCGTTCCTGGTGGGACGCAAGGTGCCCGTCGAAGTGGATCAGATCATGGAAGCCGTGCCCGCCTACGCCGAGAAGTACGTGGAAGGCGACGACAGGGCACGCGACACGGTGCGCCGCATGTTCGAGCGCGATAAGGACGAGCTCAAGGGCCTCGGGATCCCGATCGAGACCGTCCCGCTCAGCCTCTACTACGGGGCGGAAGAAGTGCAGGCCTACCGGCTCCAGGATAAGGACTTCTATCTCCCCTACCTGAAGCTGATCTCCGCGGATGCTGCGGGCGCGAGTCCCACAGTCACTCCCCCCGCGGCGGCTTCCGCCGGACGCCTGCAGGTCGAGCTGTCGGAGCGCGACGTGGGAGTGCTGCACGACTCGCTGGCCCGCCTGTCCTGGATCCCGTCATCGCCTCTCAAACGGGAAGCCGACTCGGCCCTCCGGAAGCTGACCTTCGATCTCGGAAGCACCCTGCACGCCCCGACCTTCTCGCCCGTTCTGTACGTGGACCGGCCGGGCGCGGAGGAGATCCGGGCCCGCGTCCGGGCGCTGTCCGACGCCCTGCTGGCCCGGAAAAGGGTGCGATTCACGTATCACGGCATTCACCGCGGCGAGGATACGGAGCGGGACGTCGCGCCGTACGGCCTCCTGTTCCAGCGCGGGCACTGGTACCTGATCGGGCACGACGCCCTGCGGGAGGGCGTTCGCGTGTTTCGGGTGGGGCGAATGGAAGATCCGTGGGCCAACAAGAAGTCGCCCAAGACCCACGATTACGAGATTCCCGCGGATTTCTCGCTCGACCAGTATCGGGACCGGGACGCCTGGGAGCTCGGGTCGGAGGACGACAGGACGCTGGAGGCCCGGGTGTTGTTCGAGTTTCCAACCTCGCTGTGGGCGAACCGGAATGGCTACGGGGTGCTCGCGAAAGAACTGCCCGACGGGTCCCAGGTCCGGACGTTCCAGGTGCGGCAGGTGAATCCGTTCCTCCGCTGGATCCTCAGCCTGGAGGGAAGGGCACGCATCGCGGGTCCGGCGGCGCTGGCCAACGGTCTCCGGTCCCTGGCCCGTGAGGTGCTGGCCGTGTACGAGGCCTCCGCGGCCGTCGCGTCGGCTGCCCCTGGCCCGTCCGGCCCCGCGGGGGGAGCTGCCTCAACGGGAGGCGCGCATGACTGAGCAGGGGACGGCCGGCGAGCAGCTCGAGCGCATCCTCTACCTGCTCCCCCTTGCCAGCCAGGAGGGCGGGGTACCGCTGGCCGAGGCGGCGGAGCGTCTGGGCGTCAGCGTGGAGACCGTTCAGCGGGACATCGAGGAGGTCACGGCGCGGGCGTTCTACCACCCGGCCGGCGGGGCCGACGAAATCCAGATATTACTTGAAGCCGACAGCCTCAAGATATTTTCACACAAGAAGTTCAACAGGCCTCCGAAGTTATCCGCCCGAGAAACCCTTTCCCTGGCTATCGGGCTTCGCGCGGCCGCAAACGAGGCGGCGGCGAGCGAGACCGTGGACCGGGCCGCCGCAGGACGGGCTGCCGAGATCCGCGACCTGGCGCACCGCATCGAGATGGAGCTGGCCGTGGCTTCTTCCCAGGGTGCGGAGGAGCTGTTCGAGATCGACGAGGGAGACGAAGAGGGAGCGGCACTTCGGAGGCTACTCAAGGATGCGGCACGGTCGCACACCCGGTGCCGGATCCGCTACCTCAAGCCCGATGACGCGGAGCCGGCCGAGCGAGATGTCGATCCCTATGCCGTGGTGTACGGATCGGGCAAGTGGTACGTGATCGGCCACTGCCACCTCCGCGGCGACAATCGGGCCTTTCGCGTGGACCGCCTGCTCGAGGCAACGGCGATCGACGCGACCTACACGATCCCTCCGGACTTCGATCCGGCCGCGTACGTCACGGGCGGAAGCGTGTTTCGGTCGGATGCGGAGGAGGACGTCCTCGTCCACTACTCCGCGCTCGTAGCGCCCTGGGTGCGCGAGCATGGTCCCGTCGAGGAGCTGGAGGACGGGCGCGTCTCGGTGAGCTTCACCACTGCCGACCCGGGCTGGGTGGTCCGCCACGCCCTGAGCTACGGAGCGGCGGCCGAGGTCGTGCAGCCGCTTGCGGTCAGGAACATGGTGGTTGGGGCCGTGCTGGCGGCCGGCGAGCCGGGCTCATCACTTGAACAGGCTCTCGATCCGGCCGTAGATCCGGCTCGAAAAGGACTTCGTTAAGGCAACCGGCACGCCCGGGCGCACGACCGGCCAACGTCGGCGCATGGACGGCGAGGAGCGTTCCACGCACTAGTCTCCTATATTGGCCACATCCTCTGTTTCCTCAGGAGTGCTTATGCCCGACCTGTTGGAACGTCTCACCGCTTCACTTGCCGACCGGTATGTCGTAGAGCGAGAAGCAGGCCGTGGCGGCATGGCCGTCGTCTTTCTCGCCGAAGACCTGAAGCACCGTCGCAAGGTCGCGATCAAGGTCCTGCACCCCGAGCTGTCGGCTGCTGTGGGGGCAGACCGCTTCCTGCGGGAGATCGAGATCGTCTCCGCGCTGAACCATCCCCACATCCTTCCGTTGTTCGATTCCGGTGAGGCCGACGGCCTGCTGTTCTACATTATGCCGTACATTGACGGTGAGCCCCTGCGCGATCATCTGAAGCGAGAGTCGCGGCTCTCGGTGGCGGAGACGGTCCGCATCGCCTCCGAGGTGGCTGACGGCCTCGAATACGCACACCAGCACGGGGTTATCCATCGGGACATCAAGCCGGGAAACATCCTCCTATCTGACCACCACGCGTACATCACCGACTTCGGGATCGCACGCGCCCTCGATGCAGCTGGCGGTGAAGAGCTTACCCGCACGGGGATTGCTGTCGGCACACCCGCCTACATGAGCCCAGAGCAGGCCAGTGGGGAGGGCGAGGTGGACGCGCGCAGTGACCTGTACGCCCTGGGTTGCGTGGTGCACGAAATGCTGGCCGGGGAGGTGCCGTTCACCGGTCCCACGCCGCGGGCGGTGATCGTCCGGCAGATGACGGAGCCCCCACGTCCGATCAGGCAAACCCGGCACGACGTTCCCCCCAGTGTGGAGAAGGCGCTGATGCGCGCTCTCGCGAAAGAGCCAGGCACGCGCTTCCCGAGCTGCGAGCAGTTTGCACTCGCCCTGTTGCCCGCAGGTGGACTGCTTCGGCGCGGCGGGTCGATCGTCCGTCGCCTGAGGTACGCAGGCAGGTCGCGTCTGCAGGGGAGGCCGGTCCTCGCCTCGGCGGCGGGGGCGACAGCGTTGGCTGCGGCCGTCGTGGTGGCCTGGCTGGTATTCGGTTTCGGCCGGCCGGCCGGAGCTGAGCGGGCGCCGACTGCTGAGATGGAGCTGTCCCCCAACGTCACGCACGTCGCTGTCCTGTACTTCGAAGACCTCAGTGCGGATCAGTCGCTGGGGCCCTACGCCGCCGGCTTCACCAAGGGTCTCGTCAGGCGCTTCAACGCGGTCAACGGACTCGCGGCTCCGTCCTATACCGCCGTCCGAAGGTTTCGGGGCAGCAATGCCAGCCCTGACAGCCTCGCCGGGGCACTCGAAGTGGAGTTTCTTGCCGAGGGAGCGGTTCTCCCCACTCCAGACGGCCTTCAGGTGGAGGTCGACCTCGTCGACCCGGAGACCGGCCTGCAGATCGGCTTCGTCCAGCAGAGTGCCACGCTCGCCCACCTCACCGACCTGTTGGAGACTGTGGCCGACAGCCTTACGCTGGCGCTTCGACCCGAACTCGGTGAGCAGGTACGGCTGCGGGAACTGCGCGCCGAAACGACCAGTGACGAGGGGCTGGATCTCGTGTGGCGCGCGGAAGCCCTGCGCAGCGAGAGCGCCCAGCTCATGGAGCTCGAGATGCCGGACAGAAACGGGGCCGAGGTACTCCTCTTGAAGGCCGATTCCCTGTCGGCAGAGGCACAGACGCTGGATCCATTCTGGACCGAGCCGCCGGTGCAGCGTGGTTGGGTCGCACATGATCGGGGTAGGGTGTTCACGGATGTCCCGCAGGAATATGGACTCGCACGTCTGGACATCGCCCGCGACGGACTGGAACACGCGAACCGGGCGCTCGAACTCGAATCAGAATCCTCGGAAGCACTCGAGCTGCGAGGCACGATCCGCTACGGACTCGCCAAACGCGAGCAATCAGAGGGGGTCCGCGGGGACCTGTTGGCGGCCGCCGAGTCAGACCTGCGAGCTTCCGTGGCCAGCGAAGCGCAGCGGGCTACTGCGTGGCGAGTGCTCGGCGAGCTGCTCAGCAGTTACACGGCGGACTTCGAAGGTGCGAAGGAGGCTTTCAGCCGGGCACTTGAATCCGACCGGTTTCTCGCCGACGCTGAGAGCCTGACCGCCGACCTGATCGGGCTGAGCACGGACCTGGAAGACTACGACGAAGGGTGGCGCTGGATGCTGGAAGGCCGGCGGCGGTGGCCCGAGAATGTCACGTTCCCCTACACGGCCGTGCTAATCATGGCGTCCCGCCATGCGGCAGGCGACGTCGACCGGGCATGGGCCTACTGGGACACGGTCCAGCAGACGTGGCCCGGCGACCGAAAGGACGCCTATCTGCCCATCGTCTACGCCGACATCGCGGCAGTTCTGGGTCTGGCCGGACTGGAGGACAGCGCCCACGCCGTGCTGGAGCACGGCATTGCAGCGAGCCCCGACTCCGCGTTCCCGGCCTACAACGTAGCGCATGCCTACCTCGTCCTGGGCGACACCGCTGCATCCATCCACTGGCTCTCGGCGGACCTGGCAGCCAACCCCGGAAAGGAAGCGAAGCGAGCTGCCGAGCCCTGGTTCCAGGTGCTGCGCGGAAATCCAGAGTTTGAGGCGCTGGTAGCCGTACCTGGAGAGACGTCAGAGCACTAGAGATACCGTTCACCTCCGCAAGGAAGGAGGCCGTCATGGCCGACATCAAGATCAAGGAAGGCTCCCTGGACGTCCGACTGAAGGGTCAGGAAGTCAGCGATCCCGGCCACCAGTGGGGACAGGCCATCCACATTCAGTTTCAGGACCCCGACGGGCATGTCGTAGCGAACTACACTTTCGTGAAAGGGGCGCTGAAGGGCCATGTCAACGCACAACTCGGGCAGGACGACGTCGATCTGTTGCTGGACTTTGCCACGTCGAGGGGCGAAGGGTAGGCGCAGGCCCCGATGGAGGCCGATTCCATGAGGAAGCGCTGGCCGGGAGGCAATCATGGCGGACATCAAGATCAAGGAAGGCTCACTGGAACTCTTGTACAAGGGCAAGAATACACAGCAGCAAATTCGGGATGACGATCACAACAAGAGCGATAAGGTCACGATCCAGTTCATAGACCGGACGGACAATACTGGCAATAGACTGCCCGACAAGGGATACACGTTCTTGAACGGTGAGTCCGGCCTGGCCGTGGCGCCCAAGACGATGGATTTGAAGAACTGGGCCCAGGGTCTGATTCTGTTGTGGGGTTTTGCCATCTTCGTCTTCTGGTTTTGGGCGAGTGTTACCACACGGGGAGTAGAACTCGCCGATGTCCCCAGCGGTCTGGCGGCTGTGGTCGCGGCCGTAGTAGCCGTGACGGGGTGGCAGACCTACCTGGCACGGAAGTATCCCGGCTAGGCAGCTAATTCAGCCCGGCGCCCGGGCCGAACATTGCGCCTGCGCTCGGGTGTGCGGCGGTGCGCCAGCGCAACCTGCCCCCGGCTGACGAGACCTTGAGCTTCCTAGCTAGACGTCATGTGTGAGCCTGACGATCTTCAGAGTCAGCGGACTGCGTCACCCCGACCGTTATCCCCTGGTGAGTGGTGCACGCGCTGCGGTTCGCGAGTCGCCCAGACCGCGAGTAAAGGGTTTCCTTAGAGGTCTGAGCACATGGATGAGGCGAACGAGCAGGGAAGAGAACGCAGCCCCGGACCGCCCTCCGAAGAAAGGGTGCGGCTCGAGCTCGTGCTGTTCGCCGACCTCGTCCTGCGGCTCGAGAAGGAGAATCGGCTGACCGAGGCGCTGCCGTTCGTCCTCCGCCGGCTCGGCGACCTCCGGCAACTCCTGTTCGACTACGAGGTGCGTGCCACCGAGCGGCTGCTCCCGGTAGAGGATCCGCACGAGCGCGAGGCGCGGCGCCTCATCCGCGAGGTGGAGGATCGCGTGCGTGAGATGAGGGACGAGTGGGGGGACTCCTGGACCCCGGATGGGGAGGAGGAACCGGGCCAGTAGACCGTCTCGGTTGCGTTCCCCGGTTCCTCGACGGGCGTGCCGGCAGCACCTCAACGTTCTTCCCCCGAATTCAACCTCCGCCTCCCTCCCCGTGTCTACGTAAATAACCACGTGTGCCAAACTCGCTCCGAGGACACGACATGTCCGACTCGCGCGAACCGTCAGCCTTCCGCCGTTGGATGAACGAGCTCGGCCAGGATTTGCGCTACGGTCTGCGCTCGCTGCGCCGCCGTCCGGGCCTCCTGCTCGCCGCGCTCCTCACTCTCGGCCTCGGCATCGGGGCCACGGTGGCCATGTTCAGCGTGCTCAACCTCGCCCTGTTCCGGGCACTCCCGTACCCGGGTGCGGACCGGCTCGTGGTGGGGCGAACCACCTGGCCGAGCGGAGGAATCGGGAACATGGTGTCGGCGTACGACTTCTTCGACGTGCGCGAGGAGTCGACCTCTTTCGAGTCGCTGTCGACCATCACTCCGTTCACGCGTGACGCGACGATCACCGGCGTGGACGAGCCGGAGCGCGTGCCCGTTGCGTTGATCGGCCCGGGCCTCTTTCGCACTCTCGGAGTGCCGGTGCACCTCGGACGAGAATTCAACGCCGAGGAGGGAGAGCCCGGCGCCGCGCCGACGATCCTCATCAGTGGTCGCTACTGGCGAACGCGGCTCGCCTCCGACCCTGCGATCGTGGGTTCGACGCTCACGGTGAACGGGTCTCCGTTCACCGTCGTCGGTGTGACCCGGCCCGCTTTCCGCTTCGTCGTCGAAGCGGACCTGTACGCGCCCATGGTCAGGGGCGGAGACATGGCCGGAGCCCGCCAGTGGCACAACTGGCTCGTGGTCGGAAGGCTCGCGGATGGCGTGACGGTCGAAGAGGCAGCCGCCGAGGTCGACGTGATCATGGCCCGCCTGGCCGACGAGTACCCCGAATCGAATCGCGACAAGGGGATGCTGATCGGCGGCATGCAGGAAGCGATGGTCGAGGGCTTCCGTCCCACGATCCTCATGCTCATGGGAGCGATCGTCCTTGTCCTTCTCATCGCGTGCGGCAACGTCGCCAGCCTGCTGCTCGCCCGGGGGTCGACCCGCGGAACGGAGCTCGCCATGCGCTCGGCGCTTGGCGCCCCCCGCGGGCGCCTCGTT
>JBDGWG010000072.1:0-8343 GCA_039585235.1 Gemmatimonadota bacterium | reverse complement strand
GGCTCCTACTCCAGCCCGTAGTCTCGGATCTTGTAAAGCAGCGCCCGATAGCTCAGGTCGAGGAGTTCTGAGGCCCTCGTCCGGTTTCCCCCGGTAACCTCGAGTGCCCTCCCGATCAGGTGCTTCTCCAGTTCCCACGTACGTTTCTTCACCGAAAGCTCGTCGCTGGACAGGTTGCCGCCCGCTGTCTTAACCGAGGCCTTGGGGTCGCGAATGCTGGCCGGAAGGTCGTCCTCACCGATTCGATCCTCGTCGGCCAGCACCATCGCCCGCTCCACCACGTTCTCCAGCTCACGGATGTTGCCGGGCCACGAGTAGGCAGACAGAGCCTTGACCGCCTCCGGCTCGAATCCGGCGATCGCCAGTCCCAGCGACTCGTTGTACAGGGCGAGGAAGTGCTGCAACAGAACCGGTACGTCATCCACCCGGTGCCGCAGGGGCGGCAGATGGATGCGAACGACGTTGACGCGGTAGTACAGGTCGGAGCGGAACTCTCCCTCCTGTACGTCGGTCTCAAGATCTCGTGCCGTGGCCGCGAGGATGCGGACGTCGAGCTGCCTCGCCTTTGATTCTCCGACTCGCCTGATCTCCCCCTCCTGCAATGCCCTCAGGAGCTTGACCTGCAGAGCCTGTGGCAGCTCACCGATCTCGTCGAGAAGCAGCGTGCCTCCCTGTGCCTCCTCGAACAATCCGGCCCGGTCGCGCGTGGCGCCGGTGAACGATCCTTTCACGTGACCGAATAGCTCGGACTCCAGTAGGTTCTCGGGTATCGCTCCGCAGTTGACCGGGACGAACGGACCGTCGGTCCGCCCCGACGCCTGATGCACGAGCCGCGCGATGAGCTCTTTCCCCGTACCGCTTTCTCCCGTGATGAGGACCGTCGTCGGATGCTGCGCCACGCGCTCGGCCAACTCTACCGCTGCCTTCATTCCCGAGCTCGCCACCACGATGTCGCCGCGCCGCTTCTCGACCCGGATCTCCTTGCGGAGTCTCCTGATTTCCCGGTCCTTCGAGCCGTGCTCCTCGGCGATCCGGACGCGTAAGAGCAGCGCCTCGGGCGAGAACGGCTTGTCGATGTAGTCGTACGCCCCCTTTCGGATCGCCTCGACTGCGAGGTCCTGGCTCCCGTACGCCGTCATCACGATCGTGCGACCGGTCCCACCGGCTTCCCGATAGCGATCGAGGAACTCGAGACCATCGACACCCGGCATCCTCACGTCCGTCAGAATCAGGTCAGGAAGCCAGTCAGAGGCTCGGTCCAGGGCCTCCTCGCCATCGGAAGCCGTGGCGATGTCGTAGCCCTCGTTCTCGAGAATCAGCGAAGCCGTCCGCCGCAGTCCGGCGTCATCGTCAACTACGAGGATCTTCATTACGCCCGCTCCAGCGACACGGGTAAGAGGATTCTGAAGGCCGCGCCTTCATCGGCCGCAGGGACCGCCTCGATGGTCCCCCCCATGATCTCTATGAGTCTCGCGGACACCGCCAGGCCCAGGCCTGTTCCCAGGCCGGGAGCCTTGGTAGTGAAGAAGGGATCGAAGACGCGCTGCGCGTCTTCGGAAAGGATACCAGGTCCGCTGTCACGGACGATCACCTCCACCGCCGCATCGCCTTCCGACAGCTGCCGGGCCGGCCCGGGATCACGCGCCTGGTCGAGACGCCTCAGGTGGGAGTAGTCGATCCCATCCGGGTCGTCCCGGCGACTCCGCGTGGCATCCCACCGGTCGCGCGCTGTGATCGTCGTGGTCGTAGATCCGACCCGGATCCAACGCGCACCCTCCGTCTCCTCCACAGCGTCGATCGCGTTGAGCAACAGGTTGACGAGCACCTGCTCGAGCTGGGACGGGTCCGCCGTCACGACGACGCCGTCAGGGCAGAGATCGAGGTGCACGTCAATGTCCTTCAGACGGCCCTGCACGCGCATCAATTCCACCGCCGGTTCGATCACCTCGTTGACGTCGACGTCGCGAGTCGCGGAGGCCTTTGGGCGACCATAGTCCAGGAGACCACGCACAATCGCGTCAATCCGCCCGGCTTCGTGAGAAATACCGTCGAGCCATTCGGCCCCTCCGTCACCGCTTCGGCGGCCCAGCTCGGCGTACCCGAGGATCGCACCGAGCGGGTTGCCTATCTCATGCGCGATTCCTGAAGCGAGGCGCCCGATGGACGCCATCTTGTCCGCCCGGGCCAGGCTGCTGCGCGCAGCCGAGAGCTCCCGGTTCGTATCATCCAGCGACCGCACGTTTTCCGCCAGGAGTTCCTGGTTGTGAATGAGGCGACCCGCCATCTCGTTCACTGCCGTGGACAACCGGTCGATCTCGGCCGTGTCGGAGGGAGGCAGACGGTACTCCTCGATGCCGGCCGCGATTCCCTCTGCCCCACCGACCATCTCCGCCACCGGTCGTATTACAAGGACGCGCAATCGATAATCTGCCACGAGGCCGAGCAGGACCAGGTCTATCGCGATCGCCGCGACGAGCGCCACGTACAGGTAGTCGGCTGGGAGGCCCACCCGCTCCCACACGAAGACCACGACCGCCAGCGAAAACAGGGCGAGGAACAGCAGGATCAGGAGACCGCCGATGAGACGAACGCGCAATGAGAGCGAACGCGATCTCTCCTCGCTGGACGACCCCCCGCCCTTCATCATTGGAGCTTCGTTGGTTGCAGCGTACATGGTTCGATAGTAGTGCTGGAAAGACCCTCGCCGCCATGGTCAAACGGGCCAGCCAGGCTAAATGGAACGATTTCCCGCGCTCCCGGACCGTGAGGCGGTAGCGGGCCCGGACGCCAGCCGTCTCGGAAGACGCACATATTTCAACGTATGTTGCATTGTAACGACATGAATGCCACGAACACCGTAGCTTGGTCACTGTTTTAGCGCATTCATGCTATACGTTCAGTTAATCCTTGACGTTTGGCGCAACTTATGCGTAGCTTCCCGTCGTGAGCCATGCAGTGTCATCCCATTCGATGGAGTTTCGCATGACGCCAGATACGATGTTTGGAGCGCCGTCTCAGCACGAAGAAGCCGCTCGCTTCTCCACGTACGGCCAGCAGCTGAGAAGCACGCCCGACCCTGACGGGATCCTCGAGCTGTGCCGCGCTCTCAACGTTCGCTTCATGCGATTGACTTTCACGGACATCCTCGGCCACACGAAGAACGTCGAGGTCCCCGCGAGCCAGTTCCGGAAGGCGCTGGATGGCGAGATCCTGTTCGACGGCTCGTCCATTAAGGGATTCGTCCGGATCGAGGAGAGCGACATGCTCCTCAAGCCGGACCACAATACGTTTCGCGTGTTCCCGTGGGGCAACCCGGAGGCCAGGGTCGCACGCTTGATCTGTGACGTCCACAATCCTGATGGCTCCCCCTTCGCCGGTGACCCGCGATTGTGCCTCAAGCGCGTCGTCGCCCGGGCCGCCGAACTCGGATACGTAATGAACGCGGGCGTGGAGGCGGAATTCTTCCTGTTCCATCGAGACGAGACGGGCGGGGCGACGACGGTGACGCATGACGCGGCCGGCTACTTTGATCTGACCCCCGTGGACCTGGGCGAGAAGGCGCGCCGGATGATCGTGAACGACCTCGAGGCCATAGGATTCGAGGTCGAAGCGGCACACCACGAGGTGGCCCCGGGGCAGCATGAGATCGACTTCAAGTACGAGGACGCGCTGCGGACTGCGGACGACCTGACGACCTTCCGTTTCATCGTCAGGAACGCGGCGTTGGCGCATGACCTTCACGCCACGTTCATGCCCAAGCCGATATTCGGGCAGAACGGGTCCGGTATGCACACGCACCAATCGCTGTTCCGGGACGGGGAGAACATCTTCTTCGACGCCGACGCCGAGTATCAGATCTCGGATGCCATGCGCTATTACATCGGCGGGCTGAAGGCACATGCCAAGGCGGTGGCCGCGATCACCAACCCCCTCGTGAACAGCTACAAACGACTCGTTCCCGGCTACGAGGCCCCAGTGGACATCGCGTGGTCGCAGCGAAACCGATCACCCATGATCCGGGTACCGGATCGCCGCGGCGTCGGCACCCGGGTGGAATTCCGGATGCCCGATCCTGCCTGCAATCCTTATCTGGCCCTGGCCGTACAGCTGGCCGCCGGATTGGACGGGATGGAGCGCCAGGTCGATCCCGGCCCCCCGATCGACACCAACGTCTGGGAGCTGAGCGAGGAGGAACGCTCGCATTACCAGATGGAGAGCCTGCCCGCCAACCTGGGCGAGGCGATTGTCGAGATGGAGAAGGACGAACTTGTGCGCGAGACCCTCAGCGAGCATCTGTTCGCGAACTACGTGCATGCCAAGAAGCAGGAGTGGGGAGAGTACATCGCAGAGGTCACGCGCTGGGAACTCGATCGCTACCTGACTACCTACTAGAATCGAAGAGGCTTGATCGGCCGCACCAGGTGCGGGCAGATTAGATCGCCGGTCCGGACGACCCGGGCACCTGTCGGCTATCTCGTAATGACCAGGAGTTTCCTTGTGCGAGTGAGCATCGAATACTGCGGGGTTTGAAACTACGAACCCAAAGCCGCCGGTCTGGCGGCCAGTTTGAAGCAACGGTATCCGGACGCGGTGATCGACTTGATCCGCTCGGGCGGCGGTGCGTTCGAGGTCGAACTGGACGGAACGTTGATCTACTCGAAAAAAGCCACCGGCCGCCACTGCACGCCTGAGGAAATCTTCGCTCAGATTGACGTCTGACGGGACGGTTGGCGCCTCACTGCCCCGTAAACGATGCTGGCGGATACCTCATCCACAGCCAGACGAATAGCGCCAGCGAGGCATAGGCGGTCACACGGTCGCCCGTCAGCAGCGTGGCGACGATCCCCACCAGTGCCTGTCCCTCCGCGAGGGCCCACACGATGATGGCCGCCGTCCTCTTCTGGTCAGGCCCCGCGGCGGCGGCCATTCGGCCCCTGATCACGCCCGCGCCGAGAGTCACGACCACGGCCACTCCGAGCCACACGAATCTCATCACGTTCGAGTCGACTGATGTCTCGAGCGGATCCATGACGAACAGTACGATCGCGGCGAAAAGGAATACACCGAGCGCCAGGACGGTGTAGATCGCGCTCAGAGCCTGGGAGCTGGAAGCGGGCATCTGGTCTCGCATCGATCCTCCGGGGCGGCCGGCCCGGTAGAGCGTCCGGGACGGGTGGAACGTTCTCGCCCCTGGCGTGTTTCAGCAGACGAGGCAACCCCCAGAGCCACGGTGCCTACCTCGGATCCTATCCCCGCAGTCGATCCGTGGCCGAGGGGGTTTTCTCATCAATCAGTTGATCGGCCGCTGAGAATAGGCGCGAACGGACGGTCGCGCAAACAGGTCAATCCGCGGCGCGCCCGTAACGATCTTCGAGACGAACTACGTCGTCGAGCTCGGGCGTGGAGACCTCCAAGAGGACGCTGTCCTCAATGGCCTCCATCCGGTGGACGGTCCCGGGAGCGATCTCGATCGCCGTGCCAGGAAGCCACTCCATGACCTCTTCGTCCAGCGTCAGACGGACCTGACCGACGAGAAGATACAGCGTCTCGTGTTTCACGCGGTGCTTCTGCAGGGACAGGAGATGACCCTGGGTGACCTCGAGAACCTTACCGGCATACCGATCGGTGTGGGCGTACCAGATCTCCCGCCCCCACGGTTTGTCCACTGTCATCGGGTGCTGCGGCGTCTGTCCCACTCGGTTCTCACTCCGTCATGGCTCACGGTATGCTGGCTGGCAGCCCAATATACCCGCGATGCCGTGTGCGACAACCGGACCCTCAGCGATAATCGCGGCTACGGTTCGGCCCCAGGTCGCCGTTGAGATCCAGTCGATGGGCCCGGCGTGCCAGTACGTTCACCACGCCCTGTTCGTTCTCCACGACTCCTTCCATCAGGAGCAGCGGAGCCCGCAAAGTGTCCCGCATCGCCTCCCGTGCATCAGGCATCACCACGAAGTTCGAGAACCCGGTCTCGTCCTCCAGCGTCACGAACATGACGCCCTTCGCCGTACCCGGACGCTGGCGGCAAATCGCCAGTCCGGCGACTCGCACTTCGTCTCCGCTCTGACGTGATCGCAGGTCCTCCGCCGTCAACACGCCCCTGTTTTCTAGCCTCTCCCGCAGGAACTCCATGGGGTGTCCTTCGGGAGACAGCCCAACGCACCGATAGTCCGCCGCCACCCGCTCCAGGGATGACATCTCTCGAATCGGAACCGCAGACTCGCGGGACCGACGGGCGAGCGGACCCGCATCCCCACGCGCCTGCCGCAGGAGCTCCCACAGCGCCTGACGGCGGCCGGGCCACAAGGTCTCGAAAGCGCCTGCTTCCGCCAGCACTCGAAGATCCGGAGCACCCAGACCGCTTCGCTGCATCACGTCCTCCACGCTCCGGAACGGCCTCTCTTCACGAGCTACCCGGAGCTTCTCCCGGGCCCGCGAACCGAGACCGTGTACGAGGCGGAGTCCAATCCTGAGTGCAGGTGGCTGCACTCCCTCGCCGACACGCGACTCGCTGCGACGACGAGGAGACCCCTGCTGCCGTCGGTCGTCGATCCGCCCCGGAGGTGGGTGTTCTCCGGAGCGCGCCTCCGCAGCGGCTTGTCCCGATGCGAGATGCCGGAACGCAGCACCGCGAGGACTCGCGCGTGAAGGAGAATATCCCGCCTCCAGCGTCGAATCCCACTCGGAGTGAGCCAGGTCCACCGGACGAACTTTTACTTCATGTCGTCGCGCGTCGTTGATGATCGTCGCCGGAGAGTAAAAGCCCATGGGCTGTGCGTTCAGCAGCGCCGCGTAGAACTCCGGTGCGTAATAGTGCTTGAGGTAAGCGGAGGCATATACCAAGAGGGCAAAGCTCGCCGAATGACTTTCCGGAAAACCGTAGTTGGCGAACGCCGTGAGGTACTTGAGGATCTGCGCAGCCACGTCCGGGGCTACTCCGTTTCGCTTCAGCCCCTCCACCAGGTCCTTCTCGACCTCCTGCATCTTCTGGTGCGAACGTTTGAACCCCATCGCCCGACGCATGTTGTCCGCCTGACCGGGGGTGAACCCGGCCAGGGTGATGGCCACCTTCATCCCTTGTTCCTGGAACAGCGGAACACCGAGCGTCCGCTTCAGAAGCGGTTCGAGCCTGGGATCCAGATATGTTACCGGCTCCTCTCCGTTTCGCCGCCTCAGGTACGGGTGCACCATGTCGCCCTGGATGGGCCCCGGCCGGATGAGGGCGACCTCGACGACCAGGTCGTAGAAGCAGCGGGGACGCACGCGCGGAAGCGTGTTCATCTGGGCCCGCGACTCGATCTGGAACACGCCCACGGTGTCTGCCGCACATATCATGTCATACACCGCCGGGTCATCGGGCGGCAGGCAAGCGAGATCGATCGACACTCCACGGGTCCACCGGATGGTGCGAATGGCATCCCCCAGCAGCGTCAGCATCCCGAGGCCCAGGAGGTCGAACTTGATGAAGCCCGGCAGATCGAGGTCGTCCTTGTCCCACTGGATCACCGTTCGGTCCGCCATCGAGGCCCGTTCCACGGGCACGAGCTCTCCGATTGGCTGGTCTGAGATCACGAACCCGCCCACGTGGATCGAACGGTGACGGGGGAGATCCTCCAGTCCGGCCACAGTCCGGACGAGGGCGATCGTCCGGGCATCCGAGGGATCGAGCCCGGCCCGCACGGCCCCGCCCTCCGCGAGTCTGCGGGCCGCGTCCACCGCCCCGCCGCGATCCACTTCCAGCGAGAGGCGATCGCTCTCCGCGGAGGAGAACCCCAGGACCCGGGCCGCATCCCGCGCCGCCATCTTTCCCCTGTACGTGATGGACTCGCACACCATGGCTGCATGCCGGCGACCATACTTCTGGTACACGTACTGGAGCACCTCTTCCCGGTCCCGGTGGGCAATGTCCAGGTCGATGTCCGGTGGCTCGTGGCGGGACTCTGAGAGAAAACGTTCGAACAGCAGATCCAACCCGATCGGGTCCACAGCGGTGATCCCGAGGCAGTAGCAGACCGCCGAATTGGCCGCGGACCCCCTGCCTTGCACGAGAATCCCTCGCCGGTTCGCGAACCGGACGATGTCCCACATGATGAGAAAGTAGTCGGCCAGACCGAGGCGATCGATGATCCCGAGCTCGTGCTCGATCTGTCGAACGTGTCGGGCATCGAGCCGATCTCCGTATCGCTCGTGCGCTCCCTGCTCCACGAGCCCCCTGAGGAACGTGTTCCGATCCCCTCCTCCAGGCACGTCGAAAGGAGGGAGTCGTGGCTTCAGGTCGCCCATGTGGAACCGGCACCTGTCGGCCACGCGCACCGTCTCCAGGAGCGCTTCCCGCCCCCACCG
>JBDGWG010000071.1:0-16001 GCA_039585235.1 Gemmatimonadota bacterium | reverse complement strand
GACGACGGACGTGACGGGGACGGCGCACCTGCCCGAGGGAGTGGAGATGGTGATGCCGGGGGACAACGTGAACATGGACGTCGAGCTGATCGCTCCGATCGCGATGGACAAAGAGCTTCGGTTCGCGATTCGCGAAGGCGGCCGGACCGTGGGCGCCGGCGTCGTCACCGATATCACCGAGTAAGCACTCAGTCAGCCCCCTGGGGATAGGTTGGATAGATGAGGGATCAGATCACGCTCGAGTGTACGGAGTGCAAAGAGCGCAACTACTCGAGCACGAAGAACAAGCGGCTGCACCCGCAGCGCGTGGAGTACAAGAAGTACTGCCCGCGCTGCAACGCGCACCGGACACACAAAGAGACGCGCTGACTCCCCGCGTGGCGAAGGGAGGACCGGCGTTTCTGTCGTCTTTGCAAACGGTTGCAACAACGAGAGCGATCGATTCTATATGGCCCGGATGAAGGACGTGCAGCAATTCGTCGAGGACGTGCAGACGGAGATGAAGCGGGTCACGTGGCCCGACCGGGAGCAGCTGCGCAACGCGACGGCGGTAATCCTCGTCTTCTGCGTCATCATCGCGATCATCATCGGCCTGATGGACACGGGTTTTTCGTGGTTCGTGCGCACGTTCGTAGGGGTTCTCAGTGGCTGAAGACGTAGCACAGACCGGCCAGGCAGCGCGCTGGTACGCGATCCAGACCTACTCGGGGCACGAGAACAAGGTCAAGACGCTGCTCGAGCGGAAGATCGCCGAGCTCCCGGGGGAGCCCGAGGAGAAGCTGATTCGCGAGGTCATCGTACCGACCCGTGAGGTGGTCGAGATCAAGGGCGGCAAGAAGATCCGGACCACGAAGCGTCTGTACCCCGGGTATGTGCTGGTGAACATGGTATTGAACCAAGAGACCATGTTCCTGGTGAACAGCGTACAAAGCGTGATCAAGTTCCTCGGGGGCGGCACGCAGCCGCAGCCGCTGCAACCGGACGAGATCAATAAGATTCTCGGCGTCGCCGAGGCGGTCGAGGAAGAAGGTCCGAAGGAAGAGATCCCGTTCCACCCGGGACAGGTCGTCGAAGTCATGGAGGGGCCGTTCAGCGACTTCAGTGGCACGGTGGAAGAGGTGATCCCGGACAAGGGCAAGGTACGCGTCCAGGTGAGCCTGTTCGGCCGACCGACCAGCGTGGAGCTGGACTACACGCAGCTAAAGGGATTCTGAGCAGGGATATCATGGCGGCACCGAAAAAGAAGATCATGGCGCTCGTGAAGCTGCAGATTCCTGCCGGCCAGGCCACGCCGGCCCCCCCAGTGGGCCCGGCTCTCGGCCAGCACGGCGCGAACATCATGGACTTCTGCAAGCAGTTCAACGCCAAGACGTCGAACCAGCCGGGCATGATTATCCCGGTCGTGATCACGATCTACCAGGATCGCAGCTTCACCTTCATCACGAAGACGCCGCCGGCGGCGGTGCTTCTGAAGAAGGAGCTTGGCCTGGAGTCGGGATCGGCCGAGCCCAACCGGGAGAAAGTGGCCACGGTCACGCACGAGCAGCTGGTGAAGATCGCGCGAATCAAGATGGAAGACCTGAACGCGAACGACGATGAAGCGGGCGCCCGGATGATCGCCGGGACAGCTCGTTCCATGGGAATCGAGGTAGCGGACTGATGGCGAAGCACGGCAAGGGATATCAGGCAGCGACGGCAGCCGTCGATGCTGACGAGCTTCGAGGAACGCGCGAGGCCCTGCAACTGCTCAAGGAGCTGGCGTTCGCCAAGTTCGACGAGACGGTAGATGTCGCCGTTAGGCTCGGGGTCGATCCCCGGCACGCTGATCAGATCGTCCGCGGGACGGTGGTCCTACCGGCCGGAACGGGCCGAGACGTTCGAGTGCTCGTGATCGCACAGGGTGACAAGGCGCGGGAGGCCGAGGAGGCCGGCGCCGACTACGTCGGAGCCGAGTACGTCCAGAAGATCGAAGGCGGCTGGCTTGACTTCGACGTGGCCATCACTACGCCCGACATGATGAAGAACGTTGGAAAGCTCGGACGCGTGCTCGGACCGCGCGGCCTGATGCCGACGCCGAAGGCGGGCACAGTCACGATGGACGTCGCACGTGTCGTCAAGGAATCGAAGGCCGGACGGATAGAGTTTCGGGTGGACAAGACAGGCATCGTTCATGCCCCCGTGGGCAAGGTGAGCTTCGACATCGACGCGCTCGTGGAGAACTTCGAGTCGCTGATGGATGCCATTAAGCGCAACAGGCCCTCGGCGGCGAAGGGCACCTACATTCGGAGTGTTACGGTCTCCAGCACGATGGGACCGGGGGTCAGCATCGACCCCAACCTGTATCGGTAAGTGCGCGATCCGTGAGAGATCGCGGGTCCAAGTCGGGATAGCTCTATGGCGATGAAACTGGATCAGAAGCAGACGATCACCGAGGAGTTGCGCGGGTATTTGAACTCCGCGGAAGTCGTCTACCTGACGGACTTCACCGGCCTGACGGTTGAGGCGATCGGCAACCTCCGGAGACAGCTCCGAGAGACCGGTGCCGAGTACCGTGTGGTAAAGAACACCCTCACGCTTCGGGCGCTGGAGGGCACGGACATTCCGGACCTCGCCGAGCATCTTCAGGGACCCACCGCGCTGGTGCTCGGAGGTTCCGACCCCGTGGCCCCCGCGAAGGTGGTGCGGGAGTTCGCGAAAGGAAACGACGAGCGACCCGTCGTCAAGATCGGCGTGGTGGAACGCCGGACGGTGTCGCGAGAAGAAGTGACGAGGCTGGCGGATCTTCCGCCGAAGGACCAGCTGCTGGCGGCAATCGCCGGCGGCTTGACGGCCGGAGTCGGAGGTATCGCGGGAGCGTTGAATTCGCTTGTCCGTGATATCGCCTACATGGTCGAGGCAGTGGCGAAGCAGGGGGAGCAATAGGGACGGTTCCCGGGATCCCCACGGGGAGTGTACGGTCCGATGCCATCGGGACCGGCCCCTACATGGTGAACACAGTGGCAGGGAGTACGCGGAAACATGAGCAAGGTTGAAGAACTTCTCGACGCGATCGGCTCGCTTACGGTCCTCGAGGCCGCCGAGTTGAAGGAAATGATGGAGGACAAGTTCGGCGTCACGGCGGCCGCGCCGGTCGCGGTGGCCACGGGCGCCGCAGCCGCTCCGGGCGCCGCAGCCGAGGAGCAGACGGAGTTTGACGTGATCCTGACCGGGATCGGCGACAAGAAGATCCAGGTCATCAAGGCCGTGCGCGAGGTTACATCGCTCGGCCTGAAGGAGGCCAAGGAGCTGGTGGACAACTCTCCGAAGCCTGTGAAGGAAGGCGTCTCGAAGGAGGAGGCCGAGGCCATCAAGGCGAAGCTGGAAGAGCAGGGAGCCACCGTCGAGTTGAAGTAGTGGAGTCATCGGGGCTCGCACGGCGGGCCCCACCACGAAAACTCGAGCGTTGGCTCTAGATGCGAAGCTCTTCAACGAAAAAGGCAGTTCGCGCTCGCACGGCGCCCTTCGCGCCCCGGCGGCCCGTTAACGGGTTCCAGGGGGTCGGGGCGTTCTGTGCCTTTATTGCGCTGTACCTGAACCGGCCCACCGGGTCGGTCCACCACCAGGGGTGAGCAAGTTGGCTGAACCGAACAACGACGTATCGGTCGTCTCTTTCGCGAAGCTGGATTCTCCGATGGAGACTCCGCACTTCCTGGACGTACAGATCCAGGCTTTCGAGCGGCTCCTGCAGCCCGACATCGAGGGCGAGAGACGGGACGTCGGGTTGGAACGGATCTTCAACGAGATATTCCCGATCGACGATGTGAACGGGAACTACTCGCTCGAGTTCCAGGACTACTCCCTCGGCGAGCCGAAGTACTCGGTGGACGAATGCATGGAGCGCGACATGACGTTCGCGGCGCCGCTCAAGGCGACGCTGCGCCTCGTGCTATGGGAGGACCTGGGCGACGGAGAGCGTCGGCCGGCGGACATCCTCGAGAAGGAAGTCTACCTCGGCGACCTCCCGCTGCTCACGGAACACGGGACGTTCGTCGTGAACGGCGCCGAGCGCGTGATCGTCAGCCAGTTGCATCGGTCGCCCGGGGTAGTGTTCGAGGAGAACGTGCACCCGAACGGCACCCGTCTGTTTTCCGCACGGATCATCCCGTTCCGCGGGTCGTGGGTCGAGTTCACGCTCGACATTCACGATGTGATCCACGTTCACATCGACAAGCGGAAGAAGTTCCCGGCGACGGCTCTGCTGCGATCGCTTGGCCACGGGACCGATCCGGATATCCTCGAGCTGTTCTACGAGCACCGGGAGGTGCTCCTGGGCGAAATCTCCGAGGATCGTACGATCCGCCGGGAAGTGATCGGCACGCCGCTGGTTGAGTCCATCCTGGACGCCGAGTTCGAGGGCGAGCCCCGCGCGCAGGCCCTGGGCAGATTTGATCCCGCGAAGGACCAGCCGATGTGGCTCGCGGACGACGTGGCGGCTGGCGACGATACCCTGGCCCGCATTGGCGAACTTCTGGACGACACCCTGGCTCGCCGGTTCAAGAATGCCGACATCGACGACGTGCCGGTGTTCGACGATCCCGCGGCCTTCGTTGCACGCCGCGGGGAGGAGCTCACCGACGACCTGTACGACCGGCTTCTGCGGGCCGGCGTCGAGCGCATCGACGTGTTCTCGAGCGCCGCGTTCATTCCGCTTCGCGGGTCGTTCGAGGATCTCACGATGCGCCGTGACTGGAGCATCCAGCCAACCGTTGCAGCGGACGTTCTGAACCCGAAGAGCGGGAAGGTCCTTGCGAAGCGGGGCGACGAGTTCACACTCGACCTGTTCACCGATCTTCGGGCGAAGCGCGTACGTGAGGCGCTCGTGTTCACGGGTGGACCGCGAGGCGAGTCGCCGCTCATCAGGAACACGCTGGCCAAAGACCCGACGAAGGGTGAGGCCGAGGCGCTGCGGAACATCTACTCGCTCGTGCGGCCGGGTGAGGCGCCGAACATCGAAACGGCGCGCACGGCGCTGGACCGGCTGTTCTTCAACCCGAAGCGGTACGACCTCGGGCGCGTGGGACGACACAAGGTAAACCACCGCCTGCGTGACGTGTATCGGCTCCTCGACATCCCGATGCCGAGCGCCGACGTTACGGTGCTGGCGCCGTCCGATTTCGTAGCGATCGTCCGCTACCTTATCGAGCTCAGCGAGGGCCGCGGGTACACGGATGACATCGACCACCTCGGGAACCGGCGGGTGCGGTCGATCGGCGAGCTGATCGCGAATCAGTTCTCGGTCGGACTTTCGCGCATGGCCAGGCTGGTCCGCGAGCGCATGTCGATCAACAGTGACCCTGATAAGATGAGCATCGACGACCTTGTGAACGCTCGGACGGTCAGTGCCGTGATCCAGGCGTTCTTCGGGAGCTCTCAGCTCAGTCAGTTCATGGACCAGACGAATCCCCTGGCCGAGCTCACCCACAAGCGGCGTCTCAGCGCTCTCGGGCCAGGAGGCCTGAGCCGCGAGCGGGCGGGCTTCGAGGTTCGGGACGTTCACTATTCGCACTACGGCCGGATGTGCCCGATCGAGACACCGGAGGGACCGAACATCGGACTCATCACGTCGATGACGACGTTCTCGCGACTGAACGAGCTCGGGTTCCTCGAGACGCCGTATCGAAAAGTCGTGGACGGGATCGTGACGGACGAGATCGAGTGGTTGTCGGCTTCCGAGGAGGAAGACTATGCGGTCGCCCAGGCGAACGCGATTCTCGCCGCGGATGGCAGCTTCGTCAACGACCTCGTGCTGTGCCGGAGGCGGGACGACTACCCGCTGCTGCCGCCGGACGAGATCGACTTCATGGACGTGGCGCCGGATCAGCTCGTGGCAGTCTCGCCAGCGCTGATCCCGTTCCTCGAGCACGACGACGCGAACCGGGCCCTGATGGGCTCCAACATGCAGCGGCAGGCAGTTCCGCTCTTGTTCCCGGACGCCCCGCTGGCCGGCACGGGACTCGAAGAAAAGGTCGCAGCCGACTCGGCGGCAGTGATCACCGCGCGGCGAGGGGGCAAGGTCACCCGCGTCACCGCGGAAGAGATCGTCATCGACACCGGCGCCCGAAAGGGCGCGAAGCAGGACGCGCCGCTGGCCCGGCTCTCTCAGTACGACCGGTATCGACTCAAGAAGTTCTGGCGTACGAACCAGGATACGGCGATCAATCAGCGCCCGATCGTACAGAGCGGTCAGGCAGTGAAGAAGGGCGACGTGATCGCAGACGGCGCCGCCACCGATTTCGGCGCCCTGGCTCTCGGGCGGAACGTCACGGTGGCCTTTATGCCATGGTACGGCCACAACTTTGAGGATGCGATCGTCATCAGCGAAGGACTCGTCAAGAACGACGCGTTCACGTCCGTCCACATCCAGGAGCTCGAGCTCCACGTTCGCGATACGAAGCGGGGCACGGAGGAGATCACGGTCGAGATTCCGAACGTGGCCGAAGAGGCGCTCGTGGACCTGGACGATCGGGGCATCGTGCGCATCGGCGCGAGCGTGAAGACGGGCGATATCCTGGTCGGCAAGATCACTCCGAAAGGCGAGACGGAGCTTTCGCCCGAGGAGAAGCTGCTCACAGCGATCTTCGGCGAGAAGGCGAAGGATGTGAAGGATAGCTCGCTGCGCGTCCCGCCGGGAGTCGAAGGTACCGTCATCGACGTCAAGATCTTCTCGCGCCGAATCGACGATCCGCTCCTGGAGCGTGAGCACGGAGAGCGAATCGCCCGGCTGCGCGAGACCGAGCGCGAGGAAATCACCCGGATCACGGAGGCCCGTGACGAGGAGCTCCAATCGTTGCTGGAGGGCCAGACCGTTGCGCTGCTGCTCCGCCGGGGAACGATCGAGCCGCTGCTTAAGGAGGGGTCAAAGCTGGGCAAGAAGGCGCTCGCAGGCCTCGACTTCGGCGAGGTGGATCTGAGTACTCTCAAGGTCAAGAACGATGTTGCCAACCGGCGCGCTCGCAAGGTGACAGAAGAGGCCAAGCGCCGCATCGAGCGCATCCGCGAGCGGACCGAGGAAGGCATTGATCGGGTGTTCCAGGCGGACGAGCTGTCGCCCGGAGTGGTCCAGCTCGTCAAGGTCTACCTGGCCGAGAAACGCAAGATTTCGGTCGGTGACAAGATGGCCGGCCGTCACGGGAACAAGGGCATTATCGCGCGGGTGGTGCCGGAGGAGGACATGCCCGTGCTGCCGGACGGCACCCCGGTGGAGATCGTGCTGAATCCGCTAGGCGTGCCGAGCCGCATGAACGTTGGCCAGATCCTGGAGACGCACCTGGGCTGGGCGGCGGATCAGCTCGGCTTCCGTGCCCAGACCCCGGTGTTCCAGGGAGCCACGGAGGACGAGATCGGCGCTCTGCTCAAGCTCGGGGCCGCCGTGTGGGCCGGCCGCTTCCTGGCACGAGATGTCGAGGTTCCCGCGGTCGATGCGGATACCGTGCAGCAGTTCGTGCGAGGAATCCAGGCGTTCGGGGGAAGTTTCCAGCCGAAGAAGAACGGCCACCCGGAGGGACTCGGGCGCAGCCTCGACGCTTATCTGATGAGTGGGGCCGACAAGACGGCGAAGACGTTCCTGCGGACCTTCGGTCGATATGTACTCGAGGTCGCGCGCGCCGCTTCGGGCGCCACCACGGCCGCGAAGCTGAAGCAAGCCGGCTGGCCGGCCGCCGCCGCCCTGGTTGGCCAGAAGACGATCTCCAAGGGACTGGACGCGGCGGTCGTGGAGCTCGTACACGCGGCCGGTATCAAACCGGGCGGCAAGATGACGTTGCGGGACGGCCGCACGGGTGAGCAGTTCGACGCTGACGTGACCGTGGGCGAGATCTACATGATGAAGCTCTCGCACCTGGTGGACGACAAGATCCACGCGCGCTCCATCGGGCCGTACAGCCTGGTGACCCAGCAGCCGCTGGCCGGTAAGGCTCAGTTCGGCGGGCAGCGGTTCGGAGAGATGGAGGTGTGGGCTCTCGAGGCGTACGGCGCGGCGCACACACTCCAGGAGATGCTCACGGTCAAGTCCGACGATGTGACCGGACGCAGCCGGACGTACGAAGCGATCGTGAAGGGCGAGAACCTGCCCAAGCCGGGCGTTCCGGAGAGCTTCAACGTGCTGGTCAAGGAGCTTCAGGCGCTCGGGCTCAGCGTGACGTTGGGCAGTGACGACGACAGTTCGATTTTCGCGCAGTGAAGGATATTCAGCGACAGAGGGGTCACACAGGATGATCGATTTCCCCCGCCATCGCGGAGCCGGCTCTTCGGACTTCGACTGGATGCAGATCAAGATCGCCGCGCCGGACGAAATTCGTTCCTGGAGCTACGGTGAGGTAACGAAGCCGGAGACGACTGTTCTGTGAGCGGATCTTCGGGCCGGTCAAGGACTGGGAGTGCCATTGCGGCAAGTTCAAGCGCATCCGGTACCGCGGGCACGTGTGCGACAAGTGCGGCGTCGAGGTCACGCTCTCCAAGGTACGGCGGGAGCGGATGGGCCACATCGAGCTGGCCGTTCCGGTAGCGCACATCTGGTTCTTCAAGACGCTGCCGTCGCAGATGGGCTATCTGCTCGGCATGAAGCTGCGGGACCTGGAGAGTGTCGTCTACTACGCTGCCTACGTGGTCACCAATCCGGGAAGCCGCGAAGTCGAGGTCCGGCAGGTGCTCACCGAGGATGAGTACTGGGATTTGACGGAACAGTCGCGCGAGGAAGGTGACACCGAGTTCCGCGCGGAACTCGGTGCCGAGGCTGTTCGCACGCTGATGAACCAGCTCGACCTGGACTCGGAGGCGGAGCGCCTGCGCGTCGAGGTCGCAACCGAGACGTCCAAGCAGCGCAAGAAGAAGAAGCTGAAGAGGCTCAAGGTCATCGACGCGATCCGAAACAGCGACGCTGACCCGGGGAAGCGGAACAACCCGGAACACATGGTCATGGACGTGATCCCGGTGATTCCGCCGGATCTGCGTCCGCTAGTTCCACTGGACGGCGGTCGGTTCGCGACGTCGGACCTGAACGATCTGTACCGACGCGTCATCAACCGAAACAACAGGCTGAAGAAGCTGCTGGAGATGCGGGCGCCCGAGGTCATCCTGCGAAACGAGAAGCGGATGCTGCAGGAGGCCGTGGACGCTCTGTTCGATAACGGCCGTCGCGGCAAGGCGATCCGCGGGCGCGGGAAGCGGCCACTCAAGTCGCTGTCCGACATGCTGAAGGGCAAGCAGGGCCGGTTCCGGCAGAACCTGCTCGGAAAGCGCGTGGATTACTCCGGTCGCTCGGTGATCGTCGTCGGTCCCGAGTTGCAGCTGCACCAGTGCGGGCTGCCGAAGGTGATGGCCGTCGAGCTGTTCAAGCCGTTCATCATCCACGAGCTCGAGCAGCGTGGCGACGCCGAGACGGTCAAGCGCGCCAAGAAGCTCGTCGAGCGCTATGACCCCAAGGTCTACGAAGTGCTCGAGGACATCATCAAAGACCATCCGGTGCTTTTGAACCGGGCGCCGACGCTGCACCGCCTAGGGATCCAGGCGTTCGAGCCGGTCCTCGTGGAGGGGAAGGCGATCCGCATTCACCCCCTGGTATGCGCGGCCTTCAACGCGGACTTCGACGGCGACCAGATGGCGGTGCACGTGCCGCTGTCGTTCGAGGCCCAACTCGAGGCGCGTGTCCTCATGCTGTCCAGCAACAACGTGCTCAAGCCGTCGAATGGACGTCCGATTGCCGCGCCGAGCCAGGACATGGTGCTCGGCTGCTACTTCGTGACGAAGGCACCGCCGGAATTCGACCAGGTGACCGAGGCGGACGACCTTCCGCGGTTCACGGGCGCAGCGGATATCGAGCTGGCACTGGCGAACGGGTTGCTGCGCACCGAGCGGGGCACGCCGGACTATCATCTCCCGGCGCTGTACCTGGATCGCGACCGGTGGGTGGTGACGACCGTTGGCCGCATCATGTTCAACGACATCATCCCGGAAGAGATGCCGTTCCAGAACTCGGTGATGAACAAGGGAATGCTGGGCGACCTCGTGTTCGAGGTATTCAGGGCGGCCGGTATGGCCCGGACCACGGAATTCCTCGACAAGCTGAAGAACTTCGGATTCCGCCACGCCACGCAAGGCGGAGTCTCGGTGGGAATGGAGGACATGGTCATCCCGGAGGCGAAGGCCACGATCCTGTCCGAGGCCCAGGAAGACGTGGACCGCTTCACGCGGGCCTACCACAAGGGCGTCATCTCGTTTGGTGAGCGGTACAACAAGGTCATCGACGCCTGGACCCACGCGAACAACGACGTGGCGGACGCGATGGTGCAGGGCATGGCCGCGTCCCGCGACGGCTACAACCCGATCTACATGATGTTCGAATCCGGCTCGCGGGGCTCGCGCGACCAGATCCGGCAGCTTGCGGGAATGCGGGGCTTGATGGCGAAGCCGCAGAAGAAGCTGACCGGAGGCATCGGCGAAATCATCGAGAGCCCGATTCGCGCGAACTTCCGCGAGGGGCTGAGCGTGCTCGAGTACTTCATCTCGACGCACGGAGCTCGCAAAGGACTTGCCGACACGGCCCTGAAGACGGCCGACGCCGGCTACCTGACTCGGCGCCTGGTCGACGTCGCCCAGGACGTCGTCGTGGTCGAGGATGATTGCGGGACGGTGCTCGGACTCGAGATCTCGGCCCTGAAAGAGGGCGAGGACATCATCGAGCCGCTGGGAGACCGAGTGGTGGGCAACGTGGCCCGCGAGGACATCGTCGACCCGATCAGCGATGAGGTGATCGTCGAGGCCGGCGAAATCATCGGTGACGAGGCTGCCGAGGCCATCGAGGAGGCCGGGCTGCAGGCGGTGACGATCCGCTCGGTGCTGACGTGCGAGTCGCGGCGCGGGATCTGCCAGAAGTGCTACGGCCGCAACCTGGCCACGATGAAGATGGTGGATGTGGGCGAGGCCGTTGGCATCCTGGCGGCCCAGTCGATCGGAGAGCCGGGGACGCAGCTCACGCTGCGAACGTTCCACATCGGCGGTACGGCGGCCCGGATCGCGGCCCAGACGCAGCGGAAATCGAAGCTCCAAGGCACTGTCGGGTTCGAGCGTGTGACCACGGTCGAGAGCCCGGACGGCCACATCGTGGTGACGAGCCGCGAGGGCCAGCTTCTGATGCGGACGGGGGAGGATCGGATTCGATCACGCCTCGCGGTCCCGTACGGAGCGCAGCTGCATGTGACGGACGGTCAGGAAGTGAACCCCGGGGACCTGCTGTTCGGATGGGATCCGTATTCCGAGCCGATCGTCGCCGACCACGTCGGGAAGATCCAGTACAACGATATCGTGCCGGAGGAGACGTTCCGCGAGGAGCTGGACGAAGCCACAGGTCGGCGTCAGCTGGTCATCATCGAGGATCGGGACAAGAAGCTGCACCCGCGCATCGAGATCGTGGACTCGAAGGGCAAGAAGCTCAGGGAGTTCATCGTCCCGGTCGGTGCCCAGCTTCTGGTGCACGACAAGGAAGGCGTACATCCCGGCGACACGATCGCCAAGATCAGTCGGGAGGCGTACAAGACCAGGGACATCACGGGCGGCCTGCCTCGCGTGGCGGAGCTGTTCGAGGCCCGGCGCCCGAAGGACCCGGCGACGATCACCGAAGTGGATGGCCGCGTGTCGTTCGGCGGGATCAAACGCGGTAAGCGTGAGATCATCGTCACCATGGAGAACGAGGAAGAGCAGGTCTACCAGGTTGCGGTGGGTAAGCACCTCCGGGTCCACGAGGGTGACCTCGTGCGAGCTGGTGACCGGCTGTCCGAAGGCCCGGTGAACCCGCACGACATCCTGCGGGTCAGGGGACCGAGGGCCGTGCAGGAATACCTGCTGAACGAGATTCAGGAGGTATACCGCCTGCAGGGAGTGCGGATCAACGACAAGCACATCGGGGTGATCGTGCGGCAGATGCTCCAGAAGGTGAAGATCACGGAACCGGGTGACACCGAGTACCTCGAGGGAGAGCACCTCGATCGGATGGAATTCCGTGAGCGCACCCGGGAAGTGATCGGTGGCGGCGGCAAGCCGCCGCGAGCGGAGCCCGTGCTTTTGGGCATCACGAAGTCCAGCCTGACGACCGAGTCGTTCATCAGCGCGGCCTCCTTCCAGGAGACCACCCGTGTGCTGACGGATGCGGCGGTGCGCGGTGCGATGGACGACCTTCGTGGGCTGAAGGAGAACATCATCATCGGGCACCTGGTGCCCGCAGGTACGGGAATTCACCGGTATCAGAACGTGGAGTTCCTGGTTGGTGAGCCGCTGCAGGAGGAGCTCGACGCGATGCGTCGCACGCAGCCGGAGCCCGACGAGCCTGCCGCGGCGGCGGGTGGCCTATTCGCCGAGTTGCGAGGTGAAATGGAGACGGACGCGGCGGAGCTTCCGGCGGAGGCCTGACGGTCGCGTCATCGACCCCAGGCGAGACCTTCCGAAATGACGGTTCCGGGGCCCGTTGCGGCTCCGGAACCGTGCCTTGACAACTTCAATCAGCGCACCTACCTTGCCCCGTCTATCGACCAATGGGTCGGTGTCGTTTTCGGCGGAGGCGGCGGTCGTCTCCGCGCACTTTGAACCGCTGCTTCGAGTGCCGCGTTGAACGGCACGCGGGGGAGCGGTTTCTGTCGCTACCGAAATACAGGGAGAGCGGCCGGGGTATGCCCACGATTAATCAGCTGGTGCGCAATGGGCGCCAGAGCCTGGAGAAGAAGCGGAAAGCGCCTGCTCTGGAGGCGAACCCGCAGAAGCGAGGCGTGTGTACGCGGGTGTACACGACGACCCCGAAGAAGCCGAACTCGGCGCTTCGGAAGGTCGCCCGCGTGCGGCTGACCAATGGATACGAGGTCACGGCCTACATCCCGGGGGAGGGGCACAACCTGCAGGAGCATAGCATCGTGCTGATCCGTGGTGGCCGGGTTAAGGACCTTCCGGGTGTGAGGTATCACATCATTCGGGGCACGCTGGATGCTTCCGGCGTATCGGACAGGAATCAGGGCCGATCGAAGTACGGCTCGAAACGTTAGCACAGCAAGGGGAACCATGCGCCGGACGGGCGCACAGGCCCCGAACGTACGGCACTCGAGAAGCAGTGGGAATCAACCCGGCCTGCACGTCTCGGCCGGGTTTCCGTATCAAGGGAAGAAATACATGTCACGCAGGCAGAAGGCGGTTCCGAGAGAGACCCCCCCGGACGCGAAGTACGGGAGCCAGGAAGTCACTCGGTTCGTCAACGTTCTCATGCTGGACGGAAAGAAGTCGACGGCGGAGCAGATCTTCTACGAGGCGATGAGGAAGATCGAGGAGAAGACCGGCCAACCGGGACTGAACGTGTTCCGGCAGGCCCTGACGAACGCGAAGCCCGTGCTCGAGGTGCGGAGCCGCCGCGTCGGCGGCGCGACATACCAGGTACCGGTGGAGGTCCGCCCGAGTCGACGCGATTCGCTCGCGCGCCGTTGGCTGGTTGGATTCGCGCGCGGCCGATCGGGCAAGACGATGTCCGATCGCCTCGCCGCCGAGCTGCTTGAGGCCGCCCGAGGGGACGGCGGAGCCGTCCGCAAGAAGGAGGACGTGCACCGCATGGCCGAAGCGAACAAAGCTTTCGCGCACTACCGCTGGTAGTCGCAGTTCAGGGAAGACCAGACCGGCCCGGCGGCCGGTCCGAGGCAAGAAAGAGGGAAGGCTTCGAAATAGATGGCGCGTAGCACGCAGCTGGAACTGGTTCGGAACATCGGCATCATGGCTCACATCGATGCCGGTAAGACCACGACCACCGAGCGCATCCTGTATTACACGGGTCGGGTGCATCGGATGGGCGAAGTACATCATGGCGACGCCACGATGGACTGGATGGAGCAGGAGCAGGAGCGCGGGATCACGATCACCTCCGCCGCTACCACGACGTTCTGGAACCAGAACAAAGACCAGTACCAGATCAACATCATCGATACGCCCGGACACGTGGACTTCACCGTCGAGGTGGAGCGCAGCCTCCGGGTGCTTGACGGGGCGGTCGCTCTGTTCTGCGCCGTCGGCGGCGTGGAGCCTCAGTCCGAAACCGTATGGCGGCAGGCAGACAAGTACGGAGTTCCGCGAATCGCGTTCGTGAACAAGATGGACCGGGTCGGGGCGGATTTCGAGCACGTGGTCCAGATGATGAAAGAGCGCCTCGGGGCCAAGGCGCACCCGCTTCAATACCCGCTCGGCGAGGGCGAGCTGTACACGGGGCACATCGACCTGGTTCGGATGGTCGAGGTGGTGTACGACGAGGACTCTCTGGGCGTGAAGTGGGACGAGGGCGCGGTGCCCGATGCCCTTCGGGAGAAGGCCGACCAGCTACGCCACGAGTTGATCGAGGCGGCGGTCGAGCACGACGAGGAGCTCCTGGAGCACTATCTCGAGGGACGGGAGCTCGAGGAGGAGGAGGTCCGTCGGGCCGTGCGCAAGGCAACCCTGGCCGGTGCGATCACGCCGGTACTGTGCGGCGCCTCGTTCAAGAACAAGGGCGTTCAGAAGCTGCTCGACGCGATCGTCGACTACCTGCCGTCTCCGATGGACAAGGAGTCGGTGACAGGCCATCTGCCGAACCACGACGAGCACTTCGTCGAGCGCGGACCGTCGGACGACGAGCCGTTCGCCGCGCTCGTGTTCAAGATCATGACGGACCCGTTCGTCGGGCGGCTCGCCTACTTCAGGGTCTATTCAGGCAAGCTGGAGGCCGGCTCGCATATCCTGAACGCGACGCAGGGCAAGAAGGAGCGGATCGGGCGCCTTCTCCAGATGCACGCCAACAAGCGCGAGGAGGTGGACAGCTTCTACGCAGGCGACATCGGAGCAGCCATCGGGATGAAGGTCGCGAGGACCGGTGACACGCTCGCGGACACGGGTGATCCCGTAATCCTCGAGGCGATGAGCTTCCCCGAGCCGGTGATCCGGGTCGCGATCGAGCCGAAGACGAAGGTGGACCAGGACAAGCTGGCGCAGGCCCTGGCGAAGCTGATGGAAGAGGACCCGACGTTTCGGGTTTACACGGACGAAGAGACGGGCCAGACGATCATCAGCGGGATGGGCGAGCTGCACCTCGAGATCATCGTTGACCGCCTTCAGCGCGAGTTCAAGGTGAACGCGAACGTCGGGCGGCCGCAGGTGGCCTACCGGGAGACGATCCGGAAGGCGGTGCACGATGTCGAGGCGAGGTTCGTCCGCCAGACGGGCGGGCGCGGGCAGTTCGGCCACGTCGTCATCAACATCGAGCCGACGGAGCCCGGCGCCGGCTTCGTGTTCGAGGACGAGATCCACGGTGGAGCCATTCCGCGCGAGTTCATTCGGCCGGTGCGGCAGGGGATCCGGGAGGCCATGGATTCCGGCGTGCTGGCGGGCTACCCGCTGATCGATATCAAGGCCACGCTGATCGATGGCTCGACCCACGACGTGGACTCGAGCGAGATAGCGTTCAAGATCGCGGGGTCGATGGCGCTCAAGGAAGGTGTGAAGCGGGCCGATCCGGCGATTCTGGAGCCAGTCATGGACGTCGAGGTCGTGACCCCGGAGGAGTACCTGGGCGACGTGATGGGTGATCTGTCCAGCCGGCGCGGGAAGATCGGCGGAATGATCCAGCGGGCCCAGGCTCAGGTGGTGGGCGCCTCGGTTCCGCTGTCGGAGATGTTCGGGTACTCGACGACTCTGCGCTCGCTGAGCCAGGGGCGCGCCGTGTACACCATGCAGTTCTCGCACTACGCGCAGGTTCCGCAGAGCAAGGCCGAGGAGATCGCAGCCGGCCGCAGCTGACGGACCCAGACGAAGATGGTGGGGTGTGGCCGGTGGCCGCTCCCGCCCGGAAGAAAGACACGGATCAGGAGAGCGGCAGGATGGCGAAGCAGAAGTTCGAGCGGACGAAGCCGCACGTGAACGTGGGAACGATCGGGCACGTGGACCACGGGAAGACGACGTTGACGGCGGCGATCACG
>JBDGWG010000070.1:0-16741 GCA_039585235.1 Gemmatimonadota bacterium | reverse complement strand
CCAGGCGTACGACAGATACTTTCGAGAGCTCGACGCCATGGTCGAGTGGGGCGGATTCGACGTCGTGTCCCATTTCGATCTCATCGCACGCTACGGGCACCTCCACTACGGGCCATACGACCCGGCCCGGTATCGCGACGTGATCCAGCCGGTGCTCGAGAAGATGGCCTCCCGCGGTCTGGGGATCGAAATCAACACGTCCGGCGTGTTCGGCCCGGGGGTACCTTACCCCGCGCTGGACATCCTCGTGTGGGCGCGCGAGGCCGGCGTGCCTGCCCTTACACTCGGGACCGATTCACATCGTCCTGACACGTTTGCCAATGGCCTGGTCGAGGGAGTGATGCTGGCCAGATCGGCAGGGTGGGATGAGCTGACGCTGTACGAGGAAAGGCGTCCGGCCGAGACGGTTCCGCTGGAGCGAGCCGTGGCGTGGGCTGAAGATCGGTCGAAATGCGGTTGAACGCGGAGGAGAACGTCCGACGCTTGGATGGCCTGGGCCCGGCCGAGTGACGGGATCAGCGTTGCGCCACGAAGAAGGAGACCACGTTCGCCATCTCTTCCTCTCCGAAAAGCGGCCACGTTTGCCCACTTTCCTCGCCGGGCTCGCCGAGAAGGATGACGTGATTCCACAGCGCCGCGATCACCGCGACGGGCGAGTCCAGTCCACGCATCCCTGTCAGCTCGTGCTCACCCGCGCTGCCGCGCCCGTCCAGCGAGTGGCACTGCAGACATCCCTTGTCCCGGATCACACCGCGCCCGAGCTCCGGATCACCGGCCCCTTCGAAATATCTCAGGGAGTAGAGAAAGGCTACGATGTCGGCCATCTCGGCCGGGGTGAGCGTGGGTGCACGCGTGCCGCCAGCGCGCATCTCGGCCATCATCGCCGGGGCCTTGTTCCACATCGCTGCCGCGAACTGGGTGGAATTCCACTCACGGCCACGCCTTGCCAGGCTCGGCCCTCGTCCTCCCCGTCCGTCAGACCCGTGACATCCACCGCATCCCGCTGAACGATACAGGCCGCGTCCCCGACCTGCGCTCCCCGGAATCAGGGGCCCCACAACCTCCTGCGAAGCATCGGTCGCCAGAGAGAAATACGCATACAGGTCGGCCAGTTCGAGGCCAGTCAGGGTGCGCCGTTCGATCCCTTTGGCTTGCATGGACTCCGCCATCTCCGGACCGTGATTCCACATGGCCGCGGCGAGCCGAATCGGCGAATGGAATTCACCGTTGACGTCCAGGCTCGGGCCGACTACCCCACCGACTCCGCCGACCTGGTGGCACGTGATGCACTGCCTTTCCGCGAACAGGACCCTACCCGCTGCGGTGTCCCCAGGGGCCAGAGGGTTCACACGGTTGAAGAGGAATACGACGAGGTCGGCGATCTCACCGGGGTCCAGGTGCGGCCTCTCGATTCCCAGCTCCAGCATGCTGCTTGCCATTACCGGCATGTGGTTCCACATGTCGGCCGCGAGGTGATAGACTCTCCAGGTCTGCGCCGGACGGTCCGAATCGAGGCCCATCATCACGCGCAGACCCTCGAGCGAGTGACACTTGACACACCCCTTCCTTCCGAAGATGCTCGCACCCGATAAGGCCGTCGGCGCGAGTTGGGCGGAAACCTCCTGTGAGACCGCTGGAGGTCCTGACCAGGCCAGCGGAATCATGATCACGCAGACTGCCAGGGCGACCCGGGCGAAGCCACGAGACCGTCGGCGGAGTGTCCTGGTCGGGGTGCCGGACTCAACGACGCCGCGCATGGACCTCCGACCTTTCGTCATGATTCCTCGAGAGCTGAAGTTTCGCTCCTCTCCGACTACCGCCTCGGTGAGAGACTCCTCAGATAGACCGAGAGGTCTCGCATCTCCTCGCCCTCGAAGCGGGGCCACCATTCGACTTCGATCAGATCGTACATGGCGGGCGCATGATTCCACATGGCCGTCGCCAGGCCGAGGGGGGAGAGAATGGCCTCCGATTCCGAGAGCGTGGGTCCGACCGCCGAGTCGCCCACAGCCGGGTGGCAGCCGGAGCATCCCTTCCCGTTGAACGCGCGCTCACCTGCCACCAGATCTCCTTCCGACTCGTAGAAGCGGAGGTAGTAAAGGTAGCTGATCAGATCGGCTATTTCGGCGCCCCGAAATTCCGGAAACCCGATTCCCCGAGCGCGCATCGTTGCGGCCATCTGAAACGAGTGGTTCCAAAGCTGCCCCGCGATCTCTGAAACGTGCAGTGTCTCGGTCGCTTCTCGCAAATCCGGGCCGGATTCGGTCCCGCGCCCTGTCGCTCCGTGGCAGCGGACGCATCGCTTGGACACGAAAAGTTGCCGGCCGACGTTTGGATCGGGTGGAGCGAGCAACAGTATCTCACGCGCGCGAAGGTTCGACGCGCGCCTGATGTAGGCGTGAATGTCAGACAACTCCCGACCCACGAACGTGGGGATGGGGACGTCCCCGGCGGACTGTGCCGCCCGCATGGCCGGACCTGAATTCCACATGCCTGCCGCGAGCATGATGGGCGCGACGTAACGGGCATAGCCGTCGAGCGCCGGTCCGGTTCCTCCACCAATGCCGCCGAGGGAGTGACACTCGGCGCATCGCTTCTGTCGAAACCACCGCTCGCCGGCATCGGGATCGCCGGGCTCGTCGAACAGCTTGACGTAGTAAATGTAGCTGATGATGTCGGCGAGGTCTGTCTCGGTGAACAGGGGCCACAGAAGGCCTTCATCCCGGACCGTGTCGATCATCCTGGGGGTGTGGTTCCAAAACAGACCAGCGAGCTGCTGGAGGCTCCGGCCGGCTCCTACCACCGCGAAGTCGGGACCCAGGGTACCGCCGTTGCCCCAGATTGAGTGGCAGCGGACGCACCCTCTATCGACGAAGATCCGCCGACCGGATATCGGGTCGCCGGTGAAGGACGGAGAAGGTTGTGCGGCGGCCGGCGGGGCTCCGAAGGCTGAGAAGCCGACGAGCATCCCCGCCAGGCGTACGGATCGGGACATGCTGACGCGGGCTCGACGGTTCATCCGGATTCTCCCCCGGCCATCGCGGCCGGCAGGTCGGGCAGATAACTCGCCACTCGATCGGACACCTGCTGCACGGATTCCTCTCGCCCCTCCTTGATCTCCCAGATCGAGACGATCGGGACGAACTTGGTGGCGAACATGTAGAGCAGGATGAATCCCGAGAACGTGGCAGACATGATCGACATTTCCACCCAGGAGGGAATGTAGTGTCCGATGGACTCCACCTCCCAGCGTGGGTTGACGGACGTCGGGACAACGATGTTGAACCGCTCGAGCCACATTCCGATCATCACCGCGATGCCCGCGACGAACGTGCCACGTGGCGTGCGCGTCGATTTTCGCGACATGAGGGTGAGCGGGATGATGAAGCACCCCGCGACCATGCTCCAGAAGGGTATGGCGAACGGCCCCGAGATCTTGGCCCAAAACGTCCTCATCTCCGCCGGTTCTCCACCGTAGAAGGCCGTCAAATACTCGGCGAACGTGAAGTAGAACCATAGAAGGCTAAACAGAAGAAGCAGCCGTCCGAGGTAGTCGAAGTGGACGGACTTGAAGTACTGCTGCAGCCCATACGCCTTTCTCAGCACTGCCATCGCCACGAGTATCGCGGCGATCCCTGAATAGATCGCACCCATCACGAAGTACGGTCCGAAGATCGTGCTGTGCCACATCGGTCGGAGAGTCATGGCAAAGATCCAGCCGATTACGGTGTGCACCGACACGGCAATCGGGATCACGACGATGGACAGGATGCCGATGGCCCGTTCGAGGCGAGCGCGCTGGGAGGGCGTGTCGCGATAACCTGCAGCCAGGAATCGATACAGGCCCGGAGCCTTGATGCCCGAGTCACGAATGAGCGCCAGGTCGGGCAGCAGCGGAACGTAGAGGTAGACGGTGCAGGCCGTGAAGTAGAGCCCGATGCTGATGACGTCCCACAATAGCGGCGAGAGAAGCTGGGCATGCAGGATGATGTTCAGCATGCGATCCGGACGGCCGAGATCTATGACCGGCTGGATTGCGCCGAAGCCGATGACGAGGACGGTGATCAATTCCGCCGAACGAGTGATGGAGCGGCGCCACTCGGCCTTGCTGACGCGGAGGATGGCTGAGATCAGGGTGCCTGCGTGGCTGATCCCGATGAAGAAGACGAAGCTGATGATGTAAATGCCCCAATACCCGGGCCGATTCAACCCGGTGCGCCCGAGCCCGTAACGAACCTGCAGGTAGTACGCGAACGCTCCCCACAGGGTGATCCCCCCCAACACGACGGTCGTAATCTTGAAGCCGCGGGACGTCTCGAGCAGTGGCCTCAGAAGGACCTGCTCGTCGGCGGACATGTGCGCAAGCCGGGCGGTGGCGTCACGGCGCATATCATTCCCTCGAAGCGAGATAGTAGACCTTCGGTCGGGTTCCCAAGTCCTCCATCAACCGCATCGCGCGCGGATCCTCCTTCAACTCGGCCACCCGGTGGCCATGATCATCGAGGTCACCGAACGTGATGGCGCCGGTGGGGCAGATTTCGGCGCATGCCGGCTGGTAGTCCTCCTCGCGCAGTTCCCGGCCCTCGGCCCTGGCATTCTCCCGAGCCTTCTGCAGCCGATGGTGGCAGAACGTGCACTTCTCGATGACGCCCTTGGGCCGGGTCGAGACGTCCGGATTCAGGTGGCGACGCTCCGAGGCCGACCACTCAGGCCCGTACCAGTTGAAGTACTTCGCCGTGTATGGACACGCGTTGGCGCAGTACCTGCACCCGATGCAGCGCGGATAGATCTGACCGACGATCCCTTCGTCGTTGATGTAGGTTGCGCCGACCGGACACACTCTGATGCACGGTGGATTATCGCAGTGCATGCATGGTCGGGGCGTGAACAGGACGTCGGTGTCGGGGAACTCGCCCTCCACAAGGCTTTGCACCTTCATCCAGCTGATCGCACGGCCCATTTCAGCCTGATCGGGGGCGACGGTCGCTATGTTGTTCTCGCTCTTGCACGCGACCTCGCAGGCCCCGCAGCCGGTACACAGGTCCAGGTCTATGACCATGCCCCAACGCGCCATGAAGATCCCGCTCCTCAGGCCCGCTCGAGGCGGACCTGCGTTGTGAACCACGCGGCGAGCCCCGTCAGTGGGTCCCGCGACTCATCCAGCAGCTGCAGTGGGTTCGCCAGCTCACCGTCTGGATGCTCGAGCCGGTACGGGGCGCAGACGGTTCCCGCCGCGGTGCCCGGAAAGAACGCCAGCCGGGCCCGGTAGCGGCCCCGCGCGGATACGACCCAGACCATGGACCTGTCTGTGAGGCCGAGTTCGTTCGCCGTCCGTGGGTTCACTTCCACCCACGGGCGCCAGAAGACCTCCGGAAGGAGGCTCGGCTGCTCGACGAGCCATCGCTCCAGGGCCAGCGTGCCCGACGCGAGAGTGGACAGGCGATAAGGAATCAAACGCAGGGGGAACTCGACGGCGGCTGCCAGACTGGTCCGCGCGAGGGGACTGTACAGCGCGCCCAGGAGGCCATCCTCATCCAGAACGCGCAGAAGTTCCTCCGGCATCAGGGCAATCCGGCCGTCGGACCTCCGGCTGACACGAGACGGATCCGTGTCGTCGTAGAAGAGGTCCACCCAGCCCCCCCGCCCGACCAGGTCCTCCCAGAAACTCTCGAAGTCGCTGTGCTCGGGAAGCCACCAGCCCCGCTGTTCCATCTGGCGGTGGTGACGGCGCTCGAACTCGTCACCGAGGATCATGCCTCGATGCGACGAGAAGAGACCCCGGGCCCGGTCCTTGAGCAGGTCCTCGAACCCCCCGAAGGCGAGGCTATCTTCTACACTCCCGCCCAGATCGCGGGCGAGCGCCAGCACCGCGTCTCCAGTATGGATGCCTCCCTCCGGCGGCTCCACCAGAGGACGGCTCACGCCCCACACCGGGTACGGATAGGAGGCGGGCGCAGGCGCGTCCTGCCAGCGCTCGTAGCCCAGGAGGTCGGGCAGGATCACATCGGCGTAGCCTGATGTCCCGTCGAGGAACGGCGAAAAGCTGACGACGAACGGGATTCGATCGAGCGCGTCTCGCCACATGCCCGGTCGTGCCGACGACTCGAGTGGATTCGCATAGTAGAGAAGGAGTGCCTCGACCCGGGAGTCGGAGCTTCCGGCTACGGTCTCCGCGAATCGTAACGGCCGATCTCCTCCCTCGAACAAGAGTCCCATCTCACCGATCGGATCCCGCTCGAGGCCGGCAAGGGCCGTGGAGTCCAGGATCGGCTCCGGGAGCGGTTCCAGCGGCGGCTCATCGCCGAACATGACCCCTCCCGCGCGACCGATGTTGCCGACCAGGACGTTGAGGCTATGCACCGCAAGGCCCGCGACGAGTCCATCGGGAGACCGCGTCACATCTGACCCGCACACGGCCACGGCCGGCCGGCTCCCGGCGAACGCCCTTGCCAGCGAGGTGATTCGCTCCACGGAGACGCCGGTGACGGCCGACACTTCCTCGGTTCGGTAATTGCGCATCACCAGCGATCGATATCCGTCCCGTGTTCGACCGCTCTCGTCGGTGAAGTCCTCGAATCCGGAGACGCGCTCCGCCACGAACCGATCATCAATTAGCTCATCGCGGATCAACACGTAGGCGATGCCGAGTGCTAGCGCGGCGTGTGTGCCCGGCCGGACGCCCACCCATTCCTGGGCCGCCGCCGCGGTGCGGGAGAAGCGTGTGTCCACCTGGACGAACCGCGGACGCCTTCCCTCGTCGGCACCGCGACCTCCGAACGCCGCCAGCGCCTGGACCGGCGACCACCACGACTCGAACAGCGGGGCACCGAACGAGAGCACAAAGCTGGCTCGCTCGAGGTCATAGCCCGGCGCACGCGGGATGCCATGCGCCAGGGCCATGATCGTATCGGTGCCATCAGCGTACTCGTCGCGCACGTGGTTGGGCGAACCGTACGCGCGCAGAAACTGGCCCCACAGATCGGCCATCGTGCCGGCGCAGTAACCCGATAGAAGGGCCAGCGATTCGGGCCGTCCCGCCTCGCGGATCGCCCTGAGGCGCTCGCCGACGAGTGACAGGGCTTCATCGGGCGAAATTTCTCGCCACTCACCTGAGCCGCGGGAACCGACGCGCCTCAGCGGCGACGTGAGTCGGCGGGGGTGGTACAGCATCTGGACGCCGGCAACGCCCCGCGGGCATACGCCCCCCCGGCTAACCGGGTGGAGCGGGTTCCCCCTGATCTCGACCAGTCGGCCGTCCACGACGCGGCCGCGGATCCCGCACCGGGCCGGGCACACGAGGCAAGCGGACGTGATCCGATCCTCGAGTCCCGGATCCCATCCGGCGTCCTCTTGATCCAGTGCGGTCCAGAAGACGGCCGGCGACCTCGAAAGGGCCAGCCCGGCACCGGCTACGCCTGCTGTGAGGACGAAATCGCGTCGTGTGGGGCTCACGGCTGCATCCTCTCCTTCACCGGTGGCACGCGTTGCAGTCCAGCGATTGCCCCCGTTCGCGGTGGCAGTCCATGCAGGAGTCCATGGAGACCCGGACGAGCGGCCGCTCGGGCGGACGCTCCGTCTTCGCAATCGGGCCGTGGCAATTCCCACATTCCAGCTCAGCTCACCGGCCTCGAGCAGTTCGGTCACCCGGGCCGCCTCGGCCGAGTCTCCCTGCGGAGCCCGATGACACATCGAGCACGTCCCGGCGTCGGGAAGCCCGGCGTGGGCTCCGGTGCGCACGTACTTGTGGCAGAAATCACACGCCAGTCCGAGATCGCTGGTGTGCTTCAGGTGATTGAAGGCAACAGGCTGCGGAACCGCCGGGCCTCGCCCGACGGTCACGAGAACCGCGACGAAGGCCACGAGAATGGCTCCCCCGAGGAAGAAAAGGGGGCGGAGGCGCCGAATGCCAGGGATCCGAACGCGGCGCCCGGAGATCAACCAGCCCCTTCACTCGATTCGTCGCCCGGGACCTCGCTGAGCGTGCGCGTGTACTCGGCGACTGCCTCAATTTCCTCCGGGGTCAGCATCGACCCGAATCCGGTCATCACGCCACTGCCGTTGGAAAGAACCTCTAGCATGCGTTCGTCGGTCAACTGCCCCATTCGTTCCGCGTCTGTGAGATCCGGCGTCGGCGGATCGAGACTGGATGCAGCGGGACCGTCCCCTCCTCCCTCAGCTCCGTGGCAGACGGCGCAGTAGTTCCGGTACAGCTTCTCGCCGTCTGTCGCTGCGACTCCGGGGACGGGCGAGGCTTGAGCGGTCGAGACCGCCGACGCGGTAAGGGGTGTCGGACTGGCCTGCTGGCTGGTCGCGATCAGGCCGGCGGACAAAACACCAGCCATGAGCAGGAAAGGTCTTCCCACGCCATTGCCGTTCGGGTACATCGAGCCTCCTTGTATGGAGGGTCACCATCGGGTGCATTCGGAGCACTCGGTGTACTGTACGCAAGAGCACGACACGTACCACGCCGGTGTGGGCGATCAACCGCTTGATCCGTAAGAGATTACGGACATACGCCATCGGCCGGGAGCGTTCCCGGTGGGGGATGTACCACGGCGAATCGGGGCATTTCCCCCCATCTGATCTGGTCCGCGAGTCCCTGGCGGCCGTAACTTGTTGTGAAGGGCGGGTTCGGGGACCGGCATCCTTCTTGCCACACTTCAGCCAGTATCCGACCCCGGGGCACAGGTGAGCCGTCCGCGGAGATCCAGATGCTCAAGAAGCGGGACCCAGCCAGGATCCTTCGTTCGCATCCATTACGTGGAGGGCTGGGGCGCAGGATTCTAATCTGGTTTCTCGTCCTGTCCCTGCTGCCGCTCTTTCTGTCCAACTCGGTGGGCTATGGGGTCAGTCGCAGGATCATCGAGAAGCAAGTCCGGCAGTATCTGGAGGCCCTGGTGCAGGTGCAGGCGGACCACGTGGCTCACCAGGTCAAGTTGCACCAGTTGAGTCTGGAAGCGGCGATCGCAAACAGCCGGTTCTTGCCTGCCAACATCGCCGCCGTTTCGGCTGCCGTCGCGTCCGGCCGGACCCAGGACCCGGCGGTCGTCGCCCTCCAATCCTACGTCGCCCGCAAGCACGGTGAGATGTCGTCCTTGTCGGAGCTGTTCGTGTTGGACCCGACCGGGACGATGATCGGCGGGACCCGGGACGGACGTGTCGGGTCCGATCTAGCAGGCACTCTCCTGCACTCGTCTGCCATGGAGGGACGTTTCTTCGTGGGAGAGTGGGAAGGTGAGCCGGGAGCCACTCATTCCGTGTTCCGCCTCGCGACGCCGATTCGGGGAGAACGGGCTGAGGTGCTTGGTGTCCTGGGAGCGACGGTCGGGCCGGAGGAGCAACCGGGTTTCCTCAATCTGGCCGAGCACGTGGCCGGGCACGTGGAGGCGTTCATCCTGTGTTCTGCGGGGCGACCGCTCTTCGTCTCACACCCTCACGCGCCGGTGAATTACAGCCAGCGAATGCCCTCACCGCTGGTGGACCTGCCACCCGGCTCATCGGCAAGGTACGTAAACTACGCGGGAGTGGATGTCATCGGCATCTCCCTGCCGATCAGGGATATTCCCTGGCTGTACCTCGCCGAGCTGCCGGTCCAGACTGCCTTCGGCCAGCTCCGCAGCCTGCGCATCCTCTCGGCAGCTCTGGAGGGTGTCTTCGCGCTGGCCCTGGTCGGAATCGTCTGGCTCGTGGCGGGGTCGATCGTCTCACCACTCAGGCGACTGGTGTCCGCCGCTGAGCGGATCCGGGGCGGAGATTTCGACGCCCACGTTCGCGTGGACAGCGGTGACGAGCTTGGCGAGCTGAGCGATACCTTCAACCAGATGGCGCATGGGCTTCGCGAGTCCGCTTCCGAGATCAGTGAGCTCCACGAGCAGGAAATGCGGCGGGCGGCACAATTGGCTTCGGTAGGCGAGCTCGCAGCCGGGATCGCGCACGAGATCAAGAACCCTCTCGCCGGAGCAGCGAGTGGCATCGACATGCTGGAGAGGGAGCTGCGAGAGAGCCCGTCTACCGAGAGCCTCTTGAGGCAGGTCCGGGCGCAGCTGCGTCGGATCGAGTCTGCCATTCGGGACCTGTTGAGTTATGCGCGGCCCAAGCAGCCGACGGTGGGTTGGGCCGCCCCCCAGCAGCTCGTCGAGCGCGCAGTCACCCTGGTCGGGCCCCAGGCCGAGGCGGCTGGCGTGCGAATCGAACAGCACACGGGGAGAGAGACGAAGAGGATAAGGGTCGACCCCGAACTCCTCTCGCAGGCCCTGGTCAACCTGTCGCTCAACGCGATCCAGGCGATGACCGCGGGCGGAGTCCTCACGTTCGGCATCGAACCGGTCGGGGATGAGGTACGGATCACGGTGAGCGATACGGGCGCAGGCATTCCCGAGAACGTGATGAAAGAGATCTTTCGGCCGTTCTTCACCACTAAGCACCGGGGCACGGGTCTCGGTCTGGCAATCACGCGGTCGATCGTGGAGCGACATGGCGGTCGGCTGGAGGTCGAAAGCGCATCGGGCCACGGAACCACCTTTGCCTTGGTTCTGTCGACCGTCGAGGAGGAGTCGGGATCGTGACGAATGAAGGCGCACTGATCGTAGTCGTAGATGACGAGGAGCTCATCCGAACGTGGCTGGGGGAGAAGCTGCGCTCTGCCGGCTACTCCGTGGAGACCGCGTCGACCGGAGCCGAAGGGCGTCACCTGGTCACGAACGCCGCCCCGGCCCTGGTGCTCCTGGACCTGCGCCTGCCGGACGGGAACGGCATCAAGTTTCTGCAGGAGTATCGCGGCATCGACCGTGATCTGGTCGTCATCATCGTAACGGCGTACGGCGAGATCGATACCGCGGTGGAGGCGGTGAAATCAGGCGCCTACGACTTCGTCGAGAAGCCGGTAGAGTTCGACTCGCTACTCCTGACGATCGAGAAGGCCCTAGAGACGCGTCGGCTTCGCCGGCAGGTGGCGGCTCTCCAGGAACAGCACCGGTGGCGATTCGCCAATATCGACCTGGTCGGTCGATCGGGGGCGATGCAGAGCATCGTGAAAATGGTCGAGAGGGTGGCGGGAGCCGAGTCGGCCGCCGTACTTCTTACGGGTGAGAGCGGCACGGGCAAGGACCTCGTGGCGAGAGCGATTCACGCCCACAGCGCTCGCGCCGATCAGCCGTTTCTCGAGATCAATTGCTCCGCACTGCCGGAGAACCTGGTCGAATCCGAGCTGTTCGGGCATGAGCGAGGAGCGTTCACAGACGCCCGCTCTCGCAAACAGGGCCTGGCCGAGCTCGCCGACGGCGGCACGTTATTTCTTGACGAAGTCGGCGACATGCCTGCTTCCACTCAGGCCAAGGTCCTTCGCTTCCTGGAAGACTCCAGGTTCAAGCGCGTCGGTGGGACCACTGACATCAGAGTCGATGCGAGGGTGATCGCGGCTACGAATCACGACCTCGACAAGATGGTGGAGACCGGCGCTTTCAGAAGTGATCTGTTCTTCCGTTTGAAGGTAGTTCCCATCCACATCCCCCCGCTGCGTGAGAGGCGCGATGACATCGCTCCCCTGGCTTCTTTCTTCATCGAACAACTATCCCGAGATCTCAAGCGCGAGCCCGCCACACTGACCGAGTCAGCGCTGCGCCTGCTTGAAGGTTACGCCTGGCCCGGCAACGTGCGGGAATTGCGTAACGTCCTCGAGCGCGTCCTGATCCTCGAGGAAATAGGCGAGATTCGGGCTGAGGACATTCCCGTCGAAATGCGAGCGCCATTGGCCATCTCCACTTCCGGTGCCTGCCTGTGCGAGCTGCCTCCGGAAGGACTTCGCATGGAAGACGTCGAGAGAGACCTGATGCGCCAGGCCCTGCTGCGCACATCAGGTAACGTGACGCGTGCCGCGGACCTTCTCGGTCTGTCCCGCGATACTCTTCGCTATCGGCTCGATAAGTACGCGAGCCTGGCGGACACTGCGGTTCCGGAAGCCGGTTCGCAGTAGGGCCAGATTAGCGGACCCTTCCGCTCCCCCCGGTACGATTGGTCAAATGCCCCAGGCAGCCGAGCCATATCCCCCATCCCGTTCCACCCGTCGCCGGTCACCCCAATCATAAGTGTATATACGATAATCGGTTGTGCACAGACCAAGACTGGTATGGTGCGTGCAGGAGGTTTCGCCGGACTCGGGGAGGTAAGAACAGTTCCCTCCTGCGCTACAGCACGACGATTACGAAGCTTTGTCCAGTTCTCGCATCAAGGGGTCGAACGATGAAGAAACTCCTCTGGTTGGCGGTTCTACTGTTCGCCGTCGGCGCTTGCACGGGCGATCCAGGACCGACGGGCCCTGCTGGCTCGGATGGATTGGACGGCGCTCCCGGCGCCGACGGAACGGACGGAACCGACGGTGCGGACGGTGCGGACGGTGAGGACTTCCCGGGACCGCTGCCCGAAGAGTACATCAATGCTGACGGGATCCTGGGCGGAGCGGCGTACGGGAAGTGGTATGAGGCGGACGCGGGCGGCTCCGGAAACCCGGGCACCGCCGCGCCGACTGACTTCCACCGCTGCAAAGCGTGCCACGCGTGGGACGGAATGGGTAACGCCGCCTCCTATGCCAACCGAACCGGGCAAAGCACCCTGAACCCGAATCGTCCGGACGTATCGTCGGTGAACCTGCGGAGCACGGCTGTGGGCAACACGGTGCAAGGCCTGTTCGACATGATTGTCCGCACACCGGGCCGTACGATCGACGCGATGGACAACACACACCCCGACTACTCGACGAACCTCACGGTCGGCCAGGTGTGGAACCTGGTGAAGTTCATGCGGGAAGAGTGGGTCGAGCCGACGGATCTGTACGATCTGGAGGTGGTCGGACCGGCGATGTACGTGGACTACACGGTCGATCCGGCCGTCGTGGTGGCGCCGACGCTGGTGATCTCGAACGTAGGTGCTCTGGGCACGGAGTCGAACGGACAGACGATTTACTCATCCACATGTGCTACGTGTCACGGGGCCGACGGGCTTCTGATAGACATCGAAGGCCGCAGCTTGGGGCAGTTCATGCGCGAAAAGCCGTGGGAAGGGTGGTTCAAGGCCAAGTTCGGCGAGCCGGGCGCCATGGATCCGGGCCTGGTCACCGATACGGGTGACTTGCAGGACCTGTACGCCGCGCTGGCCAACACGACGAACTTCCCCGACCAGCCCTAGGTGCAGGGCGAGGCGCATCCCGCGTGCTCCCGGCCAGGCGCCGGGAGCACGCGGGAGTAGGGTGGGGAAGGACCGGCTATTGGTGGTCCCCTCCGCAGTCCGGCTTCTGCTCTCCCGCACCAATGTGCAAGCCGGGCTGCGACGGGGGACCTGGGAGGGCACCTTCAAACGGAGCTAATCATGAAACTCAGACACGGGTTGGGAGTCTTTGCCGTTCTGTCCTTCGCCCTGGCCGGTTGCACGGGCGATCAGGGTCCGGCGGGCGCCACGGGCGCCACGGGCCCGCAGGGAGAGAAGGGCGACCAGGGAGATCCCGGCACCAGCTTCAGCTCTTTCGCCTATCAAGGCGGCTTCGGCGAACCGTGCCAGCACTGCCACGCCCGCACCGTGGAAGGCGTCAGCTCGACGCATCATACGAACGCGTACCTGGATCTAGGCGCGGAGCAGGGCAACCTCTTCTGCCTGCAGTGCCACACCACCGGGTTCAACTGCACGGTCCAGAACGGCGACACCGAGATCGACCCGGCGAACTGTGAGGAGCCGGACGACGGCTACAGCGGCTACATAGGCGACGACACGGTAGAAGGCGCGGAGCGCCGCATGGCCCTGGAGGGTGTGCAGTGCGAGTCTTGCCACGGCGCGATGGGCCCGAACTTCAACGCCCACAGGCCGGACGTGTCGTTCTCGACGCACGACGATCCGGTGACCGGCGAGTCAACCTCGCTGTGCGTGAAGTGCCACTCCTTCCAGGTCGAGGAGTGGAAGACGTCCGGGCACGCCAACGCGGCCGGCGGCGACCTCGAAGAGCTTAACGACCGTTGGGGCCGCAGCTACTGCAACTACTGCCACTCGTCCGAGGGCTTTATCGAGACGTACGACGCGCGGTATCCGCGCGGCTCGATCACCGATGAGATCAGCTTCATCGGCTGCCCGACCTGCCACGATCCGCACGTCGGCGAGCACAGCGACGGAGGCAACCACGCGCAGCTTCGCACGATCCAGCCGGTAGAGGTCGCGTACACGTTCCCGTTCGAGCCTGGCGAGGGCGACGCCCCGCAGATGGAGGGCTACGGCCCGGGGCAGACATGCGTCCAGTGCCACCATGCCCGCCGGGACAATGCGAACGTCGCTAACCAGATCGCCAACGGTAGCGGCCACTTCGGCCCGCACGGCAGCCCACAGATGGACATGTTCATCGGGGCCGGCTCATACGAGATCCCCGGATTCACCTACGACGGCGACCACGGACACCAGATCATCAATGACGGGTGCCCGCGGTGCCACATGACGTTCACCGAGGAGGCCGCGCCGGGTGGCGCTGCACCCGAGGGACACACGATCCACAACTTCATGCCCGACGTGGAGAACTGCCAGCCGTGTCACCCCGGCATCACGGACTTCAACGTGAACGGAATGCAGGACCAGATCCGCGGAAAGCTGGATCAGCTGGCCGTCCTGCTCGGCTACGCGGATTGGGACACGCTCGATCTGACGCTCAATGACGACAACCCCACCATGACAGTCGCGCAGCGTGAGGCCCTCTATGCGGGTGTGTTCGTGTACAACTCCGGCGGCTTCGGCGTGCACAATCCGAGTTACTCGAACTCGCTGTTGGACAACGCGATCGCGTACCTGACGCCGGTGCCATGAGCACTACATGGACCCCTCCGGCGCCCTCGAAGCCGAGGGCGCCGGGAACCAATACTTTTGCCGCTTGTTCAGACCACTGATCGGACCAGAGATGCGTGCCGTTCGGACTGCCCCCTCTACACCCTCAGACGATCCGGCGGTACAGAGTGTACAGGAACTGCTGCGTCGTGCCTCCCGGCGTAGTGTGGAGCTCCAGGCACGAATCTGACAGGCTGAAGCCCGGCCCGAGTTCCTCCGACAGCAGATCCTCAGAGTAGCGGCGCACGTCGAGGCCGCTGCACCGGGTGGGGCCCTCGGGCCCGAAGGTCGCGAGAATCACCTGTCCGCCCGGGTTGACGGCCCTGTTCAGTGTCCGCCCGTACGCGGCTCGATCTGTCGGTTCGGTGAGGAAGTGAAACACGGCCCGGTCGTGCCACAAATCCCACTTCCGGGAGGGGTCGAGCTCGCGAACGTCGGCTTCGATCCACTCGACCTCCGATTCCCGTGGACCAAGACGCTCGCGGGCGGCAGCAAGACCACTCGGGCTGATATCCAGCACGGTCAGGTCCTGGAAGCCCACCTCGAGCAGACGACGCGTGAACAGGGACCCGCCACCACCCACGTCGATTACCGCTGCTTCGCGCCCCACACCGGACGTCTCGATCAGACGCAGGGACGCCTCCGGGCACAACTCGAACCAGCTTACCCGGTCGGGATCCGCCATACCCCAGACCGTGTTCCAGTGGTCGCGTGCAGTGCCCGTCAGCTCTCCTTCATCGCGCAGGTTTGCATCCCGAACAGCGTGTACATCGGACAGGTGCCCACGAGGCCCGTTACGAGGGGCACGAGGCCGATCCAACCCCACATCGTCTTCGGCCCCACGAACACGAGACTGATGAGAACGACACCCACGATTACGCGGAGAACGCGATCGACCATCCCTTCGTTGTGTGGAAACAATTTCGATGCCATGCGCAGCTCCCTTCCGGCAGGGGACGGAAGAAAGGTAAGGCCTCCCGTAGCGTGGCCGAAAGCTCGGCCGACCCTTGCCCCGCACCTGCGCGGGGGGGAGGTTGCGGCCGTTCCCCGGGAGAGAACCGGCTCGAGAGAGTCAGTCGCGAGCCAGATGGCCCAGAGGTAGAGAGATGAGCGCAGATCGCAAGCCAGCCCACGTCGCCCGCCGCCTGTCGTTCCTCGACCGCTACCTGACCCTGTGGATCTTCGTGGCGATGGCGCTCGGAATCGCCATCGGCTACGTGTGGCCGGCAGGCATCTCAGCCATCAGCGAAGCCACGCAGGTCGGGACCACCTCGATCCCGATCGCCATTGGCCTGATCCTGATGATGTACCCGCCGCTCGCCAAGGTGCGGTACGAGGAGCTGGGCGACGTCTTCCGGAACGGTAAGGTGCTCGGACTGTCGCTCATTCAGAACTGGATCATCGGTCCGGCCCTCATGTTCGCGCTCGCAGTCCTGTTCCTGCGGGGCTATCCCGAGCTGATGGTCGGCGTGATCCTGATCGGCCTCGCGCGCTGCATCGCCATGGTCATCGTGTGGAACGATCTGGCGGACGGTGATCCCGAATACGCGGCGGGACTGGTGGCGTTCAATTCGATCTTCCAGGTCCTGTTCTTCAGCGTCTACGCGTACGTGTTCATCACGGTCCTTCCCCGGTGGCTGGGCCTCGAGGGCACCGTAGTGAGTATCACCATGGGCGACATCGCCCGAAGCGTGTTCATCTATCTCGGAATTCCGTTCATCGCCGGTTTTCTCACGCGAGCCGTCCTGGTGCGCTTGAAGGGCAAGACCTGGTACCACGAGCGCTTCGTGCCGAAGATCAGCCCGATCACCTTGATCGCGCTCCTGTTCACGATCGTGGTGATGTTCTCGATCCAGGGTCGGACGATCGTCGGGCAGCCCATCGGCGTGGTCAG
>JBDGWG010000069.1:0-9854 GCA_039585235.1 Gemmatimonadota bacterium | reverse complement strand
GCCACGATCTCGAGCTCGGGGTGTTTTTCCTTCAGCTCGAGATCGACGAAGAAGAGATCCGTCTCGGCCTGGTCGAACAGCACGAGCCTGCGCGGGCCGTGCAGAGCCAGCTGCCGGGCCAGCTCCGACCCGATCGAACCGGCGGCCCCGGTGATCAGCACCGACTCGCCGACGATATCAGCTGCCAGCTCAGGCAACGCGAGCTTTATCGGCTCACGGGCCAGAAGGTCTTCGATCTGAACATCGCGGAGCTGGGATAACCTCACCGGTCCGTGCAACACACCTCGCTCGTGCGGCAGGATCGTGAGCTTGACGTCAATGTCCTCGCAGATGTTGACGAGACGGCGGAACGCTGTCGGCGGAGCGGACGGCATCGCTACCACGATCTCGTGGATCGCCTGCGTTTCCACGACTCTCGGAATGTCATCCAGCCTTCCGAGCACCGGTACTCCCCACATCCGTGTCCTGGCTCTTCGCCTGTCGTCGTCCACGAATCCTACGACGACATATCCACTCTCCGGATGCCGAATCATGTGATGCGAGACGAAGCTGCCGGCTTCCCCGGCTCCAGCGATCAGCACCCGACGCCGGTCTCCTGCCCGACCACTCATCGTCAGACGCCTCTGATACCACTCGAAGGCGAACCGATAGCCCAGCCGCAAACCGCCCAGTGCATAGGAGGCGAAGACGCACTCGAGCACGATGACCGATCGGGGCACGGTTGGCTGTACGGAAAGGCGAGCGACCATCACGTAGAACACACCACTCGAGAGCAGGGTGGCCAGAACGATGTCGGCGAGATCGCGGATTCCGCTGTATCGCCAGCGGTGGACGTTGAAGTTGAACAGAAATGACACGGTGACGCGGACCGCCACGAGCCAGCCGAGGGTAGCGAAAAACGTGCGCGTGTAGTCCGCCGGCCAGCGCATCTCGAAACGTACCGCGTAGGCCGCGGAGTAAGCGGCGATGGTAACGACAACCGTGGAGACGAGCGCCAGCGCCTGCCGGCGTAGATATAACTCCCTGGCTACGCTCTGCGCGGTGGCACGCCATGCGCTCTTCGGCTGGCTGTCACCCGGGCTGGTGCGTTGATCCAATAGTCTTCTTCTCCGGTCCCCTCGCATGCAGGTAACTTCTGTGGACCAGTAACCGATACGCAGCCGTATGGCGTCAGTCAATGATTTCCGGTCGACTTGACCACCACATGCTGTGGTAAGCTCGCTTACTCACCGCAATATATTGTGTCAGGGGATCCGGCATCCACGCCCGGTTACCCACTGAGGGCGCAGAAAGCGTCCGGCACACATCCTGCCCTTTCTCGCAGCATGGAAACCTCTCTGCCGCACTCTGATACGGCCGTCGTTGAGAGATACACGTCTGTCTCGGGCGAGCTCACCGACCTGCTGATCGAGCTCGCGTACGGGCTCCGGCGCGCGTGTGTTTACGGACCGCACAATCCGGCGGTCCTCGAGGCCGCAACGTCATTCGTCGCAAGATTTTCGGGTCGGCGGGCAGATAGAGGATCGCTCGCGATCGCCGTGGCAGGTTCACATTTGATCGTCGAAGTCAGGCCCGTCATCATGCTGACGCGCCGCTTCAGAGGCGTTACGACGGGGCTCGAGCACCCGCTCCTCGGCGCGCTGGCGGACCGTCTCGCGCAGCACGAAGTCGGCGAAATCGTCCTTGCAGAAGGCGTCACGGAGAAGGAAATCGCGTCCATCCTGGGGTTTCTGTCCACGGATCCGGCGCGAACCGGTCGGCCGCTCGGCCAGGAGGAAGACGAGGCGCTGAGCTCGATCCCCAACATCCGTATCCATCGAGACGCGACCCCGCGAGAAACGGCCGTCAGCGGCGACGCGCCGTCGGGCGACCCGGAGCACGACTCACAGTTGTGGTCGGCTTTCGCGCGAGCGGCTCTCGGAATCCCTGAAGACGAGGAAGATCGAGCATACAAGCCATCCGAGGTCGCGACGGCGCTCGCGGCGCGCTCGGGGAATCCGGCATTCGATAGACGGATCGCGGCGCACGTCCTGGCGATCTCAACCAGCCTCGGTACGGCAGGACCTCTCGAATCGGTGGACCTGGTTCGACGCTTCTCGGACGTTCTGCGGCGGCTCGATCCGCCGACGCTCCGCGTGCTCCTCGCGATGAGCGGTGACCCGAGACTGCGACGGGAGTTCCTGCGCAACGCCGCGACCGCCCTCGATGTCGATGTGGTCTTCAATCTGGTGCATTCGGCCGGTCACGACGAGAGCAGCGACATCTCGCGCTGGATGCTCCGTCTGCTGTCCAAGCTGGCGCGGCACGCGCAAGCGGAAGACGGCCCGGTCGGCCACCGGAGCGACGCGGCCCTCCGGGAGCAGATCCGGACCCTGCTTTCGGGCTGGCAGCTCGACAACCCTAATCCGGAGGACTATGAGGAGGAGCTCACACGGCTTTCGTCGGTATCGGGAGAAGGTCCGGAGTCAGAAGCGGGCCGGTACCGAGTCGATGGGGAACGGACTCTGGCGGCAGCTCTCGAGATAGGAGTCGATGGACCAGCGGTTCGGCTGGCAGTCGACGAGATGATCGCGACCGGACGGATCGGTGAATTGGCGGGCTATCTGGATCGCTCTCCGGATCGGGATCTCGCCGAATTGCTGTGGACCAGGCTCGCCGATCGCACGGTCCTGTACCGGCTCATCGAAGAAGAGGAACCCGACTGGGAGGTCATCGATCTGGTGCTGCCCCATGCGGGAATGGAGGCTGCGGAACCTCTCCTGGACCGTCTGGCGGAGGCCGATTCGCTGGCGATTCGGCGCCGCCTGTTCGATCGGCTACTCGGACTCGGGGCGGGAGTCGGGGAGCCCGCCGTTCGATGTCTCGGTCGGCCGGAGGGCACGCACTGGTACGTCCTCAGGAACGTGCTCTCACTTCTCGTGATGCTGGAAACGTGGCCCGAGGGATTCGATCCCTGGGACCTCACCGGCCACGAGAACCCGAAGGTGCGTCTTGAGGCGGTGAAACTGTGTCTCCGGATGCCGGCGACCCGAGACCGGACCATCCTGCGGGCCATACGGGACGAGAACACCCGGATCGCGGCCCTCGGAGTCGTCGAGGCCGAGAATGGCTGTCCAGCCGAAGCCGAACCCCTTCTCGTGGGTATCGCTCTCTCCCGGGAGGGCAGGCTCTCCGAGTTCCGGACGCACTCGATCCGCGCCCTGGCTCGAATCGAATCTCAGGGCGCGCTCGAGGCTTTGCTCGAAATCACGGCGGCGCGGCGCCGGGGGGTGCGCCGCACGCTGCCGGATGAGAGCCCCGAGCTTCTGGCGGCGCTCCGCGGGCTGGCGTCCGGCTGGCCGGACCATCCGCGCGCCCGGAACACGCTCGGAACGGCGCGAGCCTCCAGGAACGCGAAGATCGTGGAGGCCGCATCATGATGGAGATGACGGAACTCAGCTACCCGGCGGCATTCCTCATCGCCCTTGGCCGGCTCGTGGAGGCCTCGTCTGCGGTGCCGCCGGATCCGGAAACCAGGCAACAGGTCGTGAGCAAACTCGAGGCGGCGCTCACCGTGCTGCTTCGTCAGAACACGTTCCCCTCGTTCACGTTCCGGGACGGTGAGGTCGAGTACGAGGGCGAGCTGCTGGACGAGCTGCGAAACTGGGAATGGTCTCTCCAGCTTACTGAGAGCGGCGTTCAGCGGCTGGACATCACGCCGGGGACGACGCGGGAAGACCTGGAAGGATTCGTCGAGGAGATCGTGGCCCGCCTGTTCTTCACCGAAGGGGGCGCCTCCGTGCGAGAGTTGTCCGGGCAGTCCGGTATCCGGTTCGGGGAGCTCGATATCGTCGAGGAGGAGGGACAGCAGGTCCCGCGCGCACCGCTCGCGTTCGATCTGGGTGCTGAAGCCGAGGCCGTGGCGTGGTTGAACGAAGAGGTGGCGGAACACGGTGTCGTTCCCGCCCGCGAAGCATCGGCCGTCGTTCACCTGCTGTCGGTCGCCATGCACTCGGAGAGGAACGTCGTGGTGCCCCTCGTCCAGCTCAAGTCAGTGGACCAGTACACGACCACGCACTCGATCAACGTCTCGTGTCTTTCGATGGCCCTCGCAGAACATCTCCGGTACTCATCGGTGGACGTGCGGGCGATCGGCGAGGCAGCGCTTCTGCATGACGTGGGCAAGTCGAAGATCCCCCCGCAGGTCTTGAACAAGCAGGGCAAGCTGACGGAGTCGGAGTGGAAGCTGATCCAGAAGCACACGGTAGAGGGAGCGAGGATCCTGCTCGCCTCCGGGCGAGGCATGGAGCTCGCCGCCACGGTGGCGTACGAGCATCACCTGAGCTTCAACGGCCATGGCTACCCGGAGCTCGCTTTCAAGCGTCAGACTCACGAGGTGAGTCGGTTGGTCCAGGTGTGCGACGTCTACGACGCCCTGCGCACGCGGCGTCCGTTCCGGCCTCCGTGGCCGGCGGCCCGAGCGATCAAGTTCCTGGAGGAGAAGGCGGGGACGCATCTCGATCCGCAGTACGTCCCCTTGTTCATGAAGATGATCGAGACCTGGGAGCCGCGTCAGGTGGACTTCGAGCCCGAGCGGGATGAGGCGGCGGCGTGATGGCCTCCCGGCTTCTTCCTCTGCCTGCGCAAGGCCGACGCAACATTTTGCCGACTGGCGGTGTCTACTGGTATTGAGAAGCGCGTGCGCTTGACGCCTCGTAATCGACAGGCCGCAGGGCGGCGGGGAGTGACGGGCGGATGGCAGGGACGATGCGTCGGGCGGTGCGGGGGACGGCGGCCGGCATTTGTTTGACGCTGACGGCTGCAGGCGGAGTACTCGGTCAGACTTCCACCAATACGGGCGACGGTTCGGACGGCGCGAGTCCTCCGAAGCAGGCGCTCGCCGTCAGTATCGATTCAGACCTGATCACGATTGACGGACGCCTGGACGACGACGGCTGGCGTGAGGCCCACTTCTTCGCCGACTTCCAGCAGAAAGAGCCCGAGCAGGGCGCCGCGCCCACCGAGCGCACGGAGATCGCCTTCGTCTACGATGGAGGAGCGATCTATATCGGCGCCCGCATGTTCCACCAGGATCCGTCGAACATCGCCGAAGTGATGACTCGCCGCGACGAGATGGGAAACGTCGAAACCCTGGCCATCTCCCTGGACACCTACCTGGACCGGCGCACCGCGTACAGCTTCGCCATCACGGCGGCGGGTGTGCGGATCGACTGGTACAATCCATCGGACACGGAGCACCGGCGCGATTTCACGTACAATCCCGTGTGGGAAGCGCGGGTACAGAGGGATTCGCTGGGCTGGACGGCGGAGATGCGCATCCCGTTCTCACAGCTCCGGTTCAACGAGACCGGGCAGTGGGGGATCAACGTCAACCGCTGGATTCCCACCAAGAACGAAGACATCTACTGGGTCTACGTGCCTCGGGAAGAGACGGGCTGGGCCTCGCGGTTCGGAGATCTGACCGGTGTGGAGGATATCGAATCGAGCAGCCGCAAGGAGTTCATGCCCTATGTGGCGTCCGACACCAGAGTATACAGTCGGGAGCTGGTGGACGAGGACAATCCGTTCGGCGCACAGACGGAGTTCGACGGACGCATCGGAGCGGACTTCAAGATGGGTCTCGGCTCCAACCTCACGCTCGACGCGACGGTGAATCCGGACTTCGGCCAGGTGGAAGCGGACCCGGCCGTGGTGAACCTGTCGGCGTTCGAGGTGACGTTCGGCGAGCGACGTCCGTTCTTCGTGGAGGGGGCGCAGCTCCTGCGCGGCAACGGCCAGATGGGACCGCAGTATTACTACTCGCGCCGCATTGGAGCGTCCCCGCACGGATGGCCGGAAGCGGACTTCACGGACAGGCCCGACGCGACGACCATCCTGGGCGCGACCAAGATCACGGGGCGCCTGGCAAGCGGGCTTTCGGTCGGAGCGCTGGGAGCCCTGACTTCGGCCGAACATGCCCGCACTTACGACGCGGGTCTGGACCGATTCGATGAGGTGAAGGTGGAGCCGATGGCGGGGTGGGGCGTCGTGCGCTTGCAGCAGGAGGTCGGCGCCTCAGGGTCTACCCTCGGACTGACCGCGACGGGCGTCCGGAGGAGCTTCGGTGGAATCACCGATCCGCTGCGCCACGAGATGAACGAACAGGCGTTCACGGGTGGCGGTGACTTTCTCCTCCGCCTGGACGGGAAGCGCTACGAGTTGAACGGACACGTGGGACTCAGCTACGTCGCCGGCAGCGACAACGCCATCGCCAGCGTTCAGCTCTCCAGCGCCCATTACTTCGAGCGGCCGGATCAGAATCACGTCACCTTCGATCCGACCCGCACATCTCTTTTCGGGACTTCCGGCTCCCTGCAGTTCCGGAAGGTGGAGGGCGACCACTGGCTTTTCGGCCTCGGCGCGTGGGCGGACACACCAGAGTTTGAGCTGAACGATGTCGGGGTCATCCGGCAGGCGGATGATATCGCCACGTGGGGCAACCTCACGTACCGGGAGACAGAACCCGGCCCGGTTTTCCGTGATTACTCCCTGACGCTCAACACGCAGAACGGGTTCAATTTCGGCGGCGTCCACAAGCAGGCGCGGTTCGGCATGTTCGGAAACTCGCAGATGTGGAATTACTGGCGGACTCACATCAGCCTCAACTACAACGTCGGAGTCCAGAACGACCGGCTGACACGCGGCGGGCCGCTGATGGGGCGGCCGGCCTGGGGAAGCGTAGGCGTCGGTATCGCCAACAATCACACCGCCAGCACTCGCTGGGACGTGAACTTCATGTATGGAAACCTCAACCTGGGGAACGACTGGTTCTTCGACTTCGGAGTGGGCTTCGAACCGAGCGATCGCTTCACTTTCCGCATCGCCCCCGGCGTTTCCTGGATGACCGACCGTCGCCAGTACTACACGACGCTGGACCGCGAAACGGACCGGACGTACGGCCAACGCTACATCTTCTCCACCGTGGATCGAAAGACCGTTTCGATGCAGCTCCGCGCGAACTACTCGTTCTCGCCCGATCTGAATCTGGAGTTCTACGCAGAGCCGTTCGCGGCCAGCGGGAAGTTCACCCGGTTCGGCGAGCTGCCCGAGGCGCAGAGCTTCGATCTGCGCGAGTACGGCACCGACGGCACCACGATCGACGAAATCGTCGAGCTGGACGAGGAAGGAAACTCGACCCGCCTCTACGAGGTCACGGACGGGGCCGAGACTTTCTATCTGGACGACAACGACTTCAACACGATTTCCTTCCGTTCGAACCTGGTCATGCGGTGGGAGCTGCGACCCGGCAGCACCCTGTTCGTGGTGTGGCAGCGCAACCTGTCCGACTACGCCAGCATCGGAGACCCGGTCAACGTGGGCGACATGTTCAGCTCACTCGGGGCGGCCGGTCAGAATATCCTCGCGCTCAAGCTGAGCTACTGGCTGCCGATGTAGGGTGGCCTTTCGTCCTGGGCTGCTGAAACGCAGTCGGCCGGCATCGGCCGCTTGCCCCCATCTGATGACTCGTTCAACTTGACCACATGAGTCTGTTCGCGGAAATCAAGGAACGGCGTCTTCTGCAGCTGATGGGCGCCTACATGGTGTCCGGGTTCGTCGCCCTGGAGGGCGTCGACCAGCTCATCTCGAACGGGCTACTTCCCGACATCGCGTATCGGATCGCGCTCGTCTTCTACCTGTTCGGAGTCCCCGGCAGTCTTTCGATCGCCTGGTTCCACGGGGCCAAAGGGCGTCAGAAGGCCACCCGGGCCGAGATCATCATCCAGGTCGTACTGGTCGTCCTCGCCCTGGCCACCGTCGCGCTGGTCGTGCGAGACCATCGTGAGGATGCACGCCTGGCTGAAATGGCGGCCGTCACAGGTATCGAGGCGACGAGCATCGCGGTGCTGTATTTCGAGGACCTGAGCCCGGATGGCGATCTGGAGTATGTGGCCGACGGTCTCACGGAATCGCTGATCGACCAGATGGCCGAGGTACGGTCGCTCGACGTTGTGTCAAGAAACGGTGTCGCGCCTTATCGCGGGACCGACGTCACGCCGGACAGTGTCGCCCGGGCCCTCAAGGTCGGAAGCCTCATCCGGGGAAGCGTGGAGCCCGATGGGGATGACCTTCGAATCACCGTCCGGCTGGTCGACGGCCTTAGCGGCGCCGACATCGAGCGCCGCGTGCTGGGAATCCCCTCCGGCCAGTTCCTGGCTGCTCGCGACTCGCTGACCGGGAACGTGGGACGCATCCTGCGGCGTCGCCTGGGGGAGGAAGTCCGGCTTCGTGAGCGGCGAGAGGGCACCGAAAGCGACGAGGCCTGGTCCCAGGTACAGCGCGCGGAGCTGGTGTTGCAGCAGGCGGAAGATGTCGCGGATTCCGGAGATCCCGAGGCCGCGATCGACCGGCTGGTTCTCGTCGATTCACTCCTCGCCCTGGCGGAACGTGCAGACCCCGACTGGGTGCGCCCGGCTGCCAGGCGTGCACACGCATCGTTCCGTAGGGCCTTCTTCCTCGCCAACGGCCTCGGCGAGTTCGACCAGGCCGGCGCGACGATCGATTCCGGACTCGAGCATGCAGATCGAGCGCTGCGTACGGACCCACGCGACGCCGACGCACTGGAACAACGGGGAGCCCTGAAGTACCTGCTCTTCCTGTTGGACCTGACGGCTGACCCGGGAGAATCTGAGCGTTTGCTCGACGAGGCCCAGGCCGACCTGGAAGCGGCCGTCGACGCGGACCCGACACGGGCCAGTGTGTACAGCATCCTCAGTCACTTGTACGTGAACCGGGGCGACAACGTCTCGGTCATCCTCACGGCCAGGCGCGCGTACGAGGAGGACGCCTACCTCGAGGACGCGGACCGCATACTCAGGCGCCTGTTCTGGGCCCATTACAACCTCGAACAGCTTCGGGATGCCCAGACGTGGTGTGACGAGGGTGCCTCGAGGTTCCCTGAAAATTACCACTTCGCGGAGTGCCGCCTGTGGCTCATGATCTCGCCCGCAGAGGAGCCCGACGCGCGTGAGGCCTGGGAGCAGCTGGCGCGCCTCGACGCTCTCGCCCCCGATGAATACGAACAGCACCTTGGCAGGCTGCTCGTGGCCGGCGTGCTGATGCGCGAAGGATTGCGAGACAGCGCCGCGGCTGTGTTCACGTCAGGCCAGGGCACCGCGGAAATCGATCCGCTGCAGGAGCTCGTTCTCCAGGAAGCGGCGATTCGGTCCGTGACGGGTGACCCCGATCGGGCGGTCGAGCTGATCCGCGTCTACCTCGCTGCCGACCCTAGCGCGTCGCTGGATTCCGGCGGCGGACTTCACTGGTGGTGGCGTAACCTCGCAGGCCGGCAGGACTTTCAGGCCCTCATCGACCGCTGACAGCCCGCGGGTGGATTGTAGTGTGGATGCCACACCTGACCTTGACACCCCGGCGAGACTCTCTTTTCTTGGACTCAGCTAATAGTCGAGGACGGCGGATGCCATGCCGCGTGTATCCGCGCCGCACGTTCCTCGATCCTGCGATATCACCGGGCGCTGATCAAGGCGAAAGCGGCCCCGGGATCAGAATAGACAGAGGCAGCATCGGCGGTGGCCGACGAGGTCAAGAACGGTTGCGGCCACATGGGACCTGAAGGTCTGAGTTCGCGAAAGTGCGGCTAAACTAGAGAGTGGAGATTCAATGAAGCGATGGTTGCTCGTACCAGCATTGGCTTTGGTGGCCGCATCATGTCAGGATTTGAGCGAGTCAGCTCTGGGACCGGATGAGTCATCCTCTATTCCGGCGTTCGGCCTCACGGGAGAAGCAGAGAGCTGCCTCGACCTGGCCGATCACCCACCGGGGACGCCGCAGCAGTCGCCGTGCGACGGTCGGCTGAA
>JBDGWG010000068.1:0-10440 GCA_039585235.1 Gemmatimonadota bacterium | reverse complement strand
CGAAACCTATCGGGACACCCGCGAGAACATCGTGGCGACGGCCCTGCACAATCCGAACCTGACCGTGCACACGGTCGGCATGTACGCCATGAAACCGATGATGGACTACTGCGCAAAGTACCATCCCGACGAAGTGCCTGGTATGTACCGGGACGCGCTCGGCACCGATTTCACTTGGGCGGTGCTCGATCTTCTCGACCGGGAGCGCATGGACGTCCTCGAGGCGTACGAAGGATGCCCGTGAGGTCTTCGAGGCGTACAAGGTGGTCACGCCCGGGGGGCCCGACACGTTCCACCACCGCTACATCACCGAGGACGTCCCCTACGGGCTCGTCCTGATGAGCTCGTTGGGTCGGGCGATGGGCGTTCCCACGCCCACGTGCGACCACGTGGTTCAAGTGGTCGGCGCCGTCATGGGCCGCGACTACTTCTCCGAGGGCCGGACGCTGGAGAGGCTGGGCATCGAGCATCTCGGCCGGGAGGAACTGCTCGCGTTCCTCGAGCGCGGCTAGATGGCCCGCGCCGTGTGAGCAGCCCGGGGTCCGGTTTTGTGACAGGCGCTGTGACAGCAAGTTGGCACGCCCTCATTTGAAGGGGCGAGCATCTGATTCCTGATCAGACGGGCGAGCAAAGAGCACTGGTCACTGAGCCTGACACTGAGGTGTGGAAAGGCCAATTTGCGGGCGCGTCGAACCGTCCGAAACGGGTCTTAGTTCTCAGGTTGTTCGGCTGCGACCGACACTGTGCTGGAAATGGATGGACCCCATCGCCGCACATCTTGTAGAAGCCCGTCGAGTTACCCGACCCGAAGCACGGGAGGTCGCATTGTCCCCGAGTACAATTCAACATCGACGGGACACGTCGCGATCGGCTGCCGTGGTGTGCGGCAGCGTCGTGCCACTCGCGGCGCTTCTCCTTCTGCCGAATCCCCTCCTGTCCCAGGCATCGCTGGCAACGTGGGATCAGCTGGTTCTCTCGACACCGGGGCTGGGGGTCGGCAACGCGATCATCGAGCTGCGGGGCGGCGGCTTCGCTGCGGTCGGCTACGCGGACGCGGGAGGCGCCACAGGCACGGACGTTCTGCTGGTGCGCTTCGACGCCGCCGGAGACACCCTGTGGACCCACTCCTACGGCGGTGACCGAGAGGATTTCGGCTGGGACCTCGTGGAGTCACCCGAGAGCGGTTTCTTCATCGTCGGATACACGGAAGCGACCTCGCCAGGGCAAGAAGACGTGCTGGTCCTGCGAGTGGATTCACTGGGTGCACTTCTGTGGGAGCGCACCTTCGACGAAGGCGGACGTGACCGCGCATGGTCGGCTGCGCTAGCCGCGGGCGGAGGCATCGTTCTCGCCGCCGAGAGTGAAGATGTCGAACGCGGATACCGAGATGCGCTCGTCATGCACGTCCGTGCGGACGGCGAGCCTCAGTGGACCCGCACCATCCAGGAGCCCGGGGACCAGCGCGTCTACTCGGTCGCGCGCACCGAGGACGGTGCCTTCGTAGTCACGGGCACCACGGGCACCGACGCACGGCGAGCTCACCGCAACGTATACGTGGCCCGGGTGAACGCCGATGGTCACGTCGAATGGACGCGTTCATTTGGCGACGCGTCCGACGACGTCGGCCACGGTGTCATTGCCCTCACCGGTGGCGACGTGCTCGTCACCGGCTACGGAGGGACGCGCTCAAACGGTGGCACCGATATCTACCTGCTGCGCCTCGATCGGCGGGGAGATCTCATCTGGTGGCACCACCATGGCGGCCCGGAGAACGAGCGCGCGATGATGAGCGCTTCGCGCAAGAGTGGTGGATTCGTGAGCGTGGGCTTCTCCATGCAGCCTTCCCCGATGGACGTGATAGTGTGGGAGAGCGATGCCTCCGGTGCCGTATTGAGCGAGGACCGACTCCACCACGGTGGGGGCGATCGGGGGGTGATGATCCTCGAGACGCGCGACGGGCCCTATGCCCTGGTCGGGATGCTCGGTCACTCCCGGTCGCGGACCGGAAACTTCTCCGTACTGTGGCAGCGACCATGACTGACGGCCAATCAGCAGCTGCTCGCCTTCCCGGGAACGGGCGCAGAACCAGGAGGGGCGCAGATGCTGGATGAACCATACCTCCTTCAGGGAACTAGAGAGTGTCGCGCCCTCGACACAGCGGGAGGTGGGTTAAGTAGGGGTCAAGCATCGCGCCCGCCGCCGTGCGAGCAGACCGCAGCAGTCAGCACTCAGAAGTGAGAAGGGGTAGCCCGTGTGAGCCGCCCCTAATCAGAGACGACTCAGATCAATGTCGCCCTTAATGCCCCCAAGCTGTACTCGAGCGAGGTTTCTCCGCCAAACGCTATCCCCGATGAAGAGAAGCAGCGACCAGGGCGACCGCTGCATCTCAAGGTAGTGTAGCAAGTTGTTGTAATCGGGGCGGCGAGATTCGCTGTCGAGCGGAAGGTGAGACCTTCCGAGCGTGCAGCGCGAGGAGGCGCATTCCAACTTCTGTAGCAGCGCCACCGTCCAACCTGTGACGAACGGTCTGCAACACGCAGAAACAGGAGGTCGACGATGAGGGAGAGTGCGGGTTCATTCGGCCTGGTCGTCCTGGCGGCTACGCTCGCGGCGTGCACGAGCGACTCGAGTACCCCTGAAACGCCGGGGCCCGAAGTCGGGCGAGTCTTCGTTGCCGAATCAGTGGTGGTCAAGGTTCGAAGGGGCTCTGATGGGGCGCTCACCAACTGGCGACTCACCCCGGAGCTCGACCCGGACATTCTCGGGGTCCAGGTACCCCCGGGCGAGAAGCGTGAGGCCTGCTTCTTCTCGGGAGCCGACTCGCTCTGCCACAGCGTCGGACTGGATGAGGCGTACGACTTCCTGATCCGCTTCGAGGGCCAGGACTACCCGACACGCATCCTGGGGGAGCCGCCGGCGGCGATGTTCGACGACGCCTATCGTGAGGCGCACCGGGGCAAGGTCTCCGTCAGCGTGCCCGAGGTCTACGAGATGGTAAACGTGGCGATCGCGCTCGCTCCCTTCACCAGGCAGGAGGACAATTACCTGGTCGCCAAGCGGACACCCTACTACGAGGAAGTGACCCGTCACTTTTCCTCCGTCGCGGAGCATCCGTTTGTCCTCTGGCTGGATTCGGAGCTGGGCAGGGGCAGGTACAACCCGCACAAGATGAGCGGCTACGCGTTCGTGTTCGATTCCTCGGGTGTCATCGGCAGGAGCCCGGTCTACAACAGCACCAACTTCGTCGGGCAGGCCAACACTCTGCTGCCCGTGTTGGAGCAAATGCAGTCGTTCTCCGAGGCGTCGGACTTCCAGGATTTCTATCGCGAGCACAGGGAGCTGTACGCTCGACAGGAAGCCTTCATGCGCGACAGCCTCAACGTGGAGCGGATGCTCGATTGGCTCCGTCGCAACTTTCCCGACGTCGAGTTCTACGACCACGTCAACGTCGTCTTCTCGCCTCTGGTATGGGGGAATCAGTCCGTGACCTGGTTCCGCTACACCGGTTTCAGCGAGATCCAGCCGCACGTGAACTTCGCCTACGACCTGCGGCTGTCGGGGGACGACCGCCTCACTCCAGCATCGATCCAGCTGCGGCGAGGGGCGACCCTGTTCACCGAGCTGAACCACGGCTTCATCAACCCGACGTCCGCTCTCTATTCAGATCGGGTCGCCGCGGCGCTCCAGAACCGGGAATCCTGGGTAGACCCGGAGAAATCCGCGGCCTCGTACGGCTGGCCCCAGGGTGTCTTCACCGAGATGCTGAACTGGGGACTCCTATCCCTCTACTACGTGGACTACGCCCCGGTCGACGACCGGGAGCTCCTCGTTTCCCGAAACGCGCGCAGGCAGGCGGAAGGAAGAGGATTCATACGTGCGGAGGATTTTCACGAGTTCCTGGTCGAGCTCTACCGAAACCGGCCGGAGGGAGCGACCGTGGCCGACCTGTATCCGCAGATCGTGGACTGGTTCGCTGCGCAACCTGAGTAGACAACCAACAAGCGTCCCACAGGTCCATGAGTCGGTACCAGGCGCACGGGTAAGGGCTCGGGCCAATCAGGATCGACCCCCGGCCGCTCGGCCCGAAGCGCCCCCTTCCCCTACTCTTCCCTGAGGACCCCCGCCGGATCGAGGGCCGCGGCCCGGCGCGCCGGGAAGAAGCAGGCGACGACCGCCACACCCAGCATCAGCATGGGAACGAGGGTGAACGTGAACACGTCCGTCGCCTCCACCCCGTAGAGCAGGCTCGACATATAGCGGGTCAGGAGCAGGGCCCCCACGATGCCGACGCTAACGCCCGCGACCACGAGCCGCATCCCGCGCCCCAAGACGGACCGCGCGACGAGCGCCGGGCGTCCCCCGACCGCGATACGAATCGCGATGTCCTTCCGGTACCGCTGCACGAAATTCGCCATCACGCCGTAGATCCCGATGATCGACAGCATGAGCGCGAGGACCGCGAAGCCGGTGACGATCACGCTCAGGTAGCGCGGCGTGTCGAGGTCGTCGCGCAACAACTCGTCCATCGTCGCCACGTCGGACACCGGCAGCGAAGGATCGATCTCGCGGAGCGCGGCGCGCACCGAGGGAAGAACGCTTCGCGGCTCCACCGAGGTGCGGACGAAGAAGAAGCCCGATCGGTCGGTCCGGCCGAGGAGGGGCCAGTAGGGCCAATACGCGGTCCCGTTACCGGCGTCCTCGAGGCCCGTGTACCGGACCGATTCCACCACGCCGACGACTGTGAACGGCTCGCACGCCGGGCATCCTCCCTGTACGACGTGTCGCCCGACGGCGCTCTCCCCCAGGAAGAACCTCTCGGCCCAGGTCCGATCCACCATCAGCACGGGGGCTGCGTCGTCCGCGAGGTCAAGGTCGTCGAACGGGCGTCCCTCGAGCAGCGGGACGCCCAGGGCCTGAAAATACTCCGGCGTCGACGATATCCAGGGCACGGAGGGCTCCGTGGCGCCGTCCGGCAGCGGGTGGTCGGGCAGTGTGAAGTTGTTCTCCATCGGATACCGGTTGGGCGGTCGGCCGTTCGAGAACCCTACACCGGTCACACCGGGCAGCGCCATCACCCGGGCCCGTGCCTCGTCGATGAAGCCCATCATGTCCGGTCCGTCGGCATACGACTCCGCCGGAAGCGAGATTCCGATCGTGAGCAGGCTCTCGGGGTCGAATCCGGGATCCACCGCCTGGAGCTTAACCAGGCTCCCGATGAGGAGTCCGGCGCCCACGAGCAGCGGGGCGGCCACGGCGAACTGGGCCACCACGAGAGTCCGGCGGAGACGGCGGTCGGCCACCGCGTCCGTGGACGTGCGTCCGCCCGAGCGCAGTGCCTGATCGATGCGTGCGCGGCCGCCATGCAGCGAGGGGATGAGCCCGAACAGCAGGGCGCTTCCCACCGTGACCGCGATCAGAAAGGCCAGCACCGGCCCGGCGACGGCGACCTCCTGCGTGCGAGGCATGTAGTCGGCTCCGTACCGGGTGATGAGCCGGGTCCCCAGCACGGCTAGCAGCAGGCCGAGCGTCGCGCCACCCAGCGCGAGAATCGTGCTCTCCGCCCACAGGTGTTGAAGCAGTCGCTTCCGGGAAGCTCCGAGTGCGGCCCGCACGGCCAATTCGCGGGCCCGGTGGGCCACGCGGGCCAGCAGGAGGTTCGCCGCGTTCACGGACGCGATGAGGAGCACGAAGGCCACCGCCCCGAGCACGATCAGGAGCATCGTCCGGACGTCTCCGACGACGGATTCCTTCAGGCTGCTCATCGCCCACGTGGCGTCACGGTTCTGGAAAGTCTCTTCCCAGGCCGGGAAGATGCGCTCGTTGATCAGGCGGAGCTCCTGGCGCGCGGCGGACGGCTCGGCCCTGTCCGTGAGGCGTCCCAGGGCACGGATGAAGAACGGCCCCCGTCGCGCGGGCGGACCCCACCGGGCCACCACGAAGAAGTCGCGGTCCACCTCCAGAGGTCCCGGCTCGGGGGGCAGCACCCCAACCACGGTGTGGAGCTGTCCGTCAAGCCGGATGGGAGCACCGATGGCCGCGCGATCTCCGTCCAGATAGCGGGTCCAGAACCGGTAGCTCACCACCACGGACGGCTCGGCTCCCGGATCGGCGTCGGCCTCCGTGAAGCCGCGGCCCGCCAGCGTCGTGATTCCGAGCAGCGGGAAGTAGGTCCAGGTCACCGTCTTGCCCGTGACCCGCTCGGCCGTTTGATCGCTATGGAAAGCCATCTGGACGTTCGCGTACCCGGCAACCGCGGCGAACCGAGTCTGCTGCTCCTCGATCGCCTGGTAGTCGACCACTGACAACGGCCACTCGTAGGGCGGCGATGACGTGTGCACCTCGAAGAGGCGGTTGGCGTCGGGATACGGCAGCGGCCGAATGAGTACGGCGTGCACGACTGCGAAGATGGCGGTCGTGGCCCCGAGACCGACTCCGACGGTGGCGATGATCGTGCCCGTCAGGCCGGGCGTTCTTCCCAGGCTGCGCAGGGCATGACGCAGGTCCCTGCGGAAGTTGTCGAGGTGTTCCGCGAGTCGCATGCGGAGCTCCGTTCGGCCGGACTCGCGCCGAAGCGTCTCGCCCGCCCGCTCCGCATCCCCGAACTCGCCCAGTGCCCGTTCACGTGCCTCGGACTCGGAGAGCCCGGCGGACATGAGCTCCCCGGTCCGCTGGTCGAGGTGAAAGCCTATCTCGTCGTCCACGTCCCGGGTCACGTGTTCCCGGAGCGGTTTCCGGAAACGTACGATGCGTCCCGGTACCCACGACCTGCGTTCGCTCATTCCTCAGTCTCCCCTGCCCCCACCTCAGGCCGTTTCCGCCTCGAGCACCTGAAAGAGAGCTCCCACGTAGCGGCGAATTCCTCCCATCTGCTCCGTGAGCTCCTTTCGTCCCCGCGGCGTGATTCGGTAGTACTTCGCGCGCCGGTTGTTCTCCGAGCGTCCCCACTCCGATTCCACCCAGCCCCGCCGCTCCATGCGGTGCAGGCTCTGGTACAGGGCCGCGTCCTCTACCTCGAGAGCACCCCCCGACTGCTGCCGGATCCACCGAGTTACCCCGTATCCGTGCATGGGACCGCCGGACAGCGTCTTCAGGACCAGTGAATCCAGCGTTCCCTTCCACAGCTCCATCGATCTCTCCGTTCTGCGTTGTGCGCGAGACCCGGGGTGTCTACCCCTTAGTGTCTTCCACTAAGAATCTACTGGGACGGGAAAGCGCCCGTCAAGTGCCGAGGGATCTCCACCGCGTGCTTCATCTTCTCCAACCAGTGTGGCACCACTCGAATGCTGGAAGACGTGCTCGAGCCTTCGCTCCACACACTATTGGCACACGAACGCGAAAAACGGGTGAGCCGCCGCGACCTCACCCGCTCTTTAACTTCATGTGAATCAAACTGTTTAGCTAATCGGGGCGGCGAGATTCGTTGTCGAGGCGCAGCCGAGACCTTGAGCATGCACCAGCATGCGAACAACTCGCGACCTCCTGCTGTCGAGCCGTCAGGCGAGACCTTCGAGCGAGCGAGCCTCGCGAGACTACCCCATGCCGATTCGGTGCGCGGACCAGCGCTGATGGGCGCTGGTTTATGCGGGTTTGAGGGTCGGTTGCGCTGGTGGGCAGCAGCCAGCAGCAGTGGGCGTTGTCACTGACGCTGACACTGTTAGGAACGCCTGAACGGGCGTAAGACGCGGCGCCCTACTCGGGGTAGGCTCAGTTCACGTGCGGGTCGAAGTTCTCGATGAGCCAGGCGTCGGATTCGGAAACGACCTCATAGCAGATCCAAGAGTCCTCCGGCTCAGCGGTGAGAGGATCGCACCCGTAGGCGGGCTCCTCAGGTAGGGTCAGGTCACCTGACCGGGAGGCCGGTGGGCGCGGCCCTGGTCGGAAGTGTGTCAGATTGGTGTGCTGGCACACCTAGTCGGCGTTCTCGGATGTCACGGCCCCTGCCAGCTCCCGGTACGCCATCCGCACAAACGAAGCCCTCTCGGAGAGGGTATCCCCCGTCTACAGCCCCGCCCGCTGAACCACGTCGTCCCAGCGTGGATCTCCGCGGAGGGGCTCCAGCGGGGGATCGACTTTGAGCTCCAGTGCCCGCGGGTCCTTGGCATCGATAGCGGCGAACAGCTCGTCGAAGGCGTCGTCCAGCAGGCCGAGCTCAGCGTACGCCGCAGCTGCGAGGTAGTGTCTGCCGTTGATCCTGAAGAGATCTGCCTTGAACTCGAGAACGCCGCGCGAACGCCCCGTCTCCCAGGCCTGGCGCAACGGCGCCACGGCGTCTTCCAGACCGCCCATCTCAAACCAGCGCGCCACCGCCTCGACGGCCTCTTCGAAACGCCCGGCTGCCCAGTTACAGTTTTGGATTACGTCGTAGGTGACCCAGTGAGTCGGATCGAGCTCCACGGCTGTACGCGCCGCCTCCAGCGCCTCCCCGCATCGGCCAGCGTACCGCAGGCTGCGGCCGTAGTCGCGGTTCATGAGAGGCGAGAACGGGTCGAGGTTCCTGGCCATGCGGAATGACTCGACCGCCTCCTCGGCTCGTCCTCGTGCGAGGAGAACTTCTCCCATCCAGTTGTATGCTTGGGCGAGACTCGGATTGAGCTCGAGGGCGAGACGCAGCTCGCGCTCCGCCGTCTCGACGTCCTGATATCCGTAGAAGGCGGCAGCGGCCAGGGCGGCGTGGGCCTCGGCGAGATCCGGATCCAGCTCCAGGGCCCGAAGGGCATACTCCCGCCCGCGGCGGTACTCCGCCTCCACGCCCAGTTCCTGCGCGTCGACGGGGACGATCCTCAGCCTGCTGTAGAGCGCACCGATGGTATGGGCGTCGGCGAGGCCGGCCCACGCCAGGGCAAAGGTGGAGTCCAGCGCCACCGCTTCCTCCAGGTAGGCCCTGGCGCGGGGAAACCTGTCCAGCAGCCGCGTCCGCCACAGGGCGCGCCCCCGCATGTACGCCTCCTGGGCCGCCGGATTGACCTCCGTGCGCCTCGCAAGCCTCTCCACATCCTGCGGCGACAGGGTCAGACGGATCTCTCTAGCGATAGCCTCGGCCACCCTCGTCTGGAGGTTGAGCGCCTCACTCAGACTGCCCTCGTACCGGTCCTGCCAGAGGTGCTCCTCGGGTGAGCCGCGCACGAGCTGCACGCTTATTCGCACCGTGTCGCCGAACCGGTAAACGCTCCCCTCCACGAGGGCCTCCACACCGAGCTCGTTGGCGATCTGGGCCATCGACTCGCCACCGTCCCTGTATCGGAGGACCGAGGTGCGCGAGATGACCTTGAGCCCGGCGATCCCGGCCAGCTCTCCGATCAGGACGTCGTGCAGGCCGTCGACGAAGTACTCCTGCTCCGGATCGCCCGAGAGATTGGCCAGCGGAAGGACTGCCAGAGATCGGACGTCTCCCGCCGTGTCATCCGGGACCGTCTCGGGCGGCTGCGACGCTGGTGGGGTCTCAGCCGTGGGCCGGTAGTGACGAAGGAGGAGTGCTCCGACGGCGACCAGCGCCACGATGATGAGTATCTCCACTCCGCTGACTCGCTGACGACCCTTCTCTGCGTGGTACCACGCGAGCACCAGCGTAACCAGGAAGCCGATGGCCACGACCAAGTGGAACGCCCTCTGAAGCCCCGCGGAGAAGTTCCAGGGCTCGGCCATGACCTCGATGCCCTGGAAAAAGACCCACGCTCCGGCCAGGTAGACCACTGCCCAATGGCCCAGTTTGCCGCGGCGCAGGCGCTGGAAGAGGTCGGACATGGTTCGCGGTTCGCGGCAGAGAAGGCGAGGGGGAAGCAGAGCCGTGGTAGGAGTATAGGCCGGGCTCAGGTGTGAAGCTATCGAAGAGTCCGCTCGTTGCACCGCCTTGGGGTGCTCGAGAGCGGCCCGGCAGGTGTTCGGCCAGCGGCAGAAAGGGCTCCGGGGAGACCAGTGCCAGAGTCAGTGTCGTGACACTGTTTGTGACACTGTTACAATGCCAAGAAAAACGACCCTGCCGTAACTACCGACAGGACCGTCTTTTACTAGATCGGGTCGGCGAGATTCGCCGTCGAGCCGCAGGCGAGACCTTCGAGCGGGCGAAGCGTGCGAACCTGTCGAGGCGCAACGCGCTGAGACCTTCCGAGCCCGGAGCGCGAGGACAACTCGCGACCTCCTGCTGTCAAGGCGAAGCCGAGACATTCGAGCAAGCAGCGCCTGCGAGACTACCCCATGCCGATTCGGTGCGCTGACTGGCGCTGGTAGGCGAGCTTGCTCGGGCCCACCCTCATGGCGTGACCGCTGCTACCTGATCTGCCTCGATAGCTTCGACTACCCCTCTACTTGAGCCTGCCGATCACCGCGCTCGCGATGATGTTCTTCTGGATCTCGCGCGAGCCTTCGTAGATCTCGGTGATCCGCACGTCCCGGTAGAAGCGTTCGACCTCGAATTCGGTCATGTAGCCGTAGCCGCCCAGGAGT
>JBDGWG010000067.1:0-11093 GCA_039585235.1 Gemmatimonadota bacterium | reverse complement strand
GATCTGCTGTTCCGCGCTCTGCGACAGCACGAAGTAGCCGCTGAGAGCGAGGAGGTTGTTCTCGGTCAGGTTGCCGTTGTTCTCATCCACCTGGAACTGGCTGGTGAAGCCGGCGGTCCGCCCGAAGTCCTGAGTCCGGTTCCGTGTGAAGCCGAGCGTGATCCGGGACCCCCTCGGCAGCTGATAGCTCAGGTTCGTGGTCAGACTAGTATTGTCGTTCCAGTGGTGGGGCCTCGTCCGACCGTTGTTCCACTCGACGAAATTGGGCGCCGCCGCCGAGACCACGTCGTTGGCGCCAGCCGCGGAGGAGGTGCGGTTAAGATCGAATACCGCGGGCTGGCCCGAGAGGCCGAGACCGCTGCAGAAGCTGTTGATCGCGTCACTGCCGCTGCACGTATCGATAGTGGGGTACCCGTCGTTCACCGAGGCGCTTCGGCCGATGGCCTGGCCCGCGAAGAAGAACGACAGGGGGCCCACGATCGGCCCGCCGATGTTCAGTTCGAGGAAGTTCTGATTCGTGCGGTGGTCTTCCGGAGCGATCTGGTCGGTCTGGAGCTGCAGCGACCCGTTCCAGCGGGCTCCGCCGCTCCGCGTCACGAAGTTCACGACGCCCGACTGGGCATCACCGAACTCTGCGCTGAAGGCGCCGACCGTGACGTCCAGCTGCTCCAGGGAGTTGGGCGGAACATTCAAGTTGGCCGCCAGCCCCGTGCCGAAGGCGCGTACCTGAACGCCGTCGATCACGACCGACTCCTCGTTCGGGCGGCCCCCGCGAATCGTTCGACCGGCATTGGTCTGGATGACCCCCGGCTGAAGGACGACGACTTGGTTGACGTTGTCGACCGGCAATTCCTCGATGATCTCACCGCGAATGATCGACTTGGAGGCTACCTGGTCACGCGGAACGAGCGGGTTGCGCTCGCCCTCGACAGTGATCGCCTCCAGCTCCACGGCGCTCTGCTCGAGCTCGAAGTTCAGTGTGGTCGTCTGACCGGCCAGGATGCGCTGGCCCTCGATGACGAACGCCCGGTAGCCGATGAATTGCGCCCGGATGTTCTGGAGACCCGCGGGTACTTCGTTGACGAAGTAGAATCCCTGGTCGTTGGTCAAATTGCCAAGTGTCGTGCCATCGACGAGGACCTGCGCTCCCGCGATTGGAGCACCTGTCCCCGCATCAGTCACACGACCCTGGATCTTTCCAGTGCTGGCCTGGCCAAACAGCGGACTCGCCGCGACTAGCGCCAGTCCGGCCGTTGCCAAGCCTGCCCGAAAAGCCCCTCTCAACCAATCACGCAGCATGGATCACCCTCCTCAGGGCAATAAGGAGATGCGTCGACCCCAAACGCGACCACGAGGCGAAAGCACGCTCGCGGCCCTTCGCGTCATTAACGCATACGGGTCGACCAGTGAGTGAGAGACGACTGATTTGGAGGACCGCTGTGGCCTCCTTGGTACGAACGAAGTTGGAGCCGATAGTACCCTCCCCTTGCTGGAGGAATCGGATCGTCGGGCAGCCTCGCGCCGCCCGACCTCCTGCCGAGCCTCGAGATGTTCAACCGACGTGGTTCGCCCCATCCGTAGCAGGACGCCGAACAATCCGAGGGACAGCCTGCGTTGCCGAAGGCTTCGTTCTATATCGTGCGCACAGCCCGTGCGCATATGGCCCAACTTCACGACCCCCTTTGAGGGCCGAAACCGAGAGTCCGGGAAAGGTGAGGCAGGAGGACTCTCGCTCTGTGTGACCGAGAACTGCAGTCCTGTTCTCAGCCATGTGGAAAGTCTACGGACGTGCCCAACGAGTGTCAATAGCCCGCGCTCTCTCCGCAACGTCCCATGCGACGGTATCGCGAACCGGCGTAAGTAACATTGCTTCAGCTTGGTTCGGAAAGCTGAGGCCCTGCGCCACTCGTGTCAACCAGAGCCGGTATCCCCGTCGGTTGTCGAGGGGCAATTGTCGGGTTCCCCGGCAGTCTCCACGACCAGTCGCAGGAACCTCCTCTTTCCTCTCTGCAGAACGTACGAACCCGGAGAAACGTGACACTCGGGGTCGCCGACGACCTCGCCGTCGATCTTCACGCCTCCCTGCTCGATGAGTCGCCGCGCCTCGGAAGTGGACGACGCCAGGCCCGAGCGCGCCAGAGCGTGGCCGATCCACAGCTCGCCTTTCTCCCCGGCCTCGAGGACGCACGTTTCGAGCTCTTCGGGCACGTCGCGCTCGCGGTGAACGCGGTCGAAGGCGTCGCGAGCCTCGGCGCCGGCCGCGCCGTCGTGGTACCTGGCCGTGATCGTCTCGGCCAGCCAGCGCTTCGCGGCCAGCGGGTCGTCGTCCGCCAACTCGATCCACCGCGATCGCTCGAGACCTGGCGCGCCGGACGCAAGATGAATCCATTCGTCGAGCAGAGAATCGGGAATCGACATGGTGCGGCCGAACATGTCGGCCGGGGCCATCGTGAGACCGATATAGTTGTCATATGACTTCGACATCTTCCGCTCGCCGTCCGTGCCCCGAAGCAGCGGTAGAGTGACGCACACTTGCGGCTCCTGCCCGGCCTTCTCCTGAAGGGTGCGCCCGAGAAGCAGGTTGAACTTCTGATCCGTGCCTCCGAGCTCCACGTCCGCCTCCAGGGCGACCGAGTCGTACGCTTGCATCATCGGATACAGGAACTCGACCAACGAGATCGGCTTCTCCTCCGAGTACCGGGCGGCGAAGTCGTCGCGCTCGAGCATGCGCGCCACCGTGTACTGCGACGTGAGACGAAGGACGTCCTGGAGCCGCAGCGCGGCCAGCCATTCGCTGTTCCGCCGGATCTCGGTGCGCTCCGGGTCGAGGATGTGAAACACTCCCTCCCGATACGTCTGCAGATTGTCCTCGATCTCCTCGCGCGTCAGCATGGGCCGCGAATCGCTCTGCCCGGAAGGGTCTCCCACGAGAGCGGTGAAGTCACCGATCACGAACACCACGCGGTGGCCGAGCTCCTGGAAAGTCCGCAGTTTGTGAATCGACACGGCGTGGCCGATATGGAGATCCGGACGGGTGGGGTCGAATCCCTGCTTCACGATCAAGGGCTTCCGGTTCGCGCGCGAGCGCTCGAGCTTCGCGACGAGCTCGGCTTCAGGAAGGATCTCCGCGATCCCGTCGCGAATCCGGTCCAGCTGCTCGTCCACCGGGAGAAACATTCGCCGTCCGCGTTCGTAGAAGTGGCATCGTGATGCGTCAGGTCACCTGGAAGCGCATAGCATAGATATGGCGGGAAGCACAGGCAACAAGAGATTTCGGCTCTCGCGGCCCGGGCCCCGGGCCCGCTGGATCGCGCTCACGGCCCTGCTCGCGGGGCTCGCGCTCACGGGCGGGCTGGCCTGGGGCGTGTGGTCTCACATCTGCGACGGGTGTCCGTCGATCGCGCAGATCTACGCGTTCGAGCCCAAGGAAGCCACGCGAGTCTACGCGGCGGACGGCACCCTGCTTCACGAGTTCGCCGTCGAGCGGCGCACCGCGATCGAGTATCAGCAGATCCCCCGGCACGTGGTGGACGCCTTCGTGGCGGTGGAAGACAAGCGCTTCTGGTCGCACAGGGGCATCGACTATCTGAGGTCCGCTCGCGCGGTGGTGGAGTTCGCGTTCTCGGGGTACGACGCAGCGGGCGGGAGCACGATCACCCAGCAGCTCGCAGGCAACATGTTCGCCTCGATCGTGAACCGGCAGGATATCTCGGTTCGGCGAAAACTGCGGGAGATGAGGGTGGCCCGTTCGCTCGAACAGGCCTACACGAAAACCGAGATCCTGGAGGCCTACCTCAACCAGATCAACTTCGACGGCGTCTACGGAGTGCAAAACGCCGCGCAACGATACTACGGGAAGAATGTCCGCGACCTGAACCTGCCGGAGGCTGCCACCTTGGCGGCCATGCCGGTGGCGCCCCGGCGATATTCACCGATCATGAACCCGGAGCGGGCGCTGGCCAGGCGCAACCTGGTTCTCGGCGTGATGGCAGGTCAGGGGATGATCACGGCAGACGAAGAAGCCGCGGCCAGCGCCTACCCGTTGATCCTGCGACAGGACGCACGAGACCGCATCACCGCCCCACACTTCGTGGAGTGGGTGCGCCGCATCCTGATCGAGCGCTACGGTACCCAGATCTATGAGTCCGGGCTTCGGATTTACACGACCCTGGATCCGGATCTCCAGGCCGTGGCCGATTCCGCTGTCCTGGCTCAGCTCGAGTGGGTCGAGAAACAGCCGGGGTTCACGGCGCCGACGTACCGCGCGACCCGGGCCTGGCCTGCGGACAGCCTGGCCGGTCCCAACATGCCCTACGTCCAGGGCATGTTCCTGGCCGTCGATCCGCGGAACGGCGATGTCCTGGCCCTGGTGGGCGGGCGTGACTTCCGGGACTCAGAATTCAACCGCGCCATCCAGGCGGAGCGCCAGCCCGGGTCCCTGTTCAAGCCGTTCGTATATACCGCGGCCATCGAGAACGGTATTCCGGCCTCCGAGGTGATCTTCGACACGCCAATCGAGTTTCCCCAGCCGGACGGTTCGATCTGGTCACCCAGCAATTTCACCAACGACTTCCGCGGCCCCGTCACGATCCGGGACGCGCTCGCGGCATCCATCAACGTGGTCGCGGTCAAGGTCGGCTTGCGCGTCGGGCTGGAGGCCGTGGCCCAGTACGCCCATCGCATGGGGGTCACGTCGCGCGTGGACCGCGTGCCCTCGACTTCTATCGGATCGCCCTCGGTGAGGCCGATCGAGATGGCCGAGGCCTACACCACGTTCGCCAACCTCGGGATCCGGGTCACACCGCGCCCCATTCTCCGCATCGAGAGCGCCGAAGGCGAGGTGCTGTGGGAAGCTCCGGTGGCTCGCGAGGAGGTTCTGGACGAGAGTACGTCGTGGATCATGGTGTCCATGCTCCGGGACGTCGTGGACCGGGGCTCAGGTATTCGCATCCGCTCGCTGGGCGTGCCGTGGGAGATCCCGGTGGGCGGAAAGACCGGGACCACGAACGAGCTCACGAACACCTGGTTCGTCGGCTTCACGCAGGATCTCGTCACAGTCGCCTGGGTGGGATTCGACTTGCCGGCCCGGATCCGCGACGACGCACAGGGTGGGCGCGATGCGGCCCCCGTGAACGCAGAGGTTCTCAAGTACTTCTACGCGGACCGGCCGGCGCCGGCGCCGTGGCCCAGGCCCACGGGTCTGATCGAGCGCCAGGTGGACCGCACGACCGGGATGCTCGCCACGGCCTGGTGTCCTCCGGAGGCCGTGTACACGGAAGTGTACGTTCCCGAGACGGAGCCCCGGGAAACGTGCGACATCCACGGGCCCTGGGGCACCCGCGAGCGTTCCGACAGTCTGGGCGTCTTCTCCGACTCCCTGGCCCCGCCCGTGTCCGACGACTTCGAGTTCTAGCCCGCCGCCTCGACTATTCCGGGGGCACGCGCCTCCACACCAGAGGAACGTCCGGGGGAGCTGCCTCGCCGAACTCGTAGGCCTCGCGAAGCCCGGCGGCCGCGGACTCGGCGGCGTCCGCCGACCGGGCGTGGATCACGGCGACCGGCTGACCGCGCTGCACTCTGTCCCCCCGGCGTGCGAGAAGCTCGAAGCCGACGGCCGGGTCCACGGCGTCTTCGATCCTTCGCCTCCCCGCCCCGAGCTTCACGGCGGCCATACCGATCTCGTACGCGTCCGCGCGAGTTACGAAACCATCGGCCGGCGACTCCCACGTCACGCGCAGCGGAGCTGCCGGAAGGAGCTCCGGGCGCGTCGTGACTTCGTGGTCTCCACCCTGCCGCTCCACCAGGCGTGCGAACCTGTCCAGGGCCCGTCCGTCGTCGAGCATCGCCTCGAACCCCGCCACGATGTCATCGGCCGGCGAGTCGCTGCCGGCCGCCGTCACGCTCGCGGCGGCGAGAGCCAGCGTGACCTCCCGAAGGTCCGGCGGTCCCCCGCCTCGAAGACACTCCACCGCTTCTCTGACCTCCAGGGCGTTTCCGACTGTCTGGCCGAGCGGCTGCTCCATCGCGGTGAGCAGGGCGACGGCATGCACGCCTTCGGATTCCGCCAGCCCCACCAGCGTCTGGGCCAGGAGAACGGCCTGGTCCGGGTCCCGCATGAACGCGCCGGACCCGTACTTCACATCGAGTACCAGGGCTTCGATGCCTTCGGCGGCCTTCTTCGAGACGATGCTGGCGGAAATGAGAGGGATGGAGGGCACGGTCGCGGTTACGTCGCGCAGGGCATACAGGCGCCCATCGAGGGGTGCGATCACCGGGGTCTGGCGGATCATCGCGCAGCCCACGTCACCCAGCACGGCCTGGAACTCGTCCAGGTCGAGACCGGTCCGGAAGCCGGGGATCGACTCGAGCTTGTCCACCGTACCGCCGGTGTGGCCGAGCCCTCGGCCGGACATCATGGGGACCCGGAGACCGTACTCGGCGAGGAGTGGCGCGAGGATCAGGCTGACCTTGTCACCGACGCCGCCCGTGGAGTGCTTGTCCACCGCGGGTGGCCCTCCGTCTCCGCGGAAGTCGAGCCGGCGACCCGAATCGATGATCGACCGCGTGAGCGTTCCGAGCTCGGCGGCACTCATTCCGTTGAGAAGCACCGCCATCAGGAAGGCCGACATCTGATAGTCGGGAACCTCGCCGGAACCGTATTCCACAAGGAACTCCTGGAGCTCCTCGGTCGTAAGCTCGGCGCCATCGCGCTTTCGAGCGATCAGCTCCTGGGCGAGCATGAGCCTCCTGGGCGGGGGGTGATCGGCCGGAGGAGCGCTCAGGTGCGCAGGCGCTCTCGTCCCTTCTCGACGACTTCGGTGAGACGGTCCCCCGTGCGATCGGCCTTCTTGCGCGCCCGGCGTGCCAACCGGCGAGTATCCCGGGCGGTCCGGTCGGCCAGCTCACGGGCATCGTCGCGCACGTCCTCGAGCGTCTCGCCCGCGGCATCCGTCCACTCTTCCGCCTTCCGGGCGATCTGCCTGCGCGTGCGGGCCCCGCTCTGCGGCGCCATGAGAAGCGCGGCGGCCGTCCCGATCACGGCCCCAATGGTGAGGCCGGCAAGGAAACCGAGAGCTTCTCTGTATTCAATTTGGTCATCGTAATCCATAGCGTCCCTCCGGTGATGCGAACGGTGCTGCTCTGCGATCGGCGCCGATACTTCAACTTGGCGCCATCCATCCCCTATGCCAATAACCTTTTCGGACCTGAAAGTGCCTTCGCTTGCCGGCCGGTCGGCATTCTCTACTTTCAGGACTCGTCGACGCTCACGCGAAACGGATGGGCCCATGGTTGACTATCGCCTCGACAACGAGATTCGTGTCCCTGTTCTCGCCCTGCACGCCCTGGCGTCGGCGGCGGACAGGGGGGGAGAGCCCGTCGCGTCGGCGGTGAGGGACGCCGGCCGGGCGGCCGGGGAAGAGATCACGCGTCGCATCGCCTCGGTCGTCTCGCTCGCGGAGCTCGACACGAACGACTTCTGGTCGGCGGTGAACGCCGAGACGGGCGCCCGGGGGCTCGGAACGTTCGAGTGGTCGCGGGGAATCGGCGGCTACGCCGAGGTCGTCGTGCAGGACGCACCGGATCTCGCGGCGAGCGGGCGGGCGCCGACGGGCGACCCCGGCACGCCGTTCACCGAGGGTCTGATCGAGGGTGTGCTCGGAGGCGCCGTCGAGGAACCGGTGGGTGTGGTCCGCGCGCCGCTCGACGGGGGCGAAGGCCTTCGATTCGTGATCGGCTCTCCGGCCGCGCTGCGGCACGTTCGCCTCAGGCTACAGGCCGGCGCTACGCTCGATCAGGCGGTGGAGGGGATCTGACAGCGAATCCCGGGCGGGTCGTGGCCCTGGACTACGGGCGCCGGCGCATTGGCGTGGCCGTCACGGACCCGTCGCGCACCATCGCGTCGCCCCATGCGACGGTGAAGAACGCGGATCCCCCTGCCGAGCCACCCGAAGGGCTGGTGCGACTGCTCAGGGATCTGGAACCCGCCGTCGTGCTGGTGGGCGTTCCCGTTCACATGGACGGAACCGCAGGCGAGATGGCGGCCGAGGCGAGGAAGTTCGCCGCGCGCCTCGCGCTCCTGTGCGGCGTGCCCGTCGTCGAGCGGGACGAGCGCCTCACCAGCTACGAGGCGGACGAGATGCTGCGCGAGATGGAGCTTTCACGGCGCAGGAGACGGGAGAGGGGGCTCCGGGACCGGCTGGCGGCGACACTCCTGCTGAGGGAGTACCTGGAGGAGGACGAGTGAGAAAGAAGAGGCTCGCCGTCCTGGTGATAACCCTTCTCTGCGCGGCGGGCGCCGGAGTGTGGTACGCCGCCGCCCCCCCCGGCGGGGCTCCCGCGCTCGGCGAGACGATCGAGGTCGTCGTCCCCGCCGGTTCGGGTGCGCTGGCGATCGGCCGGCAGCTGCGGGAGGAGCGCCTCGTCAGGTATCCGCGCCTGTTCGCTTTCGCGGCCCGTGCTCGGGGAGTCGAGAGCTCGCTCAAGGCCGGCCGCTACCGATTCACCGGCGGCATGGGCTGGAGCGAGATCCTCGACGTTCTCGCTGCGGGTGAGGTCGTGACGTTCCCCCTGACCGTTCCCGAGGGCTTCACGATTCGGGAGCTGGCGCCGCTCGTGGCCGCAGTCACGGGGAGCACCGCCGATTCGGTGACGCGCATGGCGCGCGACTCGGCCTTCGTCGCCCGGACGGGAGTCCCCGGGCCCACGCTGGAAGGCTACCTCTTCCCGGAGACGTATCGTTTTGCCGAGGGAGTGGAGCCGGCCTCCGTTCTCCTCGAAATGGCGGGCCGCTATCGCGACTACTGGACGGCCGAGAGGCGCGCCCGGCTGGACAGCCTGGAGTTCGACGAACGGGAGCTCGTCACTCTGGCCAGCATCGTCGAGGAGGAGGCCCGGGTCGAGGAAGAGCGCCCTGTCATCGCGGGCGTGTATACGAACCGGCTGGAGATCGGAATGCTCCTGCAGGCCGACCCCACGGTGCAGTACGCACTCGGCGAGCCCAGGGAGCGGCTCCTGTTCGCCGATATCGACCGGGTGGCGGACGATCCCTACAACACGTACACGCATGCTGGACTCCCGCCCGGCCCCATCTCGTCGCCCGGCGCACAGGCGCTCGATGCCGCACTGTACCCGGCCGACGTGCCCTACCTGTTCTTCGTCGCCCGCCCGGACGGCTCGCACGAGTTCACTCGCACGAACCGGGAGCACGTGAACGCCAGAAACCGGATCCGCCGTGAGCGCGGCGAGTGACCTCATCGGCCGTCTGCGGCTGATCGTCGTCACGCACCCGAAGCCCGCGGCCGGGAGCACGCTCGACGTGGTCGCCGAGTGCCTCGAGGCCGGGTGCCGGGCGATCCAGCTGCGCGACAAGGAGAGCTCGGCAGCGGACCTTTACGGGGAGGCGCTGAAGGCACGCCAGGTCACGAGGTCGTTCGACGCCCTTCTGTTCGTCAATGACCGGCTGGATGTGGCTCTCGCGGCCGACGCGGACGGCGTGCACCTGGGGCCGGACGACATTCCGGTGGAGGCCGTCCGGCGAAGCGTGGATCCCGCGTTCCTCATCGGATACTCTACGGATGACCCGGAGGAAGGCGCGCGCGCGGCAGGGATCGGGGCCGACTACCTCGGCGTGGGTGCCGTGTACGGCACCAGATCGAAGGCGGGGCTCGAGCTCGAGGCCATCGGTCCCGCGCGGGTGGGCCACGTGGCCGCCGCGTCGGGGCTGCCTTGCGTCGGGATCGGCGGGATCACGGTCGAGAACGTGGGCCCCGTGGCTGCCGCGGGTGCCGGCGTCGCGGTGCTCGGTTCCGTGATGCACGCGGGGCACCCGGGAGAGGTAGTCAGCCGGTTGCTGCACGAGATATCCCGGGCCGTAGGCGAACCCCCGGCCCAGGGCATAATCGACGTCTGAGCCTACCCGATCGGCTTGTACTCGAACTTCTGGCCGCCCAGAGAAGCCTCGTACATCAGCCCGCCCTTCGCCTTGCTGACCACTGCCACGCCCTTGGAATAGTCGATGTCCGCCGAGGCACCTTCCGTGATCGCGACCGCAGAGGCCTGCCCGCTGAATTCGAGGTCCCCCGCCTTGAACCGGTCCAGGTCCTCTTTGCCCTGGAAGAAGATCACCTGGATGTACGACTGGCCGCCCATCTGCAGCCCCACGTTCACCTGCTTGAGATCAGACTTCCCCACGAGGGCGCCCCCCTCGTAGACCAGCCCCGTACCGTGAGCGCCGCCGACCACGAATCCGCCCTTGCCCACGTTCGGGAAGACCGTATAGCCGTAGGAGTCGTCGAAAAAGCGCTGCAGTCCCGCATCGTCCTGGACCATGTCCTCGATGGCCTGGGCCACCTCCAGCTTCTTCTTTTCGAGCTCGTAGTCGGTCTCCTGAGCGGCTACCCGGTGCGGCATGGCGATCACGGCCAGACTCAAGCCGGCGCCGAACACGGCCCAGCGGCCGAGATGGCTTTTCATCTTCTTTCTTCTCCGTGCGTGTAGTGAATCTGTATCGACCCTGAAGGCCCCAGACTACCCCGGGGCGCGCCGCCGGGCAATGAGGCAGCGCCCTCCCGTTTGAGGCAAAAGAAGAGGCAATAGGAAAGCGAACGCCCCACCCGGGTGAACCGGGTGAGGCGAACGGAATAAGAGCCGGCGGTGACCTACTCTGCGGTGACCTACTCTCCCACGGCCTGAGGCTGCAGTACCATCGGCGCTGAGGGGCTTAACTGCTGGGTTCGGGATGGGACCAGGTGTGACCCCCTCGCGAGAACCACCGGCACTATGCCAAACAGGGGCGAGAGGTTGTCGGTTGTGCACGCAAGAGTGTAGGAGACGTCTCTGATATACATGAGAAGGATCAAGCCGCACGGCCGATTAGTACGGCTCGGCTGAACGTGTTGCCACGCTTACACCTGCCGCCTATCCACGCAGTCGTCTCCTGCGGGCCTTCAGGTACCTTACGGTACGGGAGATCTCATCTCGGGGGGGGCTTCCCACTTAGATGCTTTCAGCGGTTATCCCTTCCCGACGTAGCTACCCTGCGATGCCCCTGGCGGGACAACAGGTACACCAGCGGTCAGTCCACTCCGGTCCTC
>JBDGWG010000066.1:0-10409 GCA_039585235.1 Gemmatimonadota bacterium | reverse complement strand
GCTCGCGCTCGCCGTGGACTACATGGTATTCAACGTCACGAAGGACGACATCCGGGTGCGGATGGCGGCGGTGGACGAGGACATCTGGCCCATGCCCTCGGCACTCGGGAACGTGCCTCCCGATCCGTCCCTCCAGCGGACGGAGTTCTCGCAGATGATGCTCGATGGTCGTGTCGTGCACCACGATATCCTCGAGGAGATCTACGGCGAGATCAACGAGATGTACGGGACGGAAATCCCGGTGCCGTAACCACCTTTGGCACCACTCCTACCAGCGAGAGCGGGCACTACGAGAGGCGCCCGCTCTCGACCAGGACGTTGCTCTACGGCAGATTCGGCGGGGGAAACACCTTCTTCCAGTCGTTCTTCATACTCACCACGACCCAGCCACGCTCCGGCGCCTCGGTCAGTCCCACATCGAGCCTCCCCACGTGGGAGTCGCGATCGTAGGCGACCTCGCGCTCGTCGTCGTCGTGGTGGACGATGAGGCCGAACGCCGCCCGGTCTCCGGGAGCCGTGTACTGCAGCATCTGGAGGTCTCCGTCCGAGTTTCCGCCCGCGAAGACGGGCCGGCGGCCGATGTAGCGGTAGATGCCTACGGGCTTGCCGGCCTTGTCGTCCACGAAGTTGATCTCGGGCAGCTTGTGCAGCGTCGGGACGCCGTCGTCCATCCGGAACTCGAGCGCCCCCGAGCTGCCGACCACCTGCTCGGGCGGGATGCCGTAGGCGTCTTCGACGAAGCTGCGCATGAAGTCTATGCCTCCGCCGGATACGATGAACGTCTTGAACTCGTGCGCTCGCAGGTACACGAGCAGTTCCACCATCGGCTGGTAGATGAGCTCGTCGTACGCCACCCCGAACCGCGGGTGCCGCGCGGTGGCCAGCCAGTCCTCGACCGCGGCCTCGAACTCGTCGGTGGTGACGCCGGAGTGCGCCACCATGATGACCTGCATCGCGTCATGCAGATCGAGAGTCTCCAGGGTCTCCCGGTCGTCTTCGAGTACGGCCCTGAACGCTTCCTCCTCGCGCCACTCGGGGTGCTCGTCCACCAGGGCCTTTACCCGGTCGATGGCGAACTGGAGCTGGAAGTAGAACGGCATCTCGGACCACAGGGTGCCGTCGTTGTCGAATACGGCGATGCGCTCGGCCGGTGGCACGTAGTCGGCCGAGACCCGATCCGTAACGCGGGCCACGAAGTCGACGATGGCCTGCTTGGACGGGCCCTCGTTCCACGAAGGCAGTGACGGCGCGGGCGCCGCCTCCGAGACCTGGCTCAGCTCGGCGGACGAGTCGGCCGGTCGCTCGGTGCAGGCGCTGAGAGCGGCGCATGAAGCCAGGAGAGCGAGGCTGGAGATTCGCTGGATTCGCATGTTGTACCTCTTCGTAGAGACGTGTCGTGTCGCCCAGAATCGTATCGCACAGACGAAAGCGGGCGCCACTTGGGCGCCCGCTTCGCACTAGCTGTGACCCTACGGCGTCGGAGGAGTCAGCTTCTCCATCACCTGGTCGATGCTGAAGCTCGCCGCCTTCTGGCGCGGCGGGAACTCCTGGAAGGTCTGTAGGAACCTCGCCACGTACTGCTGCGCCGGTACGAGCAGGTAGATCTTGTCGATCAACCAATCAAAATAAGTGTTGGACGTTTCGATCGCCCTCTCGTACGGGTCTCGCCGCATGTGGAATATGAGCGGGAACCTCAGCTCGACCCACGGATCGGTCCAGGCACGCAGCGTCGCGTCGGTAGGCTGCTCGAGGAATACCAACTTCCAGTCGTGATACCTGAGCGCCGTCAGATCGCCTGTATCCGAGAAGTAGAAGATCTCTCTTCTCGGGCTGACGTCCGATTCGCCTGTGAGAAGAGGAAGGATGTTGTAGCCGTCGAGGTGTACCCTGTAGTCGCGACCCAGTGCGCTCGAGGAGTATCCGTCCAGTAGGTCCTGCTTGATGTCGTCCTTGCCCCCGATGGCCGCCAGCGTCGGGAGCCAATCCATGTGGTGCACGATTTCGTTCGTCACCGAGCCTGCCGGAATCTGGCCCGGCCAGCGCACCATGGCCGGCACGCGCCAGCCGCCCTCCCAGTTCGTGTTCTTCTCGCCGCGGAACGGCGACCACGCGGCATCGGGCCACGTGTTCATGTGCGGGCCGTTGTCCGTGCTGTAGAACACGATCGTGTTGTCCGCGATGCCCAGCTCGTCCAGGAGATCGAGGAACATACCGATGTGCATGTCGTGCTCGACCATGCCGTCGGCGTACTCGTCCTGGCCGGAGATGCCCCGCAGCTCCTCTTTCACGTGCGTGCGGAAGTGCATCCGGGTGCCGTTCCACCACACGAACCATGGGGTGCCCGCCTCGTGGGCATCTCGGATGAAGCGAATCGCCGCCTCAGCCGTTTCGTCGTCCACCGTCTCCATGCGCTTCTTGGTTAGCGGGCCAGTATCCTGCACGCGCTGAGTTCCGTCGTCATTGGCCCACGAGTGGATGACGCCGCGCGGGCCGAAGGCCTCGTGAAACGTGCGGCCGTCGGCGAGGACCATGTCACCCGGGTAGTCCTCGTCTTCGGGCTCCTCCTCCGCGTTCAGGTGGTACAGGTTCCCGAGGAACTCGTCGAACCCGTGGTTGGTGGGCAGGAACTCGTCCTTGTCCCCCAGGTGGTTCTTGCCGAACTGCCCAGTGGCATAGCCCTGGTCCTTGAGGATCACCGCGATCGTCGGGTCGTCGACCCGCAAGCCAAGGTCGGCGCCCGGGAGCCCGACCTTCGAGAGGCCGGTCCGGAACACGCTCTGTCCCGTTATGAACGACGAGCGACCCGCCGTGCAGCTCTGTTCGCCGTAGTAGTCCGTGAAGATCATCCCCTCGTTCGCGATGCGATCGATGTTCGGCGTCCGGTAGCCCACCAGGCCCATGGTGTAGGCGCTGATGTTCGACTGGCCGATGTCATCGCCCCACACCACGAGGATGTTGGGTTTGTCCTGCGCGGCGGCGGGAATGGCCAGGAGCAGTGCGGCCAGCGCGCCGAGCGTACCGGGTAGAAACTTCTTCATCATGGATCGCGTCTCCTGTGTGAATAAGAAACAGGGGAGCCCAAAGGTGAGGCCCCCCTTCGTGTTGTGCAACTTCATGGACGAAAACGGGCGCCACGTGGACGCCCGCTTCCTGCGGCCTCTTCTTTTGACTTCAGCCGACACTCCCTACTGCGTGCCCGCCTTCTGCATGCCCTCCAGCACCTGGTCGATGCTGAAGCTCGACGGCTTCTGCCGCGGCGGGAACTCCTGGAACGTGCCCAGGAACTTGCCGACGAAGGCCTGCGCAGGGACGAGCAGGAAGAGACGGTCGAATCGCCACTCCCCGTAGCCGATGGCTTCGTGATCCGCTCGCTCGAACGGATCCGTGCGGAGGTTGAAGATCTTCGGCAGCCGGAGCTGCGTGAAGGGATCCTGCCATACGTTCATTCCGTGCGCACGCTGCTCCGCGAACACGATCTTCCAGTTGTTGTAGCGCAGGCCCACCAGGTTGCCGTCATCACTGAAATAGAAGAACTCGCGCCGCGGCCCGGTGTCGGTCTCGCCTCTGAGGTATGGGAGGAAGTTGTAGCCATCGAGGTGAACCTTGAACGTACGATCACCAACCTGCTTCCCCGCCAGAAGTTCTTCCTTGACGTTGGGCTCGCCGGCGGCCGCGAGGAAGGTGGGCAACCAGTCGAGCTGCGAGATGATCTCGTTCGAGACCTGGCCAGGTTCTATCACTCCCGGCCAGCGGATCATGGCGGGCACCCGGTAGCCGCCTTCCCAGTTCGTGTTCTTCTCGCCCCGGAAGGGAGTCGTTCCGCCGTCAGGCCAGGTGAACGTCTCGGCACCGTTGTCGGTGGAATAGTAGACGATCGTGTTGTCGGCGATGCCCAACTCATCCAAGAGGTCGAGAAGCTCGCCTACATGGCCGTCGTGCTCGACCATTCCGTCCGGATAGATGCCGAGTCCAGTGACGCCCTCGGACTCCTCTTTGAGATGCGTCCAGACGTGCATGCGCGTCGTGTTGTACCACACGAAGAAACGCTTCCCGTTGGCGTGCGCCTCCCGAATGAACCGCACCGCCCCTTCGAGCGTCTCCTCATCCACAGTCTCCATACGCTTTCGCGTAAGCGGTCCAGTGTCTTCGATCCGGCCGTCCGCGAAGCTGTGCAGCACACCCCGGGGACCGAACGCTTCCTGAAAGACCCGACCGTCGGCGAGCACTACGTCGAGCGGGTAGTCTTCATTCTCCGGTTCCTCTTCCGCATTGAGGTGGTACAGACTGCCAAGAAACTCGTCGAATCCATGATTGGTCGGGAGCATCTCGTCCCGGTCGCCGAGGTGGTTCTTCCCGAACTGGCCGGTGGCATAGCCGTGCGGCTTGAGAAGCTCCGCGATCGTCACATCCTCAGCCTGCAGTCCTAGATCGGCGCCCGGGAGGCCAACTTTGAGCAGGCCCGTCCGGAAACCCGACTGGCCTGTGATGAAGGTGGACCGGCCCGCCGTGCAGCTCTGCTCACCGTACGAGTCCGTGAAAATCATCCCCTCGTCGGCGATGCGATCGATGTTCGGCGTCTCGTAGCCCATCATGCCCATGTTGTAGGCGCTGACGTTGAACTGGCCGATGTCGTCGCCCCAAATCACTAGAATGTTGGGCTTGTCCTGCGCGGCTGCGGGCGTCGCCAGCAGCAGGAATACGCAGACGCCCAGGAGCCATTGTTTCATGCTTCGAATCTCCTTCTGAGGATTGACACGGGGGCCGCCGGGCAGCGGCCCCCGGTTGAGCTAAAGGTGTCGGACATTAGTCCGTTAGCTTCTTGAGCGCGTCCTTGAGCTCGTTCCACTGGCTCTTGGCCCACGACTTCAGTTCGTCGAACGCCTCGCCCGTGCGCACCAGCGCCAGGCGGCCCGCCACCTCGTCCCAGTCCACCACGTTCCAGAACGCCTCGATGTAGTCCGGGCGCCGGTTCTGGTAGTTGAGGTAGTAAGCGTGCTCCCACACGTCGAGGCCTAGGATAGGCACGTTGCCATCGGTGAAGATCGGGTTGTCCTGGTTCGCCGTCGAGGTCACGACGAGGCCGTCCGATGCGGCGCACAGCCAGGCCCAGCCGCTTCCGAACCGGCCGGCCGCCGCGGCGCTGAACTGCTTGTGGAACTCGACGAACGAGCCGAACGAGTCGTCGATCGCCTGCCCGAGCAGGCCGCCCGGAGTGCCTCCCCCGTTCGGGCTCATGTTCGTCCAGAACAGGGAGTGGTTCACGTGGCCGCCGCCGTTGTTGCGCACGGCGGTGCGGATGCTGTCCGGGATCGAGTCGAGGCTCATCAGGAGCTCGAGGGCCGAGAGGTCCTGAAGCTCGGGCTGTCCCTCCAGGGCCGCGTTCAATTTGTTGACGTAGCCCTGGTGGTGCTTGGTGTGATGGATCTCCATGGTGCGCGCGTCGATGTGCGGCTCCAGCGCGTCGTACGCGTACGGAAGCCGGGGCAGGGTGTGTGACATGCTGATTCCCTCGTTCTATGTTTAAAGTGTGGGTCGGCTCACCAGTCTACATCAGTTGATGTGCGACGGGGAGGCCCAACCTGCGGCATCCCCCGAGGTCGATGCAAGCGAGTGATGATCTCGATACGTCGAGCTCGGCTCAGACGCGCCTAATCAGCCCCATCAACTTGCTCCTCAGCGCCCGATCCCACCTCGTCTCGCCCCGGAACGCGTTCGTCACCATCTCCGTGTCAGCCTCCCGCAGGGTTGACGATCCGAGGTTTTGCATTATTGTTTGACTAGTTTGTCAAACACTCTGGACAGGATGGGAAAGTGGCTGACCGGACAGCGGGCAGGACAACATCGTCCGAGCAGGACGCGGCCGATACGGAGACCCGCATCTTCGAGGCGGCGCTCAGGGTCTTCGCCCGCAAGGGCAGAGACGGGGCGCGCCTTCAGGAGATCGCCGATGAGGCGGACATCCACCGACCGCTTCTGCACTACTACTTCCGTACGAAGCAGCAGCTCTACGATGCGGTGGCAGAGCGTCTGTTCAACGAGTTCCTCCTCAGCTTCGACGCGCCGGCCGAGGGAGGACGATTCGCCGACACTCTGAAGGCGTTCATCAACCACTACATCGATTCGGTCCGGCAGCACCGTCATGCTGCGATGTGGATGGTGGCGGAGAATATGGCCGGGAGCCCGATCCTCGGAGAGATGCTCGCACGCGCCTTCGCTACCGAGGGGTCGCCGCAGCGCGCGATGGTCGACGCCGTCGAGCGGGCGGTAGCGAGCGGCGAGATCCATCCGGTGAATCCCAGGCAGCTCATGCTGACCGTCGTTTCTGCATGCGTCTTCCCGTTCGTGACCCTTCCGACCGTGAAGATGATGAACCCGCTCGCAGCCGAGGACTTCGACGCCTACCTCGAGGAGCGCAAGGAGCACCTGTTCGAGGTCATCTACCACGGCCTGGCAACCCGGGAGGTGACCCATGCGTAGGTCGATCGCGGCCCTGGCCGTCGCCGGGCTATTGGCTGCCGGTTGTTCGTTCGCTCCTGAGACCCGGGAGCCGACCACGGTTCTTCACCTGCCGGCGGAGTATGCGGCCGCGCCCATGGATAGCGCGGCGACCGCGGACTCGGTCCGGGACGCCCGGGAGGCCGAACGCTGGTGGACTGTCTACGACGATCCCGTCCTGGAAGCCCTGGTGGACACGGCCCTGGCCGCCAACCTGGACCTGCGCGAAGCCGTGGCGCGAGTGGAAGAAGTCCGCCAGCGTTATCGGATCGCCCGCGCCGACCTGTTCCCGCAGATCGGTCTCTCCGCGGATGGCACGTACCAGGACGCTCCCACCAACGCCGGGTTTGCCGGACAGATCGGCGGGGGCGGCGAGCAGCCGCCCGGTCAGCCGTCCCTGTTTCCCGACCGGTTCCAGTACGACACGTGGACGGCCGCCCTCGGCTTCAGTTACGAGATCGACTTCTGGGGCAAGTACCGGAACGAGACGAAGGCCGCGATCAGTGACTTCCTGGCCAGTGAAGGGGACTACGAGACGGCCCGGCTGGCAGTGATCTCGGCCACGATCGCCACGTACGCGGAGATCGTCGAGCTTCGGCGCCAGGTCGAGCTGACGACGTTCAGCGTCGACGTTCTTCGCGAGCGGTCCGAGCTCACCAACGAACGCTATTACAGCGGCCTCGTGACCACGTTCGAGCTGTACACGATTCAGTCCCTGTACCGCAATACCGAGGCGACTCTCCCCGTGCTGGAAAGCGCCTACGAAGAAGCCAGGGGTCGGCTCGCCATCCTGCTCGGACGATACGCGGGAACCATCGATGAGCTGGTGGGCGTGGACGAAGCGCCCGCGGTCGTGCTGGACCCGGTGCCGGCGGATCTCACCGCGGCTCTCCTCGAGCAGCGGCCGGATGTGTGGTCGGCCTGGCAGCGGATGGAAGCGGCGCGGTACCGGATAGGCTCCCGGAAGGCGCAACTGTATCCGCAGATTCGCCTCGACGCGACGGTCGGCCTGCAGGCCGGTTCCTTCGCCGACCTGTTCAGAGTGGATCAGTACTTCTTCAACCTGGTCGGCGGGCTCCTGCAGCCGATCTTCCAGGGAGGCCGCTTGCGGGCCAACGTCGGGGTGGCTGAGGCGCAGTTCCAGGCCCAGGCCGCCAACTATGTCCGAACCGTGCTCACGGCGTTCAAGGAAGTGCAGGTCAGCCTGGTCAACCTGGACAAGCAGGCGGAGCGCTACGAGTCGCTACGCCGGCAGACCACGTCGGCGGCCGGCTCGGTGGACTACCAGCTGCGTTCCTTCCAGCGGGGCGTAGGCAACTACATCGCATACCTGGACGCGCGACAGAACCTGGCGAGCTCGGAGTTCAACCTCGCCGCGGCGGAACGCTCGCTGGCTGATGCGCGGCTGGCGGTTCACCGGGCCCTGGGCGGGGCCTGGGTGGAACAGGACGAAGACATCGGACAGCAGCTTGAAGAGGAATACGAGATGATGGATCGACTGACCTTCCCCTCGGATGAGGAGGCGGGGCGATGAGCGTTCTGAGCAAGCCGGCCCACGCATTCGCGGGTCTGAGTCCGTTACTCAAGGGCGTCACCATCATCGGGGTTGGGGTCCTCGGTCTCGTGCTGTTGATCGTATTCCGACCGCAGCCCGCCGCGCAGGAGCCTCCGCGGCGGGTTCCGCTGGTGGTCACCGCGCCTGCTGATGTCCGGTCAGGCAATCTCACGATCCGTGGCTCCGGCACAGTGCGGCCGAAAAGCCAGATCGTCATGTCCTCCCAGGTCGCCGGACGCGTCGAATGGGTGTCGCCCGCCTTCGCCTCGGGCGGCCGATTTGAGAAGGGCGACTTGCTGCTCCGTATCGAGGAAGCCGACTACGTGAACCGTGTGGACGCGGCCTCCGCCGCGGTCGCACAGCGCCAGGTGGAGGTGCTCCAGTGGGAAGAGGAACAGGCGCTGGCCCGCGAGGAGTACCAGCGACTGCTGGCGCGGGAAGGCATGGACGCGCCGGACTCTGCTTCGCTCAGCAGTCTCATCTTCCGTGAGCCGCAGCTCCAGGCGGCTCAGGCAGGGCTCCGGAGCGCCGAGGCCCAGCTCGCGGACGCCCGGCTCGCTCTCGGGCGTACCCGGCTCGTTGCCCCGTTCGACGGAATCGTTCGATCCAAGTCGGTGGACGTGGGTCAGTACGTGGCACCCGGACAGAACCTGGGTTCCCTGTACGACACCGACGAGGTCGAGATCGTGGTACCGCTCACCGATACCGAGGCTTCGCTCGTGGAAGGCCTGTGGGATGCCGGTGCCGGAGACGAGGCGACCCGAATCCCCGCCACGGTCCGGGCCACGTTCGGTGGTCGGGAGCACGAGTGGCCGGCCTACGTGGACCGGGCCGAGGGGGCCCTGAACCAGGAAACGCGAGCCGTGGACGTGGTGGTCCGGGTTCCCGATCCGTTCATGTCCGACGAAGCGGGCCGGCGGCCACCGCTCCTGCTGGGCACCTACGCCTCGGTGGATATCCAGGGCGTCGCCCGGGAGGCCTACGCCGTATTGCCGCGCATGGCCCTTCGCGACGGCGAGGCCGTGTACGTGGTCGAGCACGACACGCTGCTAGTCGTGCGCCCTGCCTTGGTGTTGCAGGAGATCGGAGGCGACGTGTTCGTGTCTGCCGACATCGCGGCGGGTGAGCCGGTCGTGGTCAGTCCGATGAACATCGTCACCGACTCCATGACCGTACAGGTAGCGAACGGGGACGACCGATGAACCGAGCTATCGCTTGGACGGCGGCCCACCCCGTCGCCGCCAACCTCCTGATGTTCCTCATCCTCGCGGGCGGATTCGTCGGCGGAAGCACGGTCGTGCAGGAAGTCTTCCCCGACTCCGACCTCGGCGCCGTGCAGGTGCGGGTCGAGTACCTCGGTGCATCCCCGGAAGAGGTGGAGGAGGGGATCATCCAGCGGATCGAGGAGCGGGTCGAGTCGATCGAGGGCGTGAGCCAGATCAACTCTACGGCTTCCGAAGGCGTGGGCGTCGTATTCATTGAGCTCAACCTCGGTGAGGACGTGAGCAAGCGCCTCGACGAGATCAAGGCCGAGGTGGACCGGATCACCACGTTTCCGGCGGGTGCCGAGAAGCCGGAAGTCACTGAGGTCACCAGCCGCAGCCGGGTCATCGACATCGCCGTCACGGGAGACGTTCCGGAGAAGACGCTCAAGGAGCTGGCCAACCGCATCAAGGACGACCTTTCCTCGATGCCTGAGATCTCCTTCGTGCAGGTGGCCGGGGTGCGCGACTACGAGATCTCGATCGAGGTCTCGAACGACGTGCTCCGTTCATATGGCCTCAGCCTCGACCAGGTTGCCATGGCCATCCGTCGGGCCAGCCTCGATCTGCCTGGCGGGCGAGTGGACACGGCCGACGAGGAGATTCTCGTCCGCGTGAAGGGACAGAAATACGACCGGGACGACTTCGCCGGGATCATCGTGCGCGGAGCCCGCGACGGTTCCACCCTCCGGCTCGACCAGATCGCCACGATCAGGGACGGCTTCCAGGACACCGACCTGACGTCCCTGTACAACGGGCATCCTGCGGCCTTCGTTCAGGTGTTTCGGACCTCCGACGAGCAGGTGCCCGAGATCGTGGACGTGGTGCAGGCGTACCTGGCGGACGTGGGGGTGCCGTCCATGCCCAGGGGAGTCCACGTCGAGATCTGGCAGAACGACGGGGACCTCCTCAAGAGTCGATTCAACCTGCTCCGCAAGAACGGGTTTATCGGGCTGGTCCTCGTACTGCTCGCCCTGACTCTGTTCCTGGACCTGCGTCTGTCCTGGTGGGTGGCCGTCGGCATCGCCCTGTCGTTCATCGGGACGTTCGCCGTGATGCCGTGGCTCGGCGCTACCATCAACATGATGTCCCTGTTC
>JBDGWG010000065.1:0-10940 GCA_039585235.1 Gemmatimonadota bacterium | reverse complement strand
AGACGGTGGCCGAAGCGGTCCGGTCTCGCCTCGGGGAGGTGAGCAGCGCTCCCGGGTTCGGCCCCGAAGCGGTTCCGGCGCGTCCCGACTCCGCGGTCGAGGGACGTCCGCCCCGCATGCGAACGGAAGGCGTGTCTCTCGTGGCCGAGCGCTCGCCCGGACAGCAGTCCGAGGGCGGAGCAGACTCGGCGCCCCCACAGCTCGCGTTCTTCGTGTCGAACGGTGTGGCCGGTTCTCCAGGGGCTTCGCCGCCCCCCCCCGCCGCGGGAGAGAGCCCGCCCCTCGGCGCGGCGAGCCAGGCAGTGCGACCGCACGCCTGGCAGCTGCACGACTGGCAGCTGCACGACTCCTACATCCTGGTGTCGACCCGGGATGGTCTGTTGATCGTGGACCAGCATTCGGCTCACGAGCGCGTGCTGTTTGAGGAGATCATGGAGAGGTTCCGGGGAAGCGGGGCGGAGTCCCAGAGGCTGCTGTTTCCGCTCACGCTGAGGCTGTCACCGGCGGAATTCACGGCAGTCGAAGAGCTCGGCGGCCTGCTGCGCTCCGTGGGCTTCGAGGTGGACGCATTCGGCGACTGCACCGTCATCGTCCACTCCGCGCCGGACCCGCACCCGTATTTCGACGCGGAGGCGTGCTTTCGAGACATGGTGTCCGAGTTGACACACGGATCGGATCTCGTGAACTCGGCTCGAAACCAACACGAGCGCATCGCCAAGAGCATGGCGTGCAAGGGAGCGATCAAGGCGGGCCAGCCGCTGTCGCGAGCCGAGATGGAGGAACTCGTGGACCGGCTGTTCGCGACCGAGCTGCCGGGACACGATGTGCACGGGCGACCCACGATCCTCCGCCTGACCATGGAGGAGCTGGCCCGGCGCTTCGGCCGATCGTGAGCCTCCGGCCGCGGGTCCTGGCCATACTCGGTCCTACGGCCACGGGGAAGACGGCCCTGGCGATGGAAGTGGCGCGCCTGGTGGGTGGGGAGATTGTCTCGGCGGATAGCCGCCAGGCTTACCGGGGTCTCGAGATCGGCACCGCGGCTCCGAGCACCGCTGACAGGTTCTCCGTCCCACACCACGGAGTCGCGTTCCTGGAGCCGGGCGAGCGCTACGGAGCCGGACGGTTCGCCCGAATGTGCCGGCAGTGGGTCTCGGGCATCGAGTCGCGCGGCCGCGTGCCGATCCTGGCCGGCGGGACGGGGTTCTTCGTGCGAGCGCTCACTCGGCCGGTGTTCCGGGAGCCCGACCTCGAGGCGGGGCGCCGGTCGGCTCTCGAAGCCTGGTTGGCGGGGCTGCCGATGGCGGAAGTCCACCGGTGGACGGACCGGCTCGATCCAGACCTCAAGTCCCGTCTGCCGGTGATCGACCGTCAGCGTGGCGGCCGAGCGCTGGAGCTCGCACTGCTGAGCGGGCGCAGCCTGACCTGGTGGCAGAGGCACGGTTCGCCAGATGCCGAGCCGTTGCCGGCACGGATTTGGGTGCTGGAGATACTTGCGGATGCCCTGCGACGGCGAATCGAGGAACGAACTCGACGCCTGCTCGACGCGGGCTGGATGGAAGAGGTCGAGACTCTGGCTTCCAGCGGTCACGGGCCGGGCTCGCCGGCCATGACTTCGATCGGCTATCGCGACGTGTGGCGGCTCGCCTCGGGGGAGATCTCGCGCGAAGCGGCGGTGACGGCCATTGTTCGGGATACGTGGCGTTACGCTCGGCGTCAGCGAACCTGGCTGCGTCACCAGCTGGGAGACGACGCGATCCGCGTGGAAGCCTGCGACGGTGTCACGGAACTCGCCGAGAGGATCGCGGCAGATTGGCGACGGATCACGGATCGACTCGAACTGCCTCGGGAGCTCTGAACTGCATGAACGAACCGGCAGGATCATGAGAATCGGGATCGCGTGTTACCCGACGTACGGAGGTTCCGGCGCACTCGCGACGGAGCTCGGGATCGAACTCGCGGCGCGCGGGCACGAGATCCACTTCATCACGTACGCGCAGCCGTTTCGCCTGACGTCGTTTCACGAAGGGCTGTTCTTCCACGAGGTCGAAGTCCCGCACTATCCGCTGTTCGAGTATCCCCCATACTCGCTTGCGCTCACGGTCCGGATGCACGAGGTGGCCCGGCAGCACGACTTGCAGATCATGCACGCGCACTACGCCATACCGCACGCCGAGGCGGCATGGGTCACGAAGCAGATGCTCGCGAAGAAGAACCAAGACCTGCAGGTGGTGACGACGTTGCACGGGACGGATATCACCCTGGTCGGTCAGGATCCATCGTTCTGGTCGATCACCCGCTTTTCGGTCGAGCAGTCGGACGGGATCACCGCGGTCTCGCAGTACTTGAAGGACGAAACGCTGCGGGCGTTCGACTGCGATCGACTCGACATTCGAGTGGTACCCAACTTCGTGGACCCCGAAATCTACAGGCCCGGTCGCGACGACTGTCACCGGAGGGCGCTCGCACCGCAGGGCGAGAAGATCGTCATGCACATCTCGAACTTCCGCAAGGTGAAGCGGGTGGACGATGTGGTCCGCATATTCGCGCGGATCCGTCGTGAGGTCGGGTCCCGGCTCGTCTTCATCGGGGATGGTCCGGAGCGGGCAGCGGCGACCGAATTGGCGGGCAACCTCGGGGTCCTCGAAGACATCGTGTTTCTCGGTAAGCTGGAGTCGGTGGCCGAGCTCATTTCCTGCGCGGACCTCTTCCTCCTTCCCTCCGAGCAGGAGTCTTTCGGCCTCGTCGCCCTCGAGGCGCTCGCGAGCGGGGTCCCGGTCATCGGAACCGGCGGCAGCGGTCTCGCGGAAGTGGTGGACAACGGAGTCACGGGCTTCCTGCACCCAGTGGGGGCGGTCCAGGAAATGGCGGCCAGCGGTGTGGAGCTTCTCAGAGACGCCGACCGGTGGACGGCGTTCAGCCGGGCCGCGCGAGCCGCGGCCGTGGAGCGGTTTTCTGCCGAGCTCGTAGTGCCCATGTACGAGCGATACTACGAAGAAGTCCTGGAGCGCTCGGAGTGAGCGTTATTGAGGCGCTCGTTCTCGGGATCGTGCAGGGTCTGACCGAGTTCCTGCCGGTGTCCAGCAGCGGCCACCTGGTCCTCGGACAGGCGCTGCTCGAGATCGACCTGCCTGGAGTGACGTTCGAGGTGACGGTACATATGGCCACGCTGTGCGCCGTGCTTTGGGTGTACCGGAGGCGTGTCGGATCGCTCGCCCTGGGCGCGCTACGAGGCGATCGGCCCTCGTGGCTATACATCGGGCTGCTGGCCGTCGCCTCCGTTCCCGCCGGACTCGTCGGCGTACTCGCGCGGGACTGGTTCGAGTCCGCGTTCGGCCGCCCGGTGTTCGCAGCCGTGCTGCTCGTCGTCTCGGGCTTCATCGTATATTCGGTGCGCCTGACTTTGCCGCGGGCGAAGGATTCGTCGCCCTCGGCACGCCAGGCGGCGTGGATCGGAATTGCGCAGGCCGCGGCGATCCTCCCGGGCATCAGTCGGTCCGGTGCCACAGTGGCGATGGGCACATGGCGCGGCGTCCAGGCCGTGGCCGCGGCCGAGTTCTCGTTTCTCTTGTCGGTTCCCGCGATCCTCGGGGCGGGCCTGCTGCAGCTGGCCGACGCGGGCCGGGGAGGACCGGGCTCCGTGGTGCTAGGGGCGGGCTTCGCCGCGGCGCTGGTCGCCGGGGTGGCCGCGATCCGGCTGTTCGTCCGGATGCTAGAGGCGGGAGTCTTTCATCGGTTCGCGTGGTACTGCTGGGCCACCGGCTCGGCATACCTGATCGCCGCTGTCTTCGTGCCGGGTCTCCGATGAACGTGACCGCGGGCCCGCCGCCTGACGGCTCCGTGGATGACCCGGCTGTTCCCGATCGGGCAGAGGTGGTAGCCGCCGAGCCGATGATTCGACTGGCGCTGGACGAAGACGTCGGAGATTCGGATCGGACGGGCGAGTGGACGGTCCCGGAGGAGACGGAGGGCGAGGCCCGGATCGTCGTGAAGGGCGCGGGTGTCGTGTGCGGGGCGTTCGTCGCGGCGCGAGTGTTCGAGGTCGTGGACCGAGCACTGGATGTGGTCGTGGCCGTGGCGGACGGGGCACGGGTGACGCCAGGCGATGCGCTGATCAGGATCTCGGGATCCCTTCGCTCGATCCTGGCGGCCGAGCGAACGGCCCTCAACTTCCTGGCTCGCCTGTCCGGAGTCGCGACCCTGACCGCCCGATATGTCGAAGAGATCGCGGACACGGGGTGCCGGGTCGCGGACACCCGCAAGACGACGCCCGGTTGGCGGACGCTGGAGAAGTATGCGGTCGCCACCGGCGGCGGCATGAACCACCGAACGGGCCTGTACGACATGGTCCTCATCAAGGAGAACCATGTACAGGCAGCGGGCGGCGTGAGAGCGGCGATCGAGGCGGCACTGCCACGAGCCCGCGCCGAGGGACTCGAGGTCGAGGTAGAGGTCACGGACGAGACCGAGCTCAGGGAGGCCCTCCAGCATGGGCCGGACCGGGTGATGCTGGACAACATGAGCGTGGCCGAGCTCGCGGACGCCGTGACGATCGTCAGGAACGGACCGCTCCCGCATCCCCTGATCGAGGCCTCGGGCGGCGTGACGCTGGACACGGTGCGAGAAGTGGCCCGCACCGGAGTGGACTACATTTCGGTGGGTGCCCTGACGCACTCGGCGCGCGCCCTGGATCTCTCTCTTCTGGTGACGAAAAGATGAGCAGGCGGAAGACGACCGAGTGGGGTGGCGAATCGCTCGAAGCCTTGCAGACCAGGTGGGACCGTGAATCGGTGTATCTGTACGGCAAGATCGACTCGACGAACGAGGTGGCGCGGGAGCTGGCGGACGGTGGGGCTCCTTCCGGAACCGTCGTGTTGTGCCGGGAGCAGACCGCGGGAAGGGGTCGGGCAGGCCAAGCGTGGTACTCGCCGCGGGACGCCGGGCTGTACCTCAGCCTGATTCTCAGGCCGGCAGATCTGTCGCATCCCGCAATGATCTCCATTCTGGCGGGGCTCGGCGTGGTGGAGAGGCTGGACCGAAGCTTCCGCGGTCTCTCGCCCAAGCTCAAGTGGCCCAACGACCTGGTCGCTGGGGGCCTCAAGGTGGGGGGCGTCCTCCCGGAAGCGTTGTCGTCAGAGTCGGGGCCGCGGAGCCTGGTACTGGGTGTCGGCATCAACGTGCGGCCCCTGGGTTCCGGAGCTCCCACCGGCCTGGCGGGAAGATCCACTTCGATCGAATCCGTGACCGGTGAACCGGTGTCACTTCTGGACGTGGCGGACTGTGCGGTCGCCGGTCTCGAGACGTGGCTCCCCGGGGCGCCCGCTGCCCTCGAGGGGAACCTCCTGGCTCTAGTCGATCGATATGACTGGCTGAGGGACCGGCGGGTCCGGCTCGCGTTGCCGGGCGACGGGGATTCTCAGCCGGGCACCTGCGTGGGGATCGCGCCGGACGGCGCACTTCTGTTCCGTCCGGACCGGGGGGCTCTCCGCCGGGTGATCGACGGGGTGGTGGACCCGTGGACGTGAGCGGGCAAAGCGAGGGCGAGGAGAACGACATGATTATGACTGTGGACGTGGGCAACACCGAGACGCTCCTCGGTCTGTATTCGGGCGTCGAGGTACAAAAGAGCTGGCGCATCAGCACACAGCGACACCCCACCGGCGACGAGATGGCGCTCCTGCTTCGGGGACTGCTGGCGGCCGAGCCCCACGGGCCGGGGTCGATCGAACGGGCCGTGATCGCTTCGGTCGTCCCGGCGATCGATCGGTCGTGGGACGAAGCGTTCGGCGTGCTGGACATCCCGAGCCGCCGTATCGATGCGTCTACACCGCTGCCGGTGACGCTCGATGTGGACGAGCCCGCGTCCGTCGGTGCCGATCGGATCGTGAATACGCTGGGAACCCGTTGTCTGTACGCTCGCGATACGGTCGTCGTGGACCTCGGCACGGCCACCACGTTTGATTGCATTACGGCCGACGGAGTGTTCCTGGGTGGTGTGATCGCTCCTGGACCCCGGGCCGGGATCGATCGCATGCACGAGTTCACGTCCAAGCTGCCCTCCGTCGAGATCCGGCTGCCGGACAAGGTCATCGGGCGGCGCACCGTGACCTGCCTGGAGTCGGGCGTGTTCTATTCGATCGTCGACGGGATCGACGGCATCGTGCGACGCATCCTGGAGGAGTGGGCCCCCGAGAATCCGCTCGTGATAGCCACCGGCGGTTTGGCCGAGGTGATCGCGCCGCACTGCCGAACCGTCCAGAAGGTGGATCCCTACCTCACGCTTCATGGGCTCATCTGCGCGGACCAGCACCTCGAGCAGGAGGGCCTGACGTCTTGAGCATCGGGACGTTCCAGCGCGTCGCGGCGGGCCTAACCGGGGCCGTGGCCGCGTCGCTGATGATTCCCGCGCCGATGGCAATCGCGCAGGACACGACTGCGATCACCGGCTTCTCAGCGGATGCGGCCGTCGTGCAGGCCGAGTTCGAGCGAGTGCTGCTGACCCGGATTCACCCGGACTCGACCGGTCGGTGGGCCCGGACGCTCGGGGCGCGGCCCCACGTGGCCGGGACTCCGGGTCAGGTGGCCACGCGTGATTCGGTGATCGCATGGCACACGGCCGCCGGAATCGACGCGGGCTACGACTCGCTGGTGGTCTATATGCCGCACCCGGTGGACGTCTCGCTCGAGCGCACGTGGCCGGACGCGGCGCCGCTCGAGCTCGCGGAGCCTCCGCTCGAGGAGGATTCCGCGACGAGCCGTGAAGTGGTTCCCGTGTTCAACGCGTACTCCGGGTCGGGCGTAGCCGAAGGTGAGATCGTGTTCGCCGGCTATGGCCTGCCGGCCGACTACCGCACGCTGGATTCCGTGGGCGTCTCCATCCATGGGAAGATCGTTCTAGCGCGGTACGGGAGGTCGTTCCGGGGGATCAAGGCCAGGGAGGCAGAGGTGAGGGGCGCCGTGGGACTGCTGCTTTACTCGGATCCGGCGAACGATGGGTTCGTGCGCGGCGAGGTGTACCCCGAGGGGCCGATGCGCCCACCCCGAGGGGTACAGCGTGGCAGCGTGCTCAACGCCACCGGTGACCCGTCCACGCCGAACGGTCCATCGCTCCCGGGAGCCCCGCGCGTGCCGGAAGACCAGATGGTGGGGGTCGCGCGCATTCCCGTGGTTCCTGTCGGGTACGGAGTGGCGGAGGCGCTTTTGCGGCCCCTCGAAGGCCTCCCGGTGCCTGAGTCGTGGCAAGGCGGGCTGGACCTCACGTATCGATTCGGACCCGGCCCCACCCGGGTCCGTCTGGAGGTCCGTACTGAGTCGGGAGAGGCGGCCTACCATCCGGCCTATAACACGATCGCGGTCATCGAAGGGTCTGAGTGGCCGGACGACTGGGTAGTGATCGGGGCGCATCGCGATGCTTGGAGTCCTGGCGCGATCGACAATGCGAGCGGTACGGCGAGCGTGGTGGAAGTCGCCCGGGCATTTGGAGCGGCAGCGGCGCTCGGGATGCGGCCGCAACGCACGGTCGTGTTCGCGACGTGGGACGCGGAGGAGTGGGGCATCGTTGGCTCGATCGAGTGGGTGGAAGCCCATGCGGACCGGCTGCGAGCCTCTGTCGTGGCCTACGTGAACCTGGACGCCCCGGTGTCCGGCTCCGCGTTCGGTGCTGCGGCCTCACCGGAGCTCAAGGCGCTGGCTCGAGCTGCGGCGCGCCGTGTGGCTGAGCCGGCTCGGGGAGGCACCGTATACGATGCGTGGCTGACGCGGGTGGTCGAGAACCTGGACGATGAGGTCAGTCCCGAACCCCTGCCCGTGGGAGATCTTGGAGGCGGGTCGGACCACAAGGGGTTCTACCAGCACCTGGGCATCCCGGCGATCGGCTTCGGGTTCAGAGGAGCCGGCGGCGTGTATCATTCCATGTACGACACGCCCCGGTGGATGCAGGAGTTCGGAGATCCCGGCTACCTCTACCACGCCGCTACTGCCCGGGTCGCGGCCGTCGTGGTCTCGCGCCTCGCGAACGCAGAGATCCTGCCGTTCGACTACGCGGAGCTGGCCGAAGTGGTTGCCGAGCGCGCCGGCCATCTCGAAAGCGAAGTGAGAACCACACTGGAGGCGTCCACCGCGACGGAGCACGCGGTCGGAGACGCTACGCTGGAAGCCATGGCGGACTCTCCACTCGCCCGGTCCGTGCGCGCGGCCATGGCGGATCTGCGCTCGTCCATCGGGGCGATGGAGGAGGCCGGGCATGCCTACTCCCGCGCGCTCGACCTCTCGCTGCGGGAAGGGTCGTTGGCTTTCGAGACGAACCGCCGGGTCAACGAACACTTGAAGGCTGTCAGCCGATCGCTCACCAACGAGGCCGGGCTTCCCGGCGATGCGTGGAGCCGTCAGCTGCTGTTCGCCTCGGACCCCGACAACGGATACGCTGCGCTGCCGATGCCGGCCGTTCGCCTCGCGCTGCGCGCGGGGGATCTGGGGGCCACGGCTCAGCGGATCGACGAGTTGGCGAAGCACCTGACACAGGCGGCCAATCACCTGACGGCCGCCAGCGCGATTCTGGAAGGGGAGGGGACTTCGTCGAACTGATGTGAGCTCGCGCGCCGCGGGCAGCCTGGCGGACTCGAGCCGCCAGGACCACATCCCACGGCCCGTCACTACTTCACGCGCCGCAGCTTTTGCCGGACCCTGTCCGCGTCCTTCGGACTGACGATCCGCAGGACGAAGTACCCGACCAGCAGAACGAGTCCCACCTTGAGCGCGATGGCCAGCAGAGGCACCAACAGCCCGAAGAGCAGGCTGAGCACCACCATTCCGACGAAGCCCAGAACCAGCAGGGTTACGATCGCCCGTATCATTTTGCTTCCCCCGATTCGATTGCCGCCACGCTCGACGCACCCGGCTGTCCCGGTTCGACGGGCGGTGATTCATCGCCTTCGCCCGACACTACGTCCGCCGGATCGGGCAGGTTTCACGTCCGCCTTTCTGGCAGGCGTCCGCCAGGCTGACAGAACCGGGGCGGGGCGCGGTCAGGCCGGCAGTCGATCGCGTCGCAAAAGGCACGAAAGGAGCATTTACGGCTGGCACGGAGTGTGCTTGATCAGGTGACCGATAGACGACTTGACCGGGGCCTCGCACCGTGTATTATGGAGGGCGCTTCTAGCACTCAGAATAAGAGAGTGCTAACAGCGACAGTCTCGGAAACGACGAAGTTCAACCGATAGCGGAAACACCAGGAGGAGCAGACATGGCGAGTGTGAACATCAAGCCCTTAGCCGACCGGGTGGTCATCGAGCCTCTCGAGGAGACGGAGGAGATGCGGGGCGGGCTCTACATTCCCGACACGGCCAAGGAGAAGCCGCAGCAGGGGACTGTCATTGCGGTGGGCCCCGGCCGACGTACCGATCAGGGAGAGCTGATCGAGGTCGAGCTCAAGAAGGGCAACAAGATTCTGTACGGCAAGTACTCGGGTACTGAGGTCACGGTCGATGGCACTGAGTACCTCATCGTCCGTGAAACGGACGTCCTGGCGGTTCTCGCCTGAATCGGCGACTGAAGAACAACCGAAGCGATCAGAAGGTCTGATCGATACGCATAACGAGAGGAATTAAGATGGCCAAGGAACTTGAATTTGACACCGAGGCGCGCACCCGGCTCAAGACGGGCGTCGACAAGCTCGCCCGGGCCGTAAAGGTCACGCTGGGCCCGAAAGGCCGGAACGTAGTCATCGAGAAGAAATTCGGCAGCCCGACCGTCACCAAGGACGGGGTCACCGTGGCGAAGGAAGTCGAACTGGATGATCCGGTCGAGGATCTCGGCGCGAAGATGGTCAAGGAAGTCGCGACCAAGACCTCCGACAACGCCGGTGACGGCACCACGACGGCGACGATTCTCGCCCAGGCGATCTACACCGAGGGGCTGAAGAGCGTCACGGCCGGCGTGAACCCGATGGCTCTGAAGCGGGGTATCGAAGGCGCCGTCGAGAACGTCGTCCAGCAGCTGGCTGACATGGCGGTGGAGACGAAGGGAAAGAAGGAGATTGCCCAGGTCGCTACGATCTCGGCCAACAGCGATTCGGTGATCGGCGACCTGATCGCCGACGCGATGGAGAAGGTGGGCAAGGACGGAGTCATCACGGTGGAGGAAGCCAAGGGTCTCGAGACGACGCTCGAGACGGTGGACGGAATGCAGTTCGACCGTGGTTATCTGTCACCCTACTTCGTCACGGATCCGGACAAGATGGAGGCCGTGCTCGAGGACCCGCTCATCCTGATCCACGACAAGAAGATCTCCGCCATGAAGGACCTTCTTCCGGTGCTAGAGAAGGTGGCGCAGATGGGCAAGCCTCTCATGATCATCTCCGAGGACGTGGAGGGAGAGGCCCTCGCCACGCTGGTCGTCAACAAGCTCCGTGGCACCCTCAAGGTCGCGGCCGTCAAAGCGCCCGGCTTCGGTGATCGTCGCAAGCAGATGCTGCAGGACGTCGCGATCCTGACCGGTGGACAGGTCATCAGCGAGGAGCTCGGATTCAAGCTTGAGAACGCCGTCGTCAGCGATCTCGGCTCCGCGAAGCGCATCGTGATAGACAAGGACGATACGATCATCGTAGATGGCGCAGGTGACACGGACAAAATCAAGGGCCGGATCAACGAGATCCGCGTCGCGATCGACAAGTCCACGTCCGACTACGACCAGGAGAAGCTGCAGGAGCGGTTGGCCAAGCTGGCCGGCGGTGTGGCCATCATCAACGTCGGCGCGGCGACCGAGACCGAGATGAAGGAGAAGAAGGCTCGGGTCGAGGACGCGCTTCATGCTACGCGGGCAGCCGTCGAGGAGGGCATCGTCCCGGGTGGCGGCGTCGCTCTGCTGTGGGCGCAGAACGATCTGGACAGCCTGAAGCGGAAGGACTCCGACGAGCAGATCGGCGTGCAGATCGTGCGGCGGTCGCT
>JBDGWG010000064.1:0-10814 GCA_039585235.1 Gemmatimonadota bacterium | reverse complement strand
GGAGGAGGTCGTGGCGTTCGCCGGGGACGCCGTGGATCGAGCGAAGGCCGCCATGCCGGACTGGTTCGGCTTCGTCCCGAGGGCTGAGGTCGCGCTTAAACCCTATCCGGACTACATGCGGATCACGGGCGGTGGGTTCTACTCAGCGGGTGCGGCCGACGGCAGCACCCCGGGCACCTACGAGTTCGGGACCCACGAGCCGGGGAATCTGAATCGGGGCGGCGGCTTTGAGGCCACCACGTTTCACGAGACGTACCCGGGGCATCACATGCAGGTGTACGTGGGCCTGGAGGGGGCGGGCGTGCACCCGCTCCTCAAGTACTTCTTCAGCTCCGGCCTCGGAGAAGGCTGGGCCCTTTACACCGAGAGGCTCGCAGACGAGGCAGGCCTGTATTCAGCCGAGGTGGACCGTCTCGGGATGCTGTCGAACGAGGCCTTCCGGGCGGCGCGGCTGGTGGTGGACCCGGGCATGCACGCCCTGGGCTGGAGCAGGGAGCGGGCGGTGAACTATATGCTGGACAACACGGCGGCCTCTCAAGGCGGAGTCGAGTCCGAGGTCAGCCGGTATATCGCGGTGCCGGGCCAGGCCACCGCATATCTGACGGGCAGTCTCGTGATCCAGGACCTGCGGCGGAAGGCGGAAGCGGCGCTTGGCGATCGGTTCGACATCCGGGCCTTCCACGACCGCGTGATCCAGGACGGCACGATTACGCTGACCATGCTGCAGGCTACGATGGACGAGTGGATCGCCTCGGAGCTCCAGTCAGCCGAACCGGAGGGACGCTGACATGGCGCGGATCCTGGTTCTCGGTGGCGGGTTCGGTGGCGTCTCCACGGCCACAGAGCTTCGCCGGTCCCTGCGCGGCGACCACGAGATCGTGCTGGTCGACCGGTCCTCCACATTTCTGATGGGTCTCAGGAAACTCTGGGCTGTGGTCGGAATAGGGCGGATCGAGGACGGGAGCCGCGATCTGCGGCTTCTGGAAGATCGGGGCATCCGGCTCGAGTGCCGCGAGATACTCGGCGTCGATCCTGCGAACCGAAGCGTCTCGACGGACCTGGGATCGCTGGCCGCCGATTACCTGGTGGTGGCGCTCGGAGCCGAACCGAGGCCGGACCTCGTTCCGGGCCTCTCAGAGCACGGACACAACGTGTGGGATGTCGTGGGAGTGCCCGGGCTGAAGGCGAGCCTGGAGTCGTTCGGTGGAGGTAGCATAGTCATCGCCATCGCCGGAATGCCTTATACTTGCCCGCCGGCTCCCTTCGAATGCGCCATGCTGCTCGACGATCACCTGCGAGAGCGCGGCCTTCGGGATCGGTGTTCGATCACGATCACCACTCCGAAGCCGATCCTCCTTCCGAACGCCGGACTCGAGGGCTCCGCCTGGCTGGCGGAGCAGCTTGCCGAAAAGGGGATCGGCTACGAGACCGGCCGCGAGGTCAAGCGCGTAGACGCAGGACGGATCGAGTATGCGGATGCCGCTCTCGACTTCGATCTGCTGGTCGGCGTTCCGCCGCATAGACCGCCGGACGTGGTGGCCGAATCCGACCTAGCGGGGCCGGGCGGCTGGGTAGCCGTCGATCCGACGACGCTCGAGACCGGACACGAGAACGTGTTCGCGATAGGCGATGTGACCAAGATCACCCTGGCCAACGGCCTGCCCCTGCCGAAGGCCGGAGTGATGGCCGACCTGGAGGGCCGGCGGGTGGCCGCGGCCATCGCAGCCCGCATCGCCGGCGGTGATCGCCCCGATCCGTTCAACGGGAGGGGCTACTGCTTCCTCGAAATGAGCAAGTCCACCGCCGCCTTCATCGAGGGGGACTTCTACGCGCGGCCCGAGCCCCGGGTGAGTGTCGACGGCGAATCAGAGGCTCACGCCGACCGCAAACATCGGTTCGAGGCGGAACGACTGGAACTCTGGTTCGGCTCCTGATGATCCGGGAGAACGTCCGGATAGCGTTGCCGCCATGTGGTGCGTGATTCCCGTGGCCGGCCGGGCGTCTCGCCTTCGCTCGCTGGCAGGCGGCCGCCCCAAGGCGCTTCTCGAAGTTGCCGGCCGACCACTCATTGAGCACCTGCTCGATCGAATCGGCGATCCAATCTCAGACGTTTGCCTGGTGACAGCGCCCGACAGCGCCCAAGTCTTCCGAAGCCGTCTGGGCGAAAATCGGAATGGCCTGCGGTTGCACTACGCCGTGCAGGCCGAGGCAGCCGGCATCGCAGATGCGGTTTCTCAAGCCGTCGGGACAGTCCGCGGCCCGTTCGCTGTCGTGATGGGTGACTGTTACTTCGAGGGCAACCTGGCCCGCTTCGCCGCCGACTGGAAGAAGACAGGTGACGATGGAGCGGTGCTGGTCGAGCCGGCCACGGCAGCGGGAGGACAGCCGGCGGGGCTGGTCACGGTGTCCGACCATCGGATATCAAGCATCTTCAAGGCTCAGTGGGAGGGACAGACCCAGTGGCGGGTCTGCGGGGCCTACCTGTTTCCGGATTCGTACTTCGGGGCAGCAGCCGAAACGCCCCCGGCGGAGTCCGGCGAATACGAGCTCGAGGACGTGGCGACTCGACTCATGACGGCCGGTGCGACGTTCTCCGCCGTCCTTTACGAAGGTTGGCGTCGGAACATCAACACACCCGAGGACCTGGCGGAGGTCGAAAAGCGGCTCGCTGGAGGCGCGAGGCCCAGCGACTGTTCCTTCGCCTGATCAGGCTCGGCCTCAGGACTTCTTCCGCCGCTTCACGCGCTCTCGGAGCTTGTCCAGGTCCGGTCCCGTGCCACAGCCGGGCGGGCTAGGCTTCACCCGCTCGGGGGGACGGGGCGGCTCCGGCGAGCACGGCGGCTTCGGAAACGAATAGGGTCGCTTCCTGTCCCGCGGGGCTCGGCTTCGGCCGCTCTTCGCCATCGGCGGATCTCCTTTGCGATTCGGTAATCCCGATCCACTATCCTATATACGCGCCAGACCGTTCGTAAGGTTCGCGGTCAGGGGTGCGCCAGCCTTAGATTGACGGCTGCACACGCCCGGAGATCTCTTCCTCTTCTTAGCTGGCAACAGACCAACGCCCCGGTTGACCAGGGAGACGCACGTGAACGGCGGACGTAGACCCAGCGTGATCGATCGCGCCCTGCGGCTGTTCACGGACGTCAGGGCGGGAGAAGGCGCCAACGTCGTCATCCTGGCGGTGAACGTGTTCATCCTCCTCACCGCCTACTCGATGATGAAGCCCCTCCGGTCCGGACTTATACTGGGGGAGAAGGGCCCCGAATTCACCGCTTATATGTCCGCCGCGATGGCCTTCCTGCTGATCCCGGTGATCGCCGGGTACGGGAAACTGGCCGACCGCTTCCCACGCCGTCGCCTTATCAACGTGGTCACGCTGTTCTTCGCTGCTTGCTGCGTCGCGTTCTTCCTGGCCGGAACAGGAGGGATCCAGATCGGGATCGCCTTCTTCATCTGGATCGGGATCTTCAGCGTGATGATTATTGCCCAGTTCTGGGGCTTCGCGAACGATCTGTACACGAACGAGGAAGGGGAGCGTCTCTTCCCGGTCGTGGCGATCGGGGCGGCGGCGGGCGCCGCCGCCGGCTCTGCGGTGGTGGGCGAGATGATCGCTCCGTTCGGCCTTTACCTGCCGATGCTGTTCGCCGGGGCGCTGCTCGTTCTCAGCCTTCTCCTCACCAATTGGGTGGACCGGCGTGAGCGCCAACGCACGGAAGGGACGGTAGATCCCGGCTCGAGCACGGCATTCGCACCGGCTGCGACTGGCGAATTCCGCATGGACACGGGGGAGTTCAAGAACCTCAGGGAGGCGCTCAAGGAGGCGCTCGAGAAGGAGGCGCGCGGAGAAGCGACAGACCTCGGCCCTCCGAAAGAGACACCCGCCGAGCCAGAGACCGCATCTGGCCGCGGCGCTTTCGCCCTGGTCTTCAGGACGAGATACCTGCTCTACATCGCGATCCTCATCCTGCTCGTCAACTGGGTGAACACGAACGGACAGAATCTTCTGGGGTTCCTGATTACCGACACGGCCAACAGCGTGGTCGAATCAGGGGCCGTCGGCGGCATGGATGTCCCCGAGTACATCGGGAGCTTCTATGCCGATTTCGAGAAGTGGGTCAACATCTCCGTGCTCGTGATCCAGATGTTCCTCGTCTCCCGCATCATCAAGTACCTTGGCGTGCACGTCGGACTCATGATCCTGCCTCTCATAGCACTCGGATCCTACGCCCTGATCGCCGTCTATCCGCTCCTCGAGTACGTGCGATGGGCCAAGACGGCGGAGAACGCGACCGACTACTCGCTGCAGAACACGGTCCAGAACGCTCTCTTCCTGCCGACGACCCGCGAGCAGAAGTACAAGGCCAAGCAGGTGACCGATTCGTTCTCGAAGCGGTTCGGGGACACGCTCGCGGCGCTGACGGTCTTCGTCGTCGTCAACCTCCTGGGGACGAACATCCGGTTCTTCGCCCTCTTGAATATCGGGCTGGTGTTGGCCTGGCTCGTGGTGGCCTACCGCATCGGCCGAGAGTACAAGGAGCTGGTGCGGACGGGCCGTCCACCTGTGTGAACGCCGGAGGCATGTTTCAGTGACCGAGGGCGCGTACCGCTTCAGCTCGATTGGCCGGCCCGTGGACCGGCGCTACCCGACGAACCGGGCCATCGCCAGCCTATCCCTGCTCGTGGCGATCCTGGGTTTCGCCGTGCGTCGCCTGGCTGGAACGTCCTCGATTGAGGCTTTCTTCAGCGGTCTGTTCCTGTCGATCGGGTTCTTCCTGGCGTGGGCCCTGGCGCGGGAGCTGGATCCAGATCACGATCGGTCGGCCTTCGCGGCCGCCGCTTTGAGTCTGATTCCTGGCGTGGCGCTCGGGCGGCCTGACCTGGCCGCTACCGTGCTCGTCCTCCTGCTCCTCCGGATCGTGAATCGAACCGTCGGACCTGCGGCTCGACCACTGGACACGGTCGGCATTCTCGCACTCGTCGGAGTGGCTGTGTGGCGGGGACATCTGGTGTTGGCGGTCGCAGCAGCCGCGGCGCTCGCGCTGGATGCGTTTCTCAGGCCGGCGAATCGCGTGCACCTGGCCGCCGCGGGAGCTTCGATCGGCTTGCTCGCGGTGGGAGTGAGCCGCGTTCAGGCCGCGGGCAACCCGGTGGCGGACGGGATGCTGACCGTCGTGACGTGGCTGGCCCTCGCCGCGACCCTGCCATTCCTGGCCCTCATCCGAGCCTCGAGCAGCCCGCGGACGGTATCCGATGCGGCCGAACAGCCACTCTCCGGAACACGGGTTCGCGCGGCGCAGTGGTTCGGCCTCGCCACTCTTGGCGCGGCGGTGCTGGTGGAGGGACGGGTGGGGCTCGCCGCCCTGTCCCCCCTGTGGGCCGCGCTTGTGGGTACCGGCGTCTACTTCTCGATCGGGGCTCCCACCAGGTTGCCCCACTCGGTCCACGATCCGTCGTAGTTGCGAACTCGGGGGAACCCGAGAAGGTGCGTGAGCACGAACCACGTGTGGCTCGAGCGTTCGCCGATCCGGCAATAGGCGATCACCTCTTCTTCTGGGTCCAGGCCGATCTCTTCCACGTAGATCGCCCGAAGCTCGTCGGCTGACCTGAACGTTCCGTCGTCGTTGGCCGCGCGCTTCCAGGGAACGCTGGCCGCTCCCGGGATGTGACCGCCGCGCAGGGCACCCTCCTGCGGGTAGTCGGGCATATGCAGGAGCTCGCCCCGGTACTCCTGTGGTGAGCGGACGTCCACCAGCCGCCCTCCGCCATCGTAGTGCCTGAAAACCTGGTCCCGGAACGCCCTCACCGGCCCGTCGTCACGGCTGACGATGGGGTAGCTCGTCGGCGTACGCTCGGGGACGTCCGTCGTCATCGGCCTGCCGTCCGCCACCCACTTCTGCCGTCCTCCGTCCATCAGGCGCGTGTCCGGGTGGCCGAACAGCGTGAACACCCAGAGCGCGTAGGCGGCCCACCAGTTGAAGTTGTCTCCGTAGAACACGACTGTGTGATCGTGCGTGATTCCCTTGCGTGACAGCAGTTCGGCGAATCGTTCCGGGGTCAGATAGTCCCTGACCAGCGGATCGTTCAGGTCGGCGTGCCAATCGACCTTGACCGAGCCGGGCACGTGTCCGGTTTCGTACAGGAGCACGTCTTCGTCGGACTCGACGATGACGACATTCGGGTCGTCCAGGTGCTCGGCGACCCAATCGGCGGAGACGAGCTTCTCCGGGCTGGCATACTGCTGAAAATCATGTGATGGATCCTGACCGACCGGCATGGCGTACTCCTGTGTTCATCGTGGCACCGTTGCAGCGTGGGTCTCGTTGCACCAAAGATAACGCATCGCTCGACATGCGGGTTCAGATGAGGGGTCGATGGCTGAAAGACTGCAGATGATCGTCGATCAATTCGCCGCCGCTCCGAAGGAGTTGCGCGTCGAGGCGCTTCTCGATTACTCGCGCCGGGTGCCTCCCCTGCCGCCGGAGCTGGCCGACGACAGAGAGCAGCTCGAACAGGTACACGAGTGCCAGACACCGTTTTTCCTGGCGACCGAGATCGACGAGGCGGGCAGGGTGCATCTGTTCTTCGACTGTCCACCGGAAGCTCCGACGGTGCGCGGATTCGCCGGGATACTTCGAGAAGGGCTGGAAGGCGAGCCGTGGGAGGAAGTGGTCGCCGTGGCGCCGGACTTCTATACGGGAATGGGGCTTCAGGAAGTGGTGTCCGCTCTCCGATTGCGAGGTATGGGCGCCATCCTGGCGCGGCTCAAGCGACAGATTCACCAGAAGACGAAATCCGGGGGGATTAAATGAGCAGACGCAGGAAGGTCCTCGTCGCGATCGTTCTCGTGTTGCTGGGAATCCAGCTCGTGCCCGTGCCGCGGGAGAACCCCCCGGTCACGGAAGTGATCGGTGCGCCGGAGGATGTGCAGAGGGTTCTCGAGAATTCCTGTTACGACTGCCATTCCAACCTGACCGAGTGGCCGTGGTACAGCCGCGTCGCACCGGCATCCTGGCTGGTGTATCGGGACGTGACGAAAGCCAGGGACGAGTTGAACTTCTCCGAGTGGGGCGATTACTCCGAGCGCCGGCGAAACCACAAGCTGGAGGAAATCGAAGAGCTCGTCGCGGACAAGAAGATGCCTCTCAAGTTCTATCTCCCGTTTCACCCGGAGGCGCGGCTCACGGTGGAGGCCATGGAGACGCTGATCGAGTGGTCCAGGAGCGAACGGGCGACCCTGGAGGTCGCACCGGCTGAGTGACCGTCTACCCGCCGCCTATTCTCGCCGGGTAGCGAGCTTCGCGTCCAGACTGAATGGACCGGCTCCGCGCGCGGCGAACAACAGGAAGATGAACGAGAAGAGCATCGCGAGTTCGCCCCCGTTCTCCCACCACCAGGGTCCGCCCCGCGGGACGTGCATCCAGAAGTAGGCGATCGCCATCTCGCCGGACAGGAGGAATGCAACGGGCCGCGTGAACAGGCCCAGCGCGACCAGAGGACCGCCGAAGCTCTCCAGGACTCCTGCCACACCGAACCTTGACAGGAGAGGGGCCGCCTCGCCTTCGCCGCCGAAACCGCCCAGGAGACCGAACAGTTTGGGTAGCCCGTGTGTCATGAACGCCAATCCGACGACGATGCGCAGCACCAGCCACGCGTGCTCCTGGAACCGGGCTCGGTCGCCATCGTCCATGTCACCTCCGGTGTCAGTCGTAATGGTCGGCAGTCTTGTAACCAGGTCCCGGGCGCCTAAGTTCCAAGCGCCGTGCTGACGGCAGACTCACGTTCAGGCGTCTGACCGGTCGGCTCGTGCCGGCCCGCGCCCAGCAGTAGGTTGCCGGCGACATGAATCAGACCAGCCACCGCTCGATCCAGCGGACAAGTCCTGCAGCGCCCATTCTAGCGCTCGCGGTATGCATCGCCGTCGCGCCCGCGGCGTGCCGGGTAGAAGCCCCCGAACGTTCCGAGGCTGAGGAACGAGCGCGCGCTACCGGTTACCGCGGCATTCTCGTGTCCGATGCCGAGCCCAGGCCGGACTTCGTCCTCACCGACTTTCGGGGCGAGGCCTTCGATCTAAGAGCGCACTCGGAAGGGCAGCTCGTCCTGCTGTTCTTCGGCTACACGTTCTGTCCGGACGTGTGCCCGGTACACATGGCGAGCCTCGCGGCGGCGAAGCGCGATCTCAGCGTGGACGAGCAGCGTCGGATGCGAGTGATCTTCGTCACTGTGGACCCGCGGCGGGATACGCCCGAGCGCCTTCGAGAGTGGCTGGGGAACTTCGACCCGGACTTCGTGGGACTGAGGGGAAGCGAAGCCGGGATCGACAGTATCATGCTGGGCCTCGGTCTTCCGCCAGCGATCCGTGATACGGCCGCCGGCCCTGGCTACACGGTGGGCCACGCCTCCCAGATGATCGCATTCCCGCCCGGCGACGGGTACCGGGTGATCTACCCGTTCGGGACGAGGCAGGCGGACTGGAAGCACGACCTTCCGCGCTTGCTGAGCCCGTGAACGGTCTCCAGTGGTGGTGCTCCGCCCAGACCGCGGCGTGGACCTGGACTCCGCGGCCGTTTCCCGGTGTATGGTTGCTCGTGGTCCTTCTGGCCGGCCTGTACTGGGTGCTTCGGAGAGAAGCCGGCGGCTCCACGGCCGCGCAACGAGACTCGCGAGGTCGCTGGAGGAGGTGGGCATGGCTCGGCGGTGTCCTCGCCCTGTGGATTGCTCTCGACTGGCCGGTGGGCGCACTGGCCGGCTACCTGGCGTCGGCACACATGCTCCAGTACCTCCTGACGGCCCTCGTGGCTCCGCCTCTGCTCCTTCTCGGCGTGCCGGACGGAATCTGGCGGCGTCTGACGTCCCACCGCGGCGTGGTCCGCGGGCTGCGCTTCCTGACGCATCCGCTGATCGCGATCGCGATCTTCCAGCTGATCCTGTTCTACACACACATGCCATCCGTGGTGGATCGCCTGATGGCCACTCCGCTGGGTTCCTTCGCCATCGACATGATGTGGCTGGGGGGTGGGCTGATCTTCTGGTGGCCCGTCGTGGCGCCGGTGCCGGCGAGACCGCGCTTCGGATACCCGATCAAGATGGGCTACCTGTTTCTGAACACGGTGCTCAACACGATGCCGTACGCATTTCTGACGTTCGGCGAGCTGCCGTTCTATGGGATCTACGAATTGGCCCCGCCCGTGGGCATTCTCAGCGCCCGTGAGGACCAGCAAGTCGCCGGGCTGATGATGAAGGTGGGCGGCGGGCTGATCCTGTGGACCGCCATCACCATCCAGTTCTTCCTGTGGTACAACCGGGAAGGCGAAGCGGAGGGGCCGGCCCCGGCGGCCTGACTCCGCCGCAGCTCAGGGTTCCACCACCCGAATTATCTCCTTCATGAACTGATGCGCTGATCAGCTAGCCGGCAGTCGCCGTATAACCCACTCGATCCACCGCTTCGACCAAATCGGCTACGTTCAGCGCGCTACCGGTAACTGTCGCGGAACCAGGTTCGAGCCGAACCTCCGCTCCGCTCACGCCGTCGACGGCCGTCAGGGCCTTCTCGACCCGCGCGACGCAGTGCTCGCAGCTCATGCCCTCGATCTTCAGTTCCACCGTCATGTGTTGCCCCCAGGTGCTCTGCTGTGCTCCGGTTACCTGCCCTTAGCCGAACCGAGCACGATCGTGAGTCGTTTCACCAGCTCGTCCCTGACACTCCGGAACGAGTCGAGGACGTCCTCTTCCGAGCCAGTGGCGGCTGCCGGATCGGGCAGGGCCCAATGCGCCCGCCATGCGTCACCGAGCCACACCGGGCAGTGTTCCTCCGCGCACAGGGTGATCACGCAGTCCACCCCGGCTTCGTGGAATTCGTCGAAGCTCTTGGATCGATGCGACGTGGCGTCGATGCCAATCTCCGCCAGGACCTCGATCGCCTGCGGGCGTACTCGCGAGGGCTCCGACCCCGCAGAAGACACACGCACACCGGTCGGTGCCACGCTCCGGCCAATGCCCTCGGCCATCTGGCTGCGGGCGCTGTTCGCCACGCACAGGAACAATACGTGCTTCGGGGCGAGGGCACGCAGAAGACCTGCCTCGATCAGCCAGGTCGGCGGCACTCCGGCGCCCCCTTCGTACCGGCGGCAGGCGAAGGCCGGCGGACCGATATCCGGGTCTTCTATATCCCGCCCGTCCAGGCGAATGGTGGGAGATCCCGGAAAGGCCAGCGCCGCGGCCTCGGTGCGATCCCGGACGGTCGTCACTCGCGCCGCGGACTCCGGCGCGAGACGTGCCGCGATCTCACGGACACTCCGGATCGCGCTCACCGCGTGCGGGCAGCCAGGCGTGACCAGGACTTCGACGTCAGGGTTTACGAGTCACCTCCTCCGGGTCGTACGCCTGCCGGAACCGCGCAGCTGCTCACGCCGGCGATCTCGGCCTCAGCATCCGGGAAGTACTTCTTGCGCCAGGCCAGCGCGACGTTGACAAGGGCAATGAGGACCGGGACCTCCACCAGTGGCCCGATCACCGCGGCGAACGCCGCCCCGTGCGAAATCCCGAAGGTGGCGACGGCCACAGCGATCGCGAGCTCGAAGTTGTTGGAGGCTGCGGTGAACGAAAGCGTTGCTGTCTGTGGATAGTCAGCTCCCACCCGCCGGCTCATGAAGAAGGTGATCGTGAACATGGCCACGAAGTAGACGAGCAGGGGGATCGCCACTCTGACCACGCCGATGGGCTGCCCGACGATCGTCCGACCCTGGATCGAGAACATCACCACGATCGTGAACAGGAGCGCGATCAAGGTGATCGGGCTGATCTTCGGCACGAAGCGC
>JBDGWG010000063.1:0-10829 GCA_039585235.1 Gemmatimonadota bacterium | reverse complement strand
TCACGCTCGTGGAAGAAGGGGAAGCCGAGGAGTCGATCCCATGACGGACATCCTGACCGTCGCCCGCAAAGAGCTGCGCGAGATCGTGGGCGGCGGATCCGGGCGCAAGGGGCTTTTCCGCGAGCTCCTCTTCGTCTTCCTGTTCGGCGTGTTTTTCCCCCTCTCGCAGTCCGAGGCGTGGCGAAGCGGGGCCGTTCCCACCGTATTCGTGTTCATGATCCCACTCTTCCTCGCCGGGCCGTACGTAGCGGACACGTTCGCCGGGGAGCGGGAGCGAAAGACGCTCGAGACCCTGCTGGCGACCCGGCTGCCGGATTCTTCCATCTACCTCGGCAAGATCATCGCGGTGTGCACGTACGCGTGGGCGGTCACGCAGCTCATCCTGCTGGCATCGCTCGTCGCCCTCAACGTGGTGGGCAATGGAACGGGGGCTTCGGCGGCAGGCGGGTGGTTCGTCTACCCGGCGTCGGTCTGGGTGGGCACGCTGGCCGGATCCTACGCCTCGGCCCTTCTGATATCCGGCATTGGAACGTTCATTTCGCTGCGCTCCGAGACCGTCCGGGCCGCGCACCAGGCCATGATGTTGCCCCTGTTCGTCCTGATATTCGGCGGATCGTTCGGCCTCGGCGCCCTGTGGCGCGCGCTTCCGGCAGCGACACAGGTGTCTCTGATGCATTGGGCTTCGGGGGTCAGCGCGCTGGAGGGAATCCTCGGGGTCGTGACGCTGCTGCTCGTCGTGGACGTCTTCCTATTGCGCCTCGGTGTTCGTCGCTTCCGCCGCGCAAAGCTGATCTCGAGTTGACGAACCCTCTAAGCCGGCGTTGTTCCGTGCGGGTTGCTCGAAGTGACGGGAATGCTGTCGGGGCTGTCGGGGGCGTGGTCGGGAAGCGCTCGCGATTCAGCTCGCCGCTCACACAACTCCTGCGTGACGAGATAAGCCAGCGCCGCGGACAGGGCGAGACTGGGAGCGAGGATGCCGGACGGGTCGATGAGCAGCCAGGCGATGAGGATGGCGCTTCCGGCGAACCACGCACCGACCGAAAAAGCTCTACCCGCGGCCGGATCGTGGCGGGCGAAGTAATTCTGCAGGTAGGCCATCGCGGCCCCGATGAAACCGCCTCCGATGAGCACGAGCACCATAAAACTCATAGACTTCCTTCCCAACGCCGTGTCCCGAGAGCCCCGGTCAGCGATCAAGAATAGTCAATCGCCGCTGGCTTGCACAGTCCGACCTCTGACGGCCCGCTTCGTGCGGAGAACGCCTTGCGGTACTCGTAGTACGGCGCGCAGCTTCGCATCGCGTAGGGCGGGTCCTGCGCATTACGCAACAAATGGAAGAGAGCGAGAACGTGAGTCATACACTGGTCACAGGGGCCGCCGGTTTTATCGGCTACCACGTGGCGCGAAAGCTCCTCGAGCGGGGCGACCAGGTGGTCGGGCTCGACAACATGAACGACTACTACGACCCGTCCCTCAAGGAAGCCCGGGTCGTCGAGCTCGAACAACTGGAGGGCTGGACGTTCGTGCGGTTGGACCTGGCGGATCGCGAGGGGATGGCGGACCTGTTCGAGCGCTATGCGTTCGACCGCGTGATTCACCTGGCGGCCCAGGCCGGCGTGCGCTACTCGATCGAGAACCCGCACTCTTACGTTGACAGCAACCTGGTGGGCTTCCTCAACATCCTCGAGGGGTGTCGCGAGCAGGAGGTGGAGCACCTGACGTACGCCTCCACGAGCTCCGTATATGGGGCCAACACTAACATGCCGTTTTCCGTACACCACAACGTCGATCACCCGGTGAGCCTGTATGCGGCGACGAAGAAGGCCAACGAGCTCATGGCGCATTCGTACAGCCACCTGTACGGCCTGCCGACGACGGGGCTCCGTTTCTTCACGGTGTACGGTCCGTGGGGCCGGCCGGACATGGCTCTGTTCAAGTTCCTGAAGGCCATGCTCGCTGGAGAGCCCATCGACGTGTACAACGAGGGGCGGATGCGGCGTGACTTCACGTACATCGATGATATTGCCGAGGGAGTAGTCCGCGCATCGGACGCGGTGGCGGAGCCCGATCCCGAGTGGGATGGGGACTCACCTGATCCGGCGACCAGCCATGCTCCGTTTCGGGTGTACAACATCGGCAACAGCGAGTCGGTCGAGCTGCTGCGGTTCATCTCGGTCCTTGAGGAGACGGTGGGAGTACAGGCGAGGATGAACTTGCTGCCGATGCAGGCCGGGGATGTGCCGGCTACCGCGGCGGACATAGACGCCCTCGCCGCCGCCGTTGGTTTCCGACCCAGCACGCCGATTGAGGAAGGCATTCGCAATTTCGTGGAGTGGTACCGCGAGTTCTATGGTGTCTGACACACACGCGGAAGTACCGATCCCGGTTCTGGACCTCGGTCCCGAGATCGAGGCCGTCTGGGACGAGGTATCCGAGGTCGCGCGGCGTGTGCTGCGCTCGGGTTACTTCGTGGGCGGGCCGGAGGTCGCCGGTTTCGAAGCGGAGGCCGCCGCCTATCTCGGAGTCGAGCACGCCGTGGCGCTCAACTCGGGCACGGACGCGCTGGTCATCGGGCTTCGGGCCCTGGGCATCGAGTCGGGCGACGAAGTCGTTACCTCGCCCTTCACGTTCTTCGCGTCTCCCGAGTCGATCGGTATCGTAGGGGCGACGGAGGTATTCGCGGACGTCGATCCCGACTCGTTCAACATCGATCCCCAACACGTCGAAGACGCGATCTCCGGGCGCACCCGGGCGCTGATGCCCGTGCATCTGTTTGGCCGGCCTGCCGACATGGACGCGATCTCGGACATCGCGTCGCGTCACGGCCTGGCCGTGATCGAGGACTGTGCCCAGTCCTTCGGGGCTCGGTTCGGGCCCGGGTCCCGGTACGCGAGCCGACAGACAGGCGCTGCCGGCGACGTCGGGGCCTTCTCATTCTACCCGACCAAGAACCTGGGTGGATTCGGAGACGGCGGCCTGCTCGTCACGGGCGACGCGCGGGTCGCCGATCGCGCCCGCAGGCTGCGTGACCACGGATCCGCCAGGCGGTACGAGAACGAGACGCTCGGTTACAACTCCCGGCTGGATGCCCTGCAGGCCGCCCTGCTCAGGGTCAAGCTCCCCCGCCTCGATGCGAGCAACGAGGGACGACGCGCGGCGGCCATTCGTTACAACGAGTTGTTCGAGGACATGGAGAGGGTGGTCGTGCCCGAGGTCGTTCCCGGCCACGTGTTCCACCAGTACACGATCCGAGTTCTGGACGGGCGCCGGGAAGCGGTCCGGGCGGCTCTTGCGGACGCGTCGATCGGGAGCATGGTGTACTACCCCATCCCGTGCCACCGGCTACCGGTCTACGCGGACCGCGGTATTTCCATGCCCGTGGCCGAGCGGCTCGCCGCGGAGGTCCTCAGTCTTCCGATCTGGCCGGCCATCGCGACTGCCGCGCAGGAGCGCGTGCGCGACGTGATCGCGAAGGAGCTCCGCTAGACCCGTTGGCGGCTGGAGTTCGTGGGTGACCTGCTAGGTCTTGACCCTGGCCATCAGGCCGATCCCAGCCATGAAGAAGATCCCGTTCGGGAACCAGGCCGCCGCGACGGGCGGCAGCACGCCTCCCGCTCCGAGTGCCTCGCCGATCCGGATCAGCGTGAGGAACACGATGGTGGTGGCCAGCGCCAGTCCGATCGAGAGGGCCGCCCCTCCGCGACGGGTCGAGTTGGCCAGCGGCGCTCCGAACAACACGATGATGAAGCAGGTGAACGGAAACGCGATCTTGAGCGCCCGCTGCACCATCTCCTTCTTCGGGTTCTCGCCCGACCGCTCCAGCGCTTCGATAAACCGACCCAGCTCCGCGTAGTCCATCTCCTCGGGCGCCTTGGCCTTGGCGAGAAGGTCGTATGGCGTCTCGCGGAACGGGGCCTGCCACAGCTCGGCGAAAGCGATGTCGATGACCCGGTCGCGCTCCGGCGTGTAGCGCAAATGACCGTTCTCGAGCACCCAGCGAGCCGCCGTCGAGTCCCAGCGCGCCTCCGGCGCTCGGACGGAATAGGAGGGGTATTCGTAGCCCGTTCCTTCGCGGTCGATCTTGACGGCCATCATGGTGCCGGCGGCGGCGTCCAACCGGCGCACGAAGTAGTAGCGTCCTCCATCTCCCCGGTACACGAAGTTCAGGCGGACGTCGAACTCCCTCTCTTCGTCCTTCTCGATCGCCTCCGCTGCCAGCCGGTTCGAGTCGGGTACCACCTCGGACAGGGCGAGCGCAACGAGACTGATCACCACGCCGAGAATCAGCATGGGGGCCACGAGTCGATAGAAGCTCACGCCTCCCGCCTTGGTCGCAGTCACCTCGAAGTGCCGCGTCATCCGGGATACCGTGAACACGGCTGCCAACAGACAGGCGATGGGAAACGCCAGCAACATCTGGTAGGGAAGCTGATAGAAGTAGAACGCGACCACCTGGGCCTGCCCGACTCCGTCCTGCAGGAAGTTGTCGAGACGGTCCGTGAGATCTATCACCTGGAACAGGAACGGCACGCCGAGCACGCATATCAGGAAGATCCTCAGGAACTGGCGAGCCACGTATCGGTCGAGAATCCTCACCCGCCGGCCCTCCGGGCCTGGAAGAATCCGCCGACTCCGATGAGTCCGAAGAGGATGTTCGGACTCCACATGGCGAGTGCCGGCGACAAGAGCTGGCGGTCCGCCAGCTTCTCCCCGCCGATGAGGGCTACGTAGTAGAGACAGAACACTCCGAGACTCACGCCCACTACCAGTCCGACGCCGCCCCTGCGGAACCGCACGGCGACGGGCACTCCGACGAGCACAAATACAATGCAGGCCGCGGGAATCGTGAATTTCTTCCAGATCTCGACCTGGAAGCGGTTGGCCCGTTCGCGGTGCCTCTGGAGCTGGATCGCGTTGGCTCGAAACGAATTGTAGGCTGAGGAAGGCACTTCAAGCCTCCGGCCTGTCTTCCACGCCTCAGCGACTACACCCGCGGTGTCTGCCGGAGCGAGCTCGGCCTCGTCCGGTGCGAGACCCCCGAGGCGCCGCGAGGTAGCGGCCAGGGCCATGGTGCGGCTCACTTGCTCCACACGCATGGCTTCGGCTTCCGCCTCCCGCACCTGGGAGAGCATCGAGTCGATCGGGAGCTCGCGGTCGCTCCGGTAGCGGCTCAGATCGCGGTTCAGCTCGTTGCCTACCTCGGGTATGCGGATATAGTTGGTGGCGAACCACACCTCGCGGAACGTCTCCGGAGAGCTGTCCCTCGTCTCCTGCACCTTGCCGTCGAACAGAGTGAGGTACAGGTCCGTCTGTCTCTCGTTGAACGCCATCAGTCCGCTGTCAGCGTAGATCGTCCTCGACCGCTCGACATCCCGCTCGTCCCAGATCGTGACGTTCTCCAGCCGGCTGGAGGCGTTGTCGATGCGGGCGGCCTGGATGAACAGCCGCCGTTCGATGACTTCGTTCACCCGGCGTTCCTGCAGCGCGAATGTCGGTTCCTTGCGCGTGATGCTGACTCGGAGGCTGGCCAGCCGATGGTTGGCCTCGGGAAGTACCGTGTCGTTGAACCACACCAGCCCGCCTGCCACGAACGTGGCCGCCACCACGACCGGCGCAGCGATGCGGGCCAGGCTCACGCCGCTGGCCTTCATGGCCGAGATCTCGTTGTCCGCGGCCAGTCGATTGAACGCGTACAGGACGGCCACCAGAACGGCCATCGGGACGATCACAGCGATGATGAACGGGATCGAGTAGAAGAACACCTCGGCGATTACCCGGCCCCCGAGTCCCTTGCCGACGAGCTTGTGAAACTGCTTGGCCAGCTGGTCGAGCAGCATGAGTAGGGTGAGCGCGCTCACCGCGAAGGTGAACGGCGCTATGTGCTGCCTCAGTACGTATCGGCTGAGGATCCTCATGGCCCCGTTTCAGAAACTGGTACCTTGCCCGAGCACGAGTTCGACGTAATGTACCGCCGAACGTCCTGAAGGCTCCATACCACTCATGAGAGGCAAACCGGGGATGCCAGAAGCGCCTCGCTCGATCGCGATCGTGTTGCTCAGCGCGATCGGGGACGTCGTCCACGGCATGCCGATCGCCACCTCGCTCAAGCGCGCGTGGCCCGACGCCAGGATTACCTGGGTCATCCAGCCCGTGGCGCACGCGCTCGTTGAGCCTCATCCAGACGTGGACGCGTACATCGTATTCGATCGTTCTGCCGGCCTGGCCGCCTTGCGCGAGTTCCGCTCGACCGTTGCGGGTCGGCGCTTCGACCTTGTCGTGAACCTGCAGGTGTATCTGAAGGCAGGCCTGCTGACGGCCCTGATCGACTCGCCTCGGAAGCTGGGCTTCGATCGCCGCCGGGCGCGCGACCTCAACTGGCTGTTCACCACCGAGAGGATCCCACCCCACGAGCCGCAGCACGTGCAGGACCAGTACTTCGAGTTCTTGCATCACCTGGGGGTCGAGCCGGTCCTCGAATGGCGTTTCGAGTTCAGCGACGAGGAGCGCGCGTTCCAGCGGGCGTTCTTCGATCGGCTCGACCGGCCGACGCTGGCGGTCGTCGTCGGGACGACGAGAGCCGGAAAGAACTGGATGCCCGAACGCTACGCCCGGGTGCTCGAGGCGGTGGAGAAGGACCTGGGGCTCCAATCCGTGATCGTCGGCAGCGACAACCCGGTCGAGGCCGAGGCCACCCGGAAGGTGATGGAATCAACCCGCGCGACCCCCATCATGGCACAGCGTAACGACCTGCGGAAGCTGGCATGGCTCCTCGACGGCTCCACGCTCGTGCTGAGTCCCGACACCGGGCCGCTACACATGGCCTCGGCCCTGGGAACGCCGGTCGTCTCGCTCTTCGGCTACACCGATCCCAAACGCGTCGGCCCGTACCGGGGCTCCAGAGAACTCATCATCGATCGCTATTCGAGGCCGGACGAGACCGCCCCTTCGGCAGAGTTCCGCCCCGGTAACATGGAGAAGATCAAGGTGGACGACGTGTTGGAAAAGCTGGAGCTCGCCATCCGGGAGTTCGTGCCGGGCGACTGAGGCCGACCCGGATCGAGGAACCCCGTGGGGTGGTGCGGGTGACAGGACGTGCCATATTCCACTGCCGCCAGCGTTCACGGGGCCGAAGCTGCGCCCCAGGGTCCGGTCCGGACTCGCGGGGGGTCCGACGATTCGCATGTGCAACGAAGGGAGATCGCGCGCACGTCCGTGAGCAAGGGAAGAATCCTGTGGGTTGACGACGAGGTCGATCTCCTCCGTCCGCATACGCTCCTCCTGATCCGAGAGGGCTACCACGTCGACGCCGTGATGAACGGGGCAGACGCGCTCGAGCTCCTGGAGCGCGAGAACTACGACATGATCCTGCTGGACGAGCAAATGCCGGGTCTCCGAGGCCTGGACGTTCTCAGCGCGATCAGGACGGCCGGCCGCGATCTGCCGATCGTGATGGTCACGAAGAGCGAGGCGGAGGAGACCCTTCACGAGGCCCTGGGCCGCAGGGCGGACGACTACATCATCAAGCCGACGAGTCCGCGGCAGGTCCTCTCCGTGGTCACCCGGCTGCTCGCGGGCGCTCGCCTGCGGCACCAGCAGGCGGCCCGAGAGTTCACGACACGTTTCGGTGGACTGCGTGACGCCATTGTCACGGCCGACTCATGGGACGACTGGGCCGCACTCTACAGCGAGCTCGTGGACTGGGACCTCCGCCTCGAGGAGGCCGGCGAGACGAGTCTGACAGACACCATCGACGCGCTTCGCGGCGACGTCCGCCGGAGTTACAGCGAGATGGTGGCGCAGCGGTACCCGAATTGGCTTCAGGAAGAGGGAGAGGTCGGTCCGCCGTTGTCAGTGGACATATTGGAGCGGTTCTTCGCACCGCTGCTCGGAGATGGACGGTCCGCTCTCCTCATGGTGATCGACTGTCTGCGGCTCGACCAGTGGCGTGCCATCCGTCCGCTGCTCACCGACTTGTTCGAGGTAGAGGAAGCGCTCTACTCGTCGCTCCTGCCGACGGCCACACCGTTCTCGCGCAATGCCATCTTCAGTGGCCTGTTCCCCGACGACATCGAGGAGTCGAGGCCGGGATGGTACGACTCGGGCTCCGACGCGGGGTACAACACGTTCGAGGACGAGCTGTTCGCGGCGCACGTCGCGGAGCTGGCCGGGTCCGGCGTGCGCACGCATTACGAAAAGGTGTTCTCCGCCGACCAGGGGAAGGCGATGCTGCAACGCCTTGGCGGCTACCTGTCCGGGTCGTCCGCTACGGCACTGGTGTTCGGATTCGTCGATCTCCTGACGCACGGACGGAGCGAGTCGAGGCTGATCTGGGAGGTGGCGAGAGACGAGTCCGCCCTGCGCTCTCTCACTTTCTCCTGGTTCGAGCGATCGGCGGCGTTCGGTGCGGTGAAGGAAGCGGCGAAACGGGGTGTCCCCGTGCTGCTCACGACGGACCACGGGTCGGTGCACTGCAACCGTCCGCTCACCATCTATGCCCACCGGGACGCCACTCCGAACCTGCGCTACAAGTTCGGCCGCGACATGCGGGTCGATAACAACGCGGGCGTGCTGGCGGTGACGGATCCTCAGGCACTTCGGCTGCCGCCGCGCGGTTTTCACCAGACGTACATGATGTGCTGCGAGGACTACTTCTTCGTGTATCCCACGAAGCTGCGGGAGTACCAGGGCCGGTATCGGGACAGCTTCCTGCACGGCGGCGTGAGCCCCGAGGAGATGGTTCTCCCCGTGGCGCTCCTCACTCCGAGAGCTTGAGGAAGCCCTCCATGTGGTCTTCGTACGTCCGCCTGTTCCGCTACGTGGGGCCGTTCACCGGGCTCCTGCTCGTCGCGATTACCCTGATGGTCGTTTCAGCCGCGCTCGACGCGTTCACCCTCGTGCTCCTGATCCCATTCCTGCAATCGCTCTTCGGGATGGAGATTCTCGCCGGCGCGGACATGAGCAGCCTGGAGCGACTGCTGGACGGCTGGTTCGGCGGTTGGATCCGGACCGGAGATCCGCTCGGCGCCCTGCGCAACGTGTGTCTTCTGGTGCTCGGTGCCCTGTTCCTCAAGAACCTGACCCTGTACGGGGCGCGCCTCCTGACGGTGTACGTCCAGGAACACGTGGAGCGCTACATGCGGGACGACGTGTACGGGCACCTGCAGTACCTGCCCCTGTCGTTCTTCGGTCGCATGAAGGTGGGACAGCTCATCACCCGGGTTCTGAACGACACGCGGGAGGCGCGCACCGCCATCACGTTCGCCCTCACCGATGTTCTGCGACAGGCGGTCACGGCCGCCACCTACGTGACCTTTCTCTTTCTCATGTCATGGCGCCTCACTCTGGTCGCCCTCGTCGCGGGTCCGCTGGTCGCCATCTTCCTCAGCCCGATCCTCCGGAGGCTGAAGGGAAGCTACGGCAAGGCTTTCCAGCAGCGCGGCGAGCTGATGTCCGTGGCCCAGGAGACCATGAGCGGGATCCGGCTCGTGAAGTCATTCGGGGCCGAGGAGCACGAGCGGGAGCGCTTCAGCCTCGGCTCCCGGTGGTACGCTCGCCGAATGGTGCGTGCGAATGCGCTCAGCCAGGCCGCCGGGCCGATCTCCGAGACCCTATCGTCGGTGATCGCGATTGTCCTGATCTGGATCGGCGCCAACATGGTCCTCGGCACGGGCGCCTTGAGCGCGGAGGTGTTCATCGCATTCGTGACCATGGCGGTCCGGCTCGTGTCACCCGTCAAGGCGCTGGCCCAGTTCCCGACGAAGCTCCAGCTGTCGCTCGCCGCAGCCGAGAGGTTCTTCGAGGTGCTGGATACGGCGCCCGAGCCGATGCGCGAAGCTGCCTTCGGGGCCGTTCCGGCGCCGCGCGAATCGATCCGGTTCGAGAGCGTGGACTTCGAGTACGAGCAGGACCGTCCGGTCCTTCGCGGCATTGACTTCGAGGCACGGCCAGGCGAGGTCGTGGCCCTCGTCGGGCCCTCCGGAGCCGGAAAGAGCACGCTGGTGGACCTGCTTCCGCGATTCATCGATCCCACGGGCGGCAGGATCACCATGGACGGCAGCGACCTTCGAGAGATGCCGCTCGGGGCCCTCCGGTCGCTGTTCGGCGTGGTAAGCCAGGAAACCGTGATCTTCCACGACACGGTGCGGGCCAACGTCAGTTACGGCGAAGAGCGCTCGGATGAAGAGGTCTATGAGGCGATCCGCGCGGCCCACGCAGAGGATTTCATCCGCGAGTTGCCGGACGGTCTCGATACGCTGCTCGGCGACCGGGGCATCCGGCTCTCGGGAGGGCAACGCCAGAGAGTGGGGATCGCGCGGGCGATCCTCCGAGATCCACCGCTGCTCATCCTCGACGAGGCGACTTCGTCACTCGACACCGAGTCGGAGCAGTTGATCCAGGCGGCCCTGGAGCGCCTCCTCACAGGCCGCACCGTGTTCGTGATCGCTCACAGGCTCTCCACGATCAGCGGAGCGGACCGGATCCTGGCCCTCGAGGACGGCCGCCTGGTGGAATCGGGGACCCACGGCGAGCTGTACGAGGCGGCCGGCCTGTACCGGCGTCTGTGTGACCTGCAGTTCGCATCGCCCCCGTCTCCGACGGAGACGAGGGGAAGACCGGCCGGCTCGGCACCGAGCTAGGCGGCAGGCGGGGGCTGCGGAGGGACGACGTAACCGCCCTCCAGCTCGTCCCAATGCGCCACTGCGTCGTCCAATCCAAGCTTGAGAAGGGAGCGCCTCAGCCGCCTAAGGTTGGCGCGGGCGCGGCGTTCCGGGACCGGACCGGGCAGAACGGAAGCCCTGTCCAGGTCGACGACGAACGCCGGCCCCTCC
>JBDGWG010000062.1:0-11997 GCA_039585235.1 Gemmatimonadota bacterium | reverse complement strand
AACCCCATTCGCGTGGCGGTACGTGCACTCACATGCATACACTTGCATTCACGCGCATTTGGGCGATTTCACCTGCGTACACTTGCGCTCATTCCTCCTCATTTCGTTACAGCTACGGTTACAGTTGGAAGACCTTCGCGACCGACACCCGGTTCGGAGCTGCGGCCCCCACCGCTCCTCGCCGGGCGCGGTCGATCGCAGCCTCTAGCTTCCACAGGTGGCGGACGGGGTCGGGCGCCAATCGAACCCTGCCGGATTGACGTCCGCGATCACTTCGGCGATCGACGGGTCATCCAAGCTGCCGTCCCACGAAACACCCTGAGGCAGCGCGTTGAGGTTCAGCCGGATCAGCTTGTTTCTTTGCTTGTTCCCGAACGTCCCCCACACGAGGAGAAGGACGCTGTCATCGCATGAGGACCAAACGCCGTCTTGCACATCCAGGGTCGTCTGAGTCAGTGGCCGGGTGTCCGAAGTCTCCAGGTCTATGATCCACGCATCAGTGTTGTTGCTGCCATGCGGTTGCACGGGGACCAGGACCCAGTCATGCAGGTGAGCCCAGTCTACGTGTTGGAAGCTGTTGTCCGGTCCGAAGGGAGACAGACTCAGGTCGCCGGCCGGCGAAGCCGTGCAGTTTGCCGTACAACTAACATCGTACAGGCGAAGAAAGCTCTGCTGCGAGCTATCATACCACCCCTCGATGAGAATCTGCTCACCCGACCTTGACCACGTCATGTTGCCGAAGTGCTCGTCCGGTCCGGCTACGAGCACACTTTCGGTGTCCCAGGTATCGCTGCGGGCCATCACGATGGCTGCTTGGCCTGCTACCCACCGGTCCTCCACCCAGGCGATGCGTTCCACACCATCGACTGCCACGGGCGACCAACGCGGCCGGTAGAGTGAACCTGAGCCGTCGGCGATCTCACGTATAACCGTGAACCCCGTGCCATCTGCTCGCCCTGCGGCGATCTGGCTTGTACGAGAGACGAGTATGTTCTTCTCGAACACCCAAACGAAACGCTTGAAGGCGAACTGGTCACCGTCGGGTGCCCATGCTGGCTGAGTGTTGTCCGACCAGTACTCCACGCCGTCGTCAAACACTCGATCGACGTTCGTGCCGTCCGCGTTCATCCGAAGAATGGACAGAGTCGGATCCTGGATCCCCCTCGACCCGGCCGCATCGCTGTACAGGATTGCCTGATCCGCAGGTGGTGGAGGATCGTCGCCGGGCTTGCAGGACGGGCGGCCTGGACACGAGGGCTTAGCCAGGAGTGGGTCGGTTTGGTCCACCGGCACCGTGGGCGACTCGCCGCACACCGCCAGGAAGAGAATCGATATGATCGGTCCGAGATACGTGCTTCGTCTCATGGTGGCCTCTCCGGCTTGCTTGTGTCGCGGGTCTGTCCGAGCTTCAAAGCGAGGCCCGGTCCACACCGTTTCTGAGGTACTGTCGGACAGCCCCCATCAGCGTGACACTTGCGCACCGCACCGGGGCTCAGCGAGGCGATGCGGATGGACACACCACCGCGGCCGGATCCCGTAACGTTGGCCCGGCTCCGCGACGGCATCCGAATCATGGCCCTCAGGGCATTGGATTCGGTCGATGCAGCAGAAGAAGTGGCCCAAGAGACACTGACTCGGGCCCTCTCCGCCCTTGAGTCGGGACGACTCTCCAATCCACAAAGCCTGCCGGCGTATGTGCACGGGATCGCCCGCCACGTGATCGCTGACATCCACCGGTCCCGCAAACGAACGGTGCCATTGGGCTTCGATGACGGGGCTGCGCCGGCGCTGGACGGGACCGACGCTCTCGACGGTCTCATCAACCGGGAACAGCAGGACCGGGTTCGAGCGGTTCTCGAAGACCTATCTCCGGGAGACCGTGAGGTCCTGCGCCTCAGCTTCTTTGACGGTCTGACGCCTTCTCAGATCTCGGAGTCCCAAGGCGTGCCAGCTCCAACCATCCGCAAGCGCAAATCGAGGGCGTTGGAGCATCTCCGTCAGGCGTTCCTCTCAGGAAGTCACGCCGGAGAGGGTCCGCCGACTATAGATCAGGAGGGGGAAGGCGTGGGGTCGAAGACTAATGGCGAAGAAGTGGACAACGACGAGCGCGGGAGGCCGTGTTGAGCCAGCCGCTGTCTTGTGACGAAATCGCCGGCGGGGCCATCGTCGAGCGATATGTGGCACGTAAGCTCTCGTCAGAGCTGACGGACCGGTTCGAGATCCATCTCCTGGACTGTGGCAGGTGCCAGACGGAAGTGCAGCTGGCCTGGGCTGTTCGCAGGGGTCTTGACACAGGTGACGCCTCAACGGGGAGCGAACGCGACTCAGGCGTGATTCCGATGCGTCCCCGGCGTAGGTTCTCTCGAGTGGCCACCGGCGCGGTGGTGGCCGCTGCTGCGGCGGCGATCCTGCTCTTCGTGGTTCCGTCACTCCGCCTCGGAGACACGTCGGGCACGGGCGATCCGCACCGTGGCTCCGAGTCCGACACACCTTCTGTGCCCGTACCCATCGCACCCGTGGGGACTGTGGACGGCGTGGAAGAGATTCACTGGACGAGCGTTGCCATCGCAGACCGCTACCGCCTCACTCTGCTGGACCAGGATGGGTCTATTCGCTGGGAGTTCGAGACCGCAGATACGTTTGCGGCGTTCCCTGACCGACTAGTCCTCGAGGAAGGCGCCGCATACTACTGGACGGTCGACGCCCGCATCGGCTTCGATCGCTGGGTTGAGTCCGAGCTGGCAGCCTTTCGTCTGGCGTCACTCGACGCAAGCCGCCGCTGAGTCGCCGCGTGCTCCCCGCGCTCGTCTCACTCGTCGTAACACCACTCGCCGCGGCAACTTTCGCTCTCGCTTCGTTCCAGTCCGGCCCGGCGGACGACGAGATCACCGCGGCGGCTCGACGCGGTGATCGCGCGACCCTCGTCGTACTCGTACGGACACACCCGGACGAAGCAAGAGAGGCGTTGCGTGACCTCCTAGTCATGGCGGCGCACTCGGCGACCCCGGCGACGGAAGAGGAACACCTGAGCGCCGCCGAGCTCTTGGGAAGGGCCTACGCCGAAGCCTGGACTGACTCGTTCCTGTTGCGACAGGTAGGGGAGTTCCGCACGTGGTCGGCAAGCCAGCGAGCGGTCAAGTTGTCGGCCGACAGTCTTCGACTGGCAGGCAACGACGCTTATCGCGTAGCCGGTATCGATGAGAGCCGTGGGCTTTGGCGCGCAGCGTTCGAACGGTCAGCCTCGCTTCCCGACTCCGTCGGAATGGCCCGCAGCCTGGGCAATATCGGTGCTGCCTTTTATGGCGCCGGGGCCCTCGACAGTGCCGTGGCCTACCTGGAGCGGGCTCGGGATCTAGCTGTGACTGTCGGCGACCATCGCACGGCCGCCAACGGCCTCACGGTACTTGCCGACGTCATGTATGAGCGGGGGAACCTTGCGGGCGCGAGTCTGCTGTACCGGCGGTCGCTAGAAGTCCGTACGCGCATTGGAGACGCATATGGGGTTGCAGCAGACGAGCACAATCTAGGGCTCGTATACAGAGAGCTTGGCGACTCCGAAGCAGCGAGTCGGCAGTTTCGGAGGGCGCGGGAGATCAATCTGGAGCACGGCTATCGAGCGGAAGCTGCCGACAATCTCCTCGCGCTCTCGGATGTGGCTGTGGACGGCGGAGAGTATTCGGAGGCCGAGGCTTTGCTCCAGGAAGTGGCTGTTGTCTACCGGGAGTTGGGCGACCTTCTGGGCCAAGCCCGGACCCATCACCGCAGTGGGCTCCTGGAGATGCGGCGAGGCCGATACCGCCAGGCGCTCCCGACTCTGGAGACCGCCGCGGACTTATACCAGGATGCGGGCCGCTTCCGCGACGTCGCCGCGGTCCGGCAGCACGCGTCAGCGGCCCACGCAGCCGTGGGTGATCTCGACGGTGCACTGCATCAGCTGCACGCGGCTGAGCGCGCTGCGGGTCAAGTAGGCGCCCAAGGGGCTCTCGAGGCCGAGTTGTCACTGGCGCGCGGAGACCTCGCTATCCGATTCAACCAACCAGAGACAGCGCAGCAGGAGTTCAACCGCGCCGAAGTCCTTTATCGAGAGGCCGGCGACGACGCCGGTGTCATCGAGGCCCGCCTTGGAGTCGGCTACCTGTTGGTCTTCCGCGAGGAGTATTCACGGGCGGCGGCAGCTTTCGACCGTGTGGTCCGAGATCAGCTTGCCCAGGGTAACGCTCACGCTGCAGCGAAGACCCGTTTGCTCGTAGGCTATTCCAGGGATCGGAGTGGAGACCTGGCTGACGCACGCGCCTCTCTCAGCAGCGCCGCAGGGGAACTATCGGAGCTCGGAGATCCCGTTTGGGAAGCAGCTGCCCTATCGATGCTCGGTGATTTCGAAGTACGGACGGGTTCCCCACCGGTAGCTCGATCGCTCTACGAGGAGGGACTCGCCCGACTGGCTAAGCTGGACGCTCCGGACGTTCGCTGGAGACTGTTGGCGGGACTCGGCGATGTGCTCGCTCAGTTGGGGCAGTATGACGGCGCCGCCGCGCGATATCAGGCAGCTACCACAGAGATCGAGCGAGTTGGGAGCAGCGCCGGATTGGAGGGGCGGCGGCTGGCTTACCTGGCGGACAAATGGGAGGTCTACGGTCGTCTGGCCGTAGTGGAACTGGAGCGAGGTGAAGTGACAGCGGCGTTCGAGGTCAGTGAGAGAATGCGGGCTCGTCGCATGCTCGCGATGCTGTCCGCGGGTCACATCCTCACACGAGAGAGTGGTGTCTCAGACCTCGCCGCACGGGAACAGGATCTCCGCCTGTACCTGGCCAATCCGTCCGGCATCACGCCGGGAGTCACGACGCGCCAAGCGGTCGCTCGCGATCCCGGCAGTTCTTCAAGCACGATGGTCTCGATCGAGACAGTCGCTGCGGCACGCGCGACCCATTCGCACCTCCTGGACGAGCTGTGGTCGATCGACGAGCCATACGCCTCTTTAGTCGCTCCCAAGGTGGTTGCGGCTGGTGCAGTTGCGGGTCTCTTGGCGGACGACGAGGTGCTGCTGGAGTACCTGGTGAGCGACTCCACCACCCTCGTGTTCGTTATTACTGCGGACGGACTGACGTCGCTGGATCTAGGAATCGAGCGGCGAAGCCTGACGGCCCTTGTCGATTTTGCACGCGGAGCCATTGCCGGCCCCCGTGGCGACCCCGGAAGAGACGCCTGGGAGGTTCCCCTCAGGCGTCTGCACCGTGAACTGATTGGACCTGTAGAGGACGCTGGTCTCCTGGCGGGAAAACGTCACCTGCGCATCGTTCCGCATGGCGAACTACACTACCTGCCATTCCAAGCGCTGCTAGGGGCCGGGCCATCTGAGGGCTTCCTGATCGAGCGGTACGTGGTCAGCTACGCCCCCTCGGCATCGGTATGGGTGAGGCTTGCCGCTTTGGCTGAGCAGCATGAGGGGAGCCGCGTCCTCGCGATGGCACCGTTGGTGGATAGGCTTCCGGCCTCTCGGATCGAGGCAGAGACGATCCGAAGTGTTCTGGGCTCGGAGGCGGACGTGCTCATCGGGCCGGACGCGTCGGAGCAGGTACTCCGCGCGTCGGCGGGGGAATACGGGGTCCTCCACCTCGCGACCGTCGGCGAGGTAAACAAGGCGAATCCGCTCTATTCATTCGTGCAGCTTCACGGTGGCGGTTCCCAGGACGGCCGGCTGGAGGTGCATGAAGTCCTCGGACTGAGCCTGGACGCGGAGCTGGTCGTCCTGAGCGCCTGCGAAACCGGGCTTGGATCAGGCGCACTGGCAGATGTTCCGAGCGGTGACGATTGGGTGGGGCTGGTCAGGGCGTTTCTTCACGCTGGAGCGTCCAATGTTCTCGGGTCGCTCTGGCGCGTCGAAGACCTCTCGACTGCTCAGCTCATGCGTGCGTTCTATGAGCAGCTTGGTGAGGGTATCGGCTCCGCCGAAGCTCTCGCCCGGGCCCAGCGGGCCATGCTGGGGCGGCCGGACACAGCGCACCCCTTCTTCTGGGCGGGGTTCGTCTTGAGCGGGAGTTCATGATGCTGCTGATCTTTACTATGCGACGGAAGCGTCCCGCGCAGCTGGTCGGAGCGCTGGGAATAGTGGGCACGCTATGGTTGGCCGCGTGCTCAGATGGCTCGAACAGCTTTCTGGAGCCTTCGGAACCCGAGGGCGATGGGAGCGTCACCGCTGAAATCACGGTCAGCGAGCCCGTGCTGCGCCCTGTCGTTGCAGGAAGTCCGTTTTCAGGCAGGCGATCTGGTGCGGTGCTTCTGTCGCCCGAGGACTCGGTCAGCTTCGTCTCGTTCCCGCCTGGCACCTTTCCAGAAGCAGATGCCGTTGAGATTCTAAACCCGCGGAACGGAGCCGTGAGCGGTGGACTCGTTTCCGATGGCGGGCTCGATCCGGTGGCTATCCCCAGCTCGGTTGGCGATTCGCTGAACATTCTGGTGCTTGAGTCAAGCGAGGTAGCATTTCGTATCTGGATTCTGGTTCCGGATCGCAGGCCTCCGGTGGTCGTCCGCACCCAACCGGTGCGAGGCGCGACAGCGGTTCCGCTGAACAGCTCTATAGTCATAGTGTTCAGCGAGCCCATCGAAGGATCGACCGCCACGTTGGAGACCGTGCGCCTTGTCAGTGATGGCCAGCCTGTGCCTGTAGAGCTTGCCCTGGCACCCGACGGGTTGACGGTCGAGCTCTTGGCGGTTGATCCGTTGGCACCCGAGGATGACTTCACGGTTGTGATAGAGGATGAGATCGCCGACCTCTCGGGAGATCGGCTGGAGCAAGCAGTGGCAATCCCGTTCACGACGGCGGCAGCTCCTGAACCAACGGCCATCATCGTCTCGCCAGACAGTGTCACCGTGGGAGCGGGTCTATCGGTTCAGCTCTCCGTCCGCGACTCCGACGGCAACCTGATGGCTGCTTCATCGCTGGAATGGGCCAGTTCCGACTCGTCGGTGGTTCGAATCTCGTCGAATGGCCTGGCGAGCGGAGTGTCGGAGGGTATCGCGTCCATAACCGTCACTCACGGTGAACTTTCGGCGAACGCGGTAGTGAATGTGTTCATCCTTTCGGAGCTGGTCTCGGTGACGGCAGGCGCATCGCATACGTGTGGTTTGACCAGTGCTGGCGCGGCGTGGTGCTGGGGCTCGGATGAGTTCGGTCAGGTGGGCTCGGACGTGATAGCTGCCATTTCTCTCGTGCCAACAGCCGTTGAGACCGAACTACGTTATGCTGCGATCAGTGCAGGTGGAGATCATACGTGCGCCGTTACGGGCTCGGGAGAGCTGTGGTGCTGGGGGCGCAACGACTTCGGACAGGTCGGCGACGGCTCCCAGGTGAACCGATCGCTCCCCGTGCTCGTCCCCTCGAGCTCAGACTTTGCAGCCGTTACAGCGGGTCAGGACCATACCTGCGCTCGTACTGAGCAGGGCACTGGCTATTGTTGGGGTCGCAACGACAACGGCCAGTTGGGCGAGGGAACGCAGACGGACCGGTCCCAGCCGGTTCCCGTCAGCGGCGGCCTGGCATTCGGTTCGCTCAGCGCCGGCGTGACACATACCTGCGGAACGACCACGTCGGAGTATCACTATTGCTGGGGCTCCAACGGGTCTGGTCAGTTGTCCGACCCCGATCTCGGTGGGCGAAGCCTCACGCCGAATCATCCAGACAACTCGGGGGGATTCTTCGAGAGCATGATTTCCGTCTCAGTGGGCAAGGATCACACGTGTGCGCTGCAGCCTGACGGCCGGGCCTGGTGTGGGGGCACCGTTGTAGTGGATGCCCTCGAAGGACGCGACGAAGACGGGAATCCTGAGTACGGTGTAGTGCAGTGCAGTAGGGGCGATACCGGAGCGCCGATGAACTGCAGGCACGTGATGTTCGGTGTGGTCCCGGTGATCCCGTATCTTGCTGTGACGGCAGGCCATGAGCACTCCTGCTCGCTCGCTGAGACCGGAAGAGCGTATTGCTGGGGCCGCGATGAGTACGGGCAGAGAGGCGACCAGAGCACCCTGCGCTGGACTTTCTCGGAGCCGAATGCCGAGCCCGTTGTCGGCGCTCTCACATTCGCGAACGTTGATGCGGGGGCGTACCACACGTGCGGTGTCACGACGGCTGGCGAGACCTATTGCTGGGGACGTAACGACAGCGGTCAGGTTGGCGACGGAACGACTTCGAACCGCGACGCTCCGCGTCTGGTGAGCTTCTGACGTTCACGCCTAGACCTCTTGACCCCGAAGTCAAGTGGATTCTTGGGTCACAGATAGGGTAACAGAGAGCCGCACTAGCTTCGGCTGACTCACCAGACTCTGGTTCTCAGGACCGGCACGGCGACCAGACCTGCGTTCCTGGCTGGTGCAGGCTCGCCACAGTTGACGAAACCGAATGTCCGGCCGCTATCAAGGAACTTCGGCCCTCCATACAACCGAGTCCAACCCCCTTCTTACAGACTGAATACCTGCGTCACGTTTCGGCCCCGACATCGACAAGTAGGTAGCAGGCGCAAGCCGTCGCGGCCTTTCGGACGGAAGCCTGGACTGTTGTCCGCCTCAACAGGTAGACAGGTCCGCAACCCCTATACAGGAAGGTCCTCCATGAAATACGTCGCGCTTCTTCCCCTCTTGGTGCTGGCCGCGTGCGGTGGTAGCGACGCCGACACGACAGGTCCACCGGCCGGACCTTCCACGGGCTCGATCCTGGTCTCAGTCACCACGACGGGTTCCGATCTTGACTCTGACGGCTACTCCGTTCACATGGATGGTGCCGCCGCGGCGACAGTTGGCTCCAACGGCACGGTCACGTTAAGTGATGTTTCAACTGGCCACCGTTCCGTCTCGCTCGCCGGCGTTGCTGCGAACTGCACCGTCACCACCGAGCACCCTTACACCACAAACGTTACGGCCGGCAACACGGTCCAGGTCTCGTTCGCCATCAACTGCCAGTCTGTCGCGGGGGTACTTGAAGTCACTACGACCACAACGGGTTTTGATCTCGATCCAGATGGTTACGCGGTCGTCCTCGACGGTGGGGAAAGCCACGCCCTGGCGGCAAACGACTCGGTGACGTTTCCAGGAATCGAGACGGGCCCACATCAGCTACTGCTAACGGGCACCGCGGACAACTGCACGGTTAGCGGGGCGAATCCGCGCTCGGCGAGCGTTACCCCGACGAGTGTTGCACAGGTCGCGTTCAGTGTCATCTGCACGATGCCGCTCTTCAACCACATCGCCTTCACGAGCGACCGTGACGGAAATCAGTATGACATTTTCGTGATGGAGGCAGATGGCTCCAATCCATTCAACGTCACAAACCACGGCGCCTTCGATCGGCAACCGTCGTGGTCACCCGACGGAGCCCGTATCGCATTTGAAAGCGATCGTAACGGGGGCAACTGGGATATCTACTCCATCGATGCCGGCGGCTCTAACCTAGTCTTGCTTACTCACAACACGGCCGGCTCCTCCGATGATCGAGCTGCGTGGTCGCCCGATGGTACTCACATCGCATTCACCAGCGACCGTGACGGCAACGAGGAAATCTACGTGATGAACGCTGATGGCTCGAACCCGGTCAACCTTACCAATCATGCGCGCTTCGACCGTCTTCCAGCCTGGTCGCCCGACGGTACGCACATCGCGTTCGCAAGCGTCCGAGATGATAACTACGAGATCTACGTGATGAACGCTGATGGCTCGAACCCGGTCAACCTCACCAATTACCTTAGCGCTGACACCTACCCAGCATGGTCACCGGATGGAACGCGGATCGCGTTCATCCGCTACCGAGATGACAACTACCAGGACATCTACGTCATGGATTCTGACGGCTCGAATCTAACCCGACTGACTGATAGCGCCGACATGAAGGAGTGGCCCAGATGGTCCCCAGATGGCACACACATAGCGTTCCACACTAATCGTGACGGAAACGTGGAAATCTATGTGATGGAGGCAGACGGCTCGAACCCGGTCAACCTTACGAACAACCCCTTCAATGATTGGGACCCCGCGTGGTCGCCGCGGGAGTAAGGCAGGGTTGAGGCCCACCTCGTCAAGGCGATGAAGGAGGGCTGGGCAGGCGGTGTCGGGATCCATCTGGCTACCTAGCGGGAGGTCGGCGGGTAGTAGCATGGGCTCCCGAGGGACCAGTGCCAAGCTCAGTGTCCTGTCACTGTTTTCGTCACTGCGGGCACATTAACGAAGAAACGCCCTGCCGTAACTACCGACAGGACCGTCTCTTACTCAATCGGGGCGGCGAGATTCGAACTCGCGACCTCCTGAACCCCATGCCGATTCCATGCGCTGACTGGCGCTGATGGGCGCTGGTTTATACGGGCATTCGGGTGGGTGACGCTGGTGGGCAGCAGCCGGAAACGGTGGGCGCTGTCACTGACGCTGACACTGTTCGGCGCGCCCAAAGCGGGGAGCCGTTTCCAGAGCCTTCAAGAGTCCTCCGCTGCCTTTTCTTCGGTCCTGACCAGAATGATCAGAGCACCGATGAGGCAAAGGGGGAGAAACAGCTGGCGTGCACATGGGCTTGGCATCGTGGTCCTCCACCGTCGGAAGATGCCAAGAGGGGGGTGGCTCACCGTGTCCGTAAGGAACCACTACAAATATAGGCTGACATTGCGCGTCCCGCCCGCCCCAGTGTGAGCAAGGCGAAGCGCCCGGCGCTAGCCTTTGGTTACTGGCTTTCCGCCTGAGTCACAGGGAGATTCCCGAACCGCAGGACGTGTGTTTCCACCACCTCGACGAGCTGCTTCTCGCACGTGAACTCAAGCTCGTCATCCCCCCGCGCGACTCGCATGACGAACGGTTCGCCGGCCCCCAGCCCGTGCAGCTTCACATACGCCTGTTGCGCGTTCGCCAGCGTAACGTCGAGACCGTCCATCGCCAGGAGCACGTCCCCGGCGGCGAACCCACAGGCTGCCGCCACGTCGCCCACGCCTACGAATTGCAGGCGATCGCCGAGCACGCCAGCCTGCACGCCGAAGTGCGGCTGCATGTCTCCGGTGTGGAGTTCGGGCACATACTCGGCACCCACGCGAGCAAAGAACTCCTCGATGGGGAGGGGCTCGGTGTCGCGGATGTACCGCTCGAAGAACGGCCGGATCTCCGGGTACGTCATCGCGGCGATCTCGTCAAAAAACTCGGCCTCGGCAAACGCCTCGTCCGGACCGTATTTCGCCGCCAGCTCGAGCACGACTTCCCGCAGCCCGCGCCGGCCGCCCGACCGGAAGAGGATCTCCAGGTCTAGCAGCCCGGCCACGATAGCTCCACGCTGGTAGATGTTGCCCCATTCCTGCTGACCTTTGGCCGAGTAGGACTTGAGGCTCATGTCGCTGATGCTCCACTCGGGATCGTAGCCGTCGTTCGCCTGCAGCTTGTCCGTGAGCCGCGCGAGGTAGGTCTCGGGATCGATCACCCCCCCGCGCACCTGCGACGCTTCAGCCATCCATTCCGTGGTGCCTTCGTAGAGCCACACGTGTTCCGACGGCGTCGGCGTCACGAAATTGAACTCTTCGATGATCTCGCTGTGGATGTTCAGCGGTGTCACGATGTGGAGGAACTCGTGCGCAACGATACTGGCGAGGTCCCCTTGCAGCAGTGCCTCGAAGTCCGATTCAGCGAATGCGTACGTCGAGCTGTACGAGTGCTCCCACGCTCCCATGGTCACGTCTTCGAAGTGAAAGAGGAACGCATAGCGGTCCACCGGGAGCTCGCCGAGGAAGTCTGCGGCGGCGGTCAGGACGTCCCGCACCGCGCCGAGAATCCGATCTGATTCTACGGCACCGGTCTTGGAATACGTGTAGATATCGACCGCGGTACCGCGTACTTCCAACGAGGCGACAGACAGCGTGCCCACCAGGATCGGCGAGTCCACGACATGGTCGTAATCGTCTGCCCGGTACCACCCGGTCGTATCGGCTTCGAGCGCCGTGCCCACGACCCACTCCGCCGGACGCAGCAACCGGATGCGGAGCGGCCGGA
>JBDGWG010000061.1:0-18216 GCA_039585235.1 Gemmatimonadota bacterium | reverse complement strand
ATGGACAGTTTCGCCGTTCGGGCGAGACCAGCGAACCTAGACCGGGGGCCAAGAGCTGAACCTGTCCTGGGCGGATCGCCTGCTGACCCGACCGGCACTGTGCGGTCTGGGGCTGGCCGTTCTCGCGTTCGTCGTTGCAGCCGCTGTCGACACCGTGGCAGGGCTGCCAGTCCCTGGCGGTCACGACGAAGCCTCCTACTTGCTGTCCGCAGATACTTTCGCGTCGGGCCGACTCGTCAACCCGACGCATCCGCTTTGGGAGCACTTCGAGACGTTCCACGTGATACATCAACCCACATACGTATCGAAGTTTCCGGCGATGCAGGGATTCACTCTCGCCGCGGGACAGGTGATTGCCGGCCACCCGGCGGTCGGAATATGGCTGGGAACCGCCATCATGTGTGCGGCCATATTCTGGATGCTGTTGGCCTGGTTACCAGCGCGCTGGGCTCTGCTGGGTGGTGTGGTGACCGTCTTCCAGATAGGGGGCCTGGGCTACTGGGCCCATAGTTACTGGGGTGGAGCGGTGGCGGCCGCCGGGGGAGCCCTCGCACTGGGCGCGATGCGCCGTCTCTTTCGTGAGCCTACGGCGAGTTCGGGGCTGCTCCTGGCGATCGGTCTCGGTGTCCTCGCGAACAGCAGGCCTTTCGAGGGCCTCCTGTTGAGCTTGTGCATCTCCGTACCACTCGCCTGGGCCCTGTGGACGAGGGATGGCAAGTACCGGCGCAAGTTCGCGGTACGGACGATTCCGCTCGCGTTCCTTGTTCTGAGCCTGGTAATGCTCGGGATGGGCTACTATTTCTGGCGCGCCACGGGCTCACCCGTTCGCATGCCCTACCAGGTACACGACGCGACGTACTCGTTTCGATCGTTCGCACCGTGGGTCGGGCTGGATCCGGTACCCGAGTACCGCCATGACATCATACGCGACTTCTACGTGATGTGGGGCGATCGCCCGACGCTCACGGGCGACCCGCTTGGCTTCGCGGCGGCCTCGGTGGTCAAGCTTGGCCGCTTGCATCTGTTCTTCCTAGGCGTGCTTGGTCTCCTTCCGGTCCTGGCGCTGCCCAGGGTCCTGCGCGACCCGTGGGCACGCTACGCGACGACCGTCATCCTGATCCTCGTTGGAGCGACGCTTTTCAGCAGTGCCTATCCACACTACCTGGCTCCGGTCGCCGGGCTCATCCTGTTCATGGCCATGCAGTCGATGCGGGGGCTGCTGCACTGGAGCCGAGGACCCGGCGGGAAGAGACTGATAGAGATCACGCTGGTTCTCTTCGCAGCCACCGTCCCGATCCGGGTCTATCTCCACCTTCACCCGATCCGGGACAGCGGCTTCGTTCAGCAGCGCGAAGAGGTGAGGCGTAGCCTGACAGCCTTGCCCGGAGAGCACCTCGTAGTGGTCCGGTACACAGATGGACATCTGTTCCACAACGAATGGGTATTCAACCGGGCCGACATCGACGCGTCCCGGATTGTCTGGGCGCGCGACATGGGGCCGGAGAGCAACCGTGCGCTGCTCGCGTACTTCGCAGATCGGACCGTCTGGCTGCTAGAATCAGGCAAACCGAGTGGCGCCAAGCTGGGGTTCAAAGAGGAGGTGGTCGAGTTGTCGCGTTGCCCGCGAACAGCCGAGCCCGGACCGCATTCGACTGCTTTGCCGGTGCAGTGATTTGAGGCGTGCTCGGGAGGTTACCTGACGAGCGACCGTCGAGCCTGCTTACTTGCTTAACTTGTCGCCGCAGGGACATCATCCTCTCGCAGACAACGACGGGAGGCCCGCTGGTTTCCCTTTCCAGGATCCGCCATGAAGCTCGTCATCCAGATTCCTTGCTTCAACGAAGAGGATATCCTGCCAGAGGCACTGTCCGCCCTACCGCGGGCAATCTCCGGTTTCGAGTCAGTCGAGTGGCTCGTGATCGACGATGGGAGCACTGATCGCACGGCGCAGGTTGCCGCGGACTACTCCGTCGATCGAATTGTGCGCCTGCCCAAGAACCAGGGCCTGTCGCGAGCGTTCATGACGGGATTGGACGCGGCAATCTCGATGGGTGCCGACGTAATCGTCAACACAGACGCCGACAATCAGTATTGTGCGGAGGACATTCCTAGGCTGGTTGCCCCAATCCTTGCGGGCGAGGCGGAGATTGTCGTGGGGGAGCGTCCAATCGCTTTAACTCCCCACTTCTCGCCGGTCAAGAAGTCGCTCCAACGCCTGGGTAGCCTCCTCGTGCGCCGTTTGAGCTCGACGGACATTCCTGATGCCCCTAGTGGTTTCCGCGCGATCAGCCGCGACGCGGCGATGCGCCTGCACGTGTTCAGCGACTACAGCTATACGCTGGAGATGATCATCCAAGCAGGACGAAAGGGGATGGCGATCACGTCCGTGCCGGTCAGGACCAATCCGGACCTCAGGCCGTCGCGACTCTTTGCGACGCTGCCAAGCTACGTGCGCAGGCAGACGCTGACGCTGGTCCGAATCTTCATGACGTACCGACCCTTCTACTTTTTTGCCGCGCCCGGCGTGGCGTTCTTCCTGGGCGGGCTCGTGATCGGCATCCGCTTCCTTTACTTCTACGTTTCTGGTGGCGGATCTGGCCATGTTCAGTCTCTGATTCTGGCTGCGCTCCTGCTGGGATCGGGTATACTCCTGATTATCATCGGACTGGTCACGGATCTGATAGCCGTAAACCGGAAGATGTTGGAGTCGATATCGTACCGGCTGTGGCAGCTGGAGGAGGCATCTCCTCAGGACCTGGCTTCGACCCGTCAGCCTGGTGAGACCGGGTTTTCTGCCAGCCGCGGGGAGTCTCCCCGGTGACCGGTCGCTGGAGCCGCAATGAGGCACGCCGCTCCGTGGGTCGACCGGTCCAGGTGTTCCCTGGCTTCCTGCATACCCCCCTCAGTGCCCGTGCTCGGAGCTGGACCACGATGGGTGCCGCGGCGGTCTTTCTTGTCGTCGCAGTTGCTTCGATTCGGGCCCTTGGTGGGATCGACTTCCGCCCATCGTTCCTCGTGTTCGGCGCACTCCTGACTCCCATACTTCAGCTCGGCAACGCAGCCGAGTACAGAATGTTGGGCAGGCTGGTCGAACAAAAGGTGGGCTGGTGGGAGGCGCTGGAGATTACGACGCTCGCCACGGCAGCGAATCTGCTGCCCATCCCAGGTGGCGCACTGCTCAAAATACGCGAAATGGGGGGGCGATCCGGCAGCATCCCGTTCACCGCACTGGCAACCGCGCTTATCGGCGCTTTTTGGCTTGGAGCGGCCTGTGCACTTGCTGCCGTGGGCCTCCTGCTCCTTGGCCGCAACGCCGCAGCGATCACCTTCGCCGGCTTTGCGGTTCTTACACTTATTCTGGGCTTGCTTCTAGCACCCCGCAGGCAGGGACTCGGAGCCCGCGCTCTCGTCCCCCTGGGGGTTATCGAAGCAGTGCTTGTCGTGACGGCAGCCGGCAGGATTGCGCTCGTCATGGAAGGAATAGGCATTGAGTCCTCCGTTTCGCTCGCTATGGTATTTGCCGCATCTGGACCGATGGCGGCAGTGTTCGGGTTCTTCCCGGGTGGGTTAGGCCTACAGGAACTTATAGCCGGTGCCCTGGCACCCGTGGCCGCCGTTGGACCCGAGGTCGGAGCCGCGAGCGTGGCGGTGGATCGTCTACTTGGGTACACGGCCATGGCAGTTGGGGCGGGCGCCATTTGGCTCGGCGCCAAGCACCTCCGGAGGCCTGGACGTGCCTGATACAACGAAGCGGTTGCCTTCGTGCTAAGCTTGATTCGACGACTTCCCCCGCTCACACCCGCTGGCTGGCTGCGATTCGACTCGATTCGAAGAGGGCTCGACCAAGCCCAGCCCGTTACCATGCTTGAGGTTGGAGCGGGTGAAGGTGGGTTGGCTTCGTGGCTCGCCTCGAGGTACACCTACGATGGCCTCGAGCCAGACTCGCAGGCCTGGCAGGTTGCGGAGGAGAGGCTATCGCGCGTGGGCGGGGGGAGAGTGAGACAGCTTACGACCAGCGATCTTGAACTCAATCCCTCCTTCGATCTTGTCTGCGCCTTCGAGGTGTTGGAGCATCTCGAACATGATGTCGAGGAATTGAAGCGCTGGCGCCGTCTCCTTCATCCGGGAGGCCATGTTCTCGTAAGCGTTCCCGCCCACCGCTCCAGATTCGGACCGGCGGACGAAGCCGTTGGACACTATCGGCGATACGACCGCGGCGATCTGAATTCACTACTGACACGTGCTGGATTGGAAGTGCTGTGGATCGAAGCCTGGGGTTTGGGACTCGGACACTTATTGGAATGGCTCAGACATCGGCTGGCATCGAATCTGCGGCAGGCAAGCGCTGTGGAGAGTTCGGCCCGCAGTGGCCGCTGGATGCAGCCAGGAGGCTTCCCGAGCCGTGCGTTGTTCGCGGCACTCGCAGCACCCTTCCGGCTGCTTCAGCATCCGTTTCGGCGGGGGAGCCGCGGGATCGGATGGATAGCACTGGCGCGCAACGTGTGATTGGAGATCGAGAATGTCTAAATCGCTGGTAACTGGTGGAGCCGGCTTCATCGGTTCTCACGTCGCCCGGCATTGTCTTGAGTCGGGTCATGAAGTGGTCGTACTCGATGACCTGTCCGGCGGTTTCAGGGACAACGTCCCGGAGAACGCAACCTTCGTCGAGGGATCCGTTACGGACCGCGCTCTCGTGGCGGACCTGTTTCGCGATCACGACTTCGAAACGGTGTTCCACCTCGCGGCCTACGCGGCAGAGGGACTGTCACACTTTATTCGCCACTTCAACTACAGCAACAACGTCCTCGGCAGCATGAATCTGATCAATGAGGCGGTGAGTTGCGATGTGCGGCGCTTAGTGTTCACCAGCTCTATCGCCGTGTATGGGATGAACCAGCTGCCCATGAGCGAAGACCTGACGCCGCAACCTGAAGACCCGTACGGTATCGCCAAGTACGCTGTCGAGCTCGATCTCCGGGCGGCCAGCGAGATGTTCGGGCTCGAATACACGATTTTTCGACCACATAACGTCTACGGCGAGCACCAGAATATTGGTGACAAGTACAGGAATGTGGTCGGGATATTCATGAATCAGTTGATGCGTGGTGAGCCCATGACGGTGTTTGGAGACGGCACCCAGACACGCGCATTTTCCCACATAGACGATGTCGCTCCGCTTATCGCCGCATGTCCGACCGTGCCGGAATCTCGAAACGAGACCTTCAACATCGGGGCTGACACGCCCTACTCCATAAAGGATCTCGTCACCGTGGTGGCAGCCGCGTTCGATCGGGAACCAACGGTCGAGCATTTGCCTGCCCGCAATGAGGTTCTCCATGCGTACGCCTCCCACGAGAAGATCCGGGGTGTCTTCGGAGAATCGCCTCGGGTCTCGCTTGAGCAGGGTATCGCTCGGATGGCTGCGTGGGCGAGATCGGTGGGCCCACGCAGCGCCCAGGGGTTCAATGATGTCGAGCTGCGAAAGAACTTCCCGGAAGGCTGGCTGTCGATCATTAAGTCGGGGTAGGAAGTGGTGACGAAGACCAGGATATGCATGGTAGGAACCTGGGACCCGAGCTTTGGACGGAACCGGACTCTGCGGAAATGCATGGATTTGGCCGGGTATGATGTCAGCGTATGCCAGGTGGATCTCTGGGGAGAAAGAGGCGACGCGATAGTCCGCAGACGGAAGCTGGCTGTGTTTCTTCGGGCCATGGTAGCGTATCCCGTCCTTTTCTGGCGATTCCTCCGAACACCTCGGCCGGATATCGCACTCATTCCCTATCCGGGCCACTTCGATGTTGCTCCTATCGCTCTCCTATGTAAGCTGAGAAGGGTGCCGGTAGTACTCGATACGTTCATTTCCCTCTACGACACGATCGTCATGGACCGGCGCCTGGCGAAGCCGGGGTCACTAATCGGTCGCATCGCGCACGCCGCAGATCGGATCGCCTGCCGCCTGCCGACAGTGTGCCTGACAGACACTCCGACTCATTCAAGCTACTTCGCAGCAGATAGTGGGGTCCCGGAGGACCGGTTCCGGGTGCTCTGGCTTGGTGCACGAGAGGACATCTTCCGCCCCCAGCCAGCCGTCGAGGTCGATCAGCGTCTCGTCCTCTTCCACGGCACCTTTGTCAGGCTGCAGGGCCTTGAAACGATAGTGCGCGCGGCGAAACTGCTGGAATCAGATCGGATCAAGTTTCGAATTGTCGGAAATGGGCAGGAACGTGAGTTGATCGAGCAGCTGATAACGCAGTTGGGTATCAGGAACGTCGAACTGCCCGGGTTGATTTCCCTGGAGGAAGTACCCGCTGAAATTGCGTCAGCTGCGGTCTGTCTTGGGATTTTTGGGACTTCCTCGAAGGCGAGCCGAGTCATCCCGCATAAGCTCTACGAGTGCCTCGCGGTCGGGCGACCTGTGATTTCGGGCGACACACCAGCACTGCGAGTTGCTTTCGCAGAGGATGAGGTTCTGCGCGTGCCGGTAGGCCGGCCTCTGGCTCTGGCGGATCGCATCCGATTCGTGATAGAAAACCCGGACGTTAGAGAACGGGTAGCGGCGGCCGGACATGCCCGCTTCATGGCAGACTACGGCGAAAGGGCGCTGGCTCGGCTTCTACGACAGCATCTTGAGGAACTCGTTGGTGACGACTAATAGACGGAGCATGATCGGCAGAATCGGTACGACCACACAGACGCCCCGCGGTCGTTTGCTCAGGAACACGCGCACACCTCTCGAGGGCCAGGCGTAAACGCAGACGACGTGGATCCTCTACTTTCGTCGCTCAACCCCACCCTGGGCGATCGCCTGCTCCAGCGCTGCCTTCATGTCGCGCCACAGATAGTCCAGGTTTCGAGGCTCGGCCTCGACCGCATCCCGCAGACTGGCTTCCGCCTCCGGCAGGCGACCGAGCTGCTGCTGAAGGAGCCCCAGATTGTACCTGATCCGCGTGCGCTGCGGCATGCCGTCCACCGCCCGCTCCAGCCACGGGAGCGCCTCTTCCGCCCGGCCCGTCTCGACCAGCAGAAGGGCGAGTGAATACTCGGCGTCGTGATTGTCGGGGTAGTCGTCCAGGACTCCGCGCAGCAAGTCCTCGGCCTCCTCGTTGCGGCCCTGCGAGTTGTACAGCACAGCCAGGTTCATCTTGGCCGGAATGAACAGGTCGTCGATCTCGATCGCCCGGCGGTAGTACTCCTCGGCTCGGGCCGCATCACCACGCGCCACGTACAGGTTGGCCAGGTTGTGGCCGGCGAACGGGAAATCGAGCGAGTAGCGCATCGTGTGCTCGTACTCGAGCGTAGCCTCATCCAGGGCCTCGGCCTGGTAGGGCTTCAGCAACTCGCGTGGCACGGCCGCCAGTCGCACCGCCGCCTGGCCGCGCACCGCTTTCGTAGGGTCGAAGAGGAGGGGCGCCACCAGGTCCACGAGCTCGGCAGGGCCCGCCGTGTTCAGGGCCGTGGCGGCCGTATAGCGAATCAAGGCTTCCTCGTCCTGCAGGGCCGCGTTGATTGCCCCCGTGGCTTCCGCGCCGGGATACCTCTGCAGCAAACCGAGAGCCGTGGCTCTCACCAGCGTCGGATACAGCGGATCACCGGCCAGCCGGATCAGCTCGGCACCGGCGCCGGGTTCACCGTCGCGTCCAGCCGCCAGCGCCGTCCCGTAGTGAGACCGCTTCGCCTTGCCGTACCAATCCACGTAGTAGTCCGCCGCCCACTGGTCCGTCTCGTCCTCGTGGCACCCGCTGGCCGTGCACGCGTTCGGCGTTCCGATCTCCAGGGTCAGGTCGGGCCGCGGAACCCGCAGGCTGTGGTCGGCCCGCCAGTCCACGACCATGTACGGCCGCTCGGGCATGTGGCATTTCACGCACAGCGTGCCTTCGTTGGGCTCACCCGCCTCGGTAAGTTCCTCGTGGAAATGGTGTTCGACGACGTCGTAGGTGTCGGCCCGATGACACTGGGCGCAGAGTTCGTTGTCTTCGTACTTCAGCTCGAGACTGTGCGCGTCGTGGCAGTCCGAGCACTGCACGTCGTTCCGGTACATCTTGCTCTGGACGAAGGACCCCCAGACGTAAACCTCTTCGAGGATCTGCCCGTCGGCCTCGTACAGGCTCTCTTCCAGCAGGGCCGGAATCAGATGGTCCATCAGATCAGCCCGGCCGTGCGCGTAGTCGCCAAGCTCCGTGCGCCGCGAGTGGCACGGCGCACACAGCTCGACCTGCTGCCGCGACGTGATGCCGGAGGTGGGGACGGCGAGGTCGTAATCCGCCACTGCCGGCCGGGCCATCGGGGGTAGGTCGGCCCACGCCGCGTGGCGCGACCCCGGACCGTGACACGCCTCACAGCTCACGTCGATCTCCGACCAGGTGGTGGAGAACGAATTGGCCTCGGGGTCGAATCCCTTGCGGAGGTTCGTGGAATGGCACTCCGCGCACATCCCGTTCCACGTCTGGGCGGAGCGCGTCCAGTGAAGCCAGTCGTCCGCCGGGATGTCCCGGTCCGGATAGAGGTGAAACCACTCCTCCCGATCCGTGTCCCACGCGAGGCTCAGGGCCTGGTATCGGCCCCCGGGAAACGCGATCAGGTACTGCTGCAGGGGCTCCCAGCCGAACGTGTAGGCGATCTCGAACTCGGCCATCTCGCCGCCGGGGCCCTCGGTGTACACGAAGTAGCGCCCGTCGCGCATGAAGAAGCGACTCGTGATGCCCATGTGATCGAGCTCCGCGCCACCGAAATCGCCGCGCACGTTCGCCGAATCCGCGGGAGCCATGGCGTTGTCATGGTCCGAGCCGCGCCACGCTTCTGTTTCCTCCTCGTGACACTCAGCACACCGGTCACGCCCAACAAAGGTAAACGCCGGGGCCATCTCAGCGGCATCCCACAGGGCACGCTGCCTGCCCTCCTTCACCGCGTACACGGGCAGGGAGAGCACGATCACGGCGGTTGCCGAGAGGCCGGCGACCCTCCAGCGACGCATCGGGTCGCCGCTCATGCGCGCGCCACCTGTGATGCCTCGAAGTACCGCCGCTTGAGGGTGCGCCCCGTATCGACCTTCACGATCCCGTTCTCGATCCGCACAGGGTGGATATCCAGGGCCCGTGGAGCTGGCGGGCTCAAGACGTCACCCCGAATGTCGTACGCCGACGCGTGGCACGGACACACGAAACGTCCCTCGTCGGCCATCCAGGGCACGGTACACCCGAGATGCGTGCACTCCCGCGACACCGCTAGAAAGCCGCCATCGGCGAGCCTGGTGAGGTAGAACCGGCCGGCCGGAAAGGCGGTGACCGAATCCAGCTCGAACTGCTCGACGGGACCGGCCACCAGCACGCCCGCCTCCTCCGCGGAACCGCTACGGGGCCGCAGGAACTCGACCGCCAGCCACAGGTACTCGGCGAGCGCCAGGCCGCCCAGGCCCAGCCACATGCGCGAAAGGAAAGAGCGGCGGCTGGTCCCGACCTCTTCAGGACGCGCGGGGCGCTCGTCACGCCGATCCACCATCACGAGGGCCTCCTCACGGTGTCCAGGGCCAGCCCAGTGCCATGCCTTCGCCCCGGAACCAGACGCCCACGACCGTGAGGATCACGAGCGCGGTCGCCAGGAAGGCGAAGGCCGCCTGCAGCGTCTCCTGCCGATTCCCGCCGTACTGCCGGCGGGCCATGTGGATCACGGCCCAGCCGATCCCGAACGCCACCATCGCCGGCACCAGGCCCTCGGAAAGAATGGGCGGCAGGCCGCCGAGCCAGCCCGACCAGTCTGTGACATACTCGTCGACGAGCACCCAGAGCGGGGTGAGAGCCACGGCCGCGAGCGCACCTGCGGCGGCAAGCGACCGGCCCGTCGCCGACACGAACCATGCGCCCTCCATCGGCGGATCATACCTCAGATATGGGATCGCCAGCAGGCCCAGGAACGCCAGGCCCGGCAGGACCACGACGGCCCACGTGGGATGGAAATGGAGCAGAAGCTCCTGCAGGCCCAGGAAGTACCAGGGGGCCTTCGCCGGATTGGGACTCATGCCCGGGTTCGCCGCGTCACCGAGTCCGGCATCCAGTGCCACCGCGAGAACCATCACGATCGCGATGAGCACGAGGCCGGTCACGAACTCCCGCATCAGGAGGGACGGTACGAAGAGAACGGTCTCCGGCCGCTCCTCCGGGTCTTCATAGGGCTCTCGCGGGATCACGACGCCGCCTGCCTTGCGGACGCGCCAGAAATGGAACGCCATCAGGCCCACGATGGTGACCGGGATGACGGTCGTGTGGAACGTGTAGAAATTGATCAGCGTGGCGCTACCGATTTCTGCTCCTCCGCGTGCCAGCCGAACCACGCCTTCCCCGATCACCGGCAGATAGCCCAGCATCCCGGTGACGATCGTGATCGCCCAGAACGACAGCTGGTCCCAGGGAAGCAGATAACCCGTGAAGTTCGCCGCCAGGACCACCAAAAGGAGGAGAACGCCGATCACCCAGTTGAACTGACGGGCCCCGTGAAACGCGCCCGTGAAGAAGGTACGCAACAGGTGGAGAAACGTGATGAACACCAGGAGGTTGGCGCTCCAGTGGTGCATGTTTCGGACGAGTCCACCGAATCGGACGTTCCTGCGCAACGCCTGGATCGAACCATAGGCTCGGTCGGGCGAAGGCTCGTACACGAACATCAGCAGCACGCCAGTGAGGATCAGAAGCCCCACGAGCGTGGCGGCCATTCCGCCCAGCCCGAACGTGTGCCGGAACGGGATCGTGCGCTCGGGAACGCGCACCGGCCGCATGTGCAGGACCAGGTGGTTGAGGACGACTCGCTTTCGCTCCCGCTCGGTGCGGGGGGTCAGCGGAGTGCCAAAAACCGAACGCCAGATACGGGCCGGAAGACCGGGTTCGTCCCCTGGAGACGCTTCTGCGTCGCCTTCCCTGTCGGTGTCCTTCTTCCTACGCCGATCGCGAGCCACGCTTCGTCAGACCCCGAAGCCCCACCGGAGGATGAACTGCCACGAGCGGTTCCGCAGGCGAAGATTCTCGATGGCATCGGTCAAGCCATACGAGTACCGGAAGTCCGCAGTGAGCGCGGACCGGGTAAACCGGTACGAGAAGCTCGTGCCGAAGGGGACGCTCCACTCCGTGCTGTTGAAGGTCCAGCTCGGGGCTGCCTGATCGCAGTCCGCCTTGTCACCCGCGTCGTTGCTGACGTTGCAGCCGGCCTTGAACGCGAGGGCGATCCCGCCATACAGGTTCCAGTCCCACGTCGGACTCAGCCCCACCACGAGCTGCGCGGTGAGCGGAAGCTCCACGTAGTCGAGGTCGAAGTCGACCTGGCCGCCCTCGACGGTGCCGCGGCCACCCTTCTGGGCCCAGTTCGCTTCCAGTTGAAAGGCCAGGTTGGATTGCAGCCGGTACTGACCCCATCCGCCCATCAGGGCTCCCCAGTCGGAATCCGTGGCCGTAATAAGGTCTCCACCCATATTGGAGTAGGTCCCCCCAGCGGCCACGCCGAGGGAGAGCTGGCCATACGCCGGGGCTGTCCACAGGAGGGCCGCCAGCACCGTCGCGAGCGTTATGAATCGAATGCGTTTCACCCTGCACTCCTTCCGGTCATTCAGAGGACCGTGGATTGCCCTTCCGCTTCATCCACTCGAACACGGTCCGGCAGGTGCGACAATAGTACTGGCTCACCGACAACGCGCTCCCGAAGGCGGAGAACTGCTCCGTCTCCAGGCCCAGGCAGAATGGACACTCGACCGTGTCGGGCATGGCGTCACTGTGAAGCGGCGACCCCAGCGAGCGGCGTGCGGATTCAGTCATCCGTCAGTCCATCAACATGGCGCGGTTCTTATCGCCACGAACCGCGGCCAGCGTCTCAGAGTTGAGGGCGCCGTCCCCGGATCTGCGGCGGGCACTGTCCCATTTCGACCAGTCGAAATCGGCACTGCTTCGCCATGCTCCGCCGTCTTCGGACTCGGCGAGGCCCAGGCCCGCTTCCATCACGATGGGGCCGACACGAGTCAGCCAGCGGGCGCGAAGCTCGTCCGGGCCGGCGTCGGAGATTCCCTCCTCAGAGAGCCGGGCGATCAGGCCACCGTCAGGAGCGCCGAACCACTGGAGGCATGACCGCCAGGCCGGCGTCAGGGCTCCATCGAGAGATCTCAGTCCGGCTGGAGTCTGCGCCAGCCGGGCCAGCCAGCCGCGGCCATGCTCGAAATGGAACCGCTCCTCCTCGAGTACCTTCCGCACCTTGTAGTGCAGCGGCTCGAACCGGCTCTCCTTCAGCGATTCGATCTGCACGGACAGGGCGGTGTCGAGCAGGAAGTTCAGGGCCACCAATCCGGACCACTCCGCGGGCGGCTCGTCCAACAACTCGATGCTCAGGTACTGCCCGGCTTCTCGCTCGTGCTCCAGCTGCCCGGGGTCTTTTCCGAAGTCCTTGAGCATCGCGTACAGGATCCGCGAGTGTCCCCATTCGTCCTGGGCCATCGCGGAGCATGCGATTCCCGCCTCGAGAGTGGGGGCGCCGAGCAACCACTCGGCATAGCGCATGCCCAGAAGCCGCTTGTTGTCAGCCAGGGAGAGGAGCAGGGACGCGAGATCGTCGCGCAGATCCTCGGGAACGTCGTCCGCGGTGCGACAACCCGCCGCTTCGGCCGCGCTCATCGGGCCTCCGCCGGGCTCAGGGTGAAGGGTTCTTCGTCCCGGTTCACAGCCTCGAAGGCCTCGCGCGGGGCCACGACCATCTCGAACCACTTCTGCTCGTCATAGGTCTGCCAGGCGTAGGCCCGGGCCAGGGCGGCGTTCGGAGCCGATATGGTCCCGATATGCTCAAGCCGGTCCTCGCGCTTCTGGCGAGCGAAGATCTCGTACAGGTACTCGCCGCTCAGATGACCCATGCTCCCTGCTCTCCTCGCGCCCCGCCCACCGGCGGTGCGCCTTAACGGTTCTCAGATCGACACACCGGCGCGTCTGAGGGCTTCCCTGCCCCGGTCGCTGATGCGATCCGTCGTCCACGGAGGATCCCAGGTGATGCGAACGTCCACCTCGGAAACGCCGGACTCCTGGAGCAACCGGTCGCCTACATCCCACTTGATGAACTCGACGCACGGACAAGCCGTCGCCGTCAGCGTGATCGCCACCTCCACCCGCGCCTCACTGGTCGTGTCCGACTCCTCGACGGCCACGCCGTAAACCAGCCCGAGATCCACCAGCGAGATCGGGAACTCGGGGTCCGGCACCTCGTATAGGGCCCGCCACACGCGTTCCTCCAGATCGGCTGGAGGCGTGGACCACTCCGGCACCTCGAGAACCAGGTCCGGGTTGTGGCCCATAGCGTCTGCGAATACAGCCGAGAAATCCACGTTCCGGTCAATAACGGATTGGTAGCCCGCATCTGCCGTCGGATCCACTGCCGGACCCGGAACTGGCAGGCCGGTTCCCGATCGCCGGATCTGAATCAGCCGGGAGGACATCGCGATCGACCCCTCAGGCCGCCAGGAGGTCTTCGACCTGGAAGCGGCTGCGTCGCACCGAGTCCACAAACTCCTCGTTCATCGGGCCCCGGGCGCGCCACCGATCCCAGACTTTATCCCACGTGATGGTCTCGTCGAGGAGCCACACGCGTTCGTCGGCGTCCCAGGCGATTGGAAGCTCGTATTCCAACTCCACTTCTTCGGTCGCTTCGTTCGAATGAGCGGGAACCCGGATGCCGAGCTGTTCGCACAGCGGCACCACGGCTTTCATCCACACCATGCGGAGCTCGTCGTTCGTCATTCCCTTGAGCTTGAAGTCGAGCTGGGCGTTGTGGCGCTTCCGATCGTCGGGGAGGCCGAACCACTCGACCCCCATCGGAAACATCCAGTCCACCGCTCTCTGGACCAGGTCGCGCCCTTCCCCACCAGCCTCACAAAGGCGGCGCATCCATACCTCGCCATGCCGGAGGTGAAAATTCTCTTCCTGGCCAACCTTCACGAGCGCCCGCTTCAGGGGACCGTACGAAGTGTTGCGATGCACGTCCGAAAGCAGCGTGATCCCGGCACGGTCGTACAGGGCGTTGGCGGTCACCAGCTCGGCCCAGTTCGCGATCGGTTGATCGAAGCCGAACGGGTTCTTGAACTTCTCGGGAGGACGATCGTAGAGCAGATAGTCCGTGTCCACGCCGAGGTCCTGCAGGAGGCGATACGCGATGTTGGCGTGGCCCATCTCGTCCTGGATGATGGCGGTGGCGGAGACCATGGTATTCGTCGACGGGGCGTCCTTGGCCGCCATGTAGTAGGCCGGGGCGCTCATCAGCTCCGTATCGCCCTGCACCGTCAACTGCCCGATCAACGCTTTCTTGTAGGTCTCCGTCATGTCCGTCGCGGACTCGACGATGAACCCTTCCTGGATCTTGCGCTGCAACTGTTCGTCCGTGAACTGCGCCATGCGCCCTCTGCCCGGTGAAAGCCGATCGACAAACCGAAGTCCCACAATGTAATGAACGGCACGCCCGGCGTGAAATCGAGAGGTCTGGACGATCCAGAGTTGACTCGATTGGCGAGTCTTCTCCAGTGGGATCGGGTCGGCCTCGGACCCTGCCGTGTCAGCCTTGCAGGTATGCATAAAACATACATATTAATGTGCATGAGAACCACGTTGAACCTGGATGACGAATTGGTGAGCGAGGCGCAGCGCCTGAGCGGCCTCAAGGGGAAGACCGCCGTCGTGCACGCCGGACTGGAGGCGCTGATCGCCCGGGAGAGCGCCCGTCGTCTCGCCGCACTCGGCGCGACTCAGGAAGATCTCGAACCGGTTCGGCGCCGGCGATCGTCGTCGTGATGCTGATCGATACGTCTGTCTGGGTCGACCATTTTCGGCAGGGCAACCCTGATCTTGAGGCGCGACTCGAGACGGGACTGGTGTGGTGTCATCCGTTCGTGATCGGAGAGATCGCGTGCGGCCGACTCTCGGAAAGAGCACAGCTCCTGGCGCTCCTCGAGGCGCTGCCCTGCCCTCCGGTGGCAGATCACTCGGAGGTTCTCGCCCTCATTGATCGCTGGGAGCTGGGAGGATCCGGTATCGGGTGGGTCGACGCCCACCTGCTGGCTTCGGCGATGCTGGGGCAAATCGGAATCTGGACGCTGGACCGGACACTCGACCGGGTCACCCGTAGGCTTGGAATCCGGTTCAAGTCCTGATCAGAGGCCCCCACCCCAGCGGTACTGGTACAGCAGTATGAGGCTGTCGAAGTCGGCGCCGAGGCGGGTGGAGGCGCCTCCGACATAGGCCAGCTTCAGTGAGGCGCGCTTCGTCAGTGGATAGGCCGCCGTGGCCCCGAAGCGGACGTTCTCCTGTCTGGTTTCGCTCTCGTTCCCATCGACGGTCGCGCGACCGCCCGAGCCCCAGCCACCATCCACGGCGAGCCAGGCGCCTCGTTCGAACAGGTATGCGACGCAGCCCTGGAGGGCGAACAACGGATCCTGCTCCAGCCGCTTGCCCTGGATGTCCGGGTTGTCCGTGTAGAACCAGGCCGAAACGATGGCTTCCAGGTTCCAGTGGCCGGCGCGCTGCGACACTCCAACCCGCGGCGCGAACGTCCAGCGGTTGGTACCCAGGTTGATGATTTTCGTATTGTCGTACTGACCCAGCGGCATGGAAACCCTCAGGCTCGCACCCACGACCGTACCCTGCCGGTAGGTCATGAAGCGGGGCATTTCGAGGGCTGGAGCGCCCACGAAGTTCACCGACAGGCGAACGGCCGGATTACCGAAACCGTTGGCCGTGCGACTGGTGTCCTGGCCGGCGAGCCTGCCTTCCCAGTCGCCAAACGCAAACGGCACGATCGCGTCGGCCTTTGCGGACATCCCGAGGAAGCTGAACGTGCGAACGTAGGCAGCGATGAGAGAATGGACTTTGCCCGTACCGTCCTCGAGTGGGATCGACGGATCGAGGAGGACGTTTCCGAACGAATACCCGTAGCCCAAGGCGGCGAAGTTTACGCTCACAGGTGCAGGAGAGAACGCGCGCGGCTCGAGGTCCTGCGCACCCAGGTCGGAGGCTCCAGCCCCGAGAAACGCCAGCGCAACGCACCATCCCGCCCGCCTACGCATGCTGCTCAGTCTTAGTATCATCTCCGCTCCGCCTGGAGATTGCGGTCGAAATTCATGTACGGCATGGTCGCCGTCAAAAAGCGATGTTGTACTCGATCCGAAAACGCCTGCCATCTTCCAGGGCGATATCGTCCGGCTGCAGCAGGTCGACGGCGTCGACGAAGAACAGACGGGCAAATATATTCTGCCTCGGCCCGATGGTGTACAATACCCGGAATTCGCTGCCCTTCATGTTGGTCAGCCGCGCCTGGGTCGAGGTGCCCCAGCGCGCCCAATCATCCTCGATGTAGGAGCTGTTGGCCGCCAGTGCTTCCACGTGCGAGTAGTAGTACCCGATCTGCCAATCGTTGGCACTTCCGCTCTCACCCCACAACACCTCAACCACGTATCCATCCCGGTGATCCTGGTGAAATTCGCTGAAACTGCCGACCGGCGCCGTGGAATAGTCCCGGAAGTTGTGGCTGTAGCTTGCGCCCAGGCGCACCGGGTGGCCGAAGGCCTTAGCGCGTAGCTGCAACTGCAGGTTGACCAGGTCGTAATCGCGGGTGTTGTTCTCCGTAAGCAGTAGCTCGCCGATGGGATCGTCTGGATCCGCCCGACTGGCGAAGACCCCCGTCGCAGCCATGAATCCCACCGATTCCCAATCACGCTCATAGGCCACCTGTCCGATCACGCTGGTGCCCGAGAAGTCCCTCATACCGACCGGAAGCGCGACATAGTTGGCCAGCAGGGTGAGCGCTCCCCCCCCCAGCCCCTGGCGGTACGATCCGCCGACCCCGGCAAACGTGACGTTATCGATGAGGAAGAGATCATCCTGGTGCTGGAACGACAGTTCGTTCCGACCCGCCCAGACCTCGAGATTCTCCGTCTCGTAAGACAGGTACCAGTAATCGAAGTTGAATTCCCAGGGGCCGCTGGCGCCGCCATCGAAGTCGTAAATGGTGATGTGTGGTGATTGCTGAGACTTGTGCGGCCCGCTGCGCACCTGCACGCGGGCCGACCAGCGATCGCTCAGGTTCACCAGCAGGCCGCCTCGCAGTCGGAATCGCAGCCGCAACCGGTCGTCGCGTTCGGTACCATCGCCCTGGCGCGAGTCCCAGTCCTGCTCGATACGCAAACGGAAATCGCCATACGGATCGAACAGGGCAGGCTCGTCCTCTTCCGTTTGAGCCTGGGCTGGCGGAGCGACCCCTGCGAGCAGCACGATCGTCCCGACAAGCGACCAGAGTGGACGTCGTCGCGACAGCACGAACCGAAGCTTCGTCGCCAACTCGTCTTCCCGTTTCCTCAATCCCGCAGGTTGCCCCTCGCGACGAAGTTCACGGCGTGTACCAGATCGGCGACGTGTACCCGCGTTCCTGGGTCGTCATCTGGACGTCGTCCGGCATCTCGATCCCGAAACGGAACGCGTCGTAGGCGGTCCACCGCGGCGTCGGAATCTCGATCACCCGGGCGTAATAGAAGGCCCGCTCCGAGACGTCGAAGTCCGGGTCCTCCCACACGGCGATGAGCTCGGGGTCACCGATCGTGTTCAGCCAGGTGGCGTTCTCGACATCCACCGTGTTCCCCACGGCCTCGCGGGCGCGCCCGTCAGAGCCGATCTCGCGGCCGTCGGAGACGGCCACGTCATACACCCGCTCGTGCAGCTCACCGTTCGAATCCAACCAGCCCTTCACGATCTGGATCCGGTCCAGGTTACCCCCATACGGATCCTTCAGCGCCGCCACCAGGAACGACGGGGCCGCGCCGGACGCGGGGCGCGAAAGCTCGCCCCCCATCGGTACACCCTTCGAGTATCCAGCCTGGCCCGGGAACCGGCTCCGAGCGTCGGCTTCCGTGAAGTCAAATCCGCCGAAGAACCGGATCAGCATCCGCGAGCCGGTAGTGGCGTAGACTTCGCGGCGCATCATGGCATCCCATATGGCTTTGCGCGTGTTGTCCGTGGCCCACACGGCCGCGTATCCGGAGGACGCCATGTCCCAGCCCATGAAGGCACTGCTTCCATCCGCTGCCCCGATCGCCACGTGTGCGGCGCGCTCCGGACTGGGCTCCACGCCCGAGTGTTTGCCGAAGAAGTTCTCTTCTTCGACCGCCGGCAGCGACGTGTGCGAATCGGTGGATCCGATCATCCCGAACTGAAACGGGTTCAC
>JBDGWG010000060.1:0-11813 GCA_039585235.1 Gemmatimonadota bacterium | reverse complement strand
CTCGCACTGACCGGCCGCTGCCACCTCGTGATGGTGCAGCTCCGTCTGCAGACCTACCTCCTGCAGGACGTTGGAGATCTTGGAGCGCAGATTGTTGTACTGGTCAATCGGCGGCGCAGCGAAGTACGCCTGCTTGCGACCGGCCTGGTGCCCGAGGTTCGGAACGCCTTCCTGCCCCCCGGCGCTCCAGAAGGCAGCCGCGCTGTTCAGGAAGTAGTACCCGTGCTGCGTGGCCTGATCGAAGCGGACGTCGTCGAACACGAAGAACTCAATCTCCGGCCCGAAGAACACCTGGTCCGCGACTCCCAGCGATCGCGCGAGTCGCTCGGCCCGGCCGGCGATCCCGCGGGGATCACGCGAGTACGGGGCTCTTCGTATCGGGTCGGCGATGTCGCAGAACACGGAAAGGGCGGGGTCGTCGAAGAACGGATCGCGAAAGACCGACGCAGGATCCGGCATCAGCAGCATGTCGCTCTCGCTGATCTTCTGGAAGCCCTTCACCGAAGACCCGTCGAACGCGAATCCAGTCCGGAACGTGTCTTCGTCCACCACTTCCGTCGGGACGGTCAGGTGCTGGAGCGTTCCCAGCAGGTCGACGAATTTCAGGTCGAGAAACCTGATTCCGTCCTCGCGGATCATCTTCATGACGTCGCGCGCCGTGGCGCGCTGGTCTCTGCCCATCAGTGTCCCCCCGTCACGACAGAATCCGCGGACCGCGCTCGCCGCTCCATATGCTGATCACATCGTGGAGCTCGGTGACGAAGATCGATCCCCACCCCCCGACCTGGTGAGCCCCATCGGAGATCGCCGTGATAGCCCTCTCGAGATCGGCGTCCGTCACGGCGACCTCGAGTCGCACGCGCCGGAAAAGGTTGACCTTCTGCTCCACTCCCCGGTACTTACGCTGCTCGGTACGGGGCGCCGTCCCCATGACAGTCGTGGCGGTAAGCTTCACGAATCCCGCCTCGTGTAGCGAGGTCTTGACTGCCGGGAGCTGCTCCGGACGGATCAGGGCGACGACCAGCTTCATGGCCCGGTCCTTCCCATCAATCAGTGGTGAAGATCTGGAAGCCGCTGTACGACTCCAGACCGTGCTCATCGATGTCGAGCCCGCGGAGCTCTGTCTCGTGCGAGACGCGAAGACCCACGACCGAGTCGATGGCCTTGAAGACAACCCACATCACGACGGCTACGAAGCTGAGGCAGGCTACGACGCCGAGGCTCTGAATCCCCAATTGCCCGAAACCGCCGCCAAAAAACAGGCCGTCAGCCGGAGAGCCGAGCGCGGCCTGGCCGAACAGGCCCACAGCCAGCGTACCCCAGATTCCGACCATTCCGTGTACGGGAAACGCGCCCACCGGATCGTCGATTCCCAGGCGGTTGAGGAGCTCGATTCCGTAGACGATCAGGATTCCGCCGGCGGCTCCGATCCACAGCGCGCTGCCCGTGCCCACGACGGCACAGGGCGCTGTGATCGCCACCAGCCCGGCGAGCGCGCCGTTGAGGGCGATCGTCAGGTCCGGCTTCCCGTACCGAACCCACGCGAAGAGCATGGCCACGATGGCGCCCATGCTCGGTGCGAGCGTCGTGTTCATGGCAATGCGGGCGACGAGGTCAGGTTCGGCCATTCCCAGCGTGGAACCCGCGTTGAAGCCGTACCAGCCAAACCACAGGACCAGGACACCGAGGGTGGCGAGGGGCATGCTGTGCCCCAGGATTACGTTGGAAGAGCCGTCCTCGTTGAATCGGCCGAACCGCGCGCCTAGCATCCAGGCACCGACAAGGGCACTGATGCCGCCGACCGCGTGTACGACAGTGGATCCCGCAAAGTCGTGGAAGCCGAGGCCGGCTAGCCAGCCTCCACCCCACACCCAGTGTCCGACGACCGGGTAGACGAACGCGGAGATTATGAAAGAGTAGGCCAGATAGGCCGTGAACTTCATGCGCTCAGCCACTGCGCCCGCCACAATCGTCGCGGCAGCGCCCGCGAACACGGCCTGGAAGAGCCAGAAGGCCTCGAGCGGCACGCCCTCCACCGGCGACTCGACCCCGATCAGAAACCAACCGTGGGTGCCAAACAGCGGTCCCTCGCCACCGTACATGATGGCGTAGCCGAAGATGAGGTAGCCCAGGGCGGCGAAGCAGAAGTCCAGCACGTTCTTCGTGAGCACGTTCGCCGCGTTCTTCGTGCGGACGAGTCCCGTCTCCAGCATGCCGAAGCCGGCCTGCATGAAGAACACGAGGAAGGCTGCTATGAGGATCCACAGGGTGCTGAGGCCGTCCCACTCTGGCTGCGCCTGCGGAACAACGGCGGTGACGGTCGTAAGGGTGCCGGCCATGGAGGCGAGTACGCTTGCGCCCATATCGTCGTCCTCTGTTGAGGAGCTACCGCGAGTGCAGGACGGTCGCGGTGAGCCAGTTCATCAGGCAAATGTTGTCAGGTAGGACACCGCAAGATATCACTGCCGTTGGACGGCGCAACTACATTCCCGGGGGGAACGTTGCAGTGGTCATCGACCCTCGGATTTCCAATCCGGAAGCCACCTAAAGCCTCGGGGCTGGTGGGATTCCTGGGAACGACTTGGGAACGATTGATGCCAAACAGATACAGACGGGCACAGGCCCACGCAGACAAGAGTGAGGGAATAGCCCGCAGATACAGCTCAATACAGCCAGGTACAGACGTATACAGATCGGTTGAGCAAACTTAAAATCCCTTGGGACGTACGTCCCGTGCGGGTTCAAATCCCGCCCCCGGCATAGAGTACCGGCGTGTCTCGGCTTAAGAGTTGGGTGGTCCCGGCTAACCACGTTGCCCTGGGTGTCACATGGAGAAGATGGAACAGGTGTACCCGCTAGATGACGCGTCGGAAGGCCGAGGACTACTTCTGGCCGGAATTGCTGCGCCAATTGTACTGACGGTGGCCATAGTATTGGCTGGCCATTTCGAGCCAGATTATTCGCACGTATCTCAGTTTGTGAGCGAACTGGGGGCCGTTGGGGCCTCTCACCAAAAGGCCTTCAACTACGGCGGGTTATTCGTAGCTGGTTTGCTGACCGTCTTGTTCTCCCTCGGGTTGTACTTGCGGGCGAGACTACGCGCACCGCTTGTCGCCAGTAGTGTGTTGGTTGCCTTAGCCGGATTCGGACGCCTCGTCGCGGGGCTTTCCCCTTGTGACGCAGGCTGTGTTATGGAAGACATGTCGATGCCGGCGGCTATCCACGCCTCCGCAGCGTTCGTTTCGTTGATGAGCGGGGCTCTTGCACCCGTATTGCTGGCAATTGGCCTGAGAGGGTACCGGCAGAGCGTCCTGTTTCGGTTATCCGTTGGACTGGGCTTCGCTTCCTTGGTGTTGGTCGTTCTCTTTTTCGGGTTCGGAAAGGAGCTGCCCTACATTGGTGTAATCCAACGTCTAAGTCTGGCGACTCTCTATACATGGATTGTAGCTGTGGTGCTCACAATTTACCGGCCACAATTCAGCGGCAGACTTCGGGCGTGAGGAGCCTGCCTGACAATTCCCTGCAGCTGCTCGCTCCGATCTCGGCAATTGGATTGCGACCGCCTCTTCCAGTTCACGGAGGGCGCTTGGCTTTGTTGCGTGCGCTCGTAATCTGATCCGTTAGATTGAAGGTGGTTCTTCCGGCGAGCCAGGCCGTACCCCTCCGACGTGACTCTGCCTTTGGCACGGATGATGAGCCGGTGACTCCGGCAACCGACCCCGTAGGAATCTTGCCAAGAGGGGGCGCTGATGGGAAGCGACGGCATTCTTTCGGATCACGATCATCCGCTGGTCATCGAAACGGCCGCCGCGTTATCACGCGGGAAGGAAGCAGACGATCAGCTGCTGGAGGCACTCTTCTGCTTCGTACGCGACCGCATCATGTTTGGCTTTCCGAAAACAGTCGCACAATGGGATAGGGTTAAGGCTTCGAGCGTAATCCAGTGCGGCTTTGGCTACTGTAATACCAAGGCGACTCTTCTTGTGGCGCTGTGTCGTGCCTCTGGGATACGGGCGCGAGTACACTATGGATTAATCAGCACCGAGATCATGCGAGGCATCTTCCCCTCCTTTGCGTTCCCGTTCTTGGGGGATAGCGGGTCGCATTCGTGGACCGAAGTGGAGATCGCGGGCGAATGGAAGCCTATCGATTCTTACATCAACGATGAAGAGCTGTATCGAGCGGCACGAAGGCGACTCGAAGAGACGGGCACGTCGCTCGGCTGTTCTGTCGCATGTCTTGAGGGGATATGCAGCTGTGAGTTCAACTTTGGAGAACTAGGATTCGTGCACATGGGTGCGGTCGTTGAGGACCACGGGGTTTGGGACGATGCGTCGCACTACTATGCGACGGACAAGTACAGTACGTTCAAAGGCCTTCAACGGCTCTTCTATCCTGTAGTTGCTGCCATCAGCAATCGCAACATAGAGAAGCTCAGAACCTCCGTTCGTGGTGCCACCTGAACCTCCGGCGATCACTCGCTCCGTCGGGAAACGCTCTCGGTAATGCCTCCCCACGCGCACGCCACGAAGCGTCCGTGATGAGAGAAGGAGATGTCAACGGACAGGCTCCGCCCTCGCCACCACACCCGCGGCACGCGCTTGGCGGCAGCCGCGATGACGATGTCGGAGGGGACGGCGGATAGGGCAGAGGCAATGGCCGAGCGGGCGAGTTTCCTTACACGCGCGCTGGCCTCCACGCCGGGGATTCGCCGCGCTGCCTCCCGACCCATAGACCGGAGCTGCCAATTGGCCTTCGCCACGCCCGCCCCGGACACTGAGGCCACGGCGTGCACCCACTCGTCGGTGACTTCGAGGCAGACCTGGAATCGGCCAAGCGAATGGTCTACCTCGGCCAGGAAGGGGTCCGACGCTTCCGTCTCTCCCCCCGGGATCCGGACCGAGAAAGCGCGGGGCGAGAAGTAGACGCGGGAGTCCAGCTTTCGCGCGACCTTGTAGGCGCTTTCCTTGGCGGCCCACAGCGCCCAGCGCATCCGGTGCGGAGAGACGGCGGCGAGGATTCGCGCTCGTTCACACCAGCTGAACACGCGATCGTCGAATCGGTGGTGGATCGCTTCGGGCTGGTTCTCCGGGTCCCGGAGGTCAACTACATCATTTCCGACGAGCAAAGTACTTCTCTTCCATGCGGACCAGGCGCTGCGCGATCTGCTGCGCGAACTCGCGGGAGCGGCGCATGCCCGTGCGCTCGGAGTGGGGCCGGAGCACTTCGAAGTCCACGTAGAAGGAGTCTCCCATCGCGGGGACCGTGGACCACGTCCTCTGCCGATCTCCGCGGAGGTAGACCACGAGGGCGCGGCAGTTGCGCACGTTACTGGCGATACGCCCCATCCCGTGGGCGATGGAGTCCAGCTGGACTCGGCCAGTGCGACTTCTTCCGCCTTCCGCGAAGATCAGGGCCGTCTCGCCACGCGACAGCAGGTACTTGACTCGCTTGAGCACGCCTGAGACGTGCTCCCTCCGGCCGCCCCTCCGGATGGGGATGCACTTGGTGACCCACACGGCCGCGCGGCCGAACCACAGGGAGGCGAAGTTGCGATACTCCGGCAGGTTCCACGGCATTCGGCGGTAGTGGAACAGGTACCACCAAGTTCCGCCCAGGGCCCAGGCGACGAGCATGGAATCCACCATCGTCAGGTGATTGGCGCAGATCAGGATGGGTTCGTCGCTCTCCCGCATCAGCGATCGGAACCGCTTACGGAGCCGAGCCGCGTTCTTGATCCGGTAGCCCATCACGTACCGCAGCGCGAAGGCGCTGGCGGGGATCCAGAATACGGAGGTTACTCTGCCGACCTCACGCTGAACCCACAGGCTCAGGCGAGTACGTCGGGAAAGGCGGGAAACGTCGCTCACGAGCCGGTTCCCGCCCTCAGGCAAGCTTAGCTTCGATGAGCGAGACGGCATCGCCGACCGTGTTCACGGAATCGGCGTCCTCGTCGGCGACTTCGATGTCGAACTCGTCTTCGAAGTCGAGAATCACGTCCACCAACCGGGCCGAGTTCACCTTGAGGTCCTCGAGGATGTTGGTATCCTCTGACGCCCCCTCGAGGGCGTCCTTGTTCTTGGCGTAGCGGCCGATGATCTCCATGACCTTCCCGAACGTCTCGTCTCTCGACATCCGGCTCTCTCTCCTGTCGTGGTAAACGCCTTGCTGTCCAACTAATACACTACTCGGGCCATCGACGGAAGATCGCGCACGCGTTCACGTCACCGAAACCGAAGCCGGACTTGATGATCGTGCTAAGCTCCGGCATCTCCCGGGCCTCGTGCGGGATGGAATCGGCGTAGACTTCGATCTCCGGGTGCACGTCCTCGCAATTGAGCGAGGGGTGCACGAATCCGTTCCGCAGCATCAGAATACACGCGACCGACTCCAGGGCTCCCGCGGCGCCCAGGCCGTGGCCGATCATCGACTTCGTCGAGTTGATGACCGGGAACGTCTCGGCGGTCGCATCCAGAACGTCGGCCCACGCCGCCACCTCGCTCGGGTCGGCTCCCGTCGCCGTGAGGTGGCCGTTGATGAGGTCGATCTCCAGCGGCTCGATTCCCGCGTCGGCGATCGCCTCCCCTATACACCGGCGCACGCTGACCGGGTTCGGGGCCGTCATGCTCCCGCCGCTGCGATGGCCGCCGCAATTCAGCGCCCCACCGAGAATCTCCGCGTAGATACGCGCGCCCCTGTCCTCGGCACTCTCCAGGCTCTCGACGTGGAGGATCGCCGCGCCGCTTCCGGGAATGAAGCCGCAGGCCGAGGCGCTCAGGGGGCGAGACGCCCTCTCCGGCTCGTCGTTGTGCTTCCGGCACAGGACGCGCATGGAATCGAAACCGGCCCAGATGTAGTGGCTGGCGCCCTCGGTCCCGCCGCACAGCATCCGTTCCGCCAGTCCGGTGCGGATTCGCATGGCTCCCTCGATGATCGCCTCGGTGCCCGTGCTGCACGCGCTCGAGTTTGCTGTGACCTGGTTTCCGAGGGCCAGAAGTCCGGACACCCTCGCGGACACGCCGCTTCCCATGACCTGCTCGACCATGGTGCTCCCCAGGCGACGTACGCGTCCGGCGTCCACCAGCGGGATGATCCTTTCGCCGATCGTATCGATCCCGCCGATGCCGGTGCCGATCACCGCGCCGGCCTCCCAGAAGACCTTGTCGTCATCATGGTCGGGACGTGCGAATCCGGCGTCCGTCCACGCGTCCACCGCTGCGAGGCAGCCCAGGCGGTGGCTCGAGTTCATGGCGAGCAGCTCGTCCTCGTCGAAGTACCGGGCAGAGATCTCATCGACGCCCTGCGGAACCCCGGCCACGCGGCATCCGAAGTTCAGCTCGTCCAGCAGGGGAATGTGGCGGATTCCGGAGGTACCGTCTCGCAGCGCCTGTTCGTAGGCCTCCAGTCCGATAGCGTTCGGAGCAACCACACCCATTCCGGTGATGACGACGCGGCGCTTCATTGTCTCTTCACCTCGGCACTGCCATGCCGGATATCGTGGCGGAACACACCAGGGTCCCGTCGTCCAGTTTCATTTCGGCCTCCGAGCGGAGCTTGCCGCGCCGCCAGAAGGTCTTTCTCGCCGAAACGACGACCCGATCGCCGGGCTTCACGACGCCTGAGAAGTCGACGTTCGCGTCCGCGAACAGCGCAATCCTCGTCTCCACCGCATCGAGCCCGGCTTCCATCGCTACAAGGTAGATGCCCAACGCCACGACGCCTACCTGCGCCACGCACTCGAGCAGGATCACGCCAGGTGTGACCGGATTGCCAGGGAAGTGGCCGCGGTAGAAATCGGCGTCGGGCGGGAACGTGTAGCGCGCCACGATATGGTCCTTGGAGACCTCGAGAATCTCGTCCACAAAGCGGAAGGGCTCCTGCTGGGGCAGCAGGTCCAGCACTTCGTCAGGGCGGAGGATCGTGATGGCTGTATCGCGCGCGCCTGCAGATTTCTTCATTCCGTGAGCTTGCCCCCCCGCGAGTGCTTCGATGGCCACGGATAGTCGGGATAATCGATGTCGCGGAAGACGCCGACCTTGGCTCGCTTGATCTCGTAGATCTCCTGGCCGTCCACCAGCACCTTCGCGTCGCCGATGGCGATCGAGGAGCCCGACGCCGGAAGCTCCTGGTAACGCACGATGTCGATCTCGTAGCGCACCAGGCGATCGTGCGGGCGAATCTGGCCGAAGAACTCCACCTCCTGGCATCCGAGGGCCCTGCCGGTGCCGAGGGCTCCGTTCCACGCGCAGTACAGCCCGATGAGCTGCCAGATCGCGTCCACCCCCAGGCAACCGGGCTGGACCGGGTCCCCGAGGAAGTGGCAGTGAAAGAACCAGTCGTCGAGGTGGACGTCGCGTTCGGCGACCAACCGTCCTCTGGAGCCTCGGCGAGTCAGTTCCGTCACCCTGTCGACCATCAGCATGGGCGGGACAGGGAAGCGGGCCCTCCACTCCTCGGGGGCGTCCTCGACAAGACGCCCGTAGGCCATGGCCAGGACCTCGTCGTTAGTGAAGTGCGAGCGCTCCCGGAACTCGGCGTACTTCATGGAGACTCCCCGAACCGGAGCACGTGGCCGGACCAGGAAAGTCCGGAGCCAACCCCGACGACCGCCACGTCGTCCCGCTCCGTCCAGCGGTCCCAGTTCATGGAGATCACTCCGGGGGCCCCTGCCGCACCGGTATTCCCGAAATTGATCACGTTGTGATGGTGCCGCTCGTCCTCGATGTCGCACTGGCGGCACACGGCCTCCAACATCCGGAGGTTGGCCTGATGCCCCACGAAGTGGAAGTCACGGTCCGGGTCGCTGTAGGCCTTCTGGAGCCGCCGGAGGATGCGAATCGTCTTCTTGATCGCGAACATCTGGACGGTCCGACCCTCCTGCCAGAAGTGTCCGAAGTGGGGCACGATGACCTTGTCGTGTCCCGCCGGGTTGGACTCGAGGCTGTTTCCGAGGATCTCGATCCGGGACTGCACCCTGGTCGAGACGACGGCGGCACTGGTTCCGTCCCCCCACAGTACGGCCGCCGCCCGGTCCGTGTAGTCAACGGCTGTGGTGAGGCTCTCGGGCGTCACCACCAGGACGAAGTCCGGCAGCCCCTCGGGCCGCATCATCGACAGCATGTACAGCGCCACGTGGAAGCTCGTGCAGGCCGAGTTCACGTCGAACGACGGGACCTCCATCTCGAGCGCCGCCGCGATGGTGCAGGCGTCGGCCGGCGACATCATGTCGGGCGAGCAGGAGCCCGCGATGACCATGCCGATATCCTGTTTCGCCAGGCCGGCGCGCTCCAGGGCCATCTCCGCCGCCCGCCGCCCCGTCTCCGCGTGGGTGTACATGGCCACATCGAGCGCCCGCGTGGGGTCGAGGTTGCGCGTCTCGCGGATGTAGTCGAGCGGCAACACCGTGCGGCGAGCGTCGATCCCCACGCGCTCATCGATCCATTCCTGGTTGGTCCCGATGTCCAGGTCGGTGAGGAACTGGTTCGTGATCTCGTTCTCGGGATGAAAGTGGCCCAAGCCGTGGAGATAAAGACTCATCGCGTAAGCCCCGAGATATGCTCGCCGCCGTCGACCCGGATGATGGCTCCGTTGATCCAGGCCGCCTCAGGCAGCGACAGCAGGTAGATCACGTTCGCGACGTCCTCGGGCGTGGTGAGACGGCCGAACGGGTTCCGCGTTCGGGCCTGCGCCTTGAGGTGGTCGCTGCCCGGGATCAGGCGGAGGGCCGGCGTGTCAGTAACGCCGGCCTGGACGATGTTCGAGCGGATCCCGAGGTGAGCCATCTCCACGGCGATCGAGCGGGAGACGGACTCGAGGGCGACCTTGGCCGCGGCCACGGCGGCGTATCCCTTCCACGCCACCTCGTTACCCTCGCTCGTCATTCCAAGGACGCGGGCGTCGGGGGCGAACAGCCCGCGGGTCAGGACGTCCTGTGTCCACGTGAGGAGACTCGTGCCCATCGCGTAGATGGTGCGCACCATGTCCTCGTCCTCCAGGAACAGGTCCTGGGCGTATCGGGGCGGGGAAGTGAGTCCCTGGACACCGTCGGCGCCCTCGGCGAAATGCTGGTCGGCGATACCGGCGAGGCGTTCCTCGTCGACGCCGAGCTCGCGAGCCAGGGCCGCGAGCGCTTCGTTGTCAGGAGGCGCCTCGGGCCCGATGAGCTTCAGATTGCCGAAAGCGATGGAGTGGAGCAGGAGCCGAATCCGTCCGCCGTCGGGGGCGAGTCGCTCGGTCACCCCGTCGAGGATCTCCGCCCGGCTATCAGCTTCCAGAGCGTCCTGGTTGAACGTCAGGAGGGAGACGCCCCGCTCGCGGATTCTATCGAACTCGGGTTCGATGCGGCTCATCGCCCCGCGTCGATCCCGGTGAACGACGCAGATGTTCAGCCCGTGATCGGAGAGCTTGTGCGCCGTGGCGAGGCCGAAGCCACTCGAGCCGCCGAGAATCAGCGCCCACTCATTCTGTCCGGAGGGGGCGTTCCCCATCGGTCTCCCGGGTCTCGTGTATCAAGTGTCGTCTCGACCGCCACAAGGGTACGCAAATGGCGTGTTCTTGGCCAGAACGTCGCAAAGGGACGAGGGGAAGGGCTTTACGCCGAACACGACACGGCGAAGCGCGCCTCTTCCCTCGCGACCCGGGCCGTTACTCCAGAGCTGCCGGGGTGTGCTCGGTCAGCTCCACCTCGAATATCAGGGTGCTGTGAGGCGGCACCTGGGGCGGGCGGCCCGCGGCTCCGTAGGCGAGCTCGTAGGGAACGACGAGTCGGCGCCTCTCACCCACGCGCATGCCGGTCACGCCCTCGGTCCACCCGTCGATCAGCCGCGTGCGGCCGAGCGTCATGGCAAGCGGGCCAGGGGGCTGATGATCGAAGCTGGAGTCCAGCTTCGATCCGTCCGACAGCCATACCGTGTAGTCCACTCCCATTCGATCGCCCGGAGCGGCTTCCGGGCCCTCGCCTTCCTCCAGTACCTGTATGTAGAGTCCGCTTTCCTGCAGGCTCATCGACTCGAGATCGACCGCGAGCTTCTCGGCGAACCTTACCTCGCTCGGCGTGAGACCGACGGCCTCGTGGGTCTGCGCTGCCGGTGTTTCCTCCGGCTCTCGTCCCTCGCCACCGGCGTTGTCCGTGTGCGCCGGAGTGTCGGCCGATCCCGTGCAAGCTGCGAGCAACACGAGGAGCGGTGCGATTCGTTTCATAGGTGACCTCTTTCAAGCCGGTATTGTCAGTGCCGAACGCGGTACCTGTGGTGGCGAAAGATGATAACACCGCTCCCCGACTGACGCCGCACGCCCGTGAGAGATCGCCATTCGGCGTCCGTTCGCACCGGTACCGGGATGTTCGCCGCGCCCATATATTACCGGCCGATCCGTATCTGAACGCACCCGAACGGGGGACGCATGCAAGCCCGACTCGACCATCGTCAACTGTACCGGTTGCCGTGGAGTCTTCCCGATAACTCGATCTCGTGGCTCGAGCCGACGGCCGCGTGCAACCTGGCCTGCTTCGGCTGCTATCGGGAGAACGAGCCCGGGAGCCACAAGAGTCTCGAGCAGATCGACAACGAGCTCGACGTGTTCACGCGTCTGCGGACGGCGGATGGGATCTCGATCGCGGGCGGGGATCCGCTTTGTCACCCGGAGATCGCGGACGTCATCGCCAGCATCGAGCGCCGTGGCATCAAGCCGATCCTGAATACGAACGGCCTCGCCCTGACTCCGGACCTCCTTCACGAGCTGAAGAAGGCCGGCCTGTGGGGCCTGACGCTCCACATCGACAGCAAACAGAACCGGCCGAAGTGGAAGAACAAGTC
>JBDGWG010000059.1:0-14683 GCA_039585235.1 Gemmatimonadota bacterium | reverse complement strand
GATAGAGGAGGAAGGTGGGCCGAAGTCCTGGCGCGACCGTCGTTCGGTAGGCGTCATCCACAGCCCGCACCAGCGACCGATCGCGGAATGGCCGACCGTTGACGAACAAGTACCTCCGTCCGCCGGTCGGGCGAGCGGCGTCGGGACGCTGAATGAGCCCTCCCACGCGGATGCCGTCGATTTCCGTGTCCAGCTCGAGCAGCTGTCCGGACTCGTCCGGGCCCCAGATGTCGGCCACCCGGTCCGCCGGGGTCAGGGCCGGCAGAAGCGAGAGAAGCTCGCGTCCGTTGGACTCCAGGTAAAAGGCCGTGCGCAGATTCGACAGGGCCAGCAGGAGGACCGCCTCACTGACGGCTCGGGTCTCCGCCCCGGCCGCCCGGAGAAACTTGGCGCGCGCCGGCACGTTCTGAAAAAGCGACCGTACGGTAACCGTCGTCCCGGGCTGGCGGGCGATCTCGTTGCTGGACAGGACGCGACCTCCGGTGACGCGAATTCGCGTCGCCGGCCCCCCGTCCGTCGGGGCTGTCTCCATCTCGAACCGGCCCACGGCGGCGATGGACGGAAGGGCCTCGCCACGGAACCCTAACGAGGCGACGTCCTGGAGATCCTCCACCGATCGAATCTTGCTCGTCGCGTGCCGATCGAGTGCCAGCAAGGCATCCGGCCGGCTCATCCCCTCACCGTCGTCCGCGACCCGAATGAACGTCTTTCCCCCGTTTCGAAGCTCGATGCGGACCGAGCGAGCGCCCGCGTCGAGCGAGTTCTCGACGAGTTCCTTGACGACCGATGCAGGACGCTCGACGACTTCACCGGCCGCGATCTGATTCGCGACGTGGTCGGGGAGGATGCGCACCCCACGGCTCGTGCCCGCGACGTCGCTCATGCCGGCACCTCGACACTATAGAATCGACACGCGTTCTCGAACGTTTTCCGCGCCAGCTCCTCTGCCTCCTCGCCGCGGATCGTGGCCAGGGCCTCTAACGTGTGCCGTACCAGCGCGGGCTCGTTGCGCCTGCCCCTTCTTGGAACAGGCGCCAGGTAGGGGCTGTCCGTCTCGATCAGCATGCGATCCACGGGAACGCGGCGCACCAGGTCGGCATCTTCGAACTTCCTGAACGTGACAATCCCCGAGAACGAAACGTACCACCCCGCCTCGAGACCCGCCTCGAGAAGCTCCGCTCCGCCCGAAAAGCAATGGAGAACGCCGATCACCCTGCCCGCGAAAGCACGGACGAAACGGATCGTGTCGGGGTCCGCGGCGCGCGAGTGGACCACGACCGGAAGCCTCGTCTCCGACGCCAGCTCGAGTTGCGCCTCGAAGGCTGTCGCCTGCTCGTCGCGCGGAGAATCGTCATAGAAGTAGTCGAGTCCCGTCTCGCCAATGGCCACGACCGACGATTCCGCCGCCTGCGAGCGGAGGTCCGCCAGGTGCGCGGGGGTGTAGTCGCGGGCCTCGTGAGGGTGCAATCCGGTCGTCGCCCAGACGCCCGGGGTTACGTCGGCGATTCGAATTGCCTCGCGAGCGTCGGGCGGGTTGGACGCGATGGTCACCATCCCCACGACGCCCGCCGCGCGGGCGCGGGCGATCGTCTCGTCCCGATCGTCCGCGAAGGCGGCGTCGGACAGGTGGAGATGGCTGTCGAAGAGCTTCACCGGCCAGGGACCGTCAGTTGGAGCGGTAGCAGGATAGGACGGCGAACACCAAGAAGCTCCGGGCCGCCGTCCCCGTACTCGATCAGTGGTGGCCCTTCTTTTCCTTGCGCCGCGACCTTTCCTCGATCTCGAGCAGCGCGGGCGAAGCCACGAAGATCGACGAATACGTTCCGATGACGATACCAAGGATCAGCACCAGGGCGAACGGGCGCACGACGGTTCCCCCCAGGATGAACAGGGCCAGCAGGGTCGCCAGGGTCGTGCCACTGGTGAGCACGGTCCGCGGCAGAGTTTCGTTGATACTGGAGTTGATGATGTCCTCGTACCTGTCCTTGCGCCGTTTCTTGAGATTCTCACGAATGCGGTCGAATACCACGATCGTGTCGTTCAGCGAGTAACCGAGGATCGTCAGGATCGCGGCGACCGTGGCCAGCGTGATCTCGATATTGAGCAGGGAGATGAACCCGAACGTGATCGTGATGTCGTGGAAAGTCGCGACGATCGCCGCGACTCCAAACCGCCACTCAAAACGGAACGCCAGGTAGACCAGCGTCAGGGCGAACGACATCAGGATGGCGATCGCCGCCTTCTGCTGCAGTTCCGAGCCCACCTTGGGCCCGACCGCATCCGTGCTCATCGTGAACCCGTCGGCGCCGTAGTTGTCGCGCAGCAGCGTGCTCACCTCTTCGACGATACCCTCGAAGTCCTGCGTTCGGATCAGGAAGTCGTTCGAACCGCCGAATTGCTGGATTTGCGCGTTCTCCAACCCGGCGGAAGAAAGGGCCGATCGAAGGTCGGCGACCGAGGTTTCCTCAACGAACTCGACCTGGATCAATGTCCCACCCGTGAAGTCCACTCCGTACCGGGGACCGCCGTGAAGGACCAGGGAGATGACGCCGACCAGGATCATCGCCCCCGAAATGACGTACGCGCGCTTGCGCTGCGCCAGGAAATCGTATTTCGCGTTCCGGAAGAATCTCATATCAAGACCGTGTCAGATGCTCAGGGGCTCGGTCGGCGAACGCCGCTCGAGATACGCGAGGAAGAACGTCCGCGTCACGTACAGCGCCGTGAAGAACGAAGCTATAATCCCGATCACCAGCGTGACGGCAAAGCCACGGATCGGCCCCGTGCCGAACTGGTAGAGAATCGCGGCCGTGATCAGCGTCGTCAGATTGGCGTCCACGATCGCGGACAGCGCCTGCGCAAAACCGGCATCGACGGCCGTTCGCGGAGTCTTTCCGGCATCAGATTCCTCTCGTATCCGCTCGAAGATCAACACGTTCGCGTCCACGGCCATGCCGACCGACAGGATGAGCCCGGCGATCCCCGGAAGCGTCAGCGTGGCGCCGAGTCCGGCCAGCCCCCCGAGCACCAGGAGGACGTAGATCCCGAGCGCCGATACGGCCATCAGCCCGGCGATTCGGTAATACCATATCATCAGGATCACGACTCCGATGATCCCGATGATGAACGCGTTCCGACCCTGGCGGATCGAGTCAGCTCCCAGCGAGGCGCTCACCGAACGCTCCTCGACGACCTTGATCGGCATGGGCAGGGCGCCGGCTCTCAGCACGAGGGCGAGGTCCTGGGCCTCCTGGAAACTCGAGCCCCCGCCCATCTCGATCTGGGCACGCCGACTCAGCGTCTGCCGGATGACCGGTGCGCTCTGCACCCGCCCGTCGAGCACGATCGCCATGTACCGCCCCACGTTGGGGGCTGTGCCACGCTGGAATACGCGCGAGCCGCGACGGGTCGTCTCGAACGGAACGTACGGCTGGTTGAACTGCGGATCGCGCGCCGCGGGTCCCGCATCCTGCAGCAGGTCGCCGGTCAGGATCGCGTCCGCCTCGAGCACGTACAGCTCGCGGTACGCCGCTCCGGCGGCCGACCTGGGCGCGGCTCCCCAACGGAGCTCGGTGTTTCGCGGGAGTCCGTTCCTGAGCGCTTCGGTCGCGAGGTACCGCTCGGCCGTGGGCACTTCCTCCTCGGCCACGAGCAGGACGCCCGGTTGCCCGGACTCGAGCAGAAGGCGCGTGAGCGGCCTGAGGTTCGGCTCCCCGGCGTCCTGTTCGGGCGCCGCCGCCGCGCCGGCGGTGTCGGAGGCGGAGTCGGACTCGGCGGAATCCGTTGAGTCCGGGTCCGCGTCCGCCTGCGTGGACACCGTGTCTCCCTGGGCCGCGTCGGCGCTGTCCGGCTGCGTGCCGAGGATGTCGGTGAGCACGGGCGTCTCAGGCTCGACCTCCTCGATCGCCGCTCCGCGCAGGTTCTCCGCACCGAGCTCCTGCACGATGCCGCGATCGATCCGCGGCAGGGCGTTGCGGAAGTTGTCGTCCTCTCGAACCAGTTTGAACTCGAGGAACGCCGTGCGCTCCACAATCGACTTGGCGCGCTCGGGATCATCGATTCCCGCCAGCTCGACGATGATCCGCTCGTTGCCCACGCGCTGAATCGTCGGCTCGCGCACGCCGAACTCATCGATCCGGTTGCGGATCGTCGTCAGCGTCCGCTCTAGCGCGTCGGCCCGAGCCTCGCTGGTCAGCGTCCCGTCGGGATCATCGACCTCGACGGCCAGGTGCATTCCGCCCTGCAGGTCGAGCCCGAGATTGATCGCGGGTACCTTTTCGCCCGTGGGCCCTGTCTTGGGAATCAAGGCGTAGACGCTGACGATGACGAGTCCCAGGATGACCAGTAGTCTGTTTCGGATATTTCGCATGGGAACGGGCCAGTCCTCCAGCCGGGTGCCCTTCTGTCGGTGCCCGCCCAATGCAGGCCCCGTTTATAAGCGGCGCAAGGTACGGAGGAAGGACCCGATTGAAAACCCCGGGCCGCCCCCTGGCGAGGCTTTTCGGCCTCAGCCTTCCCGGTGGATTCCCGTCCAGCGCAGGATGTCCTCCATCAGACACCAGTTCGTCAGGCCGGACTGCAGCAGGTTAATGCCGATAAATGCCGTGAACAGCAGCCACCACGGGCTCACCCAGAGCGCCAACGCGAGGCTGATGAGCACAAGCGTCCCCGCGATGACCCTGATCTTTCGGTCCATCGTCATTGCAATCTCTCCTTGGTCTGTGTTCCCTGGTCGGCGCATTTCGTTGCCCGGCCATGAGGCCTTCAATCCGTCACCTCCGGAGCGGGGTGCTGGCAGCCGCAGGAGGCCGCGTCCTCCACACCCAGCAGGAACGCCCGTATTGGATGCTTCAGGTCCTGGACGGCGGTGCACTCCTGCACGCCAGCCAGGATGGCGGTCGCCGTCTCGTCCTCCGTGAAGATCAGTATCATCTCGGACCGGTACGGGGCGCCCGCGCCGTACCAGCCCCCGGAGCCAGCAGGGCCGTGCCCCTCGACGGCAAGGCGGCTGAATGTCGTGACATCCAGGTCGGCCAGCAGGCCCTCCACACACTTCTCGTCTCCCTCCAGGTACGTCAGCATCACCAGCTTCATCGGTCGTTACCTCTAGTGCGTTGAGCAATCATGTCTATGCGGCACGCATTCTCGTCCGTCCGATCCCGCGTCAGGCTCCCGCCGCTGCCGGCTGGCTCGCTTCGACCACCGCGTCGACCTCCCCGGGAGATTCCCTGGACGGTCTCTCGCGGCGCAGCAGGAAGTAGATTCCGGGCACCACGACCAGCGTAAGGAGCGTGGATGCGAGAGATCCGGTGATCAGGGCCACGGCTAGACCTTCGAAGATCGGGTCGAACAGGATCACGATCGCCCCGATGATCACCGTGCCCGCCGTGAGGGCGATCGGGCGCGTGCGCACCGCGCCGGCCTCGATCACGGCCTGCTTCAGAGGCACGCCGGCCTCCAGGCGCGCCTCGAGGTAGTCGATCAGCAGGATACCGTTCCGCACCATGATTCCGGCCAGCGCGATCATACCGATCATCGAGGTGGCGGTGAAGAACGCCCCGAAAGCCATGTGGCCGGGCGCGATGCCGACCAGCGTCAGCGGGATCGCCGTCATCATCACGAGCGGCGTGATGAAGCTCCCGAACCACGCGACGAGCAGGCCGTAGATGAGGAGCAGGGCGCCGGCGAACGCGATGCCCAGATCGCGGAATACCTCGTACGTCACCTGCCACTCTCCGTCCCACTTCATGACCGGCTGCTCAACCGCTCCCGGCTGACGCGCGTACAGCTGGCCGAGCCGCGCCCCCGACAACAACTCGATCTCCGCGACCGTGTCCTGCAGGTCCAGGATCGCATACACGGGGCTTTCCTCGGCCCCGGCGACCTCCGCCGTAACGTAGACCACCCGCTGGCCGTTCTTCCGGTCGATCGGCTGGGGTACGGTGACGACCTCCGACTCCACCAGCTGCCCGACCGGCACCATGCCTCCGTGGCGCGAGGCCACGTGCAAGGCCCCGATCCGGTCGGCTCCCGATCGAGCATCTTCCGGTAGACGGACCCGCACGGGGACCGGACGTCTCGCCTCGGGCGCGGACAGCTCCGTGGCGACCGCACCGGCGACGCCCACGGCCAGGGCGTGCACAACCTGCTCCTTCGCCACACCGGACAGGGCCGCCTTCTCTTCGTCGACCGAGAGTCGCAGTTCTTCCTGGGGATCAATCAGGGACCAGTCGACATCCACCACGCCCGGGTGATCGGCGAATCGCGCCATGACCTGTTCGGCCACTTCGCGCTGGGCGACCTCGTCCGGCCCATAGATCTCGGCCACGAGGGTCGACAGAACGGGTGGCCCGGGCGGAACTTCGACTATTTTGGCGCGCGCACCGGTGCCGGAGGCCGCGACCACCGAGTCCACGATGGGACGGACGGTCTTGGCGATTTCGTGACTCTTGGCGCTCCGCTCGGACTTGTCAACGAGGTTTACCTGAATATCCGCAACGTTATTTCCCCGACGTAGATAGTAGTGTCGGATCAAACCGTTGAAGTTGAACGGCGCCGCCACACCAGCATAGACCTGGACGTCCTCGATGTCGGGCACGGCCTCAAGGCCACGAGCCACGTCGAGCGCCAGTGCGGCGCTCGTCTCCAGCGTCGTGCCTTCCGGCAGGTCGAGGATGACCTGCATCTCGTTCTTGTCGTCGAACGGGAGCATCTTCACCATAACCGTGCGGGTGAAGAACAGACCGGTGGCGCCCAGCAGCAGAACCGCCACCACCGCGAGCGCTCCGACGAGTCGGACGGGTTTCTCCAGCAGCGGCTCCAGCAGCCAGCGATAGGCCTTGTAGATCCGCGTCTCTTCCAACACGTAGCTGGACTCTCCGCCCTCTCCGTCGTGCGCCTTGCCGAGCAGCCGAAACGCCAGCCACGGGGTGCCGATGAGAGCCACGAGGAGGGAGAACATCATCGCGAGACTCGCACCGATGGGCATCGGGCTCATGTAGGGTCCCATCAATCCAGACACGAACAGCATCGGAAGCACGGCCGCGATCACGGTCAGCGTAGCGAGGATCGTGGGGTTCCCCACCTCATCCACGGCGGCCCTCGCCGCCGCTCTCAGAGGGCGGTCCTTCATGCGGAAATGCCGCTCCATGTTCTCCGCCACGATGATCGAGTCGTCGATCACGATCCCGGTGACGAAGATCAGCGCGAATAGAGTGACCCGGTTGAGGGTGTATCCGAAGATCTGATACACGAACAGGGTCAGGGCGAACGTGACGGGTACCGCGAGCATCACGACCACCGCGCTCCGCCAGCCCATGAACACGGCCACCACGATGCCGACCGCGATCACGGCGAGCCCCAGGTGCTCCTTCAGCGTCGCGACTTTTTCCCGCGCCGTCTCGCCGTAGTTACGGGTGACCAGCGCCTCTACGTCTGCCGGGACGACCCTTCCCTCGAGCCGCTGCAGCGTGTGCTCCAGCCGGAGACCGACCTCGGTCGCGTCCGCTCCCGGCCGCTTGGAGACCGAAATGCTCACCATGGGACTCAGAGCCTCGCCGGGGACCCCGTGAAACGTGTAGCTGTCGACCTCGGCCGGACCGTCTTTTACTTCGGCTATGTCTCCGACCTGGATGAGACGGCCGTCTCTGACGTCCAGCACGACTCCGGCCACATCCTCGGCACTCGTCAGGAACGCCCCCCCGACCACGCGCACGACCCGATCCGCCGCAGCGTACCGGCCGGCCTCGAAGCTCACGTTCGATGCCCGCAGGCGCTCGACCACGGTGCCCGGGTCCACGCCGAGCTCGGCCATACGTTCCGGTGAAAGCTCGACCCGGATTTCGCGCGGCTGGCCACCCGTCACCTGTACATCTCTCACGTCCGGAACCGCTTCGAACGCCGTCCCGACCTCTTCCGCGATGCGCCGGAGGTCCGCGTGGTCCCGATCTCCCGCGAGCGTCACGCTGAAGAACGGCACGTCATCGATCGCCACAGTCTTGACGAGCGGAAACGTCAGGCCCGCCGGCATTCGGTCGGAGTGTTTCAGCAAGGTGGAGTAGAGCCGGATGAGGCTATCCTCGAGGTCACGGCCGACTTCGAAGCGCACGGTCACGAGGCCGAAGCCCGGCTGGGCGTGGCTGTACACGTACTCTACCCCGTCGATTCCGGACAGCACGTTCTCGAGCGGGATCAGGGCGCGGTTCTCGATCTCCTCCGGCTCGGAGCCGGGCATCGGAAGGTATATGTCAGCCAGGGGCACGATGATCTGAGGCTCTTCCTCGCTCGGGAGGGTGGCGCTCGTGTAGATGCCCAGCCCGAGCGCCGCCGCGAGCAGCAGGGGCGTCAGTTTGGAGGTAAGGAACGCGTCTGCGACACGCCCAGCGATCTGGGTCTTCATCGGTCGCTCTTCGGCGTGAGGACCCAGGCTACCACATCGATTCCGTCCACAGTCGCACCGTCGACGAGGCCCGGATCCGGCTCGCGTACGACGAGCGTCCCCTCGGAGAGTCCCGCGAGTACCTCGACGGCGTCGGCCGTCCGGCGCCCCGTTCGGATCCACCGCAGGCGGAGAGTGCCGTCGGTCAAGACGTAAGCGCCCGTGAGCTGCCCGCGACGCACGATCGCGTCTGACGGGACCCAGGCGCTCGCCTCACCGCGGCCTCCGATCTCCAGTCGGACGAACGACCCTGCCTTCGGGACGTCGGCCGGACGATCGAACATCGCCTCGATCCGGAATCGATGACTCGACAGGTCGATCACCGGTACCACCCGGCGCACGGTGGCGGACCACCGCCTACCGTCCTGAGGAGCTACCACTGTGACCCGCTCTCCCTCGGAAACCGCATCGGCCATCATTGCCGGAAGATCCGCTTCAACCTTTACGCCGCCGGCGCCGGAGATCACGAGTACCGGCCGGCCGGGAACCGCCAGGTCGCCGGGGTCCGCGAACCGGGTCGACACCGTTCCGTCGAACGGCGCTCGCAACGACACGTACTCCCGCGCCGCCCCCGCCTCCTCCACCATGGCCTCGGCCGTGCGAAGCGCCGCCTCTGCCTGGTCCAACTCCTGCTTCGTCGCCGCACCGTCGCGCTCGAGACTCGACAGCCGATCGAACGTGCGACGCGCCACCACCTCCTGGGCCTCTGCGCGCGTCACAGCGGACTGGACGCCGGACGACTCGAGCCGCACCAGGACCTGCCCCCTGCGCACGCGCGCGCCGACATCCACCAGGACGGATTCCACGGTCCCGCTACCCCGCGTGGCCAGGTTCGCCGTCTCCCGCGCCACCACCCGGGCCGGGACCTGGGAGCCGGTCGCGGCGGACGCTACGGCGCTCACTTCGACCACACCCACGGCTTCGACGTTTCGGACTTCGCCTGGCTCCTCGCGGCCACACGCGGCCACCGAAGCCATGAGCACAGGTACTGACAGCATCAAGTATCGCTTCATCGGGCGTTCCCGTTCTGGTGCATCGTGGTGACGAATCTGAGCTGCGCCTCCGCCATCCGGAACGCGGCCTTCGCATCGATTGCGTGACTTTCGGCCTGAGCCCGCCTGGATTCCGCCTGTAGCAGGTCAGCCGCCGTGGCAAGCCCTTCCTCGAACCGGCGGCGCATCAGCTCTGCGCCCGCCTCGGCCGCCTCGTCGGCCGTCACTGTGGCGGCCACCGTCTGTCGGGCGGTGCTCACACCGTCGCGAGCTTCGGCGAGCTCGGCCGTAGCTTCCCGGAGCGCCTGGTGATAACGCGTTTCCGCGATGGCCTGTCCGGCGTCGGCCCGCTGTTTGTCCTTCGAGCGGCTGAAACCCGAGAAGATGTTCCATTTCAGCCCGACGCCGACGGTCCAGTTGTCCCCGTCATTCCGGAAAGCGTCCGCGGCGTGAATCCCATAGTGGGCGAAGACCCCGACCTCGGGCAGGTATTGGCGTCCCGCCTGTTTGGAGCCGGCCCCAGCTGCGTCCCTGGCGCTCGCGAGGGCTCGCAAGTCGGCTCTGATCGACGGATCGAACTCGAGGGGCGCGTCCGCGGCGGGCGACTCGAGAGTCTCTACCCGGAGTGAATCCGTTAGAACCGGCATGGCGGCCCCATCTCCACCGAGGAAGACCGCCAGCCGGCGGCGCGCACCCGTCTCCACGCGCTCCGCATCCACCCGCCGGGCGACCGAGAAGGCATAGTCGGCCTCCGCTTGCAGCAGATCGGCGCGCGTCAGGACGCCTTCTTCCACCCTGCGAGCGAACACGGCGCGGTTCGCCTCCGCCGCCTCCTCCGCTCTGCCGGCCGCCAGCAGCTGGGCGCCCGCCCGCTGCGCCTCCCGATACAGGACCTCGGTCTGGGCAAGGGTCGCCTCGCGAGTGCGCGCGGCAGACCAGCGCGCCGCATCGGCCTCGAGCATGGCCGCCCCGCGCGCTGTCCAGTCCGAAGGGCTGAACACCTTCCACTGCACCGACACCCGGTTCATCCAATCGTTGATCGGGTCGGGGTTGTTCAGCGCGCCCACATCGAAGTCGGGCTGGCTGAAAGTCCCCTGCCTCAGCTTCGTGCCGAACACGAAGACGGGATCGTTGGAGCGCACGAATCCACTCTCGAAGTCCAGCCGGGGCCAGTAGACGGCGGACGCGCCGCCGGCAGCCGCCGCGGCCATGTCCGCCTGCGCTGCCGCGACCCGCAGGCTCGCGTTGCCCGTCAGCGCCTCCTCGATCGCAGCTTCCAGGCTGAGCGGCCTTACGGCCTGACTCTCCTGTGCCAGAAGGCGGCCCGGGTTGGCCGAGCCGCTGAGTTCCAATGCCAGTGCCGCGAGGCCGCTGGCCACTCCTCTCCACACGTGTATGCCGCTCATAGTTCGATCCACGGGTGAGCTCAGCGACCTGGGACGTCGCACGCGCGCAGACAATCGATGACGCGCACGACCTTCTCGTCGCTGAGGTCGTAATAGACGTTCACGCCGTCACGACGTGCCGTGAGGATTCGCTTGTCCCTCATCAGGTTCAGGTGCTGTGAGGCCGCAGCCTGTTCCAGTCCAATGGCCTCCCGGATGTCGGTCACGGTCTTCTCTCCCCCGTTATCCAGGAGTTCGATGATGCGCAGACGTACCGTGTGGCCGATGCATTTCAGTACGCGCGCGGCATCCCGCACGGTCTCCATGCTGATCGTGACCGGATCTTCGTTCTTCAAGGCCGATCGCTCCTTCCTTCCGCTCTCAACTTCGGGCGGGACCCACCGGCGGCCCCCAGCACTGATCTGAATAACTAGATATATTATAATATATGGATATTTCTATTGTCAATACTCTCAGGCCGCTGGCCAGGCGCTGCGCGGTTGCCCGTAGGAGCACGCCGCTGCAGAGGGGAAGAAGAGCGGGCGCGAGCCGGGGATACCCACTATATTATGGTTACCGGTTCGAAGTCACACGGAACACGGACTTGTGAATCACGTCGTCCCCCGGCCTCGTTGGTCTTCCCCGCGGACCTATCGGGAGCCGTGTCGGCAGGATTCGGATCGGGGTCAGCGATGAGGGTGAACAGATGAAGCGAGCGCGGTCGGGGATTGTGCGGCTCGGGGCGTACATGGCAGCCATCGCTGTCATCGGATCGGCTCATGCGTGCAGCCCCGAAGGACCGGAAGGCGGCCTGCCGACCCACCCGTCAGATGGATTCTCCGTCACCCTCGGGTGGGACGCTCCTACGGAGGATGCCGTCGGCCGACCACTGACCGACCTCGCCCGGTACCGCCTGTACTACTCCCCCACCAGTCCGCCCGCCGGTTCGGAAGGTGTCCGAATCGACCTGGGACTGGAAACCCGCGCTACCGTCCCGGGTCTTCCCGCGGGCCGCTACTTCTTCGCGGTCACCGCGATCGATCTGGTGGGCAACGAGAGCGATCTATCGGCACCGCGGCACCGCCCTGGCACTGGCGCTCTTGGTTTCGGACTCCGGGTTCGCGGTGGCTCAGGCGGTCCAGGCCGTCCCCGGTCCGTCCAGGCTCGAGGCGAAGGCCGTGAGTCCATCGCGCATCGACCTCTCGTGGGCCCGTGCGTCATCCACCCAGATCGTCGAGTACCGCATCTACTCGGACGACGGTACGCGTATCGTGCGAGTGCCGGTGTTTCAGACGTCCTGGTCCCATACGGGGCTCGAGCCGTGGACCATTCATAGTTACTACGTCACGGCGGCGAATTTCTCCGGCAAGGAGAGCGGCCCGAGCAACGTGGCCACGGCCCGCACGTTGGACGGCAGTCCCCCGTCGTCGCCCGGCAGCCTGGGCGGCGCAGCGTCCGGCGATCGGGAGATCACGCTGACGTGGTCGGCGGCCTCCGACCCGGAATCGGAGATCAGAGAGTACATCGTGTACCGCAACGAGGCGGAAGCCGGCCGCACCTCGCAGATGTCTTTTCAGGACGGCTCCCTGCAGTCGGATCGCCGGTACTCGTACAAGGTCTCGGCCGTGAACGGCCAGGGATTGGAAGGAGCGCCGGCCGGGCCGATCCAGGTGAGCACCCTGGCGGACAAGCCACCGGATCCGCCCCGCGACCTGACCGCGACCGCGTTCGGGCCGGGCGCCGTCGACCTGGACTGGAGGCGAGCGGCGGACGACGACGATATCGAAGGGTACCGGGTCTACCGGGACGGCGCTCCGGTCGCCATGACCTCGGACACGGACTACCGGGACACGGGGCTCGCGCCGTTCACGACCTACCAATACTACGTCACCTCGGTCGGAGAGGACGGAGACGAGAGCGACCCGAGCAACGTGGCAATCGTCACGACCCTGGACGACACGCCTCCTACGACCCCCTTGGACCTGGTCGCCGTGGCCGTGGGCTCGGGGCGAATCGACCTGACGTGGTCCGCCTCCGAGGACGCTCAATCGGGCGTCGCCGGCTATCGGGTGTACCGGGACGGAACCGAGATCGGTACGGCGGCCGCGGCCGCATACCAGGACGAAGGCCTCAGCTCGGCCACGACGTACGAGTACCGGGTGTCGGCGGCGAATGGCGATGGGCTGGAGAGCGGGCTGAGCGATCCGTCCTCCGCGACCACGCTGGACGGGAGCGAGCCCAGCACGCCAACCGGCCTGAGTGCCCTGGCTGTGGCCACGGACGGAATCGACCTGAGCTGGTCGCCCTCCTCGGATCCCGAGTCGGGCATCGCCTTCTATCGGGTGTTTCGGGACGGAGCTGAAGTCGGGACCTCGGCCGTCACGAGCTTCCAGGATGCGGGACTCGCTCCGAGCACCACGTACGAGTACGGGGTGTCGGCCGTGAACGGCGAGGGGCTCGAGAGCGAACCGAGTGAGCCGATCAGGGCTACGACCCTGGACGAGCCTGGCCCGCCGGCTCCGGTAGACCTGGCGGCTATGCCTCTCGGACCGAGCCAGGTGGAGCTGACGTGGACGGTCCCCGGGTCGGACATTACGGGCTACAACGTATACCGCGAGGGAGGGCTGGTCGGCAGCGTGATGGCCACGACGTTCGTGGACACGGGCCTGAGCCCCGAGACCACGTATCAGTACGCGGTCGCCAGCCTCGTGGATGATAAGCAGGGCGAGCGGAGCGCGGAGGTCGAGGTGACGACGCTCTCCGTTCAGGACCGAGTACCCCCTGCCGCTCCCAGCGGGCTGCGATTGGTCGCCCCCTGACCGACGCCCGTCCTGCAACCGTGGCGGCCCGTCCGGGAAGTGACCTCCGGACGGCCGCGTGGCAGGAACCTTGCTTCCTTACCCCGTGTTCGGGCCGGCCCCGCGTGGCGGCGGATTAGCCGTTTCGCGCCGTTGCCGGACTATTCGAGGCTCCCGCTGCGTGGCGGCGGGCAAACGAACATCGGTTCCCATGTGGCATGACCGCAACAACCGGCTGAGTCAGACCCTCGCGGCCTGTGCGTTCGCACTCGTCTCCGCGTCCTCCTGCACTCCCGATGGGCCGGACGGAGGACTGCCGACGCACCCGTCCGATCGGTACGCGGTGACCCTCGAGTGGGACGCGCCGACGACCGACGCGGTGGGGAGGCCACTCGAGGACCTGGCGGGCTATCGGCTCTATTATGCGCCGGATGCCGCGTCCGAGACCCCGGGCAACGAGATGATCGAGGTGGGTGACACGACGCGCGCAACGGTGACCGGCCTGGAAGCCGGCTCCTACGTGTTCGCGGTGACGGCGCTCGACGAAGACGGGAACGAGAGCGAGTTCTCAGATCCGTTGCCGGTAGAGGTGGGTCCGTGAGCGTGGGCCGGTCCCGACAGTCATCCCGCGTCGCACGCGCCGCTGGCTCGCTGGTCGCCCTCGTGGCCAGCGGACTGGTGCTCGCCGCACCCGCCCACGCCCAGACCCCGCCGTCCAACCTGAGCGCAACGGCCGTCAGCGCCTCGCAGATCGACCTCACGTGGACGGGAAGCGGCTTCTTCGCCACGTACAACGTGTACCGCGATGGGAATCTCGTCGCCTCCGGATTCAGCTCGACTTCGTATTCGGACACCGGCCTCACCGCATACACGCAATACGCGTACTTCGTGACCGCCACGGTGTTCGAGGCTGAGACGGGTCCGAGCAACACGGTGCTGGAGCGGACTCTGGATGGCACGGCTCCGACGACGCCAGGCGGCCTGACCGGAACGGCCGTCAGCACGACTCAGATCGACCTGACGTGGAATCCGTCTTCCGACCCGGAGACCGGAATCGCCGAATACGTGGTG
>JBDGWG010000058.1:0-20131 GCA_039585235.1 Gemmatimonadota bacterium | reverse complement strand
GAGAACACTTCGCGACCTGAGTACATGCTGACCGGGATCGCCATCGCGTAGCCCCCTGGGGCACCAACTACGAGCTTGAGAACGAGTGCTATCGTTAGCGCGATGAGCGAATGGCCGAGCCACGATTTCCACTGTTTGAGCCCTTGACCTTCAGGCTTGAACCACTGGTGGATTCGCTTGAGCATTGATTCCCTCCGGAGCAGGTACCGTCTCGATGACGGGTTGTCCCAACCGGTTTAGCCCGTTCGTGCAGGTCGACGAGCGACCAACATCCACTGCCAGCGGCCGCTTCCGCTGCTGGCGAACCTCGGCTCGCGGTCGAGCACCTCGAAGCCGGCCGCCTCGACATCCCGCTCGACCAGGTCGATGCTGATCTTGTGGCTCGCTATCTGACGATCGCGCGATGCGGAGGCGTCGGGGGGTGCCAGATCGAGCACCACAAGACGCCCGCCGGGCTTGAGCGCCCTGTAGATCCCGGCCATCATCGCCTCGTGCTCGGTCATCTCGTGGTATGCATCCACCACGAGCACCGCGTCCAGCGATCGCTCCGGCAGTCTCGGGTCATCGATCTCACCGCGCACGACCTCGATGTTCTGGAGGCCATCGTCTTCCGCCAACCGCCTCAACCGGGATAGCTCCCTCTCACTGATATCGACGGCGAAGACACGGCCTTCAGTGCCCACCTGCAGACCGAGGTGTGCGGTGAAGTAGCCGCCGCCGGCCCCGATGTCCGCTACCCGACTTCCGGTGCCAATGGCCAGCGCCTCCATCACGTCCGGCACCCGTTGCCACGCGTCGCGATCGCTGCGCTGCGCACGAACCTCGGCCGGCAGATTGCCGGCAGCTAGCAGCAGGATGGCCAACAGCCGCTGGAAACGACGCGGCGCGATCCGCGGGTTCTCTTTGGCAGCCATTTGGCCTACTCGATCAAGTGGGGGAGGGAAATGGAAAAGGTACCAATAGGTACGCAGTTAACAAGCCGGGTTTGGTCGCGCGCCCTTCTCTCTCGTAAACAGCCAGTCGTAAAGTCACTCATGACCTGCGCTTGCCCCCATGCAAGGAGAGTCCCCTGGCACATTCTCGGCGGGGGACTTCGGCTAAAGTGGAGTGTGGCAAGATCGAGAACACGAACGTCGATGTTGCCGTGAACCCTTGTGCGAGTGAGGAGTCCAACCATTTTGGTTTTCCGGGGGCGGGGCATTCGCCCGTAGGCACTCACTATCGTGGAGGTAAGAATCATGCCCGTCAAGAAGCCTGCAGCGAAGAAGCCCGCCGCCAAGAAGCGGGTAGTCAAGAAGCCGGCAGCGAAGAAGCCCGCCGCGAAGAAGCGGGTAGTCAAGAAGCCGGCAGCGAAGAAGCCCGCCGCCAAGAAGCGGGTAGTCAAGAAGCCGGCAGCGAAGAAGCGGGTAGTCAAGAAGCCTGCAGCGAAGAAGAAGCCCGCCGCCAAGAAGCGGGTAGTCAAGAAGCCGGCAGCGAAGAAGCGGGTAGTCAAGAAGCCTGCAGCGAAGAAGCCCGCCGCCAGGAAGCGGGTAGTCAAGAAGCCGGCAGCGAAGAAGAAGCCCGCCGCCAGGAAGAAGTAGCGCATTCGAGAGTCGATTCCGAGCTGTAGCGAGAATCGAAGCGGCGGATCCGGCCCATGTCCGGGTCCGCCTTCTTCGTTAGGACGGCCCTAAAGGACCGCGAGCGTCGACCTTCGCCCCGGCTCTGAACGAGAGCATTCCGCGGAGTCGGAATGCGTGAGGGGAGAGCGCTAGACTGCCGCGGCCCCGGCGAACTCGGGCTGCGGGATTCGGCGCGTCCGTTCCTTCAGAAGTGCGATGATCTCTTCCGTGGTGCGACTACGGTCGTCGATCGACACGTAGTGATCGGCCAACGTGTCGTATCGCTTCAGCATCAGTAAGACCCATATGGCGAAGTAGTCCAGCCCCCGGAAGATGACGGCGTCGGCGTCGGCGTACTGCTTGAGATTCTCGCTGAGTTCCTGCGGGTGCTCCGTCCAGTGTCTCGCGGGCTTCCAGTGATGGCTGATATGGTAGCCGTCGTTGAAGCACCGCTTGTTGTACGTGGAGTTGATGCAGGTGATGCTGTTTACATAACAGTTGTCGGGCTGGCTCGCATCGACGAAAGCATGCTGCGCCCAGTTCCCCGACATCATGGCCGTCCGCGTGATCAGCATGGTGAAGCCGAATACCAGCAGCGTGGCCTGCCAGTTCACGAAGGCGAAGCCGATCACGGCCAGGAACCACAGAGCGATTCCCACCCGCCATTGCCGGAGAATCTTGTCCCGGTTCCGGTCACGCAGGTACCCGGCCAGATCGTGACTGCCCAGAACCAGGAAGTGCCCCAGGTAGTGGAAGAAAAAGTCCCAGGCACTGTCTCGCTGTAGGTGCATCGTCGAACTGAGATCGTCATCCAGATTGTTTTCCGGATGGTGCATCCCGACGTGGTGCGCGAAGTAGGCGAAGGGCGTGTGCCCGAAAGGCATGCCCAGAATGGCGATGAGCGGCCACTGCAGCCAGGCGTATTCCCGGCAGAAGTACGGTCGATGGGAGACGTTGTGCAGCATCAGCGTATAGGGGCCCAGCTGGCGAGCATACCAGGCGATGAACAGAAGCGAATTCCAGATATTGAAGTCGATATACAGCCAGGTGGTCAGGGCCAGCATGACGGCGAGGTTGAGAACCTGGACGCGTGCAAAGGGAAGGTCACGGGGGTCGCGGATCAGCCTGAGGAAGAAACGGTCGAATGCCCCAGTGGGCGCGGGTGCCCTCCTGGGATCCGTAAGGGTGAGGGAGCTCATGGTGCCTCCTGCTGCTGACTTATTCCAGCAATAGATTACCTACAAACCGGCAGATCGGACAGCTTCCCGGTTTGAAAGCGAGACGGAGGAATCGCTTGCAGACGCGCCGCCGACGGCCGCGACTGGTCGGCGTTGGGGGAGAACGTGGACGGCACTTCGCTCTCTCCCGCCGTGATCCAAGGGTACAACTGCACGGGCGTCTACATCGGGTTGTACGCATCGTCCAACCGGGCGTCCACGGACAACCACGCGGATTTCGGCTTTTTTCACTATCGACCCGTGACTACTTCCAGGGACGGCTGGTACCGCAGGCAGAGGGACAATGAGATCAACGACTAGATCATGGATGGTCGCAGCGGTTCTGTTGGCAGCGGTCGGCTGTGAACCGGACTCCGCGACAAGAATGAACAGCTACGAGCTCTATTTCCTCGGCGGACAGTCGAACATGGATGGCTACGGCTACGTCGATGAGCTGCCCGATGGGTTGCACCGAGAAGTGGATCGTGTCTCGATCTTCACCGGGTTGGCCGCTTTCGACGATGAGCCTGGTGGTGGCGTCGGCCTCTGGGAGCCGCTCAGACCCGGTCATGGAACCGGATTCCGAACCGATGGCCAGGCCAACCAGCTCTCGGATCGCTTCGGACCGGAGCTTTCGTTCGGGAGAACCCTGGCCGACCTCAAGCCGGACTCGCGGATCGCCATCGTCAAGTATTCTTTGGGCGGGAGCGGTCTCGCACCCGGGGTGGGCTACGGCAGCTGGGACCCTGATTACGCGGACGGCGAGGGCCTCAATCAGTACGACCACGCGCTAGCTACCCTTCGAAATGCGCTTTCGAACCCCGACATCGACGGCGATGGTAGGACCGACCGGCTCGTGCCCTCCGGAATCATCTGGATGCAGGGAGAGGCCGACGCGGAGCACAGCCAGGGCTCCGCGGACGCCTACGAGGCGAACCTCGAGCGGATGATGAAGTTGCTGCGGACAGCGCTCGGCGTCGATGACCTGCCGGTCGTCATCGGCAAGATCACTGACTCGGGAATGGCCGACGACGGGTCCGTCATGGACTACATCGAAACCGTGCACCGTGCCCAGGCGGCCTTCGCTGACGGTGATGAATGCGCGACGCTGGTTACGGTCACCGACGGGCTCGACTATCTGAGCGACGCCTGGCACTACGACACCGAGGGCAACCTTCGCCTCGGAACCGCTTTCGCCAGGGCGGCGAAGGAGCTGGAGTCAGCCTGTATCTGAGCCGGGTTCCATGAGCTCGCTACAGGCATCCCGGAGCCAGGCCGACAGACCGACAGACCCTCGGACCCGAAGCAGCTGGGCTTCGCTCGCCCTTGACGATCGACCCTATTTGAGGCGATGATGAAAGCTACGCTTCAACACGATAAGGTGGACCGCCTGAGAGGCTGATCGCGCCAGCGCGAGTGCCTCCCGCCCCGAAGTACTGTGCAGTCCGAGTCGCCGGCGGTTCCACGGCTCGACAGCCGGAAGGCGACCATCTGCGACTCGAGATCGCTGTCTCCGACCCGTTTTCGGTCCCGTTCGCGTCCAATCCATACCGAGTTCGTAGTGACATCCCTCCGTCGGCTTTAGGGCCGAAAGGACACGTGCTTGCGGAAGCTTAGAATTGGGATCGTGGATCTCGTCGCCCGTGGGCCCACACGGGCGATGTGGGCCCGGTTCATGCACGCGAACCTCGCCGGCATCATGCCCCAGGCGGCCGCCGTGTGGTGCGAAGAAGAGGGCCACGAAGTACGCCTGATCTGCTATACGGGCTTCGAGAACCTCCTCGAGGAGCTTCCCGACGATATCGACCTGTTGATCGTCAGCGCGTTTTCCCAAACGGCTCAACTCGCCTACGCGATCAGCGCGATGTTCCGCGGGCGAGGGGTAGTGACCTGCCTCGGAGGCCCACACGCGCGCTGCTACCCGGAGGACTCGCAGAAGTACTTCGACTACGTACTGGGGTTCACGGATAAGGCCGTCTTACAAGACGTGCTGGACGATTGCACGCCCCACCGTCCGCTGGGTCTGCAGCTTTCAGCCGCGCAGCAACCGCAGTCGATTCCGGGGGTCCGGCAGAGGTGGAAGTACATCGAGGCTACCCTCAGGAAGAGCCCCGTGCTGAAGATCGTCCCGATGCTCGGGAGCCTTGGCTGCCCTTACACGTGCGCCTTCTGCATCGACTCGGAGGTGAAGTACCAGCCGCTCGACTTCGACGAGATGCGGGACGACCTGCGCTTCCTGATGACGAAGTTCAAGCGACCCAAGGTGTCGTGGCACGACCCCAACTTCGGCGTGAGATTCGACGATTACCTGGGGACGATCGAGGAAGCCGTTCCCGCGAACAGCATCGACTTCGTCGCGGAAAGCAGCTTGAGTTTGCTGTCCGAGCCTCGTCTCGTTCGCCTTCGGAAAGCCGGGTTCGGCGCTCTACTGCCCGGCGTCGAGTCCTGGTATGACCTTGGCAACAAGTCGAGCACGGGCAGAAAGCAGGGGATCGACAAGGTCCGCCAGGTCTCTGAGCTGACCAACCTGATCGTCCGCCACATCCCCTACCTGCAGGTCAACATGGTCCTCGGGCTGGATAGCGATGAGGGCCCCGAGCCGTTCGAGCTCACCAAGCGTTTTGTCGACATGAGCCCGGCGGCTTTTCCGGGCTATTCCCTTCTCACGGCCTTCGGGCAGGCCGCGCCGCTGAACCTCGAGTATCAGAGGGATGGCCGCGTGCTCCCGTTCCCGTTCCATTTCCTCAACAATCACCACGCCATGAACATCCGGCCAAAGAACTATGACTGGCCGGAGTTCTACGACCGCGTGATCGACCTGACGAAGCACACGTTCTCCAAGCGCGCGATCGCTCGCCGCCTGAGCGCCAACCGCGGGTGGATTGCCCGCTCGATGAACGTCGTTCGCGCGATTTCGTCAGAGGGAAAGGGAAGAATCAAGTACTACAGCGAGGTTCGCGGGCTGCTCTCGACCGACGCACCGTTCCGCGCTTACTTCGAGGGCGATACGGACCGTCTGCCCGACTTCTTCCGGGAGCGGGTCAAGCGCGACCTGGGACTGCTGTGGGAGTTCCTTCCGGAGGGCGCACTGGAACACGATCCGCACGCCTACCTGCGCAAGGAAACCGCTGCCCAGAAGCCACTGGTTCAGCTGAAGGTGGCCGCAGGCTAGGACAACCTCACTCACCCGTCCAGGGTTCACCGGAGGCCCACGCGGCGGCGGGCTGACCGGGTCTGGATCTTGCTTCTTTAGGCTCCGTTCCCGAAGACCCGTCATCTCGGTGAAAGCCTTGATTACGGGCCTTTGCGCCTATTGTGTCCACCTGGCATGTCGCACAGGGCGGACGAATCGGGGTGTCGATGTGGCGTGAACGCTACATGAAAACGGTCGTGCCGGTACTCGGCGCGATCCTCGCGCTTGCCGTCGCGGCCGGGTGTACACCTGATGGCCCGGGGGCCGGGATTCCAACCCATCCAACCGATACCCATTCGGTCACTCTCGAGTGGGATGCCCCCACGACGGATGCGCTAGGGCGGCCACTGGAAGATCTTTCGGGCTACCGCCTGTACTACCGCCGGCTAGACGCCGACGCCGGTTCGGAGACAGTAATCGAGCTGGGAGCCGAGACTCGTGCGACGGTAAGGGGTCTTCCGGCAGGCGAGTACCTGTTCGCGGTGACGGCCCTCGACACCCTGGGGAACGAGAGCGACCTGTCGGAACCTCTGCCCGTGGACGCAGGTTTATGAGACCGCTCCGGTTGACCTTCGCGGCGCTGCTCGTACTCACCGCCGGAACGCTGGTCCAGCCGCATGCCCCGTTCGATCCGGGTAAACCGAAGAACCTGGAGGCAATCGCCGACGGCCCCTACGCCGTCGATCTGGACTGGAGGCGCGTCAAAGGCGCGGACGGATACTACGTGTACCGGGACGGCAACCGAGTCGCCGAAACCAGGCGAAGCGACCACCGCGACGAGGGTCTTCAGCCGAACACGACGTACGAGTACCGGGTCAGCGCGTTCGATGATGATGGCGACGAAGGCGACCTGAGCGATCCGGTGCAGGTTACGACCGACGCCCTCCCCGGCCCCACGACGCCCACCGATCTCGTAGCCACGGCCGTCAGTCCAAATCGCATCGACCTCGAGTGGTCGCCCTCCGAGGGGGAGGCCGGAATCGCCTTCTACCTGATTCTCCGGGACGGCACCGAAGTGGCCTCTGCAACCGGGACCAGTTACCAGGATTCGAATCTGACGCCAGAGACCACGTACGAGTACCGCGTGGCGGCCGTGGACGGGAACGACATGGAGAGCGACCTTAGCGAGCCGGCCTCCGCCACCACCCTCGCCGAGCCGGGACCACCTCCGCCCGAGCAGCTTGCGGTGACACAAGTCTGGCCGACCCAGATCAACCTGACCTGGAGCCCGCCTTCGGGGTCCGGGTTCGTGGTCACCGGATACAACGTCTACCGGGAAAGCGATTTCGTCGGATTCGTGGTGGCGACGACGTTTACGGACACGGGCCTCTCCCCGGAGACCACCTATCGATACGCCGTGTCTACCGTGGACGATCGGGGAATCGAGGGCGAGCGGAGCGAGGAAGTGTCTGCCACCACGGCCATCCCGCCGGACGTGACCCCGCCGGCCGCGCCCACCGGACTCAGGCTGGTCGGGAGCTGAGCCGATCGCCCGATCGCCCGGCTAGCCCGTCCTGGCGCCAGGAGCGAGATATTCACGGCTCAGCTTCTGCACCGCCCGCTGCACCGATGTGGCCACGGGGGCCGACAGACCGGGAGACACCTCCTCCGGGATATGGCCCACCTGGCACGCCAGCACGGAAACTTCGACGCCTCCGAGGTCCCGTAACTCTCTAAGCAGGTTCGAGGTAGGAACCTGATGCATGGAGAAGTCATCGACCTTGTGGGCCGGGTAGGCGTCGAGATCGACCTCGAAGATCTCCCCCGGCTCGCGGCCATAGTCGATCGCGTCCAGGATGACGATCCGCGACGGCTTGTCATCCGACAGCAGGACGTCGAACAGGATATTCCGCACTGAAGTCCCGGCGTTCAGGACCGACACGTCAGACGGAATCGGGCACTCCTCGAGGCAACGCCGGGCCACCGCCGGGCCAAAACCGTCGTCCCCGAACAGGACGTTCCCGCACCCCAGGATCAGGATCCGTTTGTCGAACCAGTCGGACATCGGTTCCTCGCAGCGGCAGTCCGCCGGAACCCGGTTCCATTATCGTGCGTCGCGCAGGACAGGCACGGATCGTAGGCCCGTATGGCCATCTCGACCTGGTTGAGGATGCCCTGATCGTAGACGCCGTCCTTGATCAGGGTCTGAGCGGCCTGTTTCACGGACATGTTGATCGGCGCGTTGTTGTGCGTCGTGCCGACGATCAGGTTGACGTCCGTCACCAATCCGTTCTCGTCCGTCTCGTAGTCGTGGATCAGCGTTCCCCGGGGCGCCTCGACGCAGCCCACGCCCCGCGCGGCGCGCGGCGTGACCGGCACTCTGGTGTCCTTGCTCGTGATCTCGGGATCGTCGAGCAGCTGGATCGCTTTCTCCGCGTTATACAGCAACTCGATCAGCCTGGCCCAGTTGTACAGCAGCGTCAGCTGGACCGGCCTGCCGAACTTCTCGCGGTATTCCTCCAACTCTGCCTGGGCCAGCGGTGTCGAGATCCTGTCGCACACGTTGAGACGAGCGAGCGTGTTCGTCCGATAGATCCCCGACGGAGCCGCGAGGTCCATCGAGAAGTCACCCCAGCTCTTGGCGTACGGGAACTTCAGGTAGGTCCACGGCTCGACGTGCTCGCCGATGTGGGCCGTGTACTCATCGTACGCGAACTCCTCGTACGTGCCATCCGGCTTCATGAGCCGGAGCTTGCCGTCGTACAGGTCGAGCGTGCCGTCGTCGGCCACGGTTCCCAGGAACCCTGTCTCGATCACTCCGACGGACTGAACCGTCTCCAGGTAGTTCGGGAACACGTTCTCCTTCGCGAACGCGATCGCGAACTTGGCGAACTCCAATACCTCGTTCGCCATGGGAAGGAGCTCCTGGCGCTCGGCCTCGGAAAGAGGCTTGCTGTACCCTCCGGGCACGGCCGTCACCGGATGAATGGTCTTACCCGAGATGATGTTCAGCATTTGCGCCCCGAGGTGCCGGTTCCGGACGACCATCCGTCCGACCTCGGGGTTGGCCTGCGCGATGCCGATGACGTTCCGCACCGAATAGTCGGCGTCGGGGCCCATGATGTAGTCCGCCCCGGCCAGGAAGAAGAAGTGGAGGATGTGCTCCTCCGTGTAGGCGACCGAGTTGCACAGCTCCCGGAGCTTCCTACCCGCGCTCGGCGGGGTCACCCCGAACACGGCGTCGTTCGCCTTCGCCGAGGCCAGGTGGTGAGACCACGGGCACACGCCGCAGATACTCGTCATGATGCGGGGCAGCTCCTCCACCGGCCTGCCGATGCAGAACTTTTCGAACCCGCGCAGCTCGACGACGTTCACGAAGGTGTCCGCGACGTTTCCCGAATCGTCGAGGTCGATCGTGACCTTGGCGTGGCCCTCGATCCGGGTTACCGGAGCCAGCGTTATCCTTGTCATCTGTCCCGCCCCCTATCTGGGCCGCTGGGGAAGCGGCCTGAGCCGATTCTGTGCACCGATGTACCTGTTCAACAGCGCGCGTCGATCCGCTACCTGTTTGGCATCCAGCCCGATCGACGAGATAGCGCTCATCATGTCGACCATCGGATTGGCTCCCTTGCGGATCGGACCGAAGCACCCGCGACACGGCATGTGTCCCTTGATGCAGCGCGGGACGGTCACGCCGTTGCCGTTCCCGCCCTCCTTGTGAGCGCAGCCGGCGAGAGTGACGGGGCCGAGGCACAGATAGCCCTGCTCCATGAAGCACCTGGTGTCACCCCACGGCGCCTCGTGATCGCACTCCACGGCGTCGAGGGTCCTCTTGATTTCGCCGCCGGCAGCCTTCTTCTCCCGCGCCAGCGGGCACTCGTCGCACACGCTGCGCTCGGGCATTTCGAAGGTCTTTCCTTCCAGGAGCGCTGTGAGCGCCTTGACGACGAGATCCGGGTTCGTGGGGCAGCCCGGGATGTACATGTCCACCGGGACGACCTCATCGATCCCGTACACCCGGTCGAGCAAAGGCGGCAGGTTCTCCGCTGGCGTTTCCGCAGGCGGGGTAGTCTTCGACTCCCGGTACACCTTGTCGTACAAAGCCTCGAGCGGGAACATGTTCGCGAGGGCCGGAATGCCTCCGTAGCACGCGCACGATCCGAGAGAGATCAGGACTCCGCACTTGTCCCTCATCGCCTCGGCCACGTGCTTTTCCTTTTCGTTTCGTATCCCTCCCGAGATGATCCCCACGTCCGCATCGGGGATCTCCATCTCCTCATTTTCGCCCGTCTGACCGTAGTACTTGTGGTCCATCAGGACGGGCATGTGGACAAAGTCGAGCTCCGGTAACAGATCCAGAAGCGGCTCGCCGATGTCCAGGATCGTGACCTCACATCCACCACAGATGTTCAGCCACTCTTCGGCGACTTTCACTGGCATGGTGGCATCCCCCTTGAGGCTGGCTGCCCAGCCCTGGTGCAGGTTTCCTCCGCGGGCACGCGCTCGCGGTTCCCCTAAGCGCGGCCGAACTGGTTGATCATGTGTGCCGGATCCCACGACGGATGCGTGGCTGAGTAGTCACTCCATTCGTCGTACGAGACGAGCGGCTTTGTCCTCTCGATGAGGCTGACGGTCAGGTGCAGGACTCCCGGAAGAGTCCGGGCACCCTGATCCAGGTATTGGTACAGGGATTCCTCGTCCTCCGTGAGAACGGAGAACTGGAGACAATCGCCGTACAGGTGACAGGTGAGAGCCAGGTACGCCATCAGGACCCCGGGCGGCGCATCAAGTCGGGACAGGCTGTTGTACACTTCCTCGAGCTTCGGGGGGAAAGCCCGAACCGTGATCGCGTGTCGACTCATTCCGCTCGTGTCTCTGGGAAGCGGAAAGAAGAGGGGCTTCAGCATGTTGATCATCCAGCAGCCGGTCAGGCCCTCGATCTTGGCCAGGTCATGCACGACGAAACCGGCGAGGACGTCGGGATCGGCTACGTGGACGAAGAGACTGACGTCTTCATGCTTGGCCCGCTGGGAGAGGAACAGCAGACGGCCCTCACGCGCCAGTCTGTCCTGCAGCTCTCCGGCGTGCTCGGAGAGGTATTCCCAGAGCGTGTCGCGTTGGTCCTGCGCCCTCATTCTGACTATCGCGAGCATCTCCGATCCTCCTCCTCGCCAGGGGTGTGTCGGCTCAAGCTGGCCTCTCAGGCACACCGGGTGGACGCGGGCGGACACGTCACGACCCGCGCGATTCCGAACGTTCTGAGTGACCGGGCGGGATACGTCAGGAGGGGGTACTGCCGTCTCGCCTAGAGACATCTTCAAGCTAGCGATCTGCTCACCGCGGAGCGAGCAGCGATGCGTCGTCTCAGTTCTGTTCGATCGCCGCCTCCTTCACCACGCGCCGGGTGTAGACGAACACCTTGTCCTGTTCCACCCACACCTCGACTTCGAAGCCTTCGTCGGCGTACTTTTCGCTCGCGATCCTCGCCTCCTCCTCACTGTCGTGATCCACCCCGTCCCACAGGAGTTTCTTTCCGTCGAACAGCCGCGCTCTTTCTGCCATTTCTCACATCCCGAATGCGTCCAGCCGTTGCTGTGCAGCCGCGCCCTCACATCGCGTACGGGCTGGGCCCCAGCTCCCGGACCGCGTCGCTCATCTCCTTGACGACCTTTGCGAATCGGGGCCCCTCTGACGCCGAGACCCATTCCAGCCTGAACCGCTCTGGCTCGATGCCGAAATCCTCCAGTATCAGCTCGATGGCATCACGGCGGCTCTCGGTCGCCAGGTTGCCCTCGATGTAGTGACAGTCGCCGATGTGGCAGCCGCACATGAGCACCCCATCCGCACCTTTCGTCAGGGCGTCGATCACCAGGTTCGGATGAACCATTCCCGAGCACATGACCCGGATGATCCGCAGGTCGGCCGGGTACTGAAGCCTGGATATGCCGGCCAGATCCGCCCCCGCGTAGGAACACCAGTTGCAGCAGAAGGCGATGATCTTCGGTTCGAAATCTCCGTTCTCCATGATTCGCCCGGACCTCTCTCAGGCCTCGATCAGCGCGGCGTCCACCATCGCGCCCAGCTGGTCGAGCCTGAAGTTGCGAATGAGAATCCCCTGCTTGGGACACGTGGCCTGGCAAACGCCGCAACCCTTGCACAGGGCGGCATCCCTGGCCACCGCCTTCTTCACGCTGCCCTGGTACATGTACTCGATCAGGCTCAGAGCGTTGAACGGACACGGTTCGATGCAGTACGCGCACCCATCGCAGTTGTCGTCCACGACCTCTGATATCGTCGCCTCGAGCTCGATCTCGTCTTTCGACAGGATCGTCGTGGCCCGTGCTGCGGCCGCGTGCGCCTGCGCGATGCTCTCGCCCACGGTCTTCGGAGAATGAGCCAAGCCGCACAGAAACACGCCGTCTGTGGCGAATTCCACCGGCCTGAGCTTCATGTGCGCCTCGAGGAAGAACCGGTCCTGGTTGAGAGGCACCTTGAACAGCTTGCCCACGGCGTCGGTGTCTTCCCTCGGGATGATGGCCGGCGCGAGCACGACGGCGTCGCAGTCGATGCGCAGCACGGCGTCCAGCATGGGGTCCGCGGTGGTGACCCGGAGCGCCCCGTTCTCAGGGACGACCTCGGGCTGTCTGTCTTCCTCGTAACGGATGAAGCGCACGCCCATGTCCCGGGCCCGCGTGTAGTGTTCCTCGAGCACCCCGTACGTCCGGATGTCGCGGTACAGCACCGTGACCGCGATCTCCGGACGGATCTTCTTCAAGGCAATGGCGTTCTTCACCGCCTGCGCGCAGCATATGCGACTGCAGTAAGGCCTGGTCTCATTTCGTGAGCCGACGCACTGGATCATGACGACGGAACGAAGCTCCTCGAGCTCCGGCCGCTCATCGGCGATCCATTCCTCCAGCATCCTCTGCGTCAGGACCCGGGAGTGCTCGCCGTACAGGTATTCGGTAGGCTCGTACTCAGTAGCGCCCGTCGCCACGATCGCGGCCCCGTGATCCACCTTCTGCTCGGTGCCGTTGCGACTGATCGTCGACGTGAAGTTGCCTACCGACCCCTCGACGAGGGAAAGCTCGCTTTGCAGATGGACGTTAATGCGGGGGTGCGACGTAGTTCTCTCGATGATCTCGGCCATCTGCCCCTGCGGGTCGCCCCCGTTGAGCGAAGTGCGAACGTGCCGGAAGTTCCCTCCCAGCTCCGGTGACTTTTCGACCAGGTGCACCCGGAATCCCTGATCCGCCAGGTTGAGAGCTGCGCTCATACCGGCCATGCCGCCTCCGACCACGAGCGAGTCGTTGTTGACTTCCAGGGTGCCCTTCTCCAGGGGTTCCAACATCCTGACCTTGGCCAGGGCCATCCGGACGAGGTCCTTGGACTTCTGTGTCGCCTTTTCCGGTTCGTTCATGTGCACCCAGGTACACTGGTCCCGGATGTTGGCCATCTCGAACAGGTACTCGTTGAGCCCTGCTTCACGGCACGTGTTGCGGAACAGGGGCTCGTGGGTGCGTGGGCTGCACGACGCCACCAGCACGCGGTTGAGGTCATGTTCGTCGATGAGCTCCTTGATCGTCTCCTGGGTATCGGTGGAGCACGTGTAGAGATTATCCGTAGCGTACACGACGTTCGGGAGCGTACTGGCGTACTCGACCACGGACGGTACGTCCGCGATCCCACCGATGTTCTTCCCGCAGTGACACACGAACACGCCGATGCGGGGTTCCTGCCCGCTCACGTCCTTCTCGGGCGGGTACTCCTTGCGCGTGATGAGCGTATTTCGCTCCTCGGCCAGCAGGGCCATGGCCCGGGAGGCGCTGGCGGAGGCCTCGACCACCGTTTCCGGGATGTCCTTCGGGCTGGAGAACGGTCCGCACACATACACGCCGGGCTGCGAAGTTTCGACGGGCGCATACTGCGGTGTGGCTGCGAACCCGTGCTTATCGAGATCGATCCCGAACTGGTCCGCCAGCAACTGCGCTTCGGCCGGCGGTCCGAGCCCCGTGGACAGGACCACCATGTCGAAGCGCTCTTTCTCGCGCTCGCCGGCTTCGCTCTGGTATTCGATGGTCAGGTCGTTGGTGCCGGGTACCTCCCGGATCGCGGACGGAGAGCAACGGACATACCGGACGCCGAGCTCCTTCGCGCGGCTGTAGTACTCGTCGAAGCCCTTACCGAACGCCCGCATGTCGATGAAGAAGATCGTGCAATCGAGGTCGGGCTGGTGCTCCTTGGCGATGATGGCCTCTTTGGTCGCGTACATGCAGCACACGGACGAGCAGTAATCACGGCCCGCCTCGCGCGAGCCCACGCACTGGATCCACGCCACCCTCCTGGGGTGCTCGTGGTCGGAGGGCCGCAGCACCTCGCCCATGAAAGGTCCACTGGACGACAGCAGGCGCTCGAACTGCAGACTGGAGATGACGTTGGGGTACCTGCCGTACCCGAACTCCTTCTTGAGGTCCGGATCGTAGCTCTCGAATCCGGGGGCCAGGATCACGGCTCCGACCTCGAGCTCTTCGATTTCATCCAGCTGGGTGAAGTCGATTGCGTCGGCCTCGCAGACCTCCTCGCACGCCCGGCAAACGTCGTTGCGGAGGTGCATGCAGGTGGTAGGATCGATCGTGGCCACCTTCGGGATCGCCTGCGGGAACGGGATGTAGATCGATGGTCGGGGAGCGAGACCCATGTCGTAGTCGGAGGTGATCGGCCTCGGCTCGTTGAGGCTGACCTTGGACAGATCGACTACGTCCACCGGACATACCGTCTGACACGCACCGCACGCGATGCATATGGGCGAGTGGCGATCGTACGGGGTGGAGATCCGACGGTCCGGGCCCCGGCTCAGGAAAGTGATCGCGCCGACCCCCATCCTCTCCTGGCACACCCTGACGCACAGTCCGCACAGTATGCAGTCCTCGTTCCGGCTCGGGAAGCGGCTGCTCGGAATCCCCGCGTCGCTGGCCAGCTGCCGGACGGCACCGGCCTCCGGAGAGCGGGCGAGCAGCAACTCCAACATGATGCCCCGGGTCTTGAGGACCCGCTCGCTGTCGGTCCGGACGACCAGACCATCCTGAGCCGGATAGACACACGAGGCCTCGATCTTCGAGCCGCGCGGCGACTCCACGTCCACGAGACACACACGGCAGGCCCCATAGGGAGTCAGGGACCGGTGGTGGCAGAGCGTCGGGATCTTGATTCCAAGCTTCTCCGCAGCCTGGAGCACAGTCGATCCCGCCTCGACCTCTACCTCCGTGCCGTCAACAGTCAGTCGGACCGTCTCGTTCGCCGTCAGGGGTTCCGCCTCGGGCCCGGTGACCAGCTGGCCGTTCCTTCGGTGTTCGTACTCGATCTCTAGCTCTGTCCGTCCGGCCCGAAGCGTGCGGACCGTTTCAAGCATGTCGCCTAGCGGCTTCCGGTCCGGATGGCTCAGACGGAAGCGCGCCCGGACGGTCGTCCCCGCTCCCAACTCCGACATCAGCTCCAGGTCCCCACCACATTCCCTGGCGGCCTGTGCGAGCAGGGGGACTCCGAGGCCGATGCGTTTCGTCCCGCGAGTGCTGAAGAACGGATCGAGCGCCTTCTGCACGGTCTCCCTGTCCATCCCATCGCCGTCATCGGCGATCTCGATCAGCAAGAGGTCGAGCTCCGTGTCCTCCACGATCCGGATCACGACCCGTCGGGCCGACGCCGCGACCGAATTCTCCACCACGTCCAGCACGTGAAGCGAAAGATCCTCCATCTTCAGTCACCGCCTCCCGTCAGGATGCCGCGGCCGTCCTCGTTCCGGAGTGCCTTCCCGATTTCCGCCAGCGTGGCGCCCTCCAGCATGAACGACGTGCTGCTTCTTCCGATGTCCCGCAGGACATGGGCATCCGAGAAAGTGACCGCCGTGTGGTCGGGCCAGTCCTCGACCGACGCGTGAGGTGACACTTCCACGGCGTCAACCGGGAGCCCCTCGGGAACGAAGCCCAGCTGACCGACGAGACCGAACCTCTCCCGGTCGATGTGCGCGGCGATGGCCAGTCCCCCGGCTTCGTGGATCACTTGAACCGTCTCCTCCAGGGAAAAGCCGGTGGCTCCGATCAACAGCTTCGTCGTGCAGCCGAGAACGTCGTCGGAGTCGTCGACGATCGTCTGGTCTCCGAAGAAGTCGGGGTCGTTCTCGCCGGGCAAATTTCGGTACACGAGATCCTGCAGAGCCGACAGGCCTTCCTCGTCCCCGAACAGGCCGAGCACGTGCACTTCCTCCCGGGATGTGATCTCCATGCCGCGGATCACGGGAAGGTCTCTCCTCCTGCCGGCCTCGAGCACGGCGCTCACGTTCTCGGCGGAGTTGTGGTCGCAGATCCCGATGATGTCGAGCCCCATACGCTTCGCACGATCCACGATGGCCGTCGGCACCATCTCGGGCTCGGCGCATGGAGACAGGCATGTGTGCACGTGCAGATCTGCCCTCATGGCTCGCATGTCTCTTCTCTTGCCCGGCTCTCCGGCTCAGTCCGTGCCGCCCTCGATTCCCAGCGCGTACAGCCGGCCGATCACGTCGAAGGCGGAGAGCGGCGACACCAGGATCGGTATGTTCTCGCTCTCCGCCCGCTCGACGGTTGCTTCCTCCGGCTCTCTTCCGTTCACCAGCACGATTCCGGCAAGCTCCTTCAGGCTGGCCACGGCGACGACGTTCTGGTGGACCTGAAGTGTGACCCACAAGCAGCCCCTCGCGGCATGGGCGATGACATCGCTCATCAGGTCACTGGCGTATCCCCCCCGTACCTCTATCTGCAACGCTCCACCGGCCGTGCGGACCTTCAGATCGAGCTCGTCGACAACCTCAGCCAGCTTCACTCGAACCTCCCGTCAGGAACGTGATCGTCAGTCGGGTGCCCTCACCGGGAGCCGATTCGATGGCCAGGTCGTCGGAGCAACTCCGGATGTTTGTCAGCCCCATGCCGGCCCCGAATCCGAGATCTCGCACCCACTGCGGGGCCGTGGAAAATCCCGGCTGCAGTGCCTTCTCGATATCCGGAATTCCGGGGCCCGAATCGGTCACCTCCACGGTGATGCGGCCCTGGTCGACCCTTACCGCGATCGTGCCCCCGTCCGTGAAGACGATGACGTTCATCTCCGCCTCGTAGGCGGCGATGGCCACTCGGCGGACCGTGTCGGGATCCAACCCCAGCCCCTTCAGCGTGTGCTTGAGCCGACTGGAGCTCTCGCCGCCTCGATCGAAATTCTGCCCCTCGACCTCGTACTCGAAGCAGAGCGTCGTGCCGACCGCCAGGATGTCTTCGAGTAGCCGGCTGGCCCGATGCCGGTGCACCTCCTCCTCGTGATAGTCTATCTCGAGCTTCCTCAGCAGGCCTGCGACGACATCTCCCTTGGTGATCACCCCCGCCAGCTTGCCGCTCGCCCGGTCGACTACGGCGAAGCGCCCGAAACCCGATTCGGAGAACCGGCTCACGGCGTGGACCAGTGGCTCGTCTCCGAACAGGATATCCACGTCCGTCGTCATCTTGGTCTCGACGACGGAATTCTCCTCACCCGCGTACAGCCACTCGATGAAATCCTCCAGGCTGATGATCCCGACGAGGCGGTCGTTCTCCACGACCGGCGCCCCGGAGATCCGCTTCTCCCGAAACACGTCCCGTAAACGGCTCATGGGTGTCTCGGGTCGTACGGTGACGACATCCCGGGTCATGACCTGGTCGATCTTCATTTCGTAGACCAGCTCCTGGGTCTTCGTGACCTTCCGATCCTGATCCAACGCTCTAATCCGTCCGTTCCGACACGCCCTGAAGGCCGTGCTTGTAGAGACGGCCGCAGCTCTCGAACATCGGCAACGTGGTTCTGAGCAGAGGGAGGCGCTGGTTACGCGCCAGCCGCAGGCTGTCCTCGTCCGGCCGCTTTCCCCGGACGAAGCAGATCGCCACCAGGTCGGCCATCTCCGCCGTGCGCACGACCTGCGGGTTGGTCAGACCCGTGAGGAGTAGCGCCCCTGGCTTGGCGTAGGCCAGCACGTCGCTCATCAGGTCAGCCCCACAGGCCCTCGTGGCTTCTGTGGACAGCAGACCGTTGCCGGTCAGGACTTCCGCGTTCAGGATCTCCTTGACCTCCTGGAGCTTCATCGAGCCGACACCGCCTCCCTGTCACACCTGACGCACCGCTTCGCTTCCGCGACAGCCATTTCGCCGGTGAATCCCAGCTGCACCTCCCGGAAGTCCTGGAGCCGGGCCTCGACTTCGAGCTCCGGCATGGCGGGTCGCTGCAGCCTCTCGATCTCCTCCTCCGTGAGTGCGGTGACCTCGACGTCGATGGCGGGCCGCGTGACACGGTACTCCCGCCGCACCGGCTGTCCCTGGATGTACAGGTGCATCATCCGGGCGGCGGTCTTTCCGTGCGCCATCGCCTGCACGACCGTGGAAGGACCGGTGACCACGTCCCCGCCCGCGAAGACCCCTTCCATCCCCGTGTACATCGTCTCGGGGTCGACGGTGATCGTGTTCCACCGGCTGAGCGTCAGTCCCTCATCACCGTTCCCGACGCCAAGGGTTTCGACATCCGGCTCCTGGCCGATCGCCGGGATCAGGGTGTCGATCTCGACCGTGTACTCCGATCCCTCGATCGGAACCGGCCTTCTTCTTCCGCTCTGGTCGATGTCGCCCAGCTTCATCCTCACGCACTCGATGCCCTTCAATCCTCCGTTCTCCGACAGCACCTTCACGGGTGCGGCCAGGAGCTGGAGCTCGATGCCTTCCGTGTCCAGCTCTTCGATCTCCTCCCGGGCCGCCGGCATCTCACCGCGCGTCCGCCGGTACAGGACCTTCACGTCGCGACCGAGACGCCGCGCCACTCGGGCCGCATCCACCGCCGCATCCCCGCCGCCGATCACCGCGACCCTGTCTCCGATCTCGACCGCGCGTCCGAGGTTGACGGCGTTCAGGAAGTCGACCGCATCTATGACCTGGGGAGATTCCTCGCCGTCGATGCCCAGCTTCAACCCGCGGTGGGCTCCGGTAGCAATGAATACCGCCCGGTAGCCCTCCTGGAGATCCGAGAGCTGGATGTCGGTACCGACTCGCGTATTCGTCCGGATCTCCACGCCGAGCTTCTTGATCATGTCGACGTCGTAGTCGAGGACATCCCTGGGCAGCCGATAGTCCGGGATTCCTGTCGCGAGCATCCCTCCCGCGACGAGAAGCGATTCGAAGACCGTGACGGGATATCCTTCTAGCGCGAGGTAGTAGGCACAGGTGAGCCCCCCCGGACCGGCACCCACGATGGCTACGGGCTCGGGTCTCCTTGGCTTTGGCTCGGGGATCAGCTCCAGACCGTTCTCGCGCTCGTGGTCGGCCAGGAACCTCTTGAGCGACCGGATGGCGATCGGATCTCCACCTCCTTCGCCCGACCGGCACTTCATCTCACACGGAGCCGAGCAAACCCTGCCGCAGATCGAAGGCAGCGGGTTCTCCTTCCTGACGATCTCCACGGCCTCGTCGAACTTGCCCTGCGCGATCAGACCGATGTAGCACGGCACGTCCTGCTCGATAGGGCACGTATGCTGACATGGCGAGGAGGCGATGCCCTTGCAGACGGCGGCCGGGCACCTCTTGTACCTGATGTGGCTCTCGTACTCATCCCGGAAATACTTGATCGTACTCAGGACCGGATTGGGAGCGGTGGCTCCAAGCCCGCACAGGGAGCCGTCCTTGACCGCTTGGCCCAGCTCCTCCAGGAGCTCGAGGTCACCCTCGGCGCCGTCGCCGGCGCAGATCCGGTTGACGATCCAGTACATTACGTGAACGCCTTCCCGGCAGGCCGTGCACTTGCCGCACGACTCGTCGGCCAGGAACTCGAGGAAGTATCGGGCGACGTCGACCATGCACGTGTTCTCGTCCATCACGATCAAGCCGCCGGAGCCCATGATCGAGCCCACTTCCGCGAGCTTCTCGTAGTCGATGGGAAGGTCCAGCACCGAAGTAAGGATGCATCCGCCGGACGGGCCGCCGGTCTGCACTGCTTTGAACTTCTTGTCGTTCGCTATCCCCCCACCGATGTCATAGACGATCTCCTTCAGGGTGGTGCCCATCGGGACTTCTACGAGGCCCGTGTTCTTGACGTTGCCGACCACCGAGAAGACCTTCGTTCCCTTGCTGAACTCGGTGCCGATGCTG
>JBDGWG010000057.1:0-13342 GCA_039585235.1 Gemmatimonadota bacterium | reverse complement strand
CGAGTCCCTCCGCCCCTGTCAGGCCGGTTCCGAGCAGCAGGCTCGCGTAGCTCAGGGGTAGAGCGCATCCTTGGTAAGGATGAGGTCGCGGGTTCAATCCCCGCCGCGAGCTTTTCGGTAGGACCGGCGGCGGGAGCCTGCTCGCGACGAAGTCGGGCGCCCGTAGCTCAGCTGGACAGAGCACCGGCCTTCTAAGCCGGGGGTCGCAGGTTCGAGTCCTGCCGGGCGCGTAGAGGTCGCAGGTAGTTGTTCGCGCTCAAGCGCGCTCAATGTCTCGCTGGCGCTCGACACGCGCCGGCACTGGCAAGGGAACCGAAAAGCTGGGGTCAGGTACGAGAGCCCCCCATCGTCTAACGGCCAGGACACCACTCTTTCAAGGTGGAGATAGGAGTTCGATTCTCCTTGGGGGGATTGACGGTCGTTGTTTGCAGTGCATGGGGCCGTAGCTCAGTAGTTCGCAGGCTTCGCCTGCTCAATGTTGCTTCGCGACTCGGGAGAGCTAATCGGCACAACAGTAATAGGGTTGCTTGAGAGTCTGGGGCCGTAGCTCAGTAGTTCGCAGGCTTCGCCTGCTCAATGTCGCTTCGCGACTCGGGAGAGCTAATGGGGCCGTAGCTCAGTTGGGAGAGCGCTTGAATGGCATTCAAGAGGTCAGGGGTTCGACTCCCCTCGGCTCCACTTCCCCCCGGGGAACGACACTATGTCGCTTTTCGGTGCACGCGCCGCTAGCTCAACAGGCAGAGCAACTGGCTCTTAACCAGTAGGTTCGGGGTTCGAGTCCCTGGCGGCGCACTTTGCCCGACTCCGCAGACGTTGGTTGATCAGCCGGAACCAGGAGTTGGGGCACGACGGCTGGCAAGTGAGGTGGTGCAGGTCAAGGAACGCGAGGTTGTGCGACCGAGGCGTACATAAGCATACGCCGCGGGGAGAGCAACCGAGCAGTGACGAAGAGATGCGCCACATTCGCGACGCCAGACGAGCGCTCGTAGCTCAGCCTGGATAGAGCGTCTGCCTCCGGAGCAGAAGGTCACAGGTTCAAATCCTGTCGGGCGCATGTGAGGCCACGCCAATCGGCGTGGCCTCTCTGCTTTGTGGAAGCCTCAGGTCCGGAGCAGAAGGTCACAGGTAGTCTCGTCCCTGCCGAGGCTCGAATGTCTCGGCTTCGCCTCGACGGCAAATCCTGTCGGGCGCATTTCGGAAAGATCAAGCCGCATCGTTACTTACGGTGCGGCTTGATCTGTTGACAGACCGAGGCCCAGCGTCGCCAGCCGGCTTATCGGGTGCCTCCCTTCGCCATCTCCTCCTCGGGCTCAGGTGTGGCCCGCAAGCCGCCTTTGCCGTCGGTGAACAGCACGGGACCCCAGAACACGTCGTCAACCAGCGCGAGGCTAGGCTCGTCCGACAACGCCTGGAGTGGGGCTGCCAGAGAGTACGGATCGGCTCCCGATGGGTCCACCACGTAACCGAGATCCTCGAGCGACTCGATCGTCACTACGCTCAGCGGGTTGAACCCGGGGTTGATCGCCGGGCTCATGAGCTCCGCGCCGAACACCGACTCGCGCCAGTGACTGTCGAGGCCGCCCGTGCCGAAGATCGCGTCATCATTCTCAACCGGGACCTTCGCTCCGGTATACGGGATTCCACCCATGTCATCGAATGCCACGAGGGCCTCGGGACCCGTGAAGTGGGTATCCGCACCCGGTGTTCCGCCCTGGCTGGGGTCGGACGGATCGGCCAGGAGACCGAGGAACGACCACAACGAGCCGTACCCGAGCACATGACCCATTACGTGTCGAATGAAGGTGTCGATACTCTGCCCGCCCAGGTCATCGATGTCGAAGGACGCGATGCCCACGATCGGCAAGAAGTCGTTGTTCCGACTGAAGCAGGGTCCCGCCTGGCCGAGCGTCTGCCCGGGTCCGTCGATCGGCACGAACTGGACGTAGATGAGAAGATCATCCACAAGATCGGCTGTCGGAGGAATCATTGTCCCCCCGCACTGCTGGCCGAACGGTAGCAGGAGCCAGTGATCCTCCAGATCGCCCGTGATCAGTCCTTCCCAACGTCCCGCGGCGTCCAGGAAGAGCTGCTCCTGCTCGGGAGTGGGGTTCGTGCCGGGTAAGAATTCCACTTCTATGTCGTAGCCCGGTCCCGGAGGCGGAATATCAGCGCAAGCAGTTACGCCGAGCGCGACCTGATACCCGGTGATGACCGAGGACTGATCGAAGCTGGTGATGCGAGCGAAATACGTTGCGGCCGGCAGTTCGTCGACGCCGCACACGCGGGCGATGCTGCTGTAGGATCCTGAGCCGCCATCGTCGTCGGAAGCGATGAGAGTGAGGCTTTCGTCGAAGAGCTCGAGCACCGTGTCGTCGCCCGCCTCACCGGAGGTTTCCAGCACCACGACGGAGGATGCGCTCAGCGTAAAGGTGATCCAGTCTTCGTCTGTGTTGGGGTCGATATCATGCTGCTGCGATGTCCCCGGAAGGATCGGAGCGGCTTCACCCGAATTGTTGTCAGGTTCATATGGGTCACCGCCACCTGTCGGGGAGATCGTGATCGAAATGGCTGCCGTCCCGGTGGCGCCGCGCGAGTCCGATGCCGTGAGGGTGATCGTATGAGCTCCTACTTGCAGCGCGCTGCTGGTGAGCGAGCTTCCGGTGGCGAGGGCTCCATCCACGTCGGATGTCCAGGCTAGGTCGCTGCCCGACAACTCGCCATCCTCCGCATCCGTCCCTGATCCCATGAACGTGATGGACGTGCCCGAGACGAAGCTCGAACCGTCGGCCGGAGCGCTGATCGTGACTGAGGGTACCTGGTTCCGAAACACGCTAATGATCACCTGAGCCGTACCGGTAGCGCCCTGCGAATCCCTGGCTGTGAGAACCAGCGTGTGGGTGCCCTCCGATAGGTTCGAGGCCGAAAGGGGAGAACCGGCTCCGAGAGTCCCATCCAAGCTCGAAGTCCAGGAGAGCCGGCTCGAGGGAATGGCTCCGTCTTCCGGATCGCTACCCGAGCCTTCCAGTTGAACGGGGTCTCCCAGGTAGTGACTCGACCCCTCGGTGGGAGAGGTGATGACCGCCGTGGGATTTGCGTTGGGCTCGGTGGAATCTCCGCAGGCCGAAAAACCGGCGACCGCTGCCGCAAGTGACAGGGTGAGCGCTACCCGCACAGTACGGTCCCTCTGGTCGGGGCCGACGTAGTCCCGGCGGTCCCACGGGAGCGCCGGAGATGATCACGACTTCGACAAGATAGCGGCATGGGCTCAGACCGCATAGTTGCGAGCCTACTCCGCCCGCAGCACCCGCATCGGCTCGATCCGGCTCGCCCTTCGGGCGGGGCGTCCCCGTTGCACTTCCCCGAACGGGACCACGACAGCCCCCTTCTGTGCAAGCGATCCGCCCGGTAATGCTAATGGTGCCATTGCTGGCCGCACCTGACCGCACGTCACCGCGCCCACACCCCCCAATATGGTGGACTTCTGCGACTGACCGTTTCTGACCGGCGCGGGGATATGTTCTCCGGAGCAGAAGGTCACAGGTAGTCTCGCCTCTGCGGGGGCTCGAGTGTCTCGGCTTCGCCTCGACGGCAAATCCTGTCGGGCGCATGTGAGGCCACGCCAATCGGCGTGGCCTCTCTGCATCTGGCAGACCGAAGTTCGCAGCAGTCGCACAGCGGTAACCAAGTCACACGGGCAGGACCTCGTTCGTCGCCGCACCCGGGCACTAGCGCTGAAGGCCGGGAACGTGTCCCACCAGCAAGTTGTTGAGGCAGGCGGCGATCGTTACGTTCGCCCGCCGATGTCTCGTCGAGAGAGAACCCGGTGCGCAACGTATAGCTATAGAAAGAAGAAATATGAAAATTGGTATCTGGCCCGTCCTCGCCCTCATCGCCTTCACTGCGCTGATCACGTGGGGCATCTCGAGGCCGCAGTCGGCCAGCGTCCTGCCGCAGGCCACGCAAGGCGAGGTTCTGGCCAAGGTCGGCGACTACGAGATCACCCGGCAGGAAGTCGAGGAGATCGCTCCCGACCAGTTCATTCAAGCGAAGCAGCAGCTCCACGACGTTACGGATCGAGCTCTGGCTGAGGCGATCGACCGTCGGCTAGTGACTCTCGAAGCGGAGAAGGAGGGGCTCGACGCCGACTCGCTCATCGACCGGGAGGTGATCTCGAAGCTGACGCCGCCCACCGATGCGCAGGTGGACTCCATCTACAACGCCTACAGGGCTCAGCTCAACAACGCGCCGCGAGACAGCGTCGCGCCGCAGATTGTCGATTTCCTGAACCGTCAGCAGCGCGGCACTTCGTTACAGGTCTACGTCGCACAGCTGCGGTCCCGGTACGAGATCCGGAACTACCTCGAGCCGGCCCGCATCGAGGTCGAGGCAACCGGCCCGGGCAAGGGGCCGGTGGATGCGCCGATCACGCTCGTCGAGTTTTCGGACTTTGAATGTCCGTTCTGCGTCCGTGTGCTGCCGACCCTCGAGCAGCTACAGGAGACGTACGGCGACCAGATTCGAATCGTCTATCGGCAGTTTCCGCTGAACTCCATCCATCCGAACGCGCAACTCTCCGCCGAAGCGTCGCTGTGCGCCGATGCGCAGGGCAAGTTCTGGGAGATGCACGACGCGATATTCGAGGTGCGGGGGAAGGCCGGTCCGGATGAGCTGAAGGGGATGGCGGCCGACCTCGGGCTAGACGCGGATGCGTTCGGCTCGTGTCTCGATTCGCGCGAGTTTCGAGACCAGGTGGCGGCTGACCTCGAGGCCGGCCGGCAGGCCGGAGTGACCGGCACACCGGCGCTGTTCATCAACGGCCGCTTCCTGTCCGGCGCGCAGCCGTTCAACGTCGTATCGCGGGTGATCGACGACGAGCTTACCCGCCTGGGGGGCTGAGATCTGAAGAGCGGAGGTCCGACGTGAGTCGAGCTCTGCTGGTCGTCGCGATCGTCGCGGCGATCGTATTCACCGTCTTCCCGGGCATCGATCTCTGGATGTCCGGGTTGTTCTTCGGGTCGGATGACGCCTTCTACCTGAAGGACGCGTGGTGGGCCGTTGCCATCTACCGGTCGATCCCGATCATCGCGATCGCAGGAGGCGCAGGCAGCCTGCTCTTGCTGATCCACAATCTGGCCCGCAAGGATCAGGTCGGCGCGTTCTCCAATCGATTCCTCGTGTTCATGCTCGCGGCTCTCGCGGTGGGTCCGGGACTGGTGGTGAACGCTGGTTTAAAGGACAATTGGGGCCGGGCCCGCCCGCGGGATATCGCCGAATTCTCTGGTGAGAAGCAGTTCACTCCTGCTCTGCAGCCGACCGATCAGTGTGAGCGGAACTGCTCGTTCGTCGCGGGCCACCCGTCCGTCGCCTTCTGGCTCGCCGCGCTGGGGTTTGTCGTCGCTTCTCGAAGGCGCCGTAACCGAATCTTCATGGCCGCCGCGACCCTTGGCATGCTGGTAGGCTTGGGTCGCATCGTGCAGGGAGGACATTTCCTGAGCGATGTAGTCTTCTCGGGGGTTGCCGTATTCTCGGTGATCTGGGTGTTGGCGACCTACGTGTTCCGGCTGGACGAGAAGAGGACGCCATCCGATACGCCCGAACAGGGACGGGCCACCGCCTGAGCCCGTAGCTCAGCGCGCGGCGAACTCGGCTAATCTTGCCTTGTGGTCCGAGCCATGGTCGTCCTCGACAACTCGGTAGGATCCCGCCACCAGTTCGAAGGGACCGCTTCCGGCCCTGAAGAACAGGTGATCCGGAGGCCAGTCCCCGCGTGTCTTCTCTCGACCCGGTCCCGGTGACTCCGGATACGTCTTCAGCATCCGCTGGATCACCGTCTCGCGGGCGGACCACGTGTTGAGATCCCCGGCGACGACGATTGGGATCGCCCCCTCCGGGTCCAGGGAATCCAGCGCCTCCACCTGCCCGTCGTTCTGGCGCACGCGCATCGATCCGCCCGTGCCGAGGACGCGTAGTATGTTGGCGGCCACGTCGAAATGGAGGCTCGCGACCCGAAGCCGAGAGCGGTCGGGGCCGGAGACGGTGGCCGCCACCGTCACCCGGCGCTGCGCCTCCAGCGGAAGTTCGATCGCAACCGGGTCGGCCAGGCGGAGGGTGGAGAGGATAGCGCTTCCGCGGTCCTCGCGGTCCTGCTCACCGGCCTCCAGTCCGTTTCGCATGGAAGGCACGTAGAACAGGGCCAGTCCGCAGGATTCGGCGACCTCGACTATGTCGCGTCGCGGGCCGCTGGGCGGTCGCTCGGCGATTCGGCCCGGCACGATCGCGTCCTCGGGCGGCACCGGCACGGCATCTGATGAGCGGTACGCTTCCTGGACCAGGAGCACGAAATGCTCGGGCAATTCCCGGGTGCCCTGGCTGCTGCACACGTAGCCCAGCTCGGTGCGCAGGAATCCGATGAGGTCGCCGCCTCCCACATGGACGTTCCAAGTAACCACCGTAAGAGCAGAGTCCGCAGCCGGAGGAATGAGGCCTGGAGCAGGCTTCGGACGAAGCTCGACCGGACCTACCGCAGAGCACCAGTCGGCCAGGGTCCGCCGATCCGCCTCCCGCTCGGGACCGAACCAGCGCACGGCTCCGCCGTCACCGGCGTACCGGGCCTCGCACGGGTAGTCGGCGGATTCGTCACTCTCCGCGGCCCGGGCGCTTACCCCTGCCGCTCCTCTCGCATCCGCCGCATCCGCGGGACCCAGAGACAGCATGCGGTGCGAAACGGTGCAGGCAGAGACGAGGACCGCGCCGAGACCGACCAGGAAGACCGGGATGGTCCCGGGAACGCACGACCGCGCCCGGGCTCCCGGGCCGAACCGCCTCGCGCCTACCATGGCACACCCACATCGAGCCGGAACACCGGAAAGTCGCCGGCGGCCGTGTCGTCGTCGGCGTTCACGGCCCGGATGATCCACGAAGTGAATCCGCCCGCTGCCATGCCAATGAGTCCGAGACTGATCGCGTCCGGCAGCTCCACGGTGGGAATCAGCTGCCACAGGCCCACGCCGACACCCGTTCCGACGACCAGTCCGATCCAGGCCCCGGAGCCCCCCGCCCCGATTGATGACCCGATGACGGCACCTGCTCCCACGTCGGCCCAGCTCCACCGGTCCACGAAGGGCTTCAGGGCCAGCACGGCCACGGAGCCCGCTACCAGACCGAAACCGGCACGTCGGTAGGCGTCCCAAACGGCGTCGGCGTCCTGTCCGCCGAGGGTCAGTCCGGACGCCAGCCCGATCCCCGCGCCGATCGTAGCTACGGCTCGCACACAGGAAATCCCGGCCATGGTCTGGTTGCAGGGAATGATGGACGACAGGCCTCCGAGAGCCGCTCCGGCATACAGACCGAGAGCCGCTCCCGCGACGGTCGCGCCGTCCGATCCGCTGACCTCCTGGGCCGGGGCACGTCGCGCCGTGCCCGGCCAGAGCGCCAGCGTAAGCGAGACCGTGGCCAGAGTAATCAGCGGGCGACCGATGCTTCCGGTCGCGCGGGTGGGACCGACCAGTCGGACCAGGGTCACGGGAACGCCCAGCCGGACCCGAAACTGATCACCCACCGGCTGCCGGTCACGTCGCGCCCGAAGCGGTACCCCAGGTCGATTCTCCCCGTGTCCGCGGCCGATCCACGGGACGATCCGGTGCGAATGCCGATACCGGCCGCTCCGCCCCACCTTGGGGACTGGTCCTCGTACCAGGCCCCGCCGTAGTCCACGAAGCCCACGAACCCGATGCCGAACAGGTTGAGCACGTTGTCCATCGCCCACCATCGGTGCTCGAGCGTACCCCAGAGGGACCGGGTTCCGACGAAAGAGTGCGGTTCCCAACTCCGCGGCGGGAAACTGAACCCGAGGTCGAACTCCCCACTCGGCGGAGGGTTCTCCAGCATCCCTGCGCTGGCGTGCAGCACCGTTGCGTGTCGCCGGGCGAGCTTCTGGGCGACGGTCACGGCGAGGTTCACCCGGCCGGAATCGAGCCCGGCTGAATTGAACAGACCGTTGGCGCTCAGCCTGCCGTGAATGAACCCCTCACCGAGCGACCCTCCGGCCTGCATGAACATGGACGGGCCGAGCCCGAAGCTGTCGTATCCGAAGGCGTCGGGAGCGATATTGAGCCTCAGCGACACCGTAGCGCTGAGGTCGATGTCCTCCTCGGCGAACCCGTTCATGAACCTCAGGATCCGGAACTCGGACCGGCGGTACTCGCCGAAAACCCCGACGAAGGCGAGGACAGTGTCCGGGACCAGCTGTGAGGTGTCCTGCACGAGCACGTACTTCTGGTTCCTGATCTCTCCGATCACCCCGAACCGCGTGTAGTATCGGGGGGTGGCGTTGGTCGCGAAGCCCAGGATTCCGCGGTGCGAGTAGTTTTCGTGCCAGTATCGAGTAGTGTCTCGGACGGAGCTCGAGTCGACCCGGTACTGGATGGCCTGTCGATCCGCCGCGTCTCCGGCGTAGATGATGGCGCGCTTGTCGTTGAAAGACCGCCATGGGTCGCCGAAGTACCAGTCGCCCCAGTTCCCGTCGGACAGGTTGTAGTACTGCCCGCCCACGTTCACCTGGGTTCCGGCCAGTCGGCGCAGCTCGCCGGACAGCTCCAGCCCATCGCGATCCACGTCCTTCCGGTAGGCGATGTGCGCTAAGTTGCCGGTACCGAAGATATTGGTCTCCGTCAGCCCGAGGCGTCCCGTGATCGTCCCGTCCGACTGGAAGCTGAGCTCGATGAGTGGCTGCGTGCTCCAGGCGTCGCGGGTTCGCACGGTATTGACCAGCTGGCCGTCCTCCGTCACGGTGTCCACGCTCACTTCAGCGAACAGCCCCAGACTGCGCAGATTGCGCTCCGTCTCCTCGGCCAGAACGGAATCGTAGGGCTGGCCGACTCCGATGAGCAGCTCGCGATCGACCACCCACTCGCGCGTCTTGAAGCGCAGCTTGTTGGCAAATCGGAAGATGCCTGTTCTTTCAGCCTCCTCCGCGGTAAAGACGTTATCCGTGACGATCGCGATCGAGTCCACGACCGGGGGGATCGTGTCGGTGGGTGGCGCCGGTGTCTCCTGTCCGATCGCCGACGCGGCCGTCGTGGCGACCAGAGCCAGGGCCAGAAACGGATGCAGGAGCGCACGCTCGAGGCGCGCCTCCCATCGATCCTCGCTCGGTGTCCGCGCCTTCGGGACGGGGCGGTAGTGCGGGGGTAGCGTCAACGAGTCTCCGGGATGTCTGACCGCCTCAGATCTACGGTCCTGCGCTTCGGAACTCCAGCAACATAACTTGCCTGCGTAGCGTCCACACGAAGACGCGGGCGTATTCCCGAGCGGCCGCTTACACCGGAGGAGACATGCGCTGGAGCCTTTCCGCCACGGCCTCGATCGCGCTCGCGCTGGCCTGCACCTCGTCCACATCGGACGTTCCCGCGTTACGCGCGTTCGGGAACGAGCCGTTCTGGAACGTCACCGTTTCCGACGTCGACGGGATCGTCTACGCGCGCCTCGGGGAGGAACAGATCACCTTTCCACATAAGGCTCCGAACCGTCCCGCCGATGATGGCACGACCTGGTTGTTCGGTCCGCTGCAGAACCTATCGGGAGAGCATGAAATCGAGATCCGGATCTCGGAGAAAGACTGCCCGGACAGCATGGCCGACGCCGTACACCCGATGCGCGCGACCGTGATTCTGGACGGAGAACATCTGACCGGTTGTGCCCGGCGCCTCGACGATCCGGTGCGCGAGTCGCCCTAGTTCTCCTGCTGCTGCCGCGAGTCCAACCAACGGATGAACGTCGCGGACTCGTAGATCAGCTTCACATCGTCCGTGCCCCTCTCGACTATGACCGTGACCACGGATCCGCTCGAAGGATCGGTCCACTGGTTGGCCCACTCGCCGTTCCCGTTCTCGATCGCGGTACAGAAGTCTTCGGTAAACGGATAGTCGTAGTTCTCGATGGGGGCAATCAGAGGATAGGTGAGCGTCACGTGGTCCCGGTACACCCCGTACTGGCCCTCGCAGTTTCCCTTGTCGGGCCTCAGCTTCACCATATGCTGGCCCTTGATCAGGCCCTGGTCACCGAGGATCGCGTAGAGACTCACGGCTGGATCGCCGAGCAGCTCCGTGTCGTACGCGAGAACCCTCATGCCGTTATCGAGTGAACTGACCTGGGACGGCTCGCCGAATTCGGCAATAATATCCGCATCCGAAGAGCCCCAGGGCATGCCGTTGAACCCGTCGATCGAACTCGAGGCGCGCTCCTGGGCACCCAGGTCCGCCCCCCCCATCGAGAGGATCAGGAACGCCAGGATGGCTGTGATCAGGCGGGCTCTCATCGGTCTCTCCTGGGACCGTGCGGCGTCGCTTGCGCGCAGGGGCTTCCCCGTTAGATTACCCCGCCCTTCGTAGGCGGGATCCCGGGAAAGGTCGATCAACCCGACCCGGTCCGCAACGCGGAAGGTGAGTCCTCTCAGGATCCCAGAGGCGATCGCCGGGCCCGTTCGGGCCGTGGATGCGGGAAGCGGACGCTCGGGTGGCGGAATTGGCAGACGCGCAGGATTCAGGATCCTGTGGGAATAATATCCCGTGGGGGTTCGACTCCCCCCCCGAGCATGAGCCCAGGTGGCGGAATTGGCAGACGCGCTAGCTTGAGGGGCTAGTGCCCTTTGGGGCGTGGAGGTTCGAATCCTCTCCTGGGCATGCCTGCCGGACAGACGACGCGGCATGAGCGCGACCCTCACGCGTGACGCCGCGTTTCGAGCGAGCGCCCGTAGCTCAACTGGATAGAGCACCTGACTACGGATCAGGAGGTTGGGGATTCGAATTCTCCCGGGCGCGTTTCGTAACCTGCCTAATGACAGCTAGTTAGCTGATCAGCCGGTTCGCCGATTCAGGCCACTCCCCGAACATCGCTCCGAACTCTTCGCGCTCGTCGGACGCATTGAGCCCGGGGAAGGGCTGTAGTGTGTTTCAACAACCGCCGGAAGCGTCCGGCCAGCAGTTGCTGTTCAAGCCCAATGCGGCTGCCCGAAGTTGCCGCCGGACGGCCCGCAACGGCCCTTTCCGGAACGTGCCGCGACCCCGATCTTCCGAACCATGACAGGACTGGCACGATCCATCCAGCGGCTCCTCGCGGACCTCAAGCGACGTCACGTGTTCAAGTCGGTGGCGCTCTACGGTGCCGGCGTTTTCGCGCTCCTTCAGGTGGCGGACGTCGTCTTCCCTGCGATGGGGCTGCCGGAGAGCGCCGTGACGTGGCTCGTTGCCTTGTGTCTCGCCGGGTTCCCGATCGTGCTGTTCGTAGCGTGGACGTTCGATGTCAGTCTGCATGGGCTGCGGCGTACGGAAGTTGCGGGCAGCGAAGAGCTCGAGGCCCTCCTGGCACAGCCGCGGGCACAGCGCTGGCTGGCCGGGGTCCTCGGGCTGACTGGGATCGGGTTGCTGATGCTCGGGAGCTGGTGGGTCGGCTTTCGCACCGGGGGCGAGGCGCCGGGCGGGGCGGCATCCGTGACTGCGCCTCCCCCGATCGAGTCCGTCGCCGTGCTCCCCTTCGTGAACTTCGGAGACCCGGAGGACGAGGCGTTCAGCGACGGGCTCGCCGAGGAGCTCGGAAACGCGTTGGGCCAGATCGATGGCCTGCGGGTGGCGGCCCGGACCTCGTCGTTCGCCTTCAAGGGACGAGACGTCGACGCCCGGACCATCGGGCGGGAGCTGGACGTGGCATCGATCGTCGAGGGAAGCGTCCGCCGATCGGGCGGAACCGTCCGCATCTCGGCGCAGCTCAGCCGCACGAGCGATGGCTTCCGGCTGTGGTCGCAGAGCTGGGAGCGGGAGCTGACCGCCGCCAACGTGTTCGCGATCCAGGACGAGATCACCGCCGACATCGCCCGGGCGCTCACCCAGGAGATCGGGCCGGACGAGCTAACCGCCTTCGCGGACCGGCGGACCTCGGATCTTGAGGCCTACGAACTCTACCTGCTGGGACGGCACCGGTGGGCGACGCGCGAGTCGGGTGCGGTGCGGGAGGCGATCCAGTACTACGAGCAGGCGATCGCGCGCGACTCGGGCTTCGCGCTGGCATGGGCCGGCCTGGCCGATGCGTGGGGAGTGCTTCCGTTCTACGACCGCACGGTGCCCGGCACGGAAGCGTACCCACAGGCCGTGCGTGCCGCGGACCGGGCGCTGGCCCTGGCGCCCGACCTGGCCGAAGCGAACAGTGCGCGCGGCATCATCGCGACCGAGTACGAAACCGACCTCAGAACGGGAGGGCGCCTGCTCGGGCGTGCGATCCGCCTGAACCCGAACTATGCCCAGGGCCACTCCTGGCTGTGCGAAACGCTGGCGATCGGCGGGCACGACGCAGAGGCTCTTCCGCAATGCGAGAAGGCCGTCGACCTGAACCCGGTCGACCTGGCCTCGAATCTCCTGCTCACGATCCCGCTCGCGGGCCTGGGACGGACCGAAGAAGCCCTCGCCCGTATCGAGCGAACGCTCAAGCTTGGCCCGGACGTGACCGTGGCGCGCTTTCAGCAGTCGGGCCTCCTGCTCAGGCTCGGACGGACCGCCGAGGCGGCGGAGAGCTTGGAGAGGCTCGCGCGGATCGAGGGCGCGTCGGACCCGGCCGCACTCCGGATCATCGCGACGTCGTATCCCGGCACCACTCCCTCGCCGGAGGCGATCGCGGTGGTGCGCGCCCTGGAGCGCGAAGTGGGCCCCGGCCTCTACTACCTCCCGGCGCTCTATGATTGGGCCGGATCGGAGGCGGATGCGATCCGGGTCGTCGAAGCTGGCGTCGCCGCCCTGAACCCCTGGCTCGGACTGGCGGCCGTGTTCGGGGAGTACGACGGGCTGCGGGAGAACCCGCGGTTCAAGGAGATCCTGGGCGATTTGGGGCTTCCGAACGGGAACACGGCTTATCGGGAATCACGCGCCGAGGGAGAGGGCGGGTCCGGCTGAAGAGGAGGCGTTCGCCCTTGGCGTCGAGAGAGAAGGTCTTCCAGGATTCGGCTCCCCGAACATTTCCCCGAACTTTGACTGCGCAACACTCACTATTTCGGGTACTGGGAGTACGCATCCTGCAACCTGAGCGCCCTAACGAGTGCGCATCTTGCTCGCTAGCGGGTCAGCAGCGGCTCACTACGGATCAGGAGGTTGGGGATTCGAATTCTCCCGGGCGCGTTTAGTAACCTTCCTAATGACAGCTTTGTAGACACCCGCTGCTACGTCATCCGCAATCGGCCGGCCCGGTCGTGGCATTCCTTGTCGCGGTAGCGGCAAGACGGCGAATGAACTCGATCAAATCCGGCCTAACCTCCGGGGCGAATTCGGCGAGTAGCTCCCGCTCCCGCTCCAGGTACTCCTCC
>JBDGWG010000056.1:0-13065 GCA_039585235.1 Gemmatimonadota bacterium | reverse complement strand
GAACATCCGGACATCATCGGCCGCCGTCTCGTCTACCGCCAGCACCTCCTCGTAGTAGTCGATGAACGCGTTCGAGTGCTGCGCGTTGTCCGACCAGCCGTTGTAGATCAGGAGTTTGCCACCACGCTCGCGGAACGCCGAGAGATCCGGGCTCGTGGCGTTCAGGGTCTGCGCGACTCTCTCGGCGTCCTTTTCGAAATCGTCCCAGTCGTACCCGACATAACTCCAGTCGGGATCGTTATACACGAAGTACTTCATGATCCCGTTCCCAAAACCGAAATAGGCGTTGGGCACGACGGGCGCCTCGAACGGTCCCGGGTCCACCCCGGCCTGAAACTCCTCGGCGTTGCTCAGGTAGGTCAGTCCGCCGGTGAGCCAGCGCGACCACCCTCCCGGGGACGTCTCTCCTCCGAAGGGGAATCCCGGGTACAGGGATCGCCCCTGGGAGTCCGTGGCGCCGCCGTATACCACACGGACGGCCGCGAGCTGCTCCGCACTGAGGCAGCGATCGGTCTTCTCTCCTTCGCACAACAAGGTGCCGACGTCGAACCGGCATTGCCGGGGATCGTTGAGAATGCCGTCTTCTATGCCATCCTGGGCATCACACGTTTCGAGATAGGACGACTCGATCAGGCGCTGCTCCGCGAGACCGACCACCGCCTCCTGCAGATTGGAGGGATCGGGATACATGGCCGCGTTGATCTGCGATGCGAGTGCCGCCATCCCCGTCCAATCGTACGCGGGCGAGCCGGCGACGATACCGTCGAAATCCTCCGGATAGCGCTGAGCTTCCATGAATCCCTGACCTCCGCCACGCGAGCAACCGGTGAAGTAGCTCCGGCTGATCTCCGCGTCGTAGTGGTCTGTGATCAGCGCTTTCGCTGTGACGGCGGTGCGGTGTACGGCCTGGTGCCCGAAGCTGACCAGGCGCTCCAGGTTGTTGAGCGCCCAGCTCGCATCGAGCGGGTGGCCCCGATGACCGGCGTCGGTGCCTACCGTGGCGTAGCCGGCTTGCAGGGACCCGAAGAGGAGTGAGGTGTTCACCACGGAACCGACAAACCCCCCTCCGCCGCCCATGACGAACTTGCCGTTCCAGGCGTCCGGTAGCAGAAGCTCGAAATGGGTCTCGGCGCCAATGACGCCCGCCACCTTGCAGTGGGAGACCGGTGCGTCTTCCCGGGCGACCGACGCGATCCGCACGTCCGGTAGAGCTGGAATGGACTCGCGGCTACATACCGGACTCGACCCTTCTGTTGACACTGAGTCTGTTTGATCGCAGCCGGTCGCTGCAGCCGATAACATTACCGCTGCGAGGGCCAGTGCTCTCCACGGCCGGACGTTCAAGGCGCTTCTCCTTGGTGGGCTCGACTCATCTCCAACTCTTCTGGTAGGCGGAGGTTATAAGGCGACGAGGAAGACCGTCAAGCACCCACTGTACCCCAGTTTGTACCCTGACTATCGGTACTTAGACGGACTTAGAAGGACTTAGAAGGAAAGGGCCTGTAAGTAAGTCATACTGAGAAGGACTCTTAGGGACTTAGAAGGACTTAGAGGGAAACCTCAGATCGGTCTCGAACTACCGGCGCCCTCACGGGCTTCAGGGTAGTCTTCGCGCTTCGCGCTCGGAATGTCTCGTCACTGCGTGACTCGACAGCGAATCCCTGCCCCTCCGCTTTTCCTCCCAACGACTTACGGCGTCTCAGGCTTCTCTGGGTTGTCCACCGTAATGGCGCTGTACCCCGTTCTGCTGAACCGGCACTACACGCTTGGGCCTGATGTCGTCGCGGGAAGAGTCGCCAAACACTAGATTACCGACGCCTCGGTAGACCGCAGAACGGCCTCCCCAGCCAGGAAGGTGGATGTCAATGTCACGAGCCCTCTCCGTATCGGCCATGCCACTCTCTCTGCTGCTCGGACTCTGCTTGATGCAGGGGTGCGTGCAAGGGGAAGTGCAGAAGGAGACGGACTTCGTCTTTGATGAGGCGGCATTCCCGGGGCCGAAGCCATGGACATCGCAGGATTTCCTAGGTGATTCGGAGGACTTCCAGTTCGCCATCATCGGCGATCGCACGGGCGGCGCGAACGTTCAGGGCACCTTTGCCCTGGCGATGGGACAGCTCAACCTGCTGCAGCCAGAGTTCGTGATCAACGTGGGCGACATCATCGAAGGCTACGCCGGGAACAGGGAAGAGTTGATCGAGATGTGGGAGGAGGCAGAGGCCATGACCGCCAGGCTCCAAATGCCGTTCTTCTACACGAGGGGCAACCACGATGTGAGCTTCCCGGGCGGGAAGGAAATGTGGCTCGAGAGACGCGGCCCCGGATACTACTCCTTCGTCTACAAGAACGTGCTGTTCTTGGTCCTCGACAGCGAGGACGGCCCACGACCGGAGCCTCCTCCGCACATGCTGGAGAGCATCAAACTCTACCAGAGGTTGCAGGTGGAAGATCCCGCGGCCGCACAGCAGATGCTTGCCGAGTTCATGACCGATGAGGCCATCGTGGCCGCACTCGGTCAGCCCGTCGAGTTCCCGGACGCGCAGGTCGCCTGGATCGAAGAGACGCTGGCCGCGCATCCCGACGCGCGCTGGACCTTCCTGTTCATGCACGAGCCCTGCTGGGAGAACCCATCGGAGAGCTTCCAGGCGATAGAGGGGCTGCTGCAGGAAAGGGACTACACGTTCTTTGCCGGGCACCTGCACTACTACGACTACGATCTGCTCAACGGGCATGACTACATCACCATGGGACCCTCCGGCGCTTCCTGGCATCATGGCGGGGAGGGCAACGTCGATCACGTCGCTTGGGTGACCATGACCGACGACGGGCCGCAGATCGGCAACATCGCCCTGAAGGGCGTTTTCGATCGCATGGGCCTCGACTCCACTCTGTTTGGCGCCTACGATCGCAAGGGGGCGGAGCAGTAGAGGCTGGCCGCCACAGGGCACACTAAAGAGATGACGTCGGCAATCCGCGCGCCCCACCGGTCGTGAGGTGGAGACCGCGCCGGTGAGCCTCACGCAGGAGGATCTCCTGGTCCACGTGATCCCGGATGGCCTCCTCGCGCTCGGCCGGGGTCAGGTCACGGGCCAGCAGGTTGGCCCGCTCTTCGACCACGCGCTCCGCCGTACGCTCATCGATGACGAGCTCCTGCCTGGGAGCAGGGAGGAGCAGCACCCGCAGGCCGAACAGCGCGCCTCCGAGGGCCAGCATTCCGACCAGGGATCGGTCCGTCCAGAGCCTGTAGATCCGCTGAATCATGGGCGGGAAGCTAATCGCGGCTCGGAACGGATGCACGGACCTGGGCCCGCTGACCGCACTGAGGGTGGAGCAGCATTCGCGGACTGGCTGGCACGGTCTCATATTCAAATCCTGGGCTGTCTCGCCGCCCCCCGACTCGAACAACCAGTCCCCGGGAAGGTGATAATGCGACGCTTTGCCGGCTTCATGTTTGCCCTGGTCCTCCTGGGTCACGTGGCTCCGGGCGAGGGACAGGTCGTGCTGCCCCCGGAAGAGGGCGGGCAGGTCATCTCGATCGGTCAGCCCCCGCTGTGGAAGCCATACGGTGGGGGATCCCTCGGCAGCTACTATCCGGGGGAAGACTCCGATCTCACCGCGTACGCTCAACTCGGCGTAGACAAGGACCTGATGAACCCGGTGGTCGGAGGTCTCGTGTTCGGGGCCGAGGCGTACGGAGGCATGCAGGGAAGCCGGATCGACGGCGGTCTCCGGGCGCTCCTCCACATCCCCTTCATGCGTCTCGGCGGGGGCGTGGACTGGAACATCCGGGACGGCGACCTGCCATTCTTCCTCCGTTTCGCCGGTCCCTTGCGCCGCGGAGGGCTGCTCGGGCGTGGCGGTCTGCTGACGATCGATTGGATCCCGGCGCGCGGTCATTCCTTCAATATCGGGGTCAAGCTTCCGATCGATCAGCCGTGGCAGGGCAAGACCCGGCCGGCGCGCACATCGGTGAAGTTGGAGCCCGTGCGGCCGGACCCGCTCCCGTTCGACAATCCGGATCCCGAGTTGCTGGCGGCGCTCGGAAACGCCGAGGAACTGGCGTGGTGGATCAACCGGTTCGTCACGCCGGATTTCGACCAGAGGGGCCGCACGCGCGACCAGTCCGTGGCACGCTTCACGGCCGACGTGCGCGAAATGGGCCAGAGACTCGCGGGGTCCGATCCCATGTTCGGCGGTGCGCACACGGCTGAGGCGGAAGTGCGGGCGTTCCACTCGGAGATCGAGCGGGCATTTTCCATCGCCGAGTCCGGGGAGTCGCTTCCCTTCGGCCAGAGCACCGCCAGGGGCCGGCAGATAGCGTCTCAGGCCCGGGAGATCCTGTTGGACAAGGTCCTGTTTCCGTACAACCGCCTCCTGGGCGTGAAGAAACAGCATGACTCGACTCGCGAGTTCGCTACCAGGGCTACCGGCGCTTTCAGCCGCTGGGCCATCCACTCCGGGACCGTGACGGTGGAGCAGCTGGCGGCCGTGCGGTGGGTATTCGAGGAAATCCTCGAGGGCGTGGAGGCCGTGCGGGTACACAACAGGGACGTGTGGAAGGACGAGCGACTGGTGTGGCTCCCACTCCAGTATGGCCTGCTCCCCGAGGAGCACGACTCGGGCCCGGAGCTGGATCGGATCCTGGAGAGAGCCCTCGACCGGCAGTTCTACGAGGGGAACCGGGGAGCGTACGTCATCAACTCGCAGTTCCAGTTCGAGCTGGCCAACGCGCTGGAGGAAGCCGAGGACTACCACGTCCTGTGGATCCACGACTTCAGGGGCATCAACGCTGCCGGCGATCCGGACCGGGTCGGCCTGTTCCACACCAACCTCTACATCCAGACGCTGACGAAACAGGTGCGGCAGTACGATCGGACCGGAAAGCTGGCGCTCTACTTCGTGTTCATGGATCAGCACTACTACGAGATCAACAAGGCCCGGCGGTGGATCAGCTATCTCGAAGATCCCATGCGATACGAGTTCGACTTTCCGGAAGGATTCGAGTGGATGGCGGACACTCTGCGAGCGTCGCAGGCCGCCCTGCGCGAGGCCGTCGCGGGTTCCCGCCTCCTGCAAACGGAGGCCAGCCAGTACGGTGAGGACTGGCTGCGCAACCGGATCAAGGTGCACGTCAGTATCACCAACCCCGCCGATCCCACGTACTGGGCCAGCGAGCCGTTCCCGGTCATCTCATGGCCCGACAACGTGATGCGCGACCACCGCAAGGTCGCCTTCTACGACATCACCGAGGCCGACCCGTACAAGGGCATGGTCATGTACAGCGGGATGGGGATCGGCGAGCACTACATGGGTCCGACGTGGGAGGACCGCGCCGTGATGCTGCGGGGACCGGCGGCGCTCGACATGAAGAACGCGGCGCGAGACCTCCTGCTCAACCAGGGTTTCAGGCCGGAAGAGATACCACCCCCCCTGAAGCCCATGGACTTCGCCGACGACTACTGGGAGAAGGTCGAAGCGTACATGGCCGAGAACCTCGGCGGGGTCCGGGCGCTCGAGATGCACTCCGAGACGGGGTACGAGGCCAAGCCGATCAACGTGGCGAAGGCCGTGCTGTACACGCTGGCCCCACCCGGGATGGTCCTCATCCTGCCGGATTCCCTGTGGCACGGACCTCTGTGGGCCTCGATGCTTGCGGGAAGCTGCTTGCGTGGCGCCAGGGTGCTGATCATCCACCCGTCGCAGCGCAACGCCCCCGGGCAGGCCTTCATGACCCTCTCCCGGGCCAACGAGTTGTTCGAGCGGGCGATCATCTTCCGGCACGAGTTGGAGGACGAGATCGCGGCCGTGGGCGGGCAGTACCGTGTCGGCCTTTACGATATGGACATCGATGTCGCGAACGTGCCGGCGCGGCTGCAAGCGTCGGCTGTTGGCTTGAGGCTCCCGTGGCTGCGGGAAGCGCTGCAGATCCCCGACGACTGGCGGCCAGTCTTCGCGAACGCCGACTCGATTTTCCCCGCCTTCGAGATCCAGTACATCGTGGAGGACGTCGAGGACCGCCGACCGAAGCTACACCTGAAGACCAGCCTGTTCGTGTCGGCGAGCGTTCTGCGGGCCCTGCTCGCCGCGCCCGAGTGGCGGCCGTTCGTACTGAGGTACGCCGAGGAGCGCGTGCGCGACGTGATCTCGGAGGAGTCTGTCGAAGGATACCGGAGCGCGAAGGAGCTGGGCCGAGCGCTGCGCCCGGAATTCGTCGCACTGGTCGAGTCCGTGAACCGCCTTCTCGCCGAGGACGGCGAGGAAACGGCCGCCATGTACAGCATGGTGGGCTCTCCGAACATGGATTACCGGTCCATGCTCATGGATGGCGAGGTGGCCCTCCTGATCTCGGGCAAGGGCTCGATGGCGGGATTCCTCGACGCGGTGATTCTGGCCGGCGCCGCCCGGTGGATCGACGATGTGGCCGAACTGGACGAGTACCTGCCGCGCTACGAGGGTTTCAAGTGGAAGGCGAGCCGGTGGGTCAAGAACATGCTGTAGCGGCGGTCGCGACCCCAGCCGAAGTCCTGTACGAGATCGGTGCCACGATCGGCTTTCGCTTCCTGGCTCCGAAAATCTGGTTCATCGCGGTGCCCAGGCTTAGCGTCGGCTACCGGTTCGGTGACGGACTGACCGGTTTGCGAATTCGAATCGGAGGCGACAGAGTCACGCGCCTGCCGCTGCCATGACCACGTCGAGCGATCAGGAGACGGCATGAGGGGTCTCAGACTAGCGCTCATCGCGCTCTGCGCAGTGCTCTCGGCCGGGGAGGCGCCGGCCCAGGTCACGCTCGGCCTGAAGGCGGGTGTCAACGTTGCCGACCTCAGCGTCCGGTCCGATGACGGATCCTCCGTGGATATCGACACCCGGACCACCTTTGGGGGCGGCGCGTACGTGCAGGCGGGTCTGGGCGATGTCTTCGCCCTGCAGGCGGAGGCCCTCTACACGCAGCGGGGCGGCCGCTCCAGTGATGAAGGCCTCAACCTCGAACTTGGATACGTCGATGTGCCCATGCTCTTCGTGGCGCGGATCCCGGCGGGCGAGGCCTCTGTTATGCCTGCCCTGTACGCGGGGCCCGTGGTCTCCTTCGAGACCGCGTGCCGGCTCCGCTCGGACGGGGGAGCCACCGTCGACTGCGACTCGGGTGACGGCTTCACCACGAAGAGCCCGGATCTAAGCGCTGCCGTCGGCGGGGGCCTCGATGTGTTCATGGGCAGGTACACCCTGCAGCTGGACGTCCGGTACACCCACGGCTTCGGGGATATCGACGACTCCGGTGGCTCGGACGGCCGTGTCCAGAACCGGACCTGGTCGTTCTACCTCGGGTTGGGGCGGGTGCTCCTCCCCTAGCCCAGTTCATTCAGAAGCTGTAAGCCAGTGCCGATCGCTATTCCGACCTGACCCCCCGAAACGAGACCGATCCTGGAGTTAGTATGGGGATCGATCCAAACAGGAAGACGGGAGGCGACTATGGGACAGAAGCGATACACGGCGGAGTTTCAGCAATATCGTGTGCCGACCCGGCGGTACCAATGAGATCATGGTGGAAAGCATGTGCATTGGCGTCGCTCCTACTCACGCTCGCGGCGGGACCGGGAAACGCCCAGGGTCCACCCGCGCTCGAGCCCGAAGAAGTGGTCAATCCGTGGACGTTCACCGGTAACGAGAACAGCTTCAGCAACAGCGAGGCCGGTGGGCAGAAGACGCGCGTTCTGAGCATCACCCCCTCCATCTGGCTGCGCCGCCTCACCGAAGGGCGCACGCTTGGCCTCCGACTCCGTTTGACCGGGATCATCGCATTTACGGACTTCGCAAGTCTCGAGGAGTTCGACGTCAATAGCGTTCGGATCGGCGGCGTGATCCCCGGCATCGAGGTCCTCATTCCGCTCGGCTCCAGGTCGATGTTGCGTCCGTACCTGGACCTGGGGATTGGTCTGACGAACTCGGCGATCGAGCGGCTTTCCGTGGCCGACATTGGCATTCGCACTGAGTTCGTGTTTCCATGGCGGCGCTGGGAGCTCGGTCTGGAGCCTAGAGCGCAGGTCGGTTGGGCCGACGCGAGCCGGGATCTGGTGGACGCGAGCTACGCCGTGATCGGAATCAAGGCGGACGCGCGCTATCCGCTCGGGTTCAGCATCGGTGGCCAGGTGCCCGACATCGGTGCATATGTCGAGTCGGGGTGGTTTCCGAATGGCATCCAGTTCGAGACCACCGAAGGCACCCGCTCCACCGTTAACGATAGTTACGAAGTTGGAGTCACGCTCGGCTTCCGTTTTCTGGCCCCGAAGATCTGGTTCATCCGAGTCCCGCGACTCGGCGTGGGCTATCGATTCGGGGACGGGTTGACGGGCCTTCGGATCCGTATCGGCGGAGATCGGGTCACTCGCTTGCCTCTGCCGTAGCGGTCGACGATCGCCCATGCGCATCCTCTTCGTGATACAGTTTAGGGTACAGGCGCGCTCTTCGGGTCGCGACTTTGCTGACCAGACGCCTTCTATTTGGTTGACCCGCCGCATGAGCTTCCGTACCGTCCGGTTACCTCGGCATTGACCCCTGCGTGGGAGTGTGCCTACTAGGAGACCACCGATGAAGACTGCTCCAGTAGCGGCTGTATTCGTGTTCGCTTTCCTGACCGCATGTGCTCCCGAGTCCGCCCCGGACGGCACGGAGACCCAAGATGATCGACCCAACGTGTTGCTCATTGTCGCCGATGACATGGGCTACTCAGATATCGGGGCCTTCGGGGGCGAAATCCTGACTCCCAACCTGGACGCGCTTGCGGACGAAGGGATACGGCTGACGAACTTCCATGTTCTCCCGAGCTGCTCTCCGACGCGGTCCGTCCTGCTCTCCGGCGTGGACAACCACCAGGCGGGGTTGGGCACGATGGGGGAGTTCACTACCCCTGAGATGGAGGATTACCCGGGCTACGCGGGTTACCTCAACTTCGAGGTCGCGGCACTTCCCGAGGTCCTCCAGTCCAACGGCTACCGCACGTACATGGCGGGCAAGTGGCACCTGGGCTTCGACGAGGAGACCAGTCCTCATGCCAGGGGCTTCGACGAGACCTTCATCCTCGTTCCAGGCGGGGGCAGCCACTGGAGCGACCGGAAGCCCCTTTCGCCACCTCAGCCCATGATCTATCGGCGTAACGGCCAGGTAGTGGATGAGCTCCCCGCAGAGTTCTATTCGACCGCGCATTACACCGACATGCTTCTCGAATGGCTGCAGGCGGACCAGGACAACGATGGGCCTTTCTTCGCGTATCTCTCCTACACGGCACCTCACGACCCGCTGCACGCCCCGGCAGAGTTCATCGATAAGTATCGAGGAGCCTACGACGAGGGATGGGACGTACTGCGCGAGCGTAGACTTCAGGCGCTAAAGGACCTCGGAATCGTTCCGGAAGATGCCGAATCCTACCCGCGTCTGCCCAGTGTCGAGGCGTGGGATGAGATGTCGCCGGAGAGCCAGCAGGAAACAGCCCGCGACATGGCAGTCTACGCCGCCATGGTGGACTTCATGGACGGACAGATTAAGCGCGTATTCGACTATCTGCGGGAGATCGGCGAGTACGACAACACGCTGGTCATCTTCTTCTCGGACAACGGGGCGAACGGTGCCTACCCGACCGTGTACCCCGGGTGGACGGAAGAGTGGGGTGCCTCGTTCGACAACAGCCTGGAGAACAGAGGGCTGCCGGGCTCCTTCATCGAGATGGGACCGGGCTGGGCACAGGCGAGCATGGCCCCGAGTCGGATGTTCAAGGGTTTTACGGCACAGGGAGGCGTTCGATCTCCCCTCATTGCCAAGATGCCTGGCACACAGGCCAACGCCGGTGCGTTGAACCACTCATTCTTCCACGTCCGGGATGTCATGCCGACAATCCTCGAGCTGGCCAGCATTGAGCACCCGAGCCAGATCGACGGTCGCGAAGTGATGGCACTTCAGGGCCAGTCGGTGCTCGATCTACTCGACGGAAGCGCCGAGGCTCCTTACGCGGGAGCGAACCAGGTCGGCTACGAGTTGTTCGGATTGAAGGCATTCTTCGACGGCGACTGGAAGATCCTGTGGATGCCGCCGCCGTTCGGGTCCGGCGACTGGGAGCTGTACAACGTTTCGGAGGACCCAGCTGAGATGAATGATCTCGCCGCGGATCACCCCGAGCGACTCGAATCCATGATCGAGATGTGGGAACGCTACAAGGTGGAGAACACGATCCTCGACGCCGCGTCGCTCGACCTCTCGGAGGCCATATAGTCAACGGGAGGTGAGAAATGGAAGAGATGCTGGCCGCGCAGACCCCACACCCTGACCGGGCGACGCCAATATGACCTGGGCAGAGGAATCGCGAGCCGCCTATCGGAGAATCGGCGGCCAGGTGCACACGATTGAGGAGATCCGCGATGAAGCCGGACGCCTGATCGACACCGTCACGAAACCGCTCAAAGTCGAGTTTCGGCTGCAGGACGTAGGCCAGTTACTGGCGGGCGCGTTCATGATGGGGATCCCCGTGGCACTGACCGAGGAGGTTTGGGTACTGGGAGAGACGCTTCCGCCGGGACGGATTCTGCTGATCGCCATCCTGTCGATCCTCGTCCTCGCCCTGTTCATTTGGGGGTTGTTCTACGGCGGACACATCGCCGAGTTCAAGTTCGATTTCTTCAAACGGGTGACAGTTTCCTACCTTGTTACCTTCGGCATCTCGCTCCTGCTCCTCGCGCTGTTTGGCAAGGCCGGGTTCAATCTCTCACTGTCGATCCGAAGGGCCGTCATCGTAGCATTTCCAGCCGCCTTCGCGGCTTCGTCCGTTGACTTCATGAGGTAACTTTCACTCACGCTCGTTGAGCTCCCGGTCGGGCGTTTCTCTTTGATAGCCCGTTGATCCGTGCCCGTACCCTCCGGGTGCACGACTGCCTGCGTTTCAGATCGGCTCGAACCGTTCGGCGAGGTCTCGTTCAACGAGCTGTTCGGGAGGCTGCGTATCTTCCACCGCTGGGGTGGGTAGCGCGACTTGCGACCGGCTGCGCGGGCTGCCCGCTGACAAGCGCGAAGCGCACCGACCAGACAACCCGCGTCAGTAGCGATCGCCTGTTAGAGAGTCGCCAGTCCACTCTCCACCAGGGTCAGGACGCGCTCAGCTGTGTTCTCGGCCTCAATCACACGCTCAATGGTCCTGATCGACGAGTTCATTCGTTCTTCAACCGCGTTCTCAAAGCGAAGCGATCGCAGAAGGCTCTAAGTCATGATTTTCAGGGCGATGTATGGCGTGACGTTGAGCATCAAGATTGCGCTTCTGTATTGCACGAAGACGTTCATGTAAGCGGTCCTAATTTCTTCTTCGGAGACACGAAAGAGCCTTGCAGCCAGCTTTCTGGCGACGATCCCACGCACGAGAAGAGCCAACATGAAACCTGCATTGATGACCGTGCACCAGCCGAAGAACGTCGCGAGGGTCTCAATTGATGTCACGATCTGGTGCTCCGTTTCTACGTTAGCTGTCGAATCGAGCCCCGGCTTCAGCCTTCTCCTGCGTCTGACGCCGTAACTCGATAAAGGTAGCTGTCTCGCCCACCTTCGTCGGTCCGCCGCCCCACACGGATGCCACCTGTCTTTTCGATGGCCCGCTGCGATCGCACGTTCTCTTGACCCACGAGGAGTACGACGGTCTTCACGAACCGAAACGCATGACGAAACATGAGCCGCTTGAGATGACCGTTGTAAAGCCCACCCCAGCGCGATCTAGCCAAGAATGTCCAGCCGATCTCAACTTCGCTCTTTTCAGCATCGTGGGCATGAAAAAGCGAAGATCCTATGATTCGTCCGGTCTTGGAGTCGATGGCAACGAGTGTCCCACCAGAAGCCAACGCCTCTGAGAAGAATTGTCGGAAGCCGGCTTCTTCGTTCCGGTTCTTCACCGGATGCTGCGCCCAGATGAGAGGGTCAGCGGCAACGGCATACAGGTCATCGTAATCCTCCGCACGAAGCGGCCTCAGTTCAACGAGATCGCTCTTCAGAACCGGCTGATAATCGAAGGCCACGATTGCTTCTCCCCAGGCGCGCGAGCCGAGCCTTCTGTCCGCCTAACGACTCTTCAGTTCTGCTGCGGGCCACCATGTCCACCCGGAGCGTGAGCTGCCAGGCGAGGGCTCAGGACCATCCAGCCTACCGCGCCAGCAACTGCTTGTTAGACTGCAGGGCGGGAGCACCGTCCTGCTAGCGGCGAAACCCGTATTGTAGAACAAAGAACTGAGGATTCAGCTCGGCTAGCGGCTGTCGGAGCTTCTGCAACTCCTCCTCCGGACCATGAACCTCCAGTCGGGACAACTCGGAGATCTCGAGCGCCTCGCCTATCAAAGCCCCGACGTTCTCCAGATGGGCCAATAGCCCTTCGGCGTCGGCATACGCTTCTCGGCAGTGCACTTCGTCGCCGTCAAAGCTGAAACCGTAGTAGAGGCATCCGGATTCGTCGCTGGTCTTCGCCACGAACCGCTCACACAAAGCATGGAACGCAGCAAGCTGGCCATCGTGGACCTTGAAATACGGCACGATGCTACAGCACTTGTCTTGGGTGGCCATGCGCCCTCCTCATGGTTGAACACGAACGCGTGGCCGGGAGAGTCCCATCGCACGCGGTCCCGCAGTTTAACGGCTTTGCTGTTGAGCGGCGCGGCCCGCTGCTGGGCACCGCAACAACAGCGATTGTTGATGCCAGGAGGCCAGCAGGCCGCTGACGCCCGGCTGTCGCCGCGTCCGCCTCCAACAGCTTGTTAGGCGGCGGCGTCATCTCGATTGGATGGGGACCCGTGGATACGAGACTACGACACCTCGCCGAACGCAGCCATTTCTTCAACGTATGCCGAAGCGAACTGCAGCGCCTCAACCAACTGTGATAGCTCGGTCGCGTACGCGGGATTCGCCCCGGCTAGGCCCAACTCGCGCGGCAGGTTGTATCAGTACGCCTCGACAGCTTCGCTTGTGTCCAACAGCTCCACCTGTACGCGTTCTCGTATGTACTCGCGAACACTCGGTTCCGAGTAGAGCGCGCGAGCTTCCTGGTCGGCGAGC
>JBDGWG010000055.1:0-17375 GCA_039585235.1 Gemmatimonadota bacterium | reverse complement strand
GACCCGTATCGAACCGGTCAACGCGCAGCAGCCGACGGGCCGCTCAGTCGCCTGCGCTTCAACTGGGCGAAGAAACTGGGCGAACTTAGGTAGTGAGAACAGCGAATCTGCAGGTCTGAAGTTATCTGGATCAGATAAGAAAGCCGCGAAGATGAGCGGAAACAGTCAACTTCGCGGTGAGAGGCTCCATCTCTTAAGTCCCTCGCGTCTGCCTTTCCGCCACCCCGGCTAACTATTTGTCAGTAATTTAGTTACGCTCGCGTAGGCCCGATACGCATCTGATTGCCGATACCGCCCGTCGCTTGAGTTTCCCACCTCATGATGAACTTTTGGGTGACCTTGTGGGGCTCCATTCCCTTTTCCCTGGCCTGGATTTCCAGGGCGTGCAGGAACTCACCGTACTCTTTCATCGCCTCCTCTTCGAGGGATTCTCTGACATGGAACCCAAGGCCCCTCCACCAGTTTCGGCCGGCATTGCCCGTTACTTCATAGACAAGGGGAAGATCCTGATAGGCCGTCGCTTCGATGGCCTCCCATCCTTCTTCCCTGGCCCAGGATTTGAGCCTTTCCACCATGGCACGGCCAATCCCCTTCCTTTGCCGGTCGGAGAGAAGCTGCATGCAGGTGACGACCAGGGTCCTATCCTCGATGGTCTCCTTGGAAGGAAAGACCCCTTGGGGGAAATCTTCTTTGGGACCTGCCGGGTGGGGCTGAAGGAGACAAAATCCCCCACCACCCTCCATTTGGGAGACCACCTTGGGAACAAAGCGGAGAAGCCCCACCACCTCATCTTCCTCCCAAGCCAGAATGGCCGCGCTGCCGTAGAGCTCCGTGAGTTTCTTCAGAAGGGCAACGGCCGTTTCTTGAAATGGGAGACGGGACTCATCAGGTGGAGCGTCCAGGTTCTTCCGGGTGACAGAGCCGTCGTGGAGACACCTCCAAAGGAGAAAAGAACCATCCGTGGGTTTCAGGAGGAGGGATTCCATGGCCCCATCATATGACCTCCGTGAGAAGAAGGTCTTTCTTAAGTCCCTCGCGTCTGCCGTTCCGCCACCCCGGCTAACTAACTGTCAGTAATTTAGTTACGCTCGCGCCTTCCGGCGACTCGCACCCAACAGGGCGGACTTCTGGGCGAGGTCTGCGTGCGATCAGGGTAGGATTATAAGGTCTAGACCACGCGATCGCGGTCCTTCTGAGGTGGTCTGAGCGGTTTGGCCAGCTACTTCAATCCCTGCAGTACGGGACGCCGGTGAACCGGCCGTCCCCGACCCAGCAGCAAGCTTACACGTCACATCCAGCCGCGGTGCACGGACAGGGCGATCAGCCAGATCGATGCGTAGTACGTGCTGAGGACCGAGAAATCAGCCAATCGGAACTTGGCCCGAAAGCGATTGAGTGCGAGTGTGGAGTCGGAATACAGGAAAAGAACCGCTCCCAAGGCAGCCAATGCCGCACTCGTCGAGCCCTGCAGATGCCACCGCTCCAGGGCAAACCAGGCCATCGCTGCAATCACGGTGATGTAGACGACTACGGGGATCTTCATGCGGCCGAGGTGCGGGGCTAGCGCAGCGTACATGCCTATGCCCGCGGCGACAGGAAGTAGCACCCACCACGAAAGGCCGGTGGCTTGAAGCGCGAATGCCACGATGAGCACCACATGTGCGACCAGGAAGCTCAGCAGCCCATTGATGAAACGATCCTTCGGAAGCATTAGGAAGATGTCTCCCGCGAGCGCGAAGACGATCGCCAGAGCGACTAGCCGCCCATACGTCGTAGCAAACGCCCCTGCAGCTACGGCGACGCCAAGTAATAGCACCGTCGTGAGTGGCTTAAAGACATAGATGAGGATCCTGGAGTCAGAGTACTTCCCGCGAATGCACAGAGCGCCCGCCACGAATGCGGCGACCGACAGACCTGGGACTAGCAATCGACCCCTTTCCCCACGCAGAGGGACAAGACGACAACCGTCCTTCGAGTAGATACACGGCCATCGCGACCCCCACCAAGAAGCTCCCACAATGAAACCCGAGCCTCGCGCCCAACAGGGTGAACTTCTGGGCGAAGTCGGCGCCCGATCAGGATGAGATTATAGGGTGGAGACCACTCGTCTGCGGCGCTTGTGGAACTACGCACTTTTCCTTGGCGTACGCACGTGGAGTGTGGGGAGAGCGGGCGTTGGAGATTCCCATGGGCGCTCGGATGCCTTCGGCACGTTAGGATGTGGCGGTCATCGGGACGATGTGGAGGAATGAGTGTTCAAGCGTTCTCGACCTGTGGAGCGAGGGTAATGACGACCGTGATCCGCAAACGGCTGGGGTTGGTGGCCGTCGGGCTCTCGTTGCTTCCGTCCTGCCAGGCGGGCGAGATCCTCGCCCCTGACGACACCCCCGGCAACAGGATCACGGAACCAGGGGTACTCGCGTCCGGGTACGGGATTCCCGACGCGATCGCGGTCATCGGCGAGGAGGAGTTCCTCTTCGCCGAGCGAAGCGGGGTGCTCCACCACTACGCGAGCGGCGAAGTGACCGAGGTCGGGGGCATCCCGGAGTCCAGAACCGTCGACGCGGGCAGGTTCGGTGGCCTGCTGGACGTCAGCCTTCATCCCGGTTTCGAGGACAACCGACTGGTCTATATCGCGTACAACGACGCGGCGTTCGGACTGGCGGTCGCGCGATTCGAGCTCCTCGACGACCGAGCCCGGAACCTGGAAGTGATCTACGAATCCGACGACTTTTCGATCGGCTCGAGAATCGCCTGGGAGGACGCGTCCCACTTCTTCCTGTCGTTCGGCGTGGGAGGCAGTCCCTACCCTGTCCCGGGCCCTCAGGATCTCGGCTCCGACCTGGGCAAGATCCACCGACTCACGGTCGATGGGGGGATCCCGCCGGATAATCCGCTGCTCCCGGGAGCATCCGCACCCTCGACCATCTGGTCGTACGGCCATCGAAATCCCCAGGGGCTCCACTACGATGCCGCAACGCAGACGCTGTACGAAACCGAACACGGTCCCCTGGGCGGCGACGAGCTGAACATCATCACCGCCGGAGGCAACTACGGATGGCCGCTGTTCTCCTACGGGCTCAACTACGACGAAACACCCGTATCCGATATGACGGAAGAGGAAGCCGCCGCCGTGTCGATCCTTCCGGTCAAGTTCTGGGGTCCGGACTTCCGCGTCGCACCGTCGGGGCTGCTTCTGGTCGAGGACAGCCAATTCCCGTCCTGGAACGGTTCCTTCCTGATGGGCGCCCTTAACCCCCAGCACCTGCTCCGCTACGACCCAGCCACCGACGAGACGGAGATCGTGCTCGCCCGTGTCGGGCGTGTCCGCGATGTTGCGCAGCTTCCGAGCCGCAGGCTGCTGATCTCGGTGGACGCCCGAAGCCCAAATCCGTCCAACTCGGGGCGGATCATCCAGCTGTCGCCCGGGGAAGACCTTCCCTGAGCTGACCCTGCTGATCGTCTTAGTACGCAAAGGTGTAGACCGCACGATCGCGGTCCTTCTCAGGTGGTCTCAGCTGCTTCGCGCCCTGCCCCAGTATCTGATCCGCGGGGATGTGTACGAAGTGCGTCGTTCGCCCCCTGAGTTCGCCCACCTGATGAAATGAGCCCGCTGCGAGAGCGGGCTCCATGCGTTCCGTGCGGGCTACTAGTTGGAAGTTGTGTCTATTAGCTCCGAGCGTCGATAGCGACCTTTAGGTGAGGCCGCTTCTCCGCCTCAAGGTCCTCCAGCTGTTCCGTCACCGGCCGATGCGCCGACCACCATCGACGGGCCTCGTCGAGGCTCCAGCCGGGCAGTTCCAGCGATTCGAGCGCAGCTGCGAACTCGGATCCCGATGCGAAGCGGTTCGCTGGATCCTTTTCCAGGCAACGAAGGATCAGCGCCTCGAACTCGGGATTGACCGGTTGTTCACGGTACTCAGACGGCGGTCGTGGCGCTTCCTTTAGATGCTTGGCACATACCTCGACGACCGAGTCCCCCTCAAATACGTGCCGGCCCGTCAGAAGAAAGTAGCCGACCGCACCTAAGGCGTAGATGTCCGCGGCAGGCTCGAGCGGCATCGTGTTCCTGAGGGTCTCGGGGGCCATGTAGTGTGGCGTACCGACAATCGTGCCCGCTTTGGTCGTCAGGTCGTCGGCTCCCCCGTCATCCACCGCCTTCACCAAGCCGAAGTCGAGCACTTTCACGGTGTCGGGAACCTGGCCGCGACTGCAAAGCATGATGTTCGACGGCTTGATGTCGCGATGAACGAGGCCCATGGCGTGCGCCTCAGCCAGCGCGTGCGCTGCCTGGAGCAGGATCAGGCAGGTTCGGGCATCGCCGAGCGGGCCTTCGTGCTCAACGAGATCCTTCAGGTTGAAGCCATCAAGATACTCCATGGCGTAGTAGAACTGGCCCTCCGGAGTGCGCCCGTAGTCGAAGATGTAGACGCTGTTCGGATGCTCTAGACGACTCGTCTGCCTCACTTCGCGCTCGAACCTCGAGACCGTCTCCTCCCCCGCCTTCTCGATCGGAAGAAGCTTCAGGGCAGTCGGTCGCCGCAGCATCACATGGGTCGCCTCGTAGACGACCCCCATTCCGCCTTCGCCGATCTTTCGCGTGAGCTCGTACTGGCCCAGTCGACGTGCCGCTCGTACCTCCCTGCGCAGCCCGTAGATGACCGACGAGGTGACGGCCGTGACGGCGACGAACGCCAACCCGAGCACGCCGAGCCATAGCTGTTGGTGCACCGGTGCGTCGCGTTCGATCTGAAGGCTGCTCGCCACGACGGCAGCTACCCCCAGCAAGCCAACGACCAGCGTGCGACCGACCGAGCTCGGGACGAGGGCGGACCGAAGAACAAGCATCATGCAGACAAGAAGCAGCCCGATGAACCGCCCTTCCGGGATCGGGGCCATGACGGCAACGTAAGCCACCACGATCGCGATCGTGCCCAAGGCCTCGAGCGTGTGAAGCACACCCCGCCGCGGATGCCCACGGGCCGTATGCCACCAGCCCACGCCGAGCAGAGCCGTGATCGAGTAGACACCGAGGCGATGGCGTGTCGTGGCCTCGGATCCCGCGAGGCCGAGCGCCAGGAACGAGAGTTCGGCCACCAAAAAAGCCAGGTTTATAAAGAAGAGGACCTTGAGGTAGAGGCGCACGCGATCCCGAAGCAGACGCTCCTCGACCAGGCTACTGCCCCCGGAACTCATCCTCACGCGAATCGGACCCATTGGCTTGCCGGCAACCTACCCGGAACTCTCCCTCTTGTCTGCCCCAAGAGCCCGCGCTTCGCAAGCGGCTTTCGGAGCTTGAGGTGGGCTCCTCGATGGCTGAGCGGGTCCGATTAGCGCTCCTGGAGCTGTTGCCCGTGGGTAACGGCTCCATGGACGCCGCGGCCCGCGAGCTGAGGGTAAGCACCCGCACGCTACAGCGGCGAAACGAGGCCGCAGCAGGTCAGTTGCTCTACTCTTGAGAGCGCGTATATGGTAGAGCTGAATAGTCGACAGTACTGGCGAGTCACAGTCGAGCTACAGGAGTGAAAGACAGATGTTGGGTAGATGCGCCCTCAGTCTCGGTCTCGTTATCGGTCTTGCCGCTTGCGCGCCTTCAGACACGGAGGCCCCGGCCACGACTCCCGCAGCGGAAATGGTGCGAGAGGTAATGACCGATGCGATGCAGCAGGCGTTGACGCCTGATGAGGTCTTCGCACAGCTCAAGGCTGGCAATCAACGCTTCGTGGAAGGGAAGCTGACCCCGAGGGACTACATAGCCCAGGCAGCGGCTACGGCTTCCGGTCAGTATCCGAAGGCCGCCGTGTTGAGCTGTCTCGATTCACGGGTCCCACCCGAGATCATTTTCGACCAGGGAATCGGCGACCTGTTCGTCGGTCGTGTGGCCGGGAACTTCGAGAACGAGGATCTTCTCGGCAGCCTTGAGTTCGCCACCGCGGTTGCGGGGACTCCCCTGATCGTGGTCTTGGGCCACACGCAGTGCGGAGCGATTAAGGGTGCCATAGCGGGCGTGGAGCTGGGCAACCTCACGGCCATGCTCGAAAATAATTTTGACGAGGTGCTCGAGCGGGTCCGCGAGATACAGGCAATGGGCTCAGACCCTGCGAGCGAAGAAGTGGTCCAGGAGGCCATCGAGGAGAACGTCCGGCAGACCATCGGAGACATTCTAGCCGACAGTGACGTGATCTCGGGGCTGGTGGAAAGCGGCGAGGTCGCTATAGTCGGTGGGGTGTACGATCTCGCGACGGGCCGGGTCAACTGGATGGAGTCGTGATCGGTTGAGACCCGCCGATTTCCGGCAAATGGCTGTAGTCTAGCGCCGTTTTACGGACCAGCCCCGGCTTCGATCGGCACCGAGAGACGGCGCCCCCCGGTCAAGGAAGACTACGTGCCTCTAGACATCCCCGCCTTCTACCTGGTCGACCACCGACTGATCGCCCTGTTGATGCTCGCGTTGCTGCTGGCTTCAGCCGAAATCGGGTACCGGCTGGGGTTGGCCAGAGAGGGCGCACCTGACTCACTGCGCACGCTGATGAGCGGGACCGGCGCCGCGGTGCTCGGTATTCTCGGTCTGCTCCTCGGCTTCGCCCTCTCGATGGCTATTGGCCGCTGGGACACGCGCCGAGAAGTGATCGTCGACGAGTCGAACGCGATCGGAACCCTCTCGCTGCGTGCGGGGCTACTTGAGGATCCGCTTCGCGACCAGCTCCGGGAGGCGCTACGCGCGTATGCCAGCGCACGAATCGCGCTGGGTGGGTCTCGCAGCGACCCTGACGCGCTGCGCGAGGCTCGGCTCGAGAGCGAGGCTCTTCACGTCGTGATCTGGTCGGTCGTCGAAAGCGCGAACAGACCAACCACGGCAAATGCGACTCTGGCATCGCTGATCAGCTCGGCCAACGAGCTGATCGACCTCCACGAGCTGCGGCTCGCTTCGATTGAGAACCACCTGCCTCCCGCGCTGTTCGTTCTGCTGTTTGCCCTGGGAGCACTGTCGGTCGCCTTCCTTGCGTGGAGCTTCGGCGCTGCGGCGCACCGCGGCCGGACCCCGATGCTGCTGCTTGCGCTCCTCATTGGCGCGGTTCTGCTCCTCATCATGGACGTGAACCGCCCGCAGCGGGGCATCATCGCGGTGGGCGTGACGCCGCTGGAGCGAGCGGCAGTCGTCCTTCCCGAGCGGACCGATTGAGCACTCGGTCGACCCAGCTGTACTCCATCCTACGGCGTGTACCGGATCGGGCTCGTGTACGCCCGCTCCTGGAGCGTCTTCCAGACTTCTTCATCGACCCCGACACCATGGTTCCGCAGGACCCAGAGGAGAGGAGTAAAGCCCCTTATCAAGTCGATGGCGAGAAGCTCGAAGGTTCTGTAATCCCACCGACGCCGGAGCGGACGTGCAGGTCACGCTGCGGGAACGGGATCGTGATGCCGGCCGTCTTAAGCTCCCGGTTGATCGAGACGTGGAGGTCACTCGCGACGTTCACCCAGTCTTCCATCCGCACCCAGCAGCGGAGGCGGAAATCCAGCGAGCTCTCTCCGAACCTGAGCATGTGCGCCTGCGGCCCCGGGTCCTCCAGCGTCAGAGGGTGCTCCCCCGCCACGCGGAGGAGGATCTCGAGCACCTGCTCCGGCTCCGTGCCGTATTTGACCCCGACGAGCACCTCGATCCGCCGAACATCGTCGGAACGGGTCCAGTTGATGACCTCCTTCGCGATAAGCTCCGTGTTGGGAACCATGATCTCGGCTCCGTCGAAGCTCCGGATGATGCTCGCGCGGATGCCGATTCGCCGGATGGTTCCCCAGTGCTGGGTGGTCTGCACGACGTCACCCACCTTGATCGGGCGCTCGAAGATCAGGATGAGACCCGAGATGAAGTTGCTGACGATGTTCTGGAGGCCGAACCCGATGCCGACGCCGAGGGCACCCACCACGACGGTCACCTGTGTACCGCTCAGACCAGCCGCCGATGCGGCCAGGGCGATCCCGACGCCGTAGACGGCGTAGTTGACCAGCGTGGCCATCGAGTGTCCCGCGCCTCGGGGGGCTCGCAGGCGCGGCAGCACCTCTTCTCGGACGATGAAGCCCACGAGCCGCGCGATCAGCCGCGTCGCAAAGAGGATCAGAATCGCCGCGAGAACACCGCCAGGCGAAACCGTCAGGCCACCGATCGAGAGCGACCCGCCAGCCAGGCTCGCGACATAGTCCCGCAGCGGGTCCCAGATGTGAAACTTGAGCAGCGTCGAGCGCGTCCACAGGACGACCGCCAGAACCGTGACGGCGGCTACGACGGTTCGGCTCACGACCGCTCGGTTCCGCCGGAGACTCGGAAGCAGCTGCCCCAGGCTGCCATCGATCAGTACCGGCACGAGGCCGGCCGTTGCCCTGACTACGATCGCCCAGGTGAACGCGGCGAACAGGCTGATGACCGTCGCCTTGGTCAACAGCGCCGAGAGCTCGAGCCAACCCACGAAGTTGGCGATCAGCGCCGCCCCGAGGACGAACGCCGCCACGGAGGCCGCTGCGACCTCCGCCCGACGCCAGCCGCGCAATCTCTCACCCGACCGACGGGCGCGCGGGACAACGGACGCTGTCCCCGCGAGCGCGATCACCGTCACTAGAAGCAGGAGCAACCGGGTCACGAGCGAGCCGTAGGGCCCGACCGCCGCGATTCGCACGAGAATCGTGAGCGCGGCGACGCCGTATAGATCCCGCCGGACGTCCGGCGAGAAGACCACGGAGCCCAGGCGAATGAACGGGATAACGGCGAGAAGGAGAAGAACATCGGCGGCCGATCCCACCGGATTGGGCAATAACAGCAGGCTGATCCCCACAGAGAATGCCAGCGCCAGGGAGAGCGGCCGTCCGGCCAGGTCCCGCGCCTTCTCCGCAGCCGGGTCGCCGGCCGGCCAGTTCCGGCTCTGCCTCCGCAGTCCGAAGGCGCCGACCAGCAGGGCGGCGAACAAGAGGAGCAGGAAGACCAGCCGTCCGCGGCGCAGCTCGACGTACGCGAGAAAAGCCTCCGTCCAGTCTTCACCGGCGTAGACCATGTCCTCGCCGACCGGTAGGTCATCGGAGCGGGCAAACACGCGCCACAGAGGGGCTGCGCGGCGCTCGAACAGCGCGGCACGCTTTGCCTCCGCCAACGCGTCGATGCGGTCCAGCGACTCGGCCACGGTCTCCTGGCTCGTGGAGATGCGGTCGGCCAAGGCACCGACCTGGTTTCGTCGCTCACGCACCCGGCCCTCGACGTCGCGCACTCGGCCCAGGAACGTATCGATCCGTCGCAGCAGCTCGGGAGCCAGCTCTTCGACATCGACACTTTCCGCCGTCACCTCCCAGCGGCGGCGCTCCTCCCTCAGCCGCTCACGCTCCTCCTGAAAGATGCCGAACCGGCCCCGGACGACAGCCGCCCACCCGTCGAGCTCGGCACGCAGCTCCAGCCATGGCAGCCGCTGGTCCTGAAGTCGTCGCGTCGAGATTCGAGCCGGATCGATTCTGTCGAGCTGACCTCGGAGCAGCACGATCTCCGCCTCCCGGTTGCTCAACGTCGCGTCGACCCGCGCGCTGTCGGCGATCGGCTGCAACAGAGCCTCGATCCGACGGAGGTCGGCGGCGACGAGGTCCGCCCTGTCTTGAAGCTCACCCTCGAGGATGGGCTGCGGCTCCTCCGAGACCGGCGCTCCCTGCTGGGCCACCTCGCTCTCTTGCTCGGAGACAACCGACTGGGCAGTCGCGCTGGACCACGGGATCAGCAGGAGAATCGCGGCGAGGATGTAGAGGAGGTTTCGGTTATGTGGAGGCATTGACTCGCCTAATCATAAAGGTGCGCTTTCAGCCAACCGACAATAGGCGGAGGCAGGCGTACGGGCAGCAAGCGCTGACCATGAGGCTCCAGGTTACTTGAACCAGCCCCTGGACCGGAAGTACAAGATCATCCCGGCGGCTACGGCGACCATCAATACCAGGACCGCCGGATAGGCATACCGGAAGTGCAGCTCCGGCATGACCTCGAAGTTCATCCCGTAGATGCCGGCCAGCAGGGTCATCGGGAGGAAGATGGCCGAGATCACGGTGAGGACGGCCAAGCGCTGGTTCGTCCGGTCCTGCTGGTTCATGCTGTACTGGTCGCGCAGGTTGTTGAGGCGCTTCTCGAGGCGGGCCCCGACCCGGTCGAGGTACTGGGCGTCCGACGCTACGGCCCGAAGGACGCTGCTGCCGGCGATGTCGAGAACAGGTGACTCCATGAGCTTCAGCTTCGCAAAGCAGGCGAGGTGCTCGCTGGTGATGGCGTCGAGACTGCGGATGGAGCTTGCGTAGTCAAGGATCTCGCCGAGATCCAGGCCGCCCGGATCCCGATCCATTTGATCCTGCAACTCCAGCACCCGCGTGCGGATGGCGCCGACTCCCTCGATGATCGGCTCCAGGAGTCCCGCCAGGAGGGAGCTCGCTAGCTGCGCCGTGCTCGCCTCCGAGAGCTCCACATCGCGGGTCAGGGCACCAGCGGTTTTCGTGAGGGCCGCCACAGGCCCTCGATGCATCGTGACGCAGAGATTCTGCGTGCAAAGAAACGCCACCCCGACGCGCTCCGAACCGGCGTCCGCCGCCAAAGCCGGGAGCTCGAAGAACAACTCTCGATCGAACACGGAGACCCTTGTACGACCCTCAGCCTCCGCGAAGGCCCGAACGGCTCCGGAGCTCAGGCCGAGGGATGTGAGCAAGGCCACCAGCTCGTCCTGAAGGAAGTCCTCGACGTCGACCCAGACACAACCCTCGCCATCGGACAGGCTCGCCTGGATGGCATCTGGCGACAGCTCTTCGAGCCGACCATCTGCGGACGTCGCCAAGCATCTCTGCTTCATCGCTTTCGAGCCTCCAGTGGATGTCGATCACCGCGTTGGCAGACGTGATCAGCGGACTCAATGTGGCGGGACTCCGGCCGGGTTGGCCTCCAGCTCCTCCGCCGCCTTCCCGCGGTCTCTCGCCCGATCACGAACCCGCTTGTAGGCCAGGTAGTACTTGTAGATGTTGCCCACGTAGTTGACCGGCTCCATTCCCACCTTACTCTGCACGATCAGCTCGACCTCCCGAAACCACTCGTTCGGGTTGAGTCCGTACTCGGGTGCCAGTTTGCGCAGCCGCTGTCACGCGTTTCATTCGGACCTCCTCCTCAGCCGGAGTGCTCTGACAGATTCTCTCCGGTGGCACTCGGCCCCGCCTACTCCACCAGCTCGATCTCACCCGGACGCCAGGTCTTCTCGATCCAGGGCTCGAGCGGTCCGTATATCCGGAGAATGACGAACCAGCCCTTCTCCGGCACGGTCTCGAGCCAGTTGTTCCCGAAGCCCTCGGGCGCCCTGGGTCCGAAGTAGATGTCGTAGGAACCGTCCGCGTTCTGCCGGATGCCCTCGGTCTGGCTGCCGACGGTCGGGAACCCTTGGCCCGTCTGGAGCATGGACCGCGTCTGATTGTCGTACATGGTGAGGGCCCAGAAATCCTTGGCCGGAGGATCCGCCGGTATATGCAGCTTGTAGGTCCTGGATCCGTCGAAGGGCTGCTTCCTGGAGTCGACGTACGCGATGCCGTAGTCCGAGCCCACGCCGGCAATGGTGACGGCCATGGCGGGCGTCACGGCAGTGTAGGGATAGTGGAACATCACGCGAGCGTCGGAGTTCATCGTCTGCCCGTCTTTGCCCGTGAAGAAGACGTTCTTGTCCACCCAGCCCATCAGCCATGCGCTGTGGGTATCGGGATAGATCTCGATTCCTTTCATCGTTCCGTCGACCCGCGGATACCAGACGATGGATCGCGCCGCGGCATTGGCGATCGCAACCGCGTCGGTCAGGATCCGCTTCATGCGCGCGTCTGGCTCGAACGGCTTGCCTTTTTCCAATCCGATGGAGGCAAACAAACCGCGCGTCTCGGGATCTAGCATGTCCAGGGGCTCCTTCTGGATCACCTCGTTGAGGTGCTCGTAGAAGGTGTAGTCGTTCGCGTGGACGGTGTTGAACGCCATGCCGGAGCCGCTGATGAACTCCATCTCCGGTGGGTTGTCTATACTGGCGAGCGGGTAGATGCGCAGATTGTCCGTCACGTTCATCGCAGCCGCGTCCAGGCCCTCGGCAATGGAGGCCCGCATGAACACCCACACGTCATACGTCCTGGACTTCACTACGAAGTAGCCCGCCGGCACCTCGCCTTGGTAGCCGGGCGGGAGGACGAGATACTTGCCGCCCTGTCCCTTGTCCGGGCCGGCCGGGCCCACGTCCTCGATGTAACGGAACCAGGCATCGTTGAACGCGCCGAGCATGCCCGCCGGCGCCTCGAGGACCGTCGGACCATCCCGCTCGAGATCGAGGTTGGGAATGACATACAGCGTCGAGGTATTCCCGGTCAGGTACAGCGACTGGGAATCCATCAGCTTGTCGAAGATCAGGACCTGGTGGCACTCCACCGCGCCCTGACTGCGAGCGCCTTTCATCAGGCCCTGCACAGAGGCGCCGGGCATGCCTTTGAGAAAGGCCTCCACGCCGCGCATCGTATCGAGATAGTCGTAGACCTTCTCCGCCGTTTCAGCGGAGGGTGCTCCATCACTGAAACTGAGGGTGCCGATTGAGGTCTCTACTTGATCCGGCGTCGAGATCGACCCCAGGACTTCCTGGCTGACCTGCGCGCTCGCCGGCCGACACAACAAGTGCGCGGCGACGAGAGCCAGTGCCAGCACCTTAGTGGTCGGCAAGCGCCTTGAGGCTTGGGGAAACGCGCTCATTGGATTGCTCCTTTCGTCTCGGTTGCGCTGGTTCTTGTCGCTCTGTCTGTCAGTTCCGCGGCTTTCCGAATCCGCCAACCATCCAAGACCGACCGACAGCCCTCATGTGCGGACGAGGTTCGAGGAGCCACTCTCGAGCCACTCGATTCCGTAAGGCGTGGAAACCCAGATCCTGGCCAAAGCCACGCGGACCGGTTCCGGGTCCATTCTCGGGTGTTGCCCGAAAGCGTCGATGAGCGTGGAAGCATCCAGACGGTTGAGACCGAATGCGACGGGGCGAACGTCGTAGACGTCGCGCTCGGCCAGGGCAGCGGTCGGGTCCTGCGCATCTGCCAGGCCGTCCCCGGCCGAGGAGCGCCCGATCAGGTAACCAACGGACAGGATGACCACGATGTCGACGATCGCTGTTGCTATGCTGCGACTCGACATGCTCGACCTCCTCAGGGGTACGATGTTGAAGTCAACAAGGGAAGAAACTGGGCGAACTTGGGTGGTGAGAACAGCGAATCTCGGGGTCTCAAGTTATCTGGAATAGGTAGGAAAACCGCGAAAGTGAGCGGAAACAGTCAACTTCGCGGTGAGCCGCACCATCTTTTAAGTCCCTCGCGTCTGCCTTTCCGCCACCCCGGCTAACTATTTGTAGTTAATCTACTTGTCGTGCCTTTCAGCGACTCGTGCCCAACTGGGCGAACTTCTGGGCGAGGTCTGCGCGCGATCCGGGTAGAATTATAAGGTATAGGCCACGCGATCGCGGTCCGTCTCAGGTGGTCTCAGCTGCTTGGCCGGCTACCCCAGTATCTGGAGCACGGGATGGGGACGGAGCGCGTCGTTCGCCCTCTGAGTTCGCCCACCCCGATGAAAGGAGCCCGCTGCGAGAATGGGCTCCTTGCGTTCAGTGCGTGTCCCTAATTGGGCAAGAGTCTACGTCGGCGGCTGCCCTCCAGGCGACTTCGCCGAGCCGGTCGGCGCGGCTTCCTGCGTTGGGTTTTCCCCAGCCGCCGTCCGAGCAGGCGGCTCGTACCACCGGTTTTGGGGCACGACCTTGGGCTCCTCGGGATCCGTCACATAGGCCGGGGTCATGATCTGCACCCCGTGCTCGTTGAACACGTCCTGGATGTTCCGGTGCAATTCAGAGTACAGCGGATACATCTGTCCGGGATCCTCACAGTACGCGTTGAGCTCGTACGTCACGCAGAAGTCGGCCAGCGCCCTTTGCAGTACGAACGGCGGGGGCTCCCTGAGCAGACCGGCGGTTCGGCCCGCCGCCTCGGTCAGCATCGCCTCCACCTGACGCCAAGGAACCTCGTAGCCGATGCCCACCGGCGTGTGCAAGACCAGACCGTGGTGTCGGGCGATCGAGCTGTAGTTGACCACGGTGTTCCCGATGATGAGGGAGTTCGGAACGACGATCTCTTCGTTCTTGGGAGAGCGCAGGTGCGTGACCAGCAATCGGATCTCGAGGACGTCGCCTACCTGGTCGCCAATGCGGACTCGGTCTCCAACCTTGAACGTGCGGCGGTACACCATGCTGTAGCCGGCGATCACGTTTCCGACGACCGAAGAGGAGCCGAGAGAGAAGATCACGCCCAGAAAGATCGAGACGCCCTTGAAGGCATTGGATCCGGAACCGGGGATGTACGGGTACGCGACCACCACCAGGATGGCTACGACCAATATCCGAAGCAGGCGATAGGTGGGTAGCGCCCAATCCGGATCGAACCTGGTGAGCTGTACCGTGCCGCGCGCCACGGCGTCCCAGAAGATCTTGAGGCCCTTGAGCAACAGACGCGCGACGAGCACCAGGATCACGAGGAAGATCAGGTTGGGCAGGTAGCGCACGAACCCTAGCGCCATGACGCGCAGTGGATCGAGGACGTACTGCAGGAGGTTGTCGGCGATTCCCTTGGTCCAAGGAAACAGCCTGAGCACGCCGTTCAGGTAGCTGTAAACGAGGAATAGCGCGACCAGCGCGAACGCCCCGCGAAGGAGGCCGTGGAGGACAGCTAGGATCTGGTTGGCGCTGATGAGCTGCACCGACTTGATCCTCACGCCGCCTATTCGGGCGGCATACCTTCGCTCGAGGGCAAGGCTCTTGTGGCGTAGCCAACGCAGGGCCAGGAGGGCGAGAATGAGGACCAGAGTCTCGCCCAGCGCGTAGAGCGCCCGGAGCCAGAGAACGCCGACCTCCCGATCGGCTCGGTACCGTTGAGCGGCTTCCCGGATTCGGATCGTGTACAGGTCGGCGAGCGCCGAGCTGTTCGGGGCGCCGACCAGCTGCACGTCGTTGCCCGTGAGGAGGACCAACAGGTCGTCGCCGGCCATGATCGCCGTGCCGAGTTCCATCTCCTCGGTACGCACATCGGCGAGGTCAAAGGTGCGGTCGCGGGCCATGGCCCTCATCCGATCCGCGATCGTCCGCGCCCGCTCACGGGCAGGGAACCCGGGTATTCCCCGTACCGCGAACAGCATGCTCCCGCCAAAGCGGACGCTCGCGGAGTCGACCGCGCCCGGCTCCTGCGGCTGCCCCTCGGCTCCAGCGCGCGGAGTCGAGGCCGGGGCCTCCTGCACCTCGACTGGAGCTATCGGCGCCGCCATCGCCGCCGAAGCAACGAGACCCAGAACCAGGGTGACGCCCAGCGCGGACCAGCCTCTACTGATCATGTGCGAATCGCTCGTGAGAGGGAGACCGCCCAATCGATACCGCCCGACAAAACGAGCCCGCTGCGAAAGCGGACTCCTCGCATCCGCCATGACGAGATTTGGTGACCCTTAGCCGCCAGCGTTCAGCTTGTCGTTCTTCGAGTACTTGGTGCCCTTCACGCTCGCCTGGGCGATCAGGCCCTTGTCGTTGAGCTGGTAGAACGCCATCCCGTTCGTAAAGGAACGAGCCACGGCGGCCGCGTCTTCACCGGCGGCGGCTCCGGCGGTGGAGTCGCCTTCCCATCCGCCCTCGACGAACTTGTCGAACTTCTCTTTCGTCTCGAAAAGAAAGACCGTTTTGAGCTTCTGGATTCCAACCCCGACGCCCGCGCCCACGGAGGTCAACTTCATGTATGTGCGCTTCCCGCTCTTCTTGTCCACCGCCACACCCTTCCCGCGCCCTCCCGCCAGCGCGAGGGCGGTCTGCGTGCCCGCAAACACCGCATATCCGTAGGCCTTGTCATACAGGTTCTTCGAGCCCGCGCTCTGGGCAAACAACCGGTCGAGGCTCTGCTTGGCCATCGCGTTGATCTCCTGCCGCTCCTTCTCTTCCGCGCTTGGCTCTTCCTTGTCTTGCGCGCCGACCAAACCAGGAAGACCAAGCAGGAAGGCGGCGGTCAGGGCGATCTGGATCGTCTTCATCATCTTCTCCTTTCATCGACGAGCATGGACTCGTCTAGTCCGGTATGACGTACAGATCCCGCAGGGCTTGCTCGTGAACGGCATCTATGCCCAGCCCTTCCGATAAATACCTCTCGATGGTGCCGTAGCGCGTCTGCATCTCGGCGAATGCGGCATCGAGATACTCCTCCTTCACGCCCAGAATGGGCGGAGGAATCGTCGGGTCTCCGCCGGCCGCAGTCCCGGCGATTCAGGGTCATGATTGGCAGGTCAGCCGGCCTGTCGAGGAAAGCCCAACAGCCATCCTACTGTACGGTCGGCGTTGCGGACCTGTCTGTAGGGAGATGCTTGAGCTGGCACGTGGTGAGATTCACCACCTTTGCTCGAAAGCAGACCGGGCGAAGAAACTGGGCGAACTTAGGTGGTGAGAACAGCGAATCTGCAGGCCTGAAGTTATCTGGAATAGACACGAAAACCGCGAAGATGAGCGGAAACAGTCAACTTCGCGGTGAGCCGCTCCTTTTTAAGTCCCTCGCGTCTGCCTTTCCGCCACCCCGGCTCTAGCCCGAACTCAAACTGGCACGCGAGGGCGCTTGTCGCGCACTTCGATTGGCGCAAATCCCGTTGGCCCGGTCTGCCTGGGCTCCCACCCGTTCGGGTGTTCCGAAAGGTCGTAACTGGAGGTAGCTTGCTTCCCAGAGAGCCTCAGAACGGCCAGGCATGATCGGCCAAACTCCGTCGCACTACCGGATCATCGCCAAGCCCGCATAGGAGACGGAATATGAGCATTGGCTTTCTTCTTTTTTACGCACCGGATACCGCTTTTAGGCGCGCCGCCAGTCATCGATTACAGGCGCATTTTCCGGACACGTCAGTGCAAGTCTGGCGCTCAACGCGCACTTGGCAATTCCGCGCGATCGCGGTCCTTCTCAGGCGGTCTCAGCTACTTGGCCGGCTGACCCAGTAGTCAGCAGCGCGGGAGGCGGGCGAAGCGCGTCGTACGCCCTCCGACTTCGCCCACCGCATGAAAAGAGCCCGCTGCGAGAGCGGGCTCCTTGTGTTTAGTGCGGGCTACTACTTGGAACTTGCGTCTGCGCTCGCGGCGCGTCGCGCCGTGCAAGCGCCCTGTGTCTCTACTGCTTTACCGGCAGTCGGATCGGCTGGCCCGGAAACACGTCCTTCAGGACCCTCGAATCCGCGACGACGATCGTGCCGTTGACCACCACGTAGGGAATACCGGTGGAGGGCAGGCCACCATTCGCCGGGGTCGCATTCTGCTTGACTGTGGCAGGGT
>JBDGWG010000054.1:0-15502 GCA_039585235.1 Gemmatimonadota bacterium | reverse complement strand
GAGATCGCCGATCAGGTTGAACGCCTGGAAGATGAACCCGATGTGCCGGTTCCGTACTCGTGCCCGTTCGGAGGCCGTGAGGTTGGCCACCGGCTCGCCGTCCAGCCAGTAGTCGCCCTCGGTCGGCGTGTCCAGCAAACCGACCAGCGACAGAAGAGTGGACTTCCCGCACCCCGACGGCCCCATCACCTCGGCGAACTCCCCGTCGAGAATCTCCAGGTGAATGTCCGCCAGGGCGTGCGTCTCCATCTCATCCGTGAAGAAGAGCTTCTGCACGCCTTCCAGCCGGATCAACGGTGTCCCGTTCTCCATCGTCCGCCCCCGTGTTCGTCGTCCTCGTCCAAGCGTCGCTGCCGGCATGGTCCCGTCCGGCAGCACTCAATACGAATTCACGCGTTGGACGCCCGCTGGTCGCCGAGGGTTGAGCGCCCGGCATGACCGTTACGATTCTGCCTTACGTTGGGGGACTCCGGTCAGTTTCACATCGGTGGCAGCTCCTGTGCGCTCGTGGGCACACACCTCTAGATTCCGGCGGCCAGGTTGATCCACGTGTTCAGAGGAGATCGGATGTTGAGGATGCTGGTACTTCTCACGGTCATCGGCCTCGTGTGGCCCGCGGCCGCCAGCGCGCAGGCCCCGGAGCCGCTCGACGTCGGTATCGAAGCCCCCGATTTCGAGCTCGAGGGCGCGACTCGTTTCGGAGTACTTCGGGACCCGGTGCGTCTGGGCGACTTTCGTGGAAAGACGGTGGTAGTAGCGTTCTTCTACAGGGTGCGGACCCCCGGGTGAACGATTCAGATGGAAGCGTACCGTGATCAGTACGCAAGTCTATTCAGAGCGGGTCGGGACGTAGTGCTACTAGCCGTTAGCACCGATGTGGCGGAGGAGCAGGCGGCGTGGGCCCGAGATGCGGAATTCCCGTTCCTGTTTGCGAGTGACCCCGGCGCTGAGATCGGAAAGGCCTACGGCGCCTATCGAGAACTCTCTGACGGCAGCTTCACCGACAATCGCACCCTGTTCATCATCGACGCCGAGGGCCGTATCGCTTGGCGGGCAGTCCCGTTCCGCGAAGTCGATCCGTTGGCGTACGAGGAGCTGAGCGCGGCGATCGATGCGATCGCTCCGGCACCCGGATTGGACTAGGCTCCCGGTGTGCGCTCGGGAGGCCGGGAGTACAGTCCCGTCTCAGTCCGTCGTCCCGGAGCTCAGGACCGCCCGAATCGCGGCGTCGATATCCTGGTCCCGTCCGAGGCCTGTGTAGGCCACCTTACCGGCCGCGTCTACGATGACGACGTATGACGTGGCGGGCGTCTCGAAGGCCCGCACGGCCTCTCCCCGCCCGTCCCACAGGGTCGGGTAGGGGACCGGGCGTCGGTCGAGGTGGCCACGAACGCGGCGCTCCGATTGGCCGACTGCCACGGCGATGGCGAAGAACGCCACCCGGTCTCCGAAGCGCTCGTGTGCCTCGAGCATTCGAGGGTGCAGGGCCTCGCAGTTCTCGCACCATGTGGCCCAGAACTCCAGAAGTACGGGCCCGTGGCCCAGGGACTCTCCGAGGTCCACCTCTCCGCCCCGAACGTCGGTGAGCACGAAGCTGTCCGGTACACTGCCGCGCTCGATCCCTATGCGGGTTTCCTGCGCCAGGACGGGAGAAGTGGGCGCAGCAAGCACTCCCACCAGGAATGCGATCACCAGCAAACGGACTATGGCAGACATGTCGATATCCCTCACCAGACCAGCCAGGCCTGATACACATAGTAGGCCGACATTCCGAGCATCAAGACACCGGCGATTCTCTTCACCCATAGCGTCCAGGCGCCTGCCCGGGGAAGCCGGCCTGCGGCGCCGGCCGAGACTCCCACCACGAAGAGCAGGGCCGTCATGCCGAGAGAGAATGCGAGCAAATAGATGAAGCCGAGCCAGGCGCTTCCGGTTGTGGATACCCAGGTCAACACGGCCGCGAAGGCTGGAGCCCCGCACGGCGCTGCCACCAGCCCGGAGGTGGCCCCGAGCGCGAAGACGGCGGGGTACGATCCGCCGCCGAGCCCACCAGCCCAATCGAGAAGCCGCCGGGGCGCGGCCACGGGGAACACCCCTAACATGGCGAGGCCGAACGCAGCCAGCAGGCCGGCGATGAGAAGTCTGGCCCAGACGCTCGCCGCGATCGTTCCGAAGAGCTGTCCCGTCAGCCCGGCGATGAGACCCGCGACCGCGTACAGTAGCGCCAGGCCGGCAACGTACGCCAGCGTGAGTCCGATCACACGTGACCGGCGGGCGTCCTCGCCCGCCGTGCCCGAGATGATCCCCACCGTGATCGGAATCATCGGGTAGATACATGGGGTCAGACTCGTGAGCACCCCGGCTCCGAAAAGCAGAACCAGTGCGATGGCGGGCTGCGTGGCCAGTGACTCGCCGAGTCCGGTCTGCAGCGCCAGATAGTGCCAGGTCATTCCCGTTCCTCATCCCGTTCCCGTGATCTGCGTTGAGCCGCTCATACGTGAGTGGGGGCATCCGAAGGAACGAATACCGCGCCGGCCCAGTTCCGGGCGGGATCGGGGCTCAGGTCGGCGAGGAAGCAGGGGAAGGTTCGGGGTCCTGCTGCTCCGGCGGCTCCTGGCCCACGTCGAGGGGCTGCACCAGGATGTCGCGCGCGATGTCGGCATCGAGAGCCAGCTCGGTCTCACCGATCCGGATCACACAGGCAGGCTGATGCTGCACAAGCATGATTTCTGCGTCGGGTCCAAGTCCATATACTGTAAGTGTATGATGCCGATCAGTTACAGTTGATCCGAGGCACAGCACCGTCGCTTTCTGTCCTGGCCGAAGCTCGGCAGCCGTCCGCACGCCGGGAGGAAGGCCGGTCACGGTCGGGAGGCGCCGCTGGAACAGGCGTTTCACGAACGAGACCGTCGGCGGCGTCTCCGGGAACTCGTACTCGCATCCCGGACACCGGACCAGGTGGCACAGCGATCCGAGCGGGCAGCCATGAGCGCACAGCGTATCCGTACGTTCGAACTCGAAGCCACATACCGGGCACGTCAGATAGTCTGGAGCCATCGTCCCACGTGGTTGAGGAGGCCGCCGACGAACAGGGCGAACGGAAAGATGAACGCGACCATGCCCAGCGCAACACGCTTGCCGTGTTCCTTGGCGATGATCAGCAGCGTGGCGAAGCAAGGCATAAACAGCGTGATCGTCACCATCGCAACGAGGATCTGGTGCGGCGTCAGAATGGGGTTCGGTCCGGTGACGGCGTCCAGGATGTACACGGCCCCGAAGTCACGCCGCATGAAGCCGACCAGGAACGCGTTCGACATGTCGGCCGGCAGACCGAGCCACCCCGAGACCAGGGGCTCGGCCCACTCCGAGATCTTCGCGAGCAGACTCAGACGGTCCATCACGAAGAGAGCGGCGGTTCCGATGACGAACACGGGGATAACCTCGCGCAGGTACCAGTCCAACCGAGTCCCCGTCTTCACCAGGACGTTGCCGATTTGCGGTCTGCGCATGGGCGGGATCTCGAGGATGAAGTCGCTCGTCTGACCTGGGAATACGCGGGCCGACAACCAGCCGACGGCCAGGAGGACGCCGGCCATGAGCGCCAGCCACACCAGCGCTCCCACCGGAGTCAGGGCGGCCATCAGGGCGAGCAGCACTCCGAGCTGGGCGGAGCAGGGAACGGCGAGGGCGAGCAGCATGGTCGTGACGAGGCGCTCCTTGCGCGTCTGGAGGATGCGGGTCGTCATGGTGGCCATCGTGACGCAGCCCAGGCCGAGGATCATCGGCAGGACGGCCTTGCCGTTCAGTCCCATCACCCGGAACGCCCGATTCAGCATGATCGACATGCGCGCGAAGTACCCGGAGTCCTCCAGGATGCTGAACACGAAAAAGAACACGGTCACGATCGGCAGCACGATGGCGAAGGCGTAGCTGAGCGCCATCGTGATAAGTCCGAATGGGCCGACCATGAAGTCGTGCACCAGTCTCAGAAGCTCCCGCCACACCGAGAGATCGACGTCCTCCGGAATCGTGTAGGAGGGAACGATGACCTCCCTGTCCGACTGAGTCACAGCGACGTCGTGGGCTGGAGAGACAGGAAGAGACAGCGTGTAGGGGACGTTCTCCACCACGTGTTCGTGGGGAAACGGCAGTACCGCGTCCGTTGCCCGGATCGCCAGCGGGCTGACGCGCTGCTCGAACCCCGCGATCTCCAGTGCGTCCACGAGCGTACCGGCTCCGAACAGGCCCACGAACCAGAACACCGTGAGCAGGATCGCGGCGAGGAAGGCCATGCCCTTCACCGGGTGCATCGCCCAGAACCCGAGACGGACTCCAAAGGGAGCCCCCTTGGGCTGGTCGATGGCGTACGTCTCGGAGATGATCTCGTTGACCCTCGAGAGGCGGTCCTGGACCCCGCTCAGCTGAGGCTGCGGGCCCGCCACCGTGTCCACTCTCGTGGGTGGGCCACTGCGCAGTACCTGCAGGTCCGGAACTCGGGCCCGCGGTAGCGCGTCCACCAGGTCGTCGGTTCCCTCGTTCCGCGGCGCCACCGTGATGATGACGGGAATCCCGAGAATCTCGCCCAGGCGATCGGCGTCGACGCTTCCGCCCCGCGCGGCGAGCTCGTCGTACATGTTGAGAACGAGCACCATGGGTCGCTGCAGCTCGACCAGCTGGAGAGTAAGGAGGAGGGCTCGTCGCAGATTCTTGGCGTCCGCGACCTGCACGATGGTGGCGTCCGGGTTTTCCGCCAGCAGGCCTCGGGTCACCCGTGCCTCGTCGCTGCGGGGCGACAGGTCGTTCAGGCCGGGAGTGTCTACGACCTCCTGCTCCAGGCCGTTGAACGACGCGCGCGCACGCACGAGCTCCACCGTCGTGCCGGGGTAATTCGACACGGTGACGTAGCGCCGGGTGAGATTCCGGAAAAGCAGGCTCTTGCCGACGTTCGGGTTCCCCACCAGAACGATGGAGCACTCCGCCGCCGGTATCTCGGTCGTGGTCGGCACGTCTCCGATTCGCGGCTCAGATTAGAATGAAACTCAATCTCGTTTACCTCGCGGCCGAAAGCAAACGCGAATCGCGGTACCCGACGGCCAGGGTGACGGCCCGGACCACCATGAGGACCACGATTCCCCACCACACGCCCGCGAGCCCCCAGCCCAGAGGTATGACGAGCAGAATGACGATCGCCGCGCACGCGGCCGCGAAGGCCATCTGTACCGCCAGGAATCTGAAGCGCTCCGCCCCGATGAACACTCCGTCCCACACGAACACGATCGCGTTCAGCGGCTGCATGGCCACGACGAACGGAAAGATCTGCCCGACTGCTTCCAACACCGCCGCCTCGTCTGTGAACAGCCTGGGAAGGACCGGTGCGAGGAGGAAGAACAGGCCTCCGAGGGCGAGGCCCGAGACCAGTCCCCACACAAGGAGCCTGTTCGATGCCCGCCGTGCCATGATCGCGTCTCCCGCACCCCGGTAGCCCGCCACCAGGGCTTGAGCCGCCACGGCGAGTGAGTCCACGATCATCGCCAGAAGAAGCCAGATCTGCGAGCCCACCTGGTGTGCCGCGACCTGAGCCGTCCCGATACGTGTCGCCACGGCGGTCGCCAGAGTGAGCGTGCCGATGAGGGCCAGAGTGCGCAGCGCCAGCTCTCCACCGATCCTCAGGAAGGGGCGGATCTCGGGCAGGCTGGGCAGCCTCGGCCGGATACCGAGCTCTCGGCGGCGGCTCCGAAGAAGAAGGTGAACGAACCACAGGGCCCCGCTCCACTGCGCTGCCAGCGTGGCCAGCGCCGCCCCGCGTAACCCCCACCCGAATCCGAAGATGAACAGGGGGTCGAGGACCAGGTTGACCGCGTTCAGCCCGAGCGTCACCAGGAGCGGTGTGCGCGTGTCCTGGTAGCCGCGGAACGCCCCGTGTCCAGCCGTCACGAGCAGGACGGCAGGACCGGCGAGAGCCCGGATCCGCAGGTAAGACAGAGTGGGTTCGCGAAGGTCGGGCCCCGCTCCCATCAGGGTGACGATCGGGACGGCCAGCGACTCGACGGCCAGTGTGGCGAGACCCCCGACCACGATCGCCAGGAGGAAAGCCTGCATGACGACGTCACCGGCTCCGGCCCGATCGCCACGTCCGACCGCTCGCGCAACCATCGGCGTCGTGCCGTACGCCAGGAAGTTGAACACCACGAAGGTCAGGGCAAAGATCGAAGTGTTCACCCCGAGCGCGGCCAGAGGCACCACGCCGAGACGGCCCACGAACACGGTGTCTACCATGGACACCAGGGGATCCGCGGCCAGGGCGCCGAGGGCCGGGAGAGTCAGCCGCAGGATCGCCGAATCCAATCGAGTCGAGGTCTCAGAGCGCATGGCCGTGTAGATTGTCGGAGGACCCCGCGGCCCACAAGGAGATCCTCGGTTTCCGGGAATCCCAACCGGGGCGGGTCTCGTAGTATCCATGTATACGGAGTCCCCTCCTGCGGAATCCACATACGACCATGAGAGAGGCTGGCATGAACGACGAACTCTGGACCCCCCGGCTTCGCGTCCGGCGCGGGATCGGATTGATGGCCATGGCGCTGGTTCTTGCCGTGGGCTCAGCCACCGCGCAGGACCGCACCTTTTCGGATGACGAGTGGTGCGAGGGACACGACCGGAAGGACGGTGTGTCCGTGTGCGAGGTTCGGGAGTGGACGGTGCGAGCACCGGGTGACGTCTCGGTGAACGCGAGACCGAACGGCGGGATCTCGGTCGAGGCCTGGGACCGAAGCGAGATGCAGGTGCGGGCCAAGGTGCACGCTTGGGCTGAATCGGAAGCCAGGGCGCTCGATCTGATCGGGAGCATCGACGTGAAGGCGGGAGAGTCCGTTTCCGCCGATGGACCGAAGACTGGCAAGGACGAGGGATGGTCGGTGAGTTATCGGGTCATGGTTCCCCAGGACACGGATCTCGAGCTGGCCAGCACGAACGGCGGGATCACGATCGACGGAGTCAGAGGGGAGCTTCGATTCCAAACGACCAACGGCGGGATTCACCTGGATGACGTGGGGGGTGACGTCGAGGGCCACACGACCAACGGCGGGGTCCACATCGCGCTGAGCGGGAATACGTGGGACGGCGAAGGAATGGCCGTACGGACGACGAACGGCGGGGTGAAGATGTCGATTCCGGCGGTCTATTCTGCCCATCTCGAGGCGGCGACCACCAACGGTGGCATGGACATCGGATTCCCGGTCACGGTGCAGGGAAAGATCGACCGGAAGCTTTCCGTGGACCTGGGCTCCGGAGGCCCCACGGTGAAGGTCGCGACGACGAACGGTGGGGTTAAGATCACCCAGAATTGATGCGCGTGGCGAAATGCCCGCAGGATGACCAGAAAGCCCGAGCCGGTCGGGAGCGGCGGCCGTGCGTGCCACCATGGAAGGACCGGGATGGACCGAGACTCGGTACCGTCCCGGTCGCCCAACCGGTAACTGTAACCTGCTGTTGACCGGCTTCTTAGCCCCGATGACGGAAGAGCTGGCCGGGCCGATGCAACCGATCCGGGATCCCACCTCGAGTCCCCGCCGATCCCACGGCTCCTGCTTTGCACCTCGAATGGGACGAGGCCGGGAGCGGCGTTACCCGGGCCGCACGCGGGAGCACTATAAAAGGTAAATAGCCGGTCAGTGCCCCGGAAGCGCCCTCCCGGTTCTCACCACTCAACAAACGGCGGGCACGCCACGCAGGCGGTGCCCGTCTCTCGATGGTCAAACCGACATCGTTCTTACGAACTCGGACCCGACCCGGCCCCCGCGGCATGCCGGCGATGCCAGGAACTCCGCCGCGTGCCTGGCCTGAACGGCGAGCGCTTCGGAAAGATCGCTCCCGCACGAATCCTCGATGCAGGCCATAATGGCTCGCCGGGCAGCATCCGTTCCCGGCCCGTCGGCGGGCGGAAGGACTCCGAAATCATGAGGTAGCTCCGCAAGGCTTCCCGTCTGGAGATCTCTCGCGGCCAGTCCGTGATCTCCTCCGGTCATGATCTGCCAGGCCTTCTGGATGACGGCCTCGAGGGGCGCCGCGAAGTCCACGAGCCAGTCCACCGCCGACCCGGCATGCACCGGCTTTCCCCCGAGAAGAAGCTGGAGGAGTTTCGGCCAATCCTCCGATCGCGCTTTCCGGAACATCCAGTGGCAACCCTCCATGCCGGGCACCACGGGAAGCGTCACCTCGGGCAGGCCCAGCTGAGCATCCTCCACCGCGATGAAGTACCGGCAGTGCATGAGCAGCTCCAGGAAACCGCCCAGACAGCGCTTGCCTATGACGACCCCGACCGAAACGGAGAAATCCTCGCCCAGGCGCCGGGCCGTGCGCGACCACTCCGTCGATAGCCGCAGTCCTTCATCCACGCTCTCGAGCGCCGGGAAGAATTCGCTGATGTCTGCGCCTACCATCTGTGTAGAAAGGTGGAAATCGCCGGTGACGATCAGCCGGTCGATGCCTTGGGACTTGAGCCAGTCGAGGGACCGGTTCAATTCACGGTCCACGTCTTTGTTGTAGCTTTCCCTGTTGATCGTCACCACGCCCGACTCACCGTCGTGCTCTGCATTGACGTATAGTTGCTGCCACTCCGGTCCTTCCAGCTGCTCGAACGCCTCGGGATGCCAGGCGGCCCGGCCGGCCTCCGGGTGGACGCGGTGATACGCTTCGACGGTCTGGATGGCCGAGTCAGCGCCGACCTCCCGCACCACCGCCAGCACTCCGCGCCGGAACTGGGCACAGGTCTCGCCGATCATGTTGATGTGCGCCAGATGGCCTCTCTTCTCGTGGACCATGAGGCTCGTCATCTGAAAGAGCGACCCCAGAATCCAGGTATGAAACAGCTCCTCCTCCCCGGCGTCCAGCTTCCAGTCCACCAGCGGGCGAAAATGATTGGGCGGATACCAGTCGGCCCCCGTCTCCTTGTGCTCGACGAGCTCCGGCGTCGGTTCGAACAAATCCCCATACATCTCGCTCAGATGGTGCAGGCAGGACCAGATCAGGTAGTTGGCCGCGCGGGCCCCGATCGCGTCGCTGGCCCGGAACGGATTGGGGCCGAGGAGCTTTCGGGTGAGCTTGTCGATCTTCCACGGCGGCATGTTGTGTGCCCGATGATACCGGAGACCCGCGAGCACCGAACCGCAGAACAGCACGTCGAGCACGAAGGACCAGTGATCGCTGACCGGGACGGGGATCAGGCCCAGCGCCCAGAGCAACTGAGTGATCGGCGACGGCACAGGCTCCACCACCTCCCACATCTTGTTGATCTCGTGCGGGAAGGCGGGGTGAAGCACACCGACACCCAGCTCCGAGCTCGGGAATCCGGAAGTGACCGAGCGGATCTGTATGTCGGGGTACGACTGCCTGAATACCGAGTAGTGCTTGCGTTTGACGTCGAGGATCTCCGGTATCGCCTCCAGCAGGAAGCGCGGCCGAAGGTGAGTCAGCTCAGCAGGCAGATTGACGCCGTCGTACGTGAGCCGGACGACGTTTCCCATGATCCTGTCCGCGCGTTCTTGCCCGAACGCCGTGATCAGTCCCGGGTAGTGCCTCGACAGACCGTCGCGAGCGGAAGGGAAGTCCAGCCCGACGATCGGCACATCGAAAGGCTGCAGCCTGGCTCCGAGCTGCATCGTCTTGCCGGCTCCGACGATTCCGTTGGCCCCTGAAATGACCAGACTCCCGCGGTCCTGGCCCTCTCCGAATACTCTGTCCACCAGCTCGGCCGTTTCGACGGGCAGTCGACCCTGGCGGAATATGTCGATGACGGAGCCAAGGTCCATCGTCTGAAGCGTCGGTGCTCGCATTGCGCTGGTCACGATCTGTCGTCTCCCTCCGATACCCTGAACAACGCGGCGATTCCCACGTCACCGGCCGCGCACCCGAACACCAGTGCGTAGCCGCCACCGAGGGATACCGCCTCTTCCAGAGACTCGATGAGGATCCTGGTAAGCGTGGGACCCTGCGGGTGTCCCCATACCAGCGAGCATCCCGTCCGGTTCATATCCCGCCAGTCGTAGTCGAGCATCCTGGCGAACACCACGTCGTTGACCGTGAACGGATTGTGACTCTTGACCACTGACGCATCGGCCATGGTCAGGCCGGTGCGGGACAACAACTTGCGGACGGCGAGTCCGGGGGCTTCGGGCATGAGACTTGGGTGAGCCCGAACTTCCGTCTTTGCCACGAAAGAGATGTCGATCTCCGGGCACCTGCTCAATTCCCGGGCCTTCTCGGGGGTGGTGACCAGGAGGCCGGCCATTCCGTCCGACGCGTGAGTCTGCGATCCTGATGTGACGCATGTATCCAGCTCACGCATGGCCCGCAGTCCGCCGAGCGACACCTCTCGCACCCCGAGGTCATCGTCGACGCGACCCAGTGGGCGTCCCTGCACGTTGAGCACATCCAGCGGAACCAGCACGCGGTCGAGAAACCCGTTTCTCCGGGATTCGAAGTACTGCTCGTAGCGCAGAAAGGTCGCCTCATCGACCTCACTGCGATCCGTCCGATACTTGCGCGCGGTGATGCCGGCAGCCTCGATCATGGCGTTACCGGTAGCCGGGTCGAAGCCGAAATTGTCCCACACGTCGCTGATCGCGAGCGTGCGCTCGTGGGCCCGGCGCTCGGGAAAGACTCCCACCGGCGAGTCGCTGGTCCGGTCGAACGTCAGCACTCCGACTACCTCGCTCGAGCCGGACTGGACCTCCGCGCCTCCCTGCAGAACCGCCTGAAGGCCGGTTGCGCAGGCCTGCTCCACGTGGTACCCGGGAATGCGGCTTCCCAGGCAGCTCGCGACGAGGGGAGCGTTCCAGAATTTCCAGTGCCACGGTATGGTCGAGCCGATGACCAGATAGTCCAGCTCGCTCTTCGGCACTCCCCGCAGGCCTAGAATCCTTGCCATGGACTCACCGGCGAACTGACCCATGTTCACCTCGGCCAGGGCCGATGTCTGCCAGGCTGGGAAGAAACTGCTCCCCCAGGTCCCATACGGAATCCTCGCTCCGGGGAGCATGGATATCGTCTTAATCATGACCGCTCCTGTATCGCGGCTCTGTCACTCCGTTTCCGCTGCTTCCTCCGGATGAGGAGACCGGCGCGTGTAGACGACCCGGAACTGCAGCAGCTCGACGAGCGCACAGTCTTCGCAGCCCTCGGATAGATCTCCCGGGCCGAGCGGATCCATGCAGACCTCGTATCCCAGCCGGGTGTAGAGGTCGGCCGCCTCCTCGGCGCGTCGCCCATCCGCGATGAACCTGCGCTCCCAGCCCGCCGCGATCCGGGCCGGATCACCTTCCGTTCGCGGTCCGAACCGTTCGGCGCCTGAGCTCACGCTGGTTCCGGCGCCGGTGTCTTCCGCGCCTCGTTCTCGCTGCTGTTTCTTTTCTCGACCTGCTGAAGCCCCAGGAGGGCCGCGCCCAGCGCGGGGATGAACTGGACCAGGTCCCCTTCCGGAACGTTGACTTCAGCGTTGAGCTGCTCTCGAACGACGCCCACCATTCGCTCGAAGCGCAATATGCCTCCGATCAGCGTGAACTCCGGCTCCATCCGGACACGCTTCATGAGCTGTACGGAGCGGCCGACGAGAGACACCACGGCGCCGTGCATGATATCCGCGGGCGCCGTTCCCTGAGAGAGGTGGTTGATCACCTCTGACTCGGCGAACACCGCGCACACCCCTGAGATCGGGACGGGTTCCTTGGATGTGGCCACCAGCGGGCCGATCTCCGTCGTCGAGTAGCCCATGTAGCGGGCCGTCTTTTCCAGGAACGCACCGGTGCCCGCCGCGCACTTGTCGTTCAGGCGGAACGACCTGACCTTCGCCCGGTCGTCCAGTCGACTGGCTTTCATCGTCTGCCCGCCCACGTCCAGGACCGTGCGTGTGGAGGGGAACAGGAACTTCGCACCTCGGGCGGCGGCCGTGAGGTCCGTGACCTTCACGTCCCCGATCGCCGTCTGGTGGCGGCCGAAACCCGTAGCGACGACGTACCGAACGTCCTCGAGCGCCACGCCAGAGTCTGAGAGTGCCCGCTCAAAGCACCGGTCCGCTACCTCCCCCAGCTTGAAGCCGGTGGCCTCCATCGATCGGCCCGCGATCCGTCGCTCCTCGTCCAGAACGAGAGCCTTGGTGTACGTGGAGCCGACGTCTATCCCGGCCGTGAAACTCATGAGGCGTCCTCCCTGCTCCGCGAAGGGAGACGACCTGCCAGGATGTGGTCGAGCGCGAACAGGGCGGCGCCGAGGGCTCCCATGTAGTGTGACTCCTCGCTCACGTTCACCTTCAATCCGAGGCGATCGTTGAGCGTCTCGATCATGGCCACGTTGCGCGCGACTCCTCCAGTGAAGGTGACCTCCGGCGCGATCCCGACCCGACGCAGTAGACCGGCAGACCTACCGGCAATCGACTGGTGGACGCCCATGAGTATGTCTTCGATCTTCTTGCCCTTGCCGAGCCAGGAAAGCACTTCAGACTCCGCGAACACCGTGCAGGTGGTACTGATCTTCACCGGTCGCTCGCCGCGCAGCGCGGTCGGCCCGAGTTGGTCGAGGGGAATGTCCAGGGCACTTGACGCGGCTCCGAGAAAACGGCCCGTTCCCGCGGCGCACTTGTCGTTCATGCAGAAGTCGAGGATTTCACCACTCGGGGATACGCTGATCGCCTTCGTGTCCTGCCCTCCCATGTCCACGACGGTGCGCGTGCCCGGGAACATCTGCACGGCTCCGCGCCCGTGGCAGCTTATCTCGGTCACCTGCGTGTTGCCGAACGTGACCTTGTAGCGGCCGTATCCCGTTCCGACGATGAACTCGATCTCCTCTTCCCGAAGGTCGCCATCTTCCACGGCCTCCTGGAAAGCCGTCTCGGCAGCTCGGATCACATTCGCGCCGGTGTCCGTCAGAGATCGGGCCACGATGGCGCCCTGCTCGTCGATCATCACGGCCTTGGTCTGGGTGGATCCGACGTCTACGCCTGCCGCATATGCCATTCTCAGTCCTCCGTATGAGTCACACCGCCGGAGTCCGTTGCCTTCGCGATGCCAGTCCCTCGAAGAACGCGTCCACCCGGTTCTTGAGCTGCGCTTCCGATACGACCCGCCGATCCATCATGTCGGACTCGATGAATAGTGTCGCCACGTCTCGGAACTCGATGAGGGCTCGCCGACTGTCCGCGAGACCGGTGGACACCGTGCGGCAGCTCTTGATCGGGTGGTATACGACACCGTCCGCGGCGTAGCCGGTAATCATCTCCAGCAGGAGATCTGTCTGGAAGAACATGCTGTCCATGGCATCCCGGACGCTGATGAGGACGCCCTCCGCGAGACTCTCAATGGGGTGTTCGAGGTCGTACTGAAAGCCCACGTTCGAGCCTCCCGAGGCGAACCACAGGTAGGTCGAGTTCACGAACGTGCCCCCGAGCTCGGTGAACAGCTCGTTGAAGCGCCGGAAGATCGGATAGCACGGGACGCCCACGAAGATCAGGCGGTAGAGCTCCTCCGTGAGGGTGCCGATGCCCCGAGCGGCCTTATACTCCATTTCGGCAACGAGCTCGTCGAAGAAGGCCGCTCCCTCCGGCGTGCCGCGCAGGGCGTTGGCCACACCCAGATAGATGGTCCCGTCGGATAGCGCGTTGAACATGGAGGGGCGGTTCCGGTTCAGCTCGAGGACCTTCTTCCAGCCGCGGTTCATGGTGTTGGCGTGGCCCATGTTCTCGCGCAGCCGGTCGATGTCGAACCCGATGCCGGTCACGTCTTCGCACAGGGAGATGATCTCCTCGATCTGGCGCGCCACGTACTCCCGGTCATTCTCGAAATCGGGGTCGCCGGGCACCGACTGCTTCCCGGCCGCTCGGGTGCCCGGGATGTCGAGCGTGTACGTGGGGATGTCGTACATCCGTTCCCAGATCTCGGCCCACTTGATGTAGGTGTTGCAGGCGTTGGTGTTCAGGGCGAGGGCGGGCTTCGGAATGCGGCCCATGGGGTGCTCTCCTCCCCGCAGCTGCGTGGCCACATCTGCCTTGACGTATCCGCAGACGTCGGGTGAGTAGCCGTAATCCTCGGCCTCGTTAAGATACTCGTGCGCTACGCGGCGAACGGCGGTCTGGAGCGAGTTGATCTCGGGAAAGACGATCGGCAGATCGAACACGCGCAGCAGTTCGGCCAGGCTACCCATCACGAATACGTAAGCCGCCCCGCGATCTTCCCCCGCAGCCTGCGTGAGGTCCTCGAACCACACGCGGAACAGGTCGGCGCCCTTTCGGTTGCTGCTCCCGACGATGGTCGCTTCCGTCCCTGTTTGGCTCATCGGTAGTACCCTCGTCTCAGTCGAACAGCAGGTTCTCGAGGAATGTCTCGAGCTGAATCTCGAGCTGGTCGAAGCTGGTCATGTTCTCCTCGAACTCGCTGACGAAGTACGGGATGTTCGTCTCGTCGAGCGCCCGGGTGTAGCACACCTGCTCCTCGAGACCCGGCTCGCACATCTTGGCCGCGGTAACGATCGCGGCTTCGGCGCCCGAGGACTCGATCCTCCTGAGCAGCATCTCTTCCTTGGGCTTGCGCAGATCGTGCTGCACGGGGCTGTAGGACGAGTTCTCGAGATAGGCGGTGGCCAGGTTGGACATCGGGTCGCCAGCGAGCGCGACGTCCTCCAGGATCCAGCGCAGCCCTATGAGGAGATCATCGTCCACCACGTAGCACGAGCGAGAGATGGACCTGATCAGGTCGAGGGGCGGCTGCTCGCAGAAGCCGCCCTCGAACACCACCCGGATCCTGTCCTGTCTCTTTGCCGGGCGCTCGCCGAGAAGCGGCAGGACGGCTCGCAGGAGCGCGTTGTGCTCCTCGCGCGGGATCATGCCGCCGACCGCCACGAGCACGTAAGCTTCGTCCGCTCCCATGATCCATGGCTCGTCCCGCTTGACCGCATAGAGTGCGCGGATGAGGGCCCGGTTCTCGTTGTACACTTGCAGCGACTGCCGCAGACCGTCGTCCGAGACTTCGCGGCCGGCGATCTCCTGCACCGTGCGCCGCAGGCGGTCGTATTCACCGCGCAGGTAGAGCGCGGCGTGCGGCGAGTTGGCGTTCTGGGGCAGGTAGAGGATCTCGCACGGATAATCCAGGTTCCGGCCCCACACGCCGGCCAGGTTGCGCGCGGCGTCGCAGATGGGATGCGTCACGAACAGTTCGAGTTCGACCCGCCCGGTCAACGCGAGCTCCAGGGAGGTCTTGAGAATGGAGCACAGGTACGAGCCGAACCGCGACTCGGCCTGGATCGGCTCGAGGGGAGCGCCTCTGATCTTGACCGGCAGCATACCCGCGGCGTGCACGATCTCTTCCGGGAAGTAGACCTGGAAGTGGCCGACGACCTTTCCCCCGGTCTCGCGCCACCGTTTTACGGTCGGGCAATCGGGGTCCTCCACGAGGTCGCGGCACAGGTCGATGATCTCGTCGAGCGGACGCCCGACCCACGCGGGAAAGGTCTGACTGCTCAAGTC
>JBDGWG010000053.1:0-19273 GCA_039585235.1 Gemmatimonadota bacterium | reverse complement strand
CGAAGTTTTCAAGCTGACCCGTGAACACGCGCTCGTAGCCCTCGTCGTTGGCCAGGGCTGTCAGCCAGGAAACGTTGTCGCTTAGACACATCACTCGCAAAGGCGGGCGTCCGGATTGTTTGGTGGCCTTACCCAGGTCGTTTACGAGGTGAGCTGCCGTGGCTGCGCTCCCCCCATTGCCGGCGATGAAGATCGTCGCACCCCGGTCCCGCGCCTCACGCAGTCGCTCGACGGTGCGCGCGATATCATCGACGTCGATTCGGTCCAGTAGCTCCCTGAACTCGGCCAGGTAGTCGTCCGCGATCCGTCGCGGCGCGAAGCCACCGGATGTCCTGTCTGTTCCGTCTTTCATTGGCGGATCCATGGTTTCACCGACCCTCCCATACCGACCGGCTCCTGAACGGTCTTGCGCTGCCGAGGCGTCATTCTACCGGACCGTACGCGCATCTTCGGTAACCAGGTCCGGCTCGGCCGGGGCTCCTATGCGGCGCACGGTCCAGGGGAGCACCGGAGTGACGGCACCTTCCCGCGAAAGCTGGAAGTCGTAGCCCGTGGGTGATACCTCGAACGTCACCACATGAAGCCGCCTGAACACGCGGCGCGTCCCGGGAACATGCCCGGCGGCGTGCAGCACGTACCTCCCGGGCTTCAGCAAATGAGACGGAACAGTACACGTCGATACGTAGGCACCCGGCTCTCGCACCCTTCCCGCGAGATCGGTCGTGTCCGTGTCCTCGGACATCCACACCACGTCTCCTCGGAAGTTGTTGACCGCGCACAACACGGCCAGGCCTCGAATCGGTACCCGCAGCGTATATCCGACTTCGATCTCAAAGCTCTTCTCGAACGGCAGGATTTCCGCCGGCTTGTGGGCCAGGTCGAGGACGCGCACAGAATCGAGGCTCCCGTCGCCTTCCGGTTCCTCGACTGAGTCCTGCGAACGATGCCATGAGGATACGATCGGTCTGCCTGCCGACAGGTAGGCGGCCACTACTTCCGTTGCCGGGCCGTCATGGATCAAGTCCCCCGCCGACAGCAGAAGCGCTCGCTCACACAGGCGCGTGATCGCACCCATGTTATGACTTACCAGGAGGACGGTTCGCCCGGCCTCTGCCACCTCGCCCATCTTACCCAGGCATTTGTGCTGAAACGAGGCATCGCCGACCGCCAGTACCTCGTCCACGATCAGGATCTCCGGCTCGAGGTGAGCCGCCACGGCGAAGGCGAGCCGCAGTCCCATGCCGCTGGAATAGTGCTTGACGGGGGTATCAATGAACTTCTCGACCTCGGAGAAAGCCACGATCTCATCGAACCGGGCAGCAATCTCCGACCGTGCCATTCCAAGAATGGCCCCATTCAGGAAGATATTCTCCCTGCCTGTGAGCTCGGGGTGAAAGCCGGTGCCGACCTCCAGCAGCGAGCCCACCCGGCCGTGGATTTCGGCCATCCCCGCAGTCGGTTCGGTGATTCGTGAGAGGATCTTGAGCAACGTGCTCTTGCCCGCCCCGTTGTGGCCGATGACTCCGACGACATCTCCTCGTTCCACTTCGAAGTTGATATCGCGCAGAGCCCAGATCTTCTCGTCGAGTTCAGCGGCTCCCGTAGCCTGGCCTCGCAGGAGCTTGCCGGCCCGGCGGAACGGGGCCGCGAAGGCGTTCGCGACGTGGTCGCGCAGCGTGTTGTAGCGCTGCTTCCTCAACGCCCCGATGTGGTACTCCTTCCCCAGCCCTTCCACCCGGATCGCGATTTCGCTCATTCGCTATACCACATCGGCGAAGGTTTTTTCCATTCGCCGGAAGTAGAAGAGGCCTCCCGTGAACACGGTCAGAGTGCCCAGTGCTGAAGCGAGAATGATTGGACCCGGCTTCGTGTCCATCCCGAGCAGCGCCCATCGGAAGCCTTCGACCACTCCGACCATGGGATTCAGGCTGTAGATGGACAACCATACCGGATCGGTGATCTTGTCCGACGCGGAGTACACGACAGGCGTCAGGAAGAACCAGATCTGCACCAGGAACGGGATGGTGTGCTTCACGTCGCGGAACTGCACGTTGAGAGCCGAGAGCCACAGTCCGACGCCCAGGGCACTCAGGAAGGCAAGGAGAACGAAGGCTGGCAGCCAGACGATGTTCAGGGTCGGCCAGTAGCCGTACACGATCATCATCGGTATGAGCACCACCATTGCGATCGTGAAATCCACGAGGCCCGACAACGTGCTGGCGATCGGCACCACGAGCCGCGGGAAGTACACCTTCTTCAGCAGCGCGGAGCTGCCCACCAGACTGTTCGAGGACTGCGCGAGTCCAAAGGCGAAATAGGTCCAAGGGACCATCGCCGCATAATTCCAGATCGGGTAGGGGATGCCCGCGGGACCTAGGTTCGCCAGCTTCCCGAAGAAGATCGTGAACACGACCATGGCCGCGAAGGGTTGGATGATCGCCCACGCGGCCCCGAGGATGCTCTGCTTGTAGCGCACCTTGATGTCGCGCCACGTGAGGAAATACAGCAGCTCTCGATACTCCCACAGTTCGCGCAACTTGAGGGCTACCCATCCGCGGGATGGCTCGATGCGGAGCACCGGTGGGGCCGCGGCACCTCCACTCGACCGGCAGCTGTTCGAAAGTGGTGCGAGGCTCCCAGCCCAGCACGCGTTTGGCGCGCGACGGGTCTCCGACGAGCAGGTCCACTTCGGATGGTCGTTCGTACCGGGGATCGAGGGCAACGTGCTCCTTCCAGTCCAGATCGAGTAGTCCAAAGGCGGCATCCAGAAACTCCCGCACTGAGTGAGTCTCTCCGGTCGCGACCACGTAGTCGCCCGGCTCTTCGGCCTGCAGCATGAGCCACATCGCTTCCACGTACTCCGGGGCGTATCCCCAATCCCGCTTCGCATCGAGATTCCCGAGGTAGAGCTTTTCCTGGAGACCCAGTTTGATGCGCCCCGCGGCACGCGTGATCTTCCGCGTCACGAACGTCTCTCCGCGGCGCGGGCTCTCATGATTGAACAGAATGCCGTTCGCTGCGAAGAATCCGTAGGCCTCCCTGTAGTTCCTCGTGACGTGGAACGCGTAGGCCTTGGCGCACCCATACGGGGAGCGAGGGTAGAAAGGTGTCGACTCCGACTGCGGAACCTCCTGCACCTTGCCGTATAGCTCGGACGAGCTCGCCTGATAGAACCGTGGTCGCACGCCGGTCTCCCGCATGGCCTCGAGTAAACGAACGGCCCCGAGTCCCGTCACTTCGGCCGTGTACTCCGGCAGGTCGAAGCTCGTACGCACATGGCTTTGAGCTCCGAGGTTGTACACCTCATCGGGGCGAATCTGCTGTAAGAGACGATTCAGCACGCTGCTGTCCGTGAGATCACCGTAGTGAAGAAAGAAGCGTGCATCTTCCTCGTGCGGATCCCGGTAAAGGTGTTCGATTCTGGCGGTGTTGAAGCTGGATGCTCTGTCCTGGCCGGTGACTCCCGTCACGAGGGCTCTTTTCACGTCACTCAAGGTCGTTCCCCTCTCCAGTGGAGATCTCCGGGATGCGTGCCGCCGACCCGTCACACTCGCTCGATTCCACGTACCACGTGACCGTGCGCGTCAGTCCCTCTCGCAGGGGCACCTCGGCCTGGAACCCGAAATGCTCGGCCGCGCGCGACGTGTCCAGGCATCTTCGAGGCTGCCCGTCAGGCTTGCTCGGATCTGTAGTCAGGCGTCCCTCGAAACCGACGATCTCGGCAATGAGTAATGCGAGATCCCTAATCGTGATCTCTTCGCCGGTTCCCACGTTTATGGGTTCGGCCCCGGTGTATCTTTCGGTGGCGAGCAGTATCGCACGTGCGCAATCGTCCACGTACAGGAACTCCCGGGACGCCGAGCCGGTCCCCCACAGGACCACCTCGTCGGCTCCCGCCTCGCGCGCCTCGACCATCTTGCGAATGAGGGCTGGAATTACGTGGCTTGTCGCAGGATCGAAGTTGTCGCGCGGTCCGTAAAGGTTGACCGGAAGGAGGTATATGCCACCGAAGCCATACTGCGCCCGGTAGGCCTGCAACTGGACCAGGAGAGCCTTCTTGGCGATTCCGTACGGGGCGTTCGTTTCCTCGGGATAACCGTTCCAGAGATCCGCCTCGCGGAAGGGCACGGGAGTATGCTTCGGGTAGGCGCAGATCGTGCCAAGTTGCACGTAATTGTCCACACCACTGACCCGTGCTTCCTCGATCATGTGGATGCCCATCGCGATGTTCGCGTAGAAGAAGCGGCCTGGATTGTCCAGGTTCGCCCCGATTCCACCGACCTGCGCCGCTAGATGGATGACCGTGTCAGGACGGTGCTCTCTGAACATCGCTCGCACCGCGGCCACTTCCGTCAGATCATAATCAACGGCGTCCGGCGCGAGGATCTCCGCGGGCTCCAGCGCCGCGAGTCGCTCGAGCAGGTGGGATCCCAGGAAACCGCTGCCTCCAGTAACCAGGACCCTACGCGACGGCCAGAATTCGGCCTGCTGCCGGTATGATGGCATCAAGCTGATTCCCCGATTGTCGCACGGGCCGCGGACTGCTCGCGCGCTCCAACGGAACCGAGACGTGACTCGATCTGGTCTACCACGTAGCGTGCGAAGGGGAGCGCGCACGTGAACGCCGGAGACACTGCGTTCAGAACGTGGAACGACCTGTCGTCTCCCTGACAGCGGAAGTCCATCTCGAGGCTTCGCGTGGCGACGTGGAACAGCTGGGCCCGGACGCCCGGTTCTCCCCACTGCCAGGGACCTCGTGCAGTCGAGCTCCTGGTCAGCTCGCGTGCCATCGAGACGAGTCGTCGCCGGCTACGCTTCTGCATTTCCTGCCACGCCAGGCGGCGGAAGTCGAAGCTGTCGTGGAGCCACAGACCGGCTTCCCTGCTCCCGATCTCTACCATCTCGCCGAGTCGAAAACCGTTCACGCCCCGGTAGTGCTCCCTCCACAGGGCGGGGATCGCCGTGGGGCCGATCATCGTGCCACCGTCCACCGTCGCGGTCCAGTGCACGCCCAGGAAAGGTTGATCCAGCCGTGGGACCGGATAGATATGCATCCGAGGTGCCGGCCCTTTACCCTCGTAACGAATGTAGAGACCGCGAAACGGCAGGATCCGATACTCCTCGGAGAAGCCGAATTGCCGTGCGACGCGGTCGGCGTACAGACCTGCCGCGTTAATGACATATCCTACCGAATAGACACCCGAGGAAGTGAGGACTCGTTGACGCTCCTGGCCTTGAAACAGGGTGTCCGTCCGGATCTCGACGCCGAGGCCCTCGGCATCACGCGCGAGCGCCCCGACAACTTCACCGGGATCGATTGTGGCCGTGGTGGGGCTATGCAGGGCCTCCCCGCACGTACGTGCTTCCGGCTCCAGCCTCGCGACCTCCTCCTCATCAACTCGCTGCACGGGGACACCGTTGAGCTGTGCTCTCCTGAACAATTCCTGCAGCGAGTCCAGCTCATCGGCGGAGCGTGTCACGACCAGCTTGCCGCAGCGATGAATCTGAAGGCCTTTGGCCAGGCAGTAGTCGGTCAGCTCCCGATTTCCGTCTCGAGAGAACCTCGCCTTCAGGCTGTCGGCCGTGTAGTAGAATCCAGCGTGCAGCACACCGCTGTTCCTGCCGCTAGCGTGGCGCCCGCATTCAGACTCCTTCTCAAGCAGTATGACGTCACAGTCCGGGTGGCGGCGCTTGAGCGTAGAGGCGATCGACAGGCCCACGATCCCACCACCTATCACCAAGAAGTCAGCCGTTCCCCTCGTCGACAAACGCCTACTCCTCAAGGACGCGAGCCGCGCTCGCCGGCACTTCGAGGCGTACCCCCCGCCGTATGGCGGAGAGCCCAACTTGCATTGTGATCCTCGCGCCACGTCGCTCGATCACGATCCCCCGAACTCCCTGGAACGGCCCCCGTATGATCTCCACACGCTGGCCCTCCTCCAACAGTACCTCGGACTCCGGCAGAGAGCCGGTGGCATCCGCTGCCGCGACCAGGGCTCGAATGTTGGAGATGTCGCTCTCCGGGATGGGGGCCGGTGATCCCGCAACGGACACGACGCTCACCACACCCGGGACCCCGACGACTGCCCCTGCCTCCTCCGGAGAGAATCGGGCGAGCACATAGCCGGGAAAGAGTGGCCACAAGATCCGTTTCCGTCTGTCGTGCCACTGGCTCTCTCTGGAGATGAGGGGCAGGTACTCGTCGAAGCCGCGATCCGAAAGTACGGCAGCAACCTTCTTCTCGTGTCGCGATCGGGTGCACAGCGCGTACCACCGATTCTCGGAAATCACTTCCTCGCTTTCGATACCCAGTTTCGCTTCAACCCGCTGTTCCGACCTCTTCGGGCACACTCCGTGCCCGTGAGTAACAGACGGTGGACCTGCCGCTCGAAACGAAGCACCGGTCCCTGTCACCCAAACCTGGCCGTGCGACCCGCCCACCACGACGGCGGGGCACTTGCACCAGCAACTCGGTCACGGAATGAGTCGCCGACATGTTGACGAACTCGATAGGCAAGAAGCGCTCCCACCGAGTGTTGCACCGCAACTAATTATAAAACCCCGTGTTACGCCTCTGTAACCAGCCTGAAGGTCCCACCCGTGTTGCGCAGACGCAACACCTTTATTCTAACCCAATTCCCCCGTGGCGAAACGGGGTCTACAGGCATGGGAAGGGCAGCTGGACTCGAAACACTGTGCCGGTTCCGCCCCGGCTCGTGACGTCGATCCGGCCCCCGGCCGCCTCGACGAGGCGCGTGCTGATCGTCAGGCCGAGTCCGCGGGTCCAGCCCCGGGTCTCGCCCGGCCATCGATCCTCGGTGACCGACATGAGTCGTCTGAGAGCGTCGACATCGGTACCCGCGCGATCGTCGCTAATCTCTATACACAGATCTCCGCCATCCGTATCGCTGAACTCGAGCGACACTTCGCCGCCACTGTCCACGGCTTCCAGAGCATTCGAGACCAGATTCAACAGCACGCGACTCAGAAGCCGCTGATCCCCGTGTCGCAGGCCTTTGGCGCTGAAGATAGTTCGAAGCTCGACGCCCCGATGTGTGGAAAGAGGACCGACCAGGTTCCTGACGTCAGCGATCACGGTCTCCAGAGAGAAAGAGGCCGTCGATATCGCTATCCTCTCCTGCCCCACGCCCAACCGGGAGAAATCTATGAGATCGTTCGCCATTCTGACGAGCGTGACAGCTGCGGTGTAAAGGACACTCATCTGGTGGCTCTGCGCCGGCGTAAGGGGTCCGCTCCTTTCAGAGCGCAGCGCATCCGCCAGGAACAGAATCGAGTTGAGTGGCGACCGAAGGTCGTGCGATACGTCCTGTACCATCCTGCGATGCGCGTCGGTGTTGCGATCCAGAGTCGCGACGGCCGCGCTCAGGAGACTTCGATCCAGAGCTGCGTGCAGCTCGCTGGAAGCACCGGTCTCCAGTGCTCCACTTTCGGCGGCGGGGTCCTGAATCGTCTGCCGGAAGGCCTGACCCACCGCCCATGCCTCCTCGAGCTCGAGCCCGGTGTACCAGGGTGGTGTGTCGGCAGGTTGACCCTCTCCAGTCTGAAGGACCTTCACCGGTCCCGGGCCTCCGTAAAGCTCGCGTGCTAACTCGATGCCGGCGTGACGGAAGCGCTCCGGGAGCGAGCGGATCAGGCTTTCCGCCCGGTTCCGGGCGGCCCTCGTGACGACAGAGTCGGAGTCTTCTCCGGCCCCCGCATCCGGCGAGCCAGATCGTGGGAAGGCATTGTCTGCCATGATCAGGACGCAAAGGCCTCACGGGCCAACTTGTGCTTGTCCATCAGGCGATACAACGTCGTCCTGTCGATGCCGGCCTGTCGGGCCGATTCAGACATGTTCCCGCCCGTGCGTGCGACGAGGTGCGCCAGGTACTCTCGCTCGAAGCGGTCGACCAGTATCTGCTTCGCATCGTGGAACGGCATGCGGAGGTCATACGCAGGGCCGAGACCGCCCCCCTGGCTGAGTTCGAGTGGCTGCTCCAGAATCGACAGCCGCTCCGCGGGGATTTCTTCCTCGGGATCCGACAGCACGACCAGGTTCTCGATCACGTTCTGGAGCTCGCGGACATTTCCTGGCCACGGGTAGTGGATCAGAGCTTCCAGGGTCTCTCCCGCGAGTTTCGGAGGCTCTTCGCCGGGCAACTGGTGCCGTTGCCAGAAGTGCTCCACGAAATGGCGGATGAGCACGGGGATGTCCTCCGGGCGTTCCCTCAGCGACGAGATGTGAATCGGAACGACACGGAGCCGGTAGTACAGATCGTGCCTTAAAACTCCCTCGCTCAAGGCCTCTTCCGGATCGCGATTGGTCGCCGAGATGAAGCGCACATCCACAACCGCATCGTCCTTTTCGCTCCCGACACGCCTGAGCACGCCGTCCTGCAGGACTCGCAGCAGCTTGGCCTGGATTGCGAGAGGCATCTCCGCCAGTTCGTCGAGAAAGAACGAGCCCTGGTCCGCTACTTCCAGCAATCCGGCCTTGTCCCGGATCGCCCCGGTGAAGGCTCCCCGTCGGTGGCCGAACATCTCGGATTCGAGTAGCTCTCCGGGAAGAGCGGCACAATTCACCGCGACGAACGGCTTGCGTGATCGGCGACTCTCCCTGTGGATGTACTGAGCGAACAGCTCCTTACCGGTTCCGCTCTCGCCCGTGATGAAGATGGACGCGTCGGTGGGCGCGACCTTGAGTGCCTTCTTGACCGCCTCACGCATAGCGGCGGACACGCCGAGGATGGGCGTCCCCCGCTCGACGAGCAGCCCCTCGCGCTGCGACGGCTGGGTCACCTTGTGCGATCGCATCAGCGTGAATGCCGCTCGGCCGATGAGCACGAGAAGCTGAGTGGCCGTGAACGGCTTCGGAAGGTAGTCCCAGGCCCCGGCCTGGATGGCCTTGACTCCGTCCTCCGTCGTGGCGTGTCCTGTCATCACGATCGCCAGGCAATCGGGGTTACGCTTCCTGAGTTCCGCGAGGATGTCGAGTCCGTGAACCTGCGGCATATTCTGGTCGATCAGAACGATCTCGAACGTTTCGCCCTTGAGCCGGCGCACAGCCTCTTCGCCACGGCGTTCGACCTGGCAGCCGTACCCTTCTCCACTGAGAACGGTCTCACAACTCTCGAGGATGCTCGGTTCGTCGTCTACGACCAGGATCCGGATGGCAGCCCGGTCTTCGGGCGCGAGGAGGACCCGCTCCGCGTCCTCGGACGGGATCGGCTTCTCGATGTCGATGTTTTCACTCATGAATCGATCTTCCACTGGAAGTTTGGCGTCACTCGTGCCGCCCCCGTGGGGTCACCGTGTCGTGCCGACGCTACGGCCGGCCGGCCCGAGAAGATCAAGATCCGGACCCGCACGAGGGTTCGATGCCGTATTGGGCGCGATGATCCGCAGATGTGGCAGATTTGCGACACCTGGCAGCCGACTCGCGTAAACGCGACGTCTAGGGAGCGCGGCCGGTTCGTCGCATTCCGCAACGAGAGAGGCCAAATCACAGCACTGGCGCCGCGTCAGAACCCGGAGAACGCGAGCATTCGGGTCGGGAGGCGGTCAGGCGATGGACATCGGGAGACTGGCCATCGTGATCTCGGCGATCCGCTCCGCCGCCAGGCCGTCCCATAGTTCTGGCGTCCGAGCCGCGGGCCGCTCGGTCAGGACACGCATCACGACCTCGGGTAGTCCATCCAACGCTTCGAGCGATACGTGGCTACGCCGCTCGAGAATCGCGCGTCTGCCGACCGCGAGGTCTCCGACGGCGACGCTCGGCACTCCGACCACGGTCGCACAATCCTGCACGTCGCGGGCGTTCGTGACCACGGCGCCAGCCCCCTGGACCAAGGCGAGAAGCTCTACGTAGCTGGCCGACCTTACCACATTGATCGGGGAGAGAAGAGATTCCAGCTTGTGCGCCCTGACGTCAGCCGCACCGGGTGCATCCAGCAGGAGGATCGTGGACCGCCCCGTCTCGAACGCCACCCCGTCCAGCGCTTCCAGGAAGTCCTTCAGGTGGTCCGTTCGCTGGGGGCCGCCTGTTCGCTGCAGCGAGGCAACTATGTACGACCCCTCCTCCAACCCCAGGACCTCTGGCAGTGCGAGGGCCGTGGACCTGTCCCGAAGGCGCAACACGGTATCCGCCACGGTATTGCCGACATAGTGAACGCGCTCCGAATCGATGCCTTCTGATATCAGATGCGCGCTGGTTTCCCGCTCCGCCGTGAACAGCGCGTCGGAGAGCCGGTCGGTGAGCAGCCGGTTGATTTCCAACGGCGCCAGCGGGTCTCCGGCCCTCAGCCCGGCCTCCAGATGAGCCAGGGGAAGTCCATTCTTGCGTCCCACCAGCGCCGCCGCCAGAGCAGCGTCCACATCTCCCACAGCGAAGATCCAGTCGGGGGCTTCACGCAATACGACGGGCTCGAGAGCGATGAGCGACCGTCCCGTCCGGACGGCCGAGGTTCCGGTCGAAACGCCGAGAACGTGGTCAGGCGACGGAAGCTCGAGTTCCTCGAGGAACGTGTCGCCCGGATTCAGTTCTTCCCTGTGTCCAGCATATACGATGACCTGACGTTCCACGCCCACCGCCCTGAGAGCGCGGAACACGGGCGAGATACGAAAGAAGCCGGAGCGTGAGCCCACTACATGGAGAACCTTCATCGGTCGTCCTACTCCACCGTGACGCTCTTGGCCAGATTGCGTGGTTTATCAACGTCGCAGCCCCGCATCACGCCCATGTGATAGGCCAGTAGTTGAAGTGGGATGCTCGTGATGACGGGCTGCAGACTGTCCTCCGTGCTCGGAACGATGACCACTTCGTCCGCCACCTCGGCGAGACCGTTCGGCTCCGTGGTCACAGCGACCAGGTAGCCGCCGCGCGCCTTCACCTCTCTCATGTTGGACAGGACTTTGGGATACAAGGCATCGCGGGGAGCCACGACCACTACGGGCATGTTCTCGTCGATGAGGGCTATCGGACCATGCTTCATCTCGGCCGCTGAGAACCCTTCGGCGTGTATGTAGCTGATTTCCTTGAGCTTCAATGCCCCCTCGAGGGAAGCTGGGAAGCTGTACCCTCGACCCAGGTACAAGAAGTTGCCGTTTCCACGCTCGACCAGGCGCCGGGCCAATTCCTCGAGCTCGTCGGCGCGAGCAAGGACCTTGCGCACCTTGTCCGGGAGCGTCTGGATCTCGGAGAGGACCCGGCCGGTCACATCCGGATCGAGCCCCCTCTGACGACCGAGGTACAGGGCGAACAGTGCCATCGCCGCGACCTGGGAGGTAAACGCCTTCGTCGAGGCGACCCCGATTTCCGGTCCGGCATGAAGGTAGATACCTGCATCCGTCACGCGGGCGATGGAACTTCCCACGACGTTGACGATTCCGAGCGTGGTCGCGCCCTTCTCCATGGCCAGCGAAAGCGCAGCCAGAGTGTCCGCCGTCTCGCCGGATTGAGAGACTCCCACGATGACCGTTCCCGGCTCGAGCACAGGGTTCCTGTACCGCCATTCAGACGCATACTCCACATCTGCCTGCACGCGTGCGTACTCCTCGACCATGAACTTCCCGATGAGACCGGCATGCCAGGAAGTACCGCAGGCCGTAAAGATGATCCGTCGGGCCTCCGACAGGATCCCCGCGACGTCGGATAGCCCGCCAAGCTTCACCGCCGCGGGTGAGCTCTGGATTCGGCCCCGCAACGTCGCCTCGAGGCTGGTCGGCTGCTCGTGAATCTCTTTCAGCATGAAATGGGCGTGTCCTCCGCGCTCTGCGGCTTCGAGATCCCAGTCAATCTCCTCAACCGGTTTCACGATCCGGGACATGGCGTCCGTTGACAGGATATCACACCCGGAGGAGTCGAGGACGGCGAGCTCTCCATCGTCCAGGTAGACGACTCGCCGGGTGTACGGGAGAAGGGCCGCGGCATCCGATGCCGCGAAAGACCTTCCCTTGCCGAGGCCTATCAGGAGCGGCGACCCCCGACGTGCGCACACGATCCGGTCGGGCTCGCGGGAGCTCATCACGACCAGACCATACGTACCCTCGACCATGCTCAGGGCGCGGGCAACGCTGAGGTGCAGCGGCGGGAGCCAGTGCTCCTCTATCAGGTGCGCCAGCACCTCGGTATCCGTGTCCGACCGAAACTCGTGACCCCTCCGCATCAACATGGCCCTGAGCACATCGGCGTTCTCGATGATGCCGTTGTGACACACGGCGATCTGTTTGGAGCAGTCTTGATGAGGGTGGGCGTTGCCGACCGTGGGCTCTCCGTGCGTAGCCCACCTGGTGTGCCCGATACCGGACTCGCCCACGATCGGCTCCTGCTCGAGCAGGGCCCCGAGGGCCTCGAGGCGGCCGGCGGCCCGCCGTGTCTCGAGTCCAGTGCCGTTCTGCACGGCCAGGCCCGCCGAGTCGTAGCCTCGGTATTCGAGCCGACTGAGTGCCTCGAGTAGAATGGGTGTCGCCTGCTCCCCTCCAGCGTACGCGACGATTCCACACATCGGTTGTGATCCTCCTGGATACGAACTCAACGCGAGGCCATGTCCAGCTCCAAGGCGTCGCGGATGCAGCGGGAGCAGTCCCGCCGACATGGACCTCCGTTACAAGAGGCGCGCCACCCGCCGAGCGATTCGGCAACGTCAGGCAGCGCGTCGTTGAACTCGAGTCATTGTAGTGAGTTACGGAACATGTCTGGAAGCGGACGGCCCGTTGCCAGGGAATCGGTCAGAGGCGAGTGTGGCAGGTGCGCCACAGGAAGAGGCGGGCCCTCAGTCGACGGTCGGCTCTGGGCCGGTCGCCAGGGATCAGCCAGTCAAGGGCCATACTATGGGGATGAGCAGCAGGCAGACGATCGCGAGAAGGATCTGCAGCGGAACTCCGATCTTCGTGAAGTCCGTGAATCGATACCCGCCGGGACCGTACACGATGAGGTTGGTCTGGTAGGCGATCGGAGTCGCAAACGAGAGCGACGCCGCCACCGTGACGCCGACGACGAATGGCCTCGGGTCGAGACCGAGGCCGGAGGCAGCCGACACCACCACCGGGAACAGGATCGCAGCGGCCGCCGTGTTCGACACCAGTGCGTTCAACGCCATCGCTGCCACGATGGCGGCCGCCAGGACACCTATGGGACCGAACATGGCCCCGGCTCCCGCAACGCCTTCCGCGAGAACCGCCGCGGCACCGCTCGCCTCCAGGGCCGTGGCGATCCCGAGGGCCGAACCGATCGTGAGCAGGACCGACCAGTCGATCGAGCGCTTCGCCTCGCCAAGGCTGATGCACCGGAATACCACCATGGCCATCCCGGCGCCGAGTGCGCCCACCACGATGGGCAGGATTTCGAGTGCCACGAGCGCGACCATGGCAGCCAGGATCAGAACCGCCATGAAAGCTCGATCCCGGCGTGGGGAGGCACTGTCCCCAACGCGACTGACGAGGTAGAAGTCGGACGAGTCCCGAAAAGCCCTGGAGAACGCACCCGCTGCTTCGAGGAGCAGCGTGTCGCCGGGACGCAGAACGATGTCGCCGATTCGGCCTTCGATGCGCTCACCGCGTCGATGAACGGCGATCACGGCGGCGTTGTAGCGGCCCCGGAAACTGGCGTCTCGGATGTTCGATCCGACGAGCGGAGAACCGGGCGAAACGACCGCCTCATGCAGTTCCCAGCCGCTAGAGTTGCTCGGCCGCTCCGAGGCGGTCGGCGTGAGGCCCACGTACTTCCGCAGATCTACGATGGTCTCCACGACGCCGGCAAAGGTGAGCAGGTCGCCGGACAGAAGCCGCACTTCCGGTCCGACCGGAGATATCGTACCGCCGGACCGCTCCACCCGGACGAGGAAGAGACCCGGCAGGTGACGCAGACCCGCTTCCAGGATCGTCTTTCCGACCAGGGGAGACGGATCGGACAACCGCATCTCCACCAGGTAGCGACGGACGTCGTCCCCGATCGTCCGGATCGGAACGCGATCGGTGAGCAGGCGGGGCGCCGCGCGCACCAGGTACAGCGTTCCGAGTACGGCGCAGGGAACACCGATCGCAGCGAGCTCGAAGAAGGTGAAGCCCGGCATTCCGGCCTGCAGCAGGAGACCGTGGCTCACCAGGTTCGTCGATGTGCCGATCAGAGTACAGATCCCACCGAGGATTGACGCGTAGGACAGCGGAATCAGAAGGCGCGACGGCGACACCCGGTTGCGCTCGGCCCACGACGTCACGGTGGGCACACCCATCGCCACGATCGGCGTGTTGGCGATGAAGGCGGAAAGCACCGCAGTCGAAGACGTCAGTCGAAGGAGAGCCCGCGTGAGCCCGCTGCCACGACCCAGGATCGTGCGGGACGCGCTCTCCAGCACACCCGTCGCTCGCATGCCGGCCGCCACGATGAACAGCGCCCCGATCGTCGCAACCGCCGGGTTCCCGAACGATGCGAGGGCGCGCTCAGGCGTCACGACGCCGGCAGCCATGAGGACCACCAGGGCCGCGAACAGCATCGCATCAGGAGGGGCGACCTCCCTCACGATCAGGAGGATCGCGACCCCCAGTACCAGAAGGGTGAGGACGGCCGATCCCGGCACCAGCTATCTCCCGCGGAAAATGGCCCTCAGCCAGCCGACGCCCGCGCCTGATAGGACTTCATCAGGATCGCTGCGATCTCGGGCCGCGTGAATTCTTCGGGCGGGGACTCGCCGCGCGACAGCATTTCGCGAACCTTGGTCCCCGAGAGAAAGACTCGCTCCTCCATCGACGCCGGCGATGTCTTAGGCGTCGCCATCTGCTTGGTGCGCAAGCAGTAGAAGGAATGCTCGAACTTCATCGGCTCGATGCCGAGCGCATCCAGGTCGATCTCATCAAAGATCTTCTGCGCGTCGTACGTGCCGTAGTAGTCGCCGACCCCGGCATGGTCCCGGCCTACGATGAAATGGGAGCACCCGTAGTTGCGTCGCATGATCGAGTGAAAGATCGCTTCCCGTGGCCCGGCGTAGCGCATGGCAGCGGGCAGGACCGACAGCATCACCCTATCCGCGGGATAGTATCCATCGAGGAGTACGTGGTAGCACTGCATGCGCACGTCAGCCGGAATGTCGTCCGACTTGGTCTCCCCTACCAGAGGGTGGACCAGCAACCCATCCACCACTTCGAGAGCACATTTCTGGATGTACTCGTGGGCCCGATGGATCGGGTTCCTGGTCTGGAACGCCACTACAGTCTCCCACCCGCGATCCGCAAAAGCGGAACGCGTCTCCGCCGGTTTCAGGTTCTCGGCCGGGAAGCCCGTGATGTCCTCATCGTACACGTACCGGATCGGACCGCCTACACACCGGCCGCCCATCCGATACATCGCCGCCACCCCGGGGTGCGCCTGGTCCGATGTGCGAAACACAGCTTCGGCCTCGCGGTCTCGGTCCCGGTCGAAGATGTCCGTGACGTCGATGACCGCCGCCAGCTTTCCGTCCGGCGCATACAGCGCGGCGGAATATCCGACCGAGATCTGCCCGGCCTCCTCGTCGGTCACTGGCAGCACCACGGGCATCGACCACGGCAGACCTTCAGGCAGAACCATTTCGTCCACGACGCTCCGGTACGCCTCCTCGTCCATGAAGCCTTCCAGCGGCGACAGGCCGCCCACCGCAATCAGGTAGAGGTCGCTGAGCGTCCACGGAGATATCCGGACAGAGGGATACTCCGACGCCGCCGCTCGCAGGCTATCTGCTTCCGACGAAGAGGCGACCCGGTCGACGAGGGCGCCACCGTAAGGTTGTATAGTCATTTCGCTCGATCTTTCTGGTTGGTTCCTGTCAGTACGGCTATTCGCGTTACACCGCGACGGCCCTCTCCTCGATGTAACCTCGCCCCACTAGATGCTTCAGCACCATATCCACGCACTCGTCCAGCGAATTCTCGGCCGTGTCGATGACCAGTTCGGCTGCTTCCGGCTCCTCGTACGGAGCGCTGATCCCCGTGAACTCCGGTATCTCTCCGGCCCGCGCCTTCTTGTACAAGCCCTTCGGATCCCTCTCCTCACAAACATCCAGCGGACAGTAGACGAAGATCTCGACAAAGTCATCCGTTCGATCGGCTGTCGCGCGAATGCGGTCCCGATCCTCACGATAGGGTGAGATGAACGCCGTCAGGGCAAAGGTCCCCGCGTCGGAGAACAACTTCGCCACTTCGCCGATCCGCCGGATGTTTTCGGTCCGATCCTCCGGAGAAAAGCCCAGGTCACCGTTCAGCCCGTGCCGCACGTTGTCCCCATCCAGCACGTAAGAACTCAGGCCGAGCTCGAGCAGACGGTGGTCCACGGCGTTGGCCAGGGTGCTCTTTCCGCTGCCCGAGAGTCCCGTGAACCACAGGATGGCACCCCTGTGCCCGTTCCGGCTCTCGCGTTCGTCACGGGATACGTGCCCCTCGTGCCAGTGCACGTTCGTCGACTTCTGTATCATGGTCGCGGCATTCCTTTTCGTGTTCGTCCGAACCCCACGAGGTCCGGCAACGGTCATCTCTGCCACCTTCAGATGTGGCTAGAGTATCGGTGCGGACATCTCGCGCACCAGAGGAAGGGCCCGTGCCCAACTGGTGGGATCACCCGCCAGGATTCCGGACGGTTGACGGGGATCTTCCTTGCCATACCGGAGGGATCCACCGCCGCAGTCCGTTACCCGACCTCCGGCACCGCGAAGGACTGCCTCCGGGGCGCACGTATCCCATTCCTTCAGGTACGGAACCGGGTGGACGTACAGATCGGCCACTCGCTCGGCGATACGGGCGCACTTGACGCCCACCGAGCCCGATGAGATCACCTGAACGGACGGCAAGGCCTCTTCGATCGCCTGTAGACGTTCGTCCGGGTGAGATCGCGATCTAACCAGCCGCACTCGGCCCGCCTCCGGCTCTCCGACACGGAGCGGACGGAACTCGCCGACCACGATCGGCGAATCCGGTCTGGCATCCAGCTGGCACTCAGCTATCCAGGCCCCTCCATCGGCGAGGCCCACGTACAGGTGCTCGGCCCCCGGCACATAGAAGGCCCCGAGACGCGCTAAACCCCTTTCCGCAAGCCCAACCATCACGGCGAACTCGTCGATTCCGTCGATGAACTCACGGGTTCCGTCGAGCGGATCTACGACCCAAAGGCGCCCCGCGATCGAGGCGGAGTCGGGCCGCTCGGACTCTTCGCTCAGGATGGGATCCTGCGGACACTCGGATTCCAGGACGGAGAGCACCGCGCGATTGGCGGCGTGATCGGCTTCTGTCACCGGATCGCCTGGACTCTTCTCCGACGTGTGAAGGGAGTCCGATCGGTAGTGCGGAAGGGTCGCGCGCCCACCCAACAGCGCGGCCCGGGCGGCTGTGAGAAGGTCAGCGGCCCTGGCCGACGGGAAAACGCTTTCGGGATCTGACTCGAACAGAAACACACCCAGGCACGTCTGGGCTTTCAAGTGATTCGGTGAATCGGGGCCGGTGGGAGGAAGGACCACTGGTCAGGAGATCTCCGCGATCCGAATGCCGCCGCCGGCCTCCTGCGCTTCGCGAAGCGCTGCGCGCGCCGCCGCGATCCCCGACAGACTCGCGATTCGAGTGGCCATCGGCGCGACTTGCGCCGCCTCGACGCCGTTCTCCTCTACAAAGCGGTCTGTCAGCTCGACGATACCGGCGCTGAGCGGTACTAGCTCAGAACCATCGGGGTCGGCTTCAGTGCGCTCCGTCAGCCGTCTCACGAGCGTGGTCACGCCCGCTGCGTCTGTGCCGAACGCGACGATCCCGAGCTCCAGGTCGTCGATCCAGCCGCACACGTCCGATTCGCGGATTCCCTGCCCCCACAGGCGGGCTGCGCGCTCTCGCAGCACATCCAGGGAGTCGGCGCCCGGCGTCTCCGCGGGACCCAGGGCGACGCAGGTCAGCGATGCACCGTGCCGACGAGACGCACCACCCAGTACGCGAAGCATCCGCATCATGCCCGTCAGATTGAACAGTCCGGTGGCCACGTCCGAGAGTGAGCCCTCTTCGGTCGCCTCGATGAGCTGTTTGATCTCCAGGAGTCTTCTCAGTTTCGCGACCACGAGATTGGAGCGCACAGGTTCCTTGATGATGTCCCAGGCGCCTGCCCGCATCGCGGCGGCTTGCTCGTTCTCGTGCCAGAAGTTGGCTGAATAGACCAGAATCGGGATGCTCGACTTCAGGCCTCCCAGGCCGAACGAGGACGCCAGTTCGGGCGTATCCATGTCCGGCAGCCCCTCATCGATGATCACCATGTCGGGATTCACCTGAGAGGCATCCCGGAGGGCTACACGCGCCGAGCGCACTCGAGCGAAGACGAAGCCTTCGGGCTCGAGCACCGCCTGGAGCGCCGATGCGAACCAGTCGTGTGCGCTCACCAGCATCACGTTGACCGTATCCACCGGCGAGGTGTGACTGCCGTTTGCCATGGTCGCGGGGGCTCCTGGCTGCTCGTTACGGAACGCGGACGCGGTTCGCCCGTCGTCGATGGGTTCCGTCACTACTGCCTGTCTTCCGGCTCGAGCGGCTTCTCGCGCTCGACCATCACCGGCAACGTCTTCAACATAATCAGCAGATCGAACCACAGGGAGCGGCGGCGAACGTACTCGATGTCGAAGTCCACCTTTTCCCGAACATCCTGAACCGTGTGGTCCGTGCCCCGATTGATCTGAGCCCAGCCGGTAATCCCCGGTTTGACCCTGTTTCTCAGTCGGTATCCGTCGATCTCCTTCTGCAGCTCGAGCACGAAGTTGGGCCGCTCGGGCCGCGGTCCCACGACGGCCATATCACCTTTCAGGACGTTCCAGAACTGCGGGATTTCGTCCATGCGCGTTTTGCGGAGAACACGGCCGATCCGCGTCGCGCGCTCGTCGTTCCTTCGGGCCCAAACCGGACCCGAGTCGAATTCGGCGTCGACCTGCATCGTCCGGAACTTGTAGATCATGAACGGACGGCCACCGAGATCGTTGACCCGGCGGCCCGTTCGATCCCGCGTGTCCATCCGGCCCCTTCGGTCGAGTCCGACCCGAAGCTGGCGATAGATGACCGGTCCAGGGCTGTCGAGGCGCACGAGTACGGAGATGACTACGATGAGCGGGAGAAGTATGGTCAACGCCACCAGAGTGACGAGCAGGTTCGCCAACCGCAGCAGGATCTCTTCGACTCGGTTGATGTCCCTGCCGTCAGTCGTCTCGGGATCCAGGCGCGGACCTTTGGGTCCGTCGAGGCGAACGAAACGGCGCTGCACCGTGCCTCCTTGCCGGAGGCGCATTGCAGCTAT
>JBDGWG010000052.1:0-29086 GCA_039585235.1 Gemmatimonadota bacterium | reverse complement strand
CGGATCGACGAGCAGAGCGGACGCTCCGGCAAGCGCCGATGCATCGGCCGCTCGCTGTGATTCGGTCCTGGCCGTGACGAGCATACCGATATCGATCGCCAGCGCCGCGGCCGACGCCACGGCCACCATGCTGACCACGAGCAGGACAAGAGCCACTCCTCGCTGGTCGGCGAGAATCGCTCGTACTTCGGTCGTAGTGCCCCTGGTCTTCATTACTGTCTGCTCCTCAGTGAACGTCCAGTACGTCTCGCGTCGTCTTCTATCTCCCCAGACGAGGCTGGAGCCTGTCGGTCACCAGCGACCGTGTATGCGCGGAGTCTCGTCCGAGCCATTGCCGGGCACCAGTGTCGGCGGCGGCGTGGTGGCCGACGCTTCCTGCGAACCGGCTGCAACCGCTTCGGGGAGCTTGCCTCCCCCCTCGACTCGTTCCCGGATCATCTGCCGGAGGAGCTCCCACTGCTGCTCCGCAGCGACGATTCTCTCCTTGAGCTCAGCCTTCCGGTTCTCGAGCTCGCGGCGCTCGAGATCCAGCTCTTCCCTGATCCGCTTGATATCCTCTTGACCGGCCGCCGTCCGGCTTCGCCGAGACCGGGTCGCCCGCGGCGCGACGCCCGCGTGCTGCCGCACGACGATGCGCAAGCTGACGAGGTGAAGCGCGTAGATCCCGAGCAGGAGCGCCGTCAGGTTCAGCGCAGGGTTAGGCGCCACGTACGAGAGGACGGCGGCCGAGACCGCGAGCAACGCAACGGCGATGACGTATGCAAGGCTTACCGGAGATTTCATGGATTGTACCCTGTGGTTATTTCGTCCCCGTCGAAACTCTAGGCACGCTCGAAGCTGCGAGAGTCGTGCCGTCAAGCAGATATCCGTGGGTCAGTCAGTATGTATTTGTGACACCGAAACTTACGTACGTCAACCTGAAGGACATTAGAAGGGTACGTCACGTTGCACCAACTCGACTTAGTGTTGCATCCATCCTACACTTTTGGAGGCATGGCGGCGGCCGCTGACACATATACTAGCACGCCCGTCCGGAGGACGCGATAGACCGAATTCAGTCCTGGTCTTCCCCTATCCCGTGCGGCTGGTCCACCTCGGCGAGGGGGCCGGCGCCGGTGTCAGAATCCGCTTCCAGCGCAAGCGCCGATGACCCCGGAAGGCTCTTGACGTGAAGGTCCCGCTGCGGAAACGGAATCGTGATGCCGGCTTCCTTGAGAGCGTCGTGGACCGCCACGGTCACCTCGCTGCGAACCCTGAAGAAGTTGTCGAATGTGGCCGTCCAGAACATGAGCCGGAAGTTGAGCGAGCTCGGGCCGAATTCGAGGAAGATCACCTGAGGCTCGGGGTACGTGAGAACCTCCGGGTGCTCGCGGGCCGCCGTCTTCAGAACCTCCATCACCCGGTGGGGGTCCGTCCCGTATGCGACGCCTACTTCGACCCGAACTCTGCGCTTCTGGTCGGACAACGTCCAGTTGACCACCTCGGATGAGATCAGGTTCCCGTTGGGTACGATCACCTCGGCACCGTCGAACGTACGCACGAAGCTGGCCCGGATTCCTATGCGACGCACCTCGCCGACAAGAGCAAGGGACGTGATCTCGACCTTGTCGCCTACCTTCACCGGCTGCTCGAAGATCAGTATGAGACCCGAAACGAAGTTGCTGACGATGTTCTGCAGCCCGAACCCGATGCCCACGCTGAGCGCGCCGAACACGATCGCGAGCTGACCGGCCTGCAGGCCGAGTGCGCTGGCCGCGGTCAGGAGACCGGCCCCGAGGATCGACCACTGCACGACGGTGGAAATGGCGTTCGACACGCCGCGCTTCAACTTGAGTCGCGGGAGGATTTCCACGTCGAGCACGAACGCGACAGAGCGGGCGATCCAGATCGAGAGCAGCACGATGACTGCGAACGATAAGACCCGGTCGAGGGAGAATTCGATGGCGCCGATCCGGATCGATCCGGTCAGGACTCCCAACGCCCACGCTCGGATCACACCGCCGATCTCAAACGACTCGAGAGCGAGCATGGCCCAGGTCAGCAGTGCGGCCAGCTTCAATACCGTGATGGCGCGCGACGTCACCACATCTCCGTGTTCCCGCATGATGTGGGAAGCCTGTCCCAACGCCGTACGGGGAAGGAGGCGGATCACGCCGGCCAGAACGCGATACCCGATGACCACGGTGAGGCTGAAATACGCCGTGTACAGCACGCCGGTGACCAGGCGCTCCGACAACATCGTGAAGCCCAGGACGTTCGCCGCGGCGGCGACGACGCCCGCTCCCAGGACGCCCTTTAGGCTTCGCCAAACGACGAGTCCCCAACCCGTCTCGTGACCCTGATCGACGTCACCACCCCGGAGCAACCACCCGGCGCCGATGGCCAGGGCAAGAGCGAGGCCGAGGTTCAGCAGCCGATACTCGAAGGAGGGCGGCACGAGCAACTCGGCCAGGATGGCAACGCCGAACAGGACGAGGAGGGCACGCATCGTGCTGTTGACCCTCGCGCTTCGGGAACGAGGCAACAGACGGTACAGCGGCACGATCCCGGCGAACGCGAAAAGCCGCAGAGCCATAATTGGTGCCCTGGGATACAGTCCGTTCGCCAGAAAGAGCGCCACCAGCAGCGCCGCCGAAAACGGCCTGTGAAGCGTCTCGGAGGCCGCTGTCAGCGAGTCGTCCGCGGCGTCGAGCTCGACTTCGAAGCGGTCCCGCAGTCGGACCGCGAGGAGAGCGAGCAGGAGGAACAGGATCACGTTCAGCAGTACGCGACTCGAGTTGTCCGACACGAATGCGGTGAATGAGAGCCATTCGTCACTCCAGGCCCGCGCGGCCCTCCCCGAGACCGACTGCTCCGGAATCGACCTGACGCTCCAGATCGGCGGCGCGGTGCGGCTGAACGTCCGCCCCCTGACGCTGGCCAGGGCCGTCGCGAGCTCGCGCAGCACGAGACGTACGCCCTCGAGTGTGTCGTCGACCTGGGACTTGACGCCGAGCACGTACTCGAGCAGCTCGCGCTGGGTGCGCCTCAGGGAGACCGCGGAGTCCAGCACCATCCGGGTCTGCTCCGCCACCGCCTCCGCCACATCCTCGTCATCCAGCGAGTCGAGGGTGAGCTGCCATCGATTGCGGATCTCGCGAGTCGCCTCAGACGCGTCCTGCAGCTCCTGCAGCTCGTCTTCGAAGGTCACCAGCCAACCGGCCAGGCGGCCCTCGTGCGACTGCCAGACCGACTCCAGCGACCCCAGCTCGCGAACGGACAGCTCCTCGAGCACGATTCGGCCGAGCCGTTCGTGCGCTCGTGAGATGGCGGCCTGCTCTCCCGGAAGCTCCTCTTCGATGAGTGCGAGGTCGGGGTCGAAGCTGAGCTGGTTCTCGATGGCCTGCAGCCGGGCGGTCGCCGCCCTGGATCGGAGCGGAATCTCGGAGACCGGAATGGCCTGCGGAGTGGAGGCCGTCGTGTCCTGGGGCTGCGGCGCAGCCTGGGCTGGCTGGCCCTGGCCGAATACGCCCTGGCCATACCCGCTCGCCGGGAGGAGAAGCGCCGCGCCGAGCCCCGCAAACAGGACGGCTGACAGGCGTCCGCTCCGCGTTCTTCGGACCATGTAAGTCCTCCCCCTCGGGCCATGCCGCGCCTGCATCGCGCGGCCCTCTAGGCGTCCTGAGCCTGGATATGCTCGCCGATCAGGATCTTGCTGATCTCTTCGCGCTGGATCTGGTTGGTGCCTTCGTAGATCTGCGTGATCTTGGCGTCGCGCATGAGCTTCTCGATCGGGTAGTCCCGCATGTACCCCGACCCGCCGTACACCTGGACCGCGTCCGTGGTCACGGACATGGCGACATCCGAAGCGAAGCACTTGGACATCGCGGAGTATATCGTCGATCGGGCCTTCGGGTTCGCATCGATGTGCTTCGCCGTCGCGTAGATGAGCGCGCGCGAGGCCTCGACCTTCATGGCCATGTCTGCCAGGAGGAAGCGAAGGCCCTGAAACGAGGATACGGGTGAACCGAACTGGCGGCGCGTAATCGACCAGTCCACGGCCAGGTCGAGAGCGCCCTGGGCGATCCCGAGCGCCTGCGCTCCCACTCCGGGGCGCGAGGCGTCAAAGGTCTTCATGGCGGTGATGAAACCGGTGCCCTCGCGGCCGATCAGGTTCTCGACCGGTACCCGACAGTCCTCGAACACCAGCTCGCGCGTAGAGGACGCCCGGATGCCCATCTTGTCTTCCTTCTTCCCGAAGCTGAATCCCGGCGTGTCCTTCTCGATGACCAATGCGCTGGCCCCACGCGCCCCCTTATCCGGGTTCGTCATCACGACCACCGTGTAGATCTCGGCATCTCCGCCGTTGGTGATCCACTGCTTGAGGCCGTTCACCACGAAGTGGTCTCCGTCCCGCACGGCGGTCGCCTGGATGCCCGCTGCGTCCGATCCGGCCTGCGGCTCGGTGAGGGCGAAGGCGGCCAGGCGTTCTCCCGACGCGATCGCCGGCAGGAACCGCTGCTTCACCTCCTCGCTGGCCGACACGATGATCGGCAGGGCGCCCAGGGCGGTGCTCGCGAAGGCGAGCGAGATCCCGCCGCACGCCTTCGAGAGCTCCTCCGTCACAAGGACCATGTTCATCGTGCGGGAATCGCCCGCCAGCCCACCGTAGGCTTCGTCGATGAACACGCCGAACAGCCCGGCCTCGGCCATCTTCTCGACCACCGGCCACGGAAACTCGCCGCTCCGGTCGTACTCCGCCGCCACGGGCCGGATCTCGTTGTCGGCGATCGTCCGGGCGAGGTCCCGGATCATCTCCTGCTCCTCGGTCAGCTGGTAATCCAGCACGTTGGGTCTCCCATTGCAGTAAGGCGGCGCCCGGTGCGCCGCCGCTATGGCCGGTTTTCAGTCATCGACGCGGATCAAGACCATAGCAGGGGCATTTGAACCTGTACTTCGCCGCCGTCGAACACGAATCGCACGAGGTTCTCCGGCACGAAGTCGGCAAAGGAGCCGACCTCGAATCGTCCTTCGAGAGTCCCCGGACGAGACACATCTCGGAGCCTGTCCACCAGCAGTGCGGCGTCCAGATTCACTTCGGCCATCGTCACCGTGACCTCGTTCCCCTCACCCGAAGCCGACGCCAGGAAGTCGCCTTCGGGATACAGGCCTTCATACGTGTCGGCCAGATTCTGGAGCGACGTCGCGGCAGCGCCGGGATCATCGGCCTCGAGCTTGAGGTTGCCGTTAAGGCGCTGCTCCCACTCCGGCGTCGGGAGGTCATCCTTGCCCTGATACGGCCGCTTTGCCGCGCCCGCGTACTCGGGGTGCGCCCACTGGATATGAAGGGCCCCGCCGGCCTCCACCTTCAGTCGGACGAGCTGAGTTGCCGGCTCCTCGGTGTGCACGAAGAAGTCGCCGCCCTGTATATCCGACTGCAGCTCGTACGGAATCTCCGACAGTATCCGCACCAACTCCACGGTCACCGTAGGCAGGATCGGACCGGTGGACGGCTGGACGTGCGCGATCACTATGGCGCCCGATGTCGGGTCGTACTCGAGCCACTCCCCCGGGAAACGGGCCAGACGCCGTCCCAGCTCTTGTGGTAGCTCCCCGATAACGACTCGGCCGTGGCAGCCGGACTGGTAGGACATCGATCTTCCTGTCTCGTTGCGAGGTGGCGTCGCGGGCCTCGGAAGACCCGGAAATCGGTGAAGATCTTACAATCGCGCCACGAGATGGAAAAGGATAACGTGTGTCGAGCATCCGACGGCGCGAGACACAGCGCGATACCGAATCCACCCCACTCGGCGGCTGGCCATGCAGACCGTATTCCTCAACGGTGACTTCCTGCCGCGAGAAGAGGCGGCGATCTCGCCGGACGACCGCGGGTTCCTGTTCTCCGATGGCGTGTACGAAGTCGCGCGGGTATATGACGGGCGCCTGTTCGAGCTGGATCGCCACCTCGCGCGGCTCGAACGCAGCCTGCACGCCCTGCGAATCCGGGGAGCCGGCGAGCGGGAGCTGGGCAGGGTTTTCGAGGAGCTGCTCGTCCGCAACGGGCTCGAGGGAGCCGACGCCCTCGTCTACCTCCAGGTAACGCGCGGGTCCGCGCCCCGCACCCACCGGTTTCCGGACCCAGCCGTCGAACCGACGATCTATGGCTACGCCTGGGCGTACTCGCCGGCGGGCGCGCCGGAGGAAGGGGCGAGAGCGATCAGCGTGCCGGACCAGCGGTGGGCCCGCTGCGACATCAAGACGGTCGGACTGATCCCCAACTGCATGGCGAGCCAGACCGCGCACGAGGCGGCAGCAGCGGAGGCGATCTTCGTGCGGGATGGTATCGCCCTCGAGGGCACGCACACGAACGTGTTCGCCGTCTTCCGGGGCGTGGTTCGGACCGCTCCGCTAACCAACTACATCCTGCCCGGGGTCACGCGAGCCGTAGTGCTCGAGCTGTGCGCGGAGGCAGGCTACGAGGTGGACGAAACCCCGATCCCGATGGAGGACCTGTACGGCGCGGACGAGGTCTTCATCGCGGGCACGACGACCGAGGTCACGCCGGTCACGGACCTGGACGGGCGAGCCGTGGGCCCCGGCCGGCCGGGAGAGATCTCGCTGCGACTGTTGGGTCTCCTGCGGGAGCGAGCCCGCGGGGCCTGATCCGGTGCTAGTCGGACTCACTCCACTCGACGACCCCTGCCTGGACCAGGTCCTCCACGTAGCGGGCGACGTCTCCCGTATCGATCGGGCCGAACTCGGCGCTCAAGGCGTTCCGTATGTCGGTGACCGTGCGCAGGCCGTCGATGAAATTCACGAGTTCGAACCGGGCGTCACCGCTCAGCGGAAAACCGGGCGCGGAGTACCAGGCGGCCTCCTCGGCATTCAGTTGGCTGGCCGGAAGGCCGAAGTCGATCGGACCGCGCGTGAGGCGGAGGGGAACTCTCGTGTCGCCGGGGCCGGGGAGGTCCGGAAGCTCCATCCCCGCAGCCCGGGCGTCCCCCGCCAGGCCCATCGCGATCGAGGTCTCCAGCTCCGCGATCCGCACGTGCCACATCTGCACGGCCTCCCTGACGCGCGGCGCGTCGTGGAAGAGCAGAACTGATTCAACTGCCGCTCGCTCTCTTTCCGAGGCGTGAATCACCACGTTTCCGGCTTCCTGGAGCGGGGGAAGCTCGGCCCCGGGTTGGGAATCGGAGGTAATCTTCCTCCGCTCGGCCCGGGCGGTCGCGGCCACTCGCTGCAGAGCGTTCGCGCCGACCAGATGAACGAGGTCGAGCGCTTCCGTCTCGGTGAGGCTCGCGAGATAGACCGTGGTCGCCGTCGCGACGATCTCCGCCCTCTCGAGCTCCACCGGATCCACCCGGTCGGGCGTGTCGTCGGAAGTATGGTGTGTGTAGTCGGGGCTGTGTCCGATCATCACACCCGGGATTTTCCGATCGATGAACTGCATATGATCGCTGCCGCCACTGTACGGCGTGACCCGCCAGTTGAAGGCGGACAGGCTTCCGCGCGGCGTGCGAACGTCGAGGCCGTCCACCATGCGCGCCATGTCGGCGACCACGTCGTTCACGGCTGAGGGCAGCGAAAACGGAGTTCGCGTGAGAATCATCTTCGAGTGAAGCAACTCGAGATTCTCGCCCACCATGTCCATGTTCATGTTCGTGAGCCACGACCCGCCGATGGCCGGCCCCGCCATCTCCGGGTGCGCGTCTAGGTAGGCCTGCGTCCCGTACCACTCGGGAATCCACAGGAAGCGAAGCGAGCGCTCCGGGCGCTCCATCCGGCCGCTGTCAATCAAATTGCGGAGGGTCCGCGCGACATCGAGGATGGCGGCCGAGCCGCTCGCGTTGTCGTTGGCCGATTCCTTGGGATGATCGAGGTGGGCGCTGAATACCAGCTCTTCGTGAGGTTTCGTGGACCCGGGGATCCGGGCGACCACCACGTCCATGAAGAAGGGCTCCAGCCCGATGCCCTCCACCCGGCCGTTCAGGAGCACGCGCTGGCCGGACTCGAGCAGCGTCCTGAGCCTCTCGCCCTGCCGGTTCGAGAGGTTGAATCCGAACGTGACGCGCTCGAGCTCCTCGGCGCGCGGCCACATACCCGTGTACTGGAGCATGTCCGGGTGCTCCTCGGCCCTGTAATCATCCAGGTACGCCACCACGGCAGCGGCGCCGTATTTCAGGACGGCGTGCCGGTGTACCTCACCGCCATATCCGGTCGCCAGCACGAACTTCCCGGTCACGTCCTTCCCCTCGTAATCGGCATCGCTCGTCCCGGCGCCTACCCACACGAGCTCGGCCGTGACGTCGCCCGGGTTGGAGTAGGTGATCAGGCTCATGGCGATCTCCGGGTAGCCGACGAGTCGTTCCTCGACGGGCTCGATCATCCGCAGCTCCGCGCGGTCGATGTCCCACCCCGACGGGGACTGCCAGGTCTGATACTGGATGCGCCCGTCGGAAGGGAAGGACTCGATCCAGGCTTCGTCGTCCGAGAAACCGTACGCCCGGAGCTGTGCCAGCACGTAGTTGGCCGCATCGCGGTATCCACGCGACCCCTGGATGCGGTGATGCCGGGTGATCTGGATCACGTGGTCCTTGGCGATCTCCCCGCTCAGCGCCTCGTGGAGGAGACCGCGCCTGCCGGCGTCGAGAAGTCGGGAGCCTTCCTGGGCGATGAGCGGAGCCGCGCTGGCGAGGGGAAGTGAGAGCGCGACGAGCAGCGAAGCGACGGGCCGGTGCATGGTGCCTCCGTTGAGAGCCTCTGCACAGGTGCGGCGCGGAATGCGCCCCGGGCCTGGCACTGATGTGGAAAACGGCGACGACGGAGGGGAAACTGCCTCGGGGGAAGATCCGTCACAAGAGCCGGCGGACGCCGGCCACCCGCCCCGTGGAGGTGGCCGGCAGCGCCCGCGCTCAGCCGTTACATGGGCATCTTGGACAGGTCCGTGCGCGACATGTAGATCTCGTCCGAGTGCTTGGCGAAGTACTTGAAGTAGGTGTCGCGGAGGTCGACGAATTCCTCGTACCCCTCTTCACCCTCGCTGGGCGCATTCGCCTCCCACCAGTCGCTGCACGGGTCGCCGCACGGCTCCTCGATGGCGGCCAGGTTCTCGTACACGGATACGATCACGACCTCACTCGAATTGGATCCGTAATAGTGCGCCAGCACATGGTAGGCGAGCAGGTTCGGGTCGTTCCTCGACTGCGGAGCGACGTATTGCTCGACGAATTGCATGAACTTCTGACGGTCCTCTCCGAGGGGAACCTTCATCGTGGCCATCGCCACGACGACGGTCTCGGGAGCGTCGTCGCTGTCCTGGGCGAACATCGTCTGCGGAACCACGAGGTACGCCAGCGCGGCGAGTCCGACGATCAACTTCTTCATGTTATTCCTTTCGCGGATGGTCGGGGCACAGGTACTCGACCGGCCACCTGGCCGGTGCGGATCGAGCCGCCGCTCACATCGTTGGCGGCATGAGCAAAGTCGGAGAAGAAACCGTCCGGATCCCGCAGCCCCGGATGTTCCGGCGGTATAGAGCCGTTGAAAAGGCCCCCCAAGCTCGACCGGGTGGCGAAGACTGTCAAGGTCACGAGAAACAAAGGGCCCCGCCGATTCCGGCGAGGCCCCTTTCAGGACACGGGAAGCGCCGTACCCGGATCAGCGATCGCCGCTGGCCCCGGCATCGGCCGCGCCGCTCGCGAGGCGCATGGCGGCGGCCATCTCCTTGATCTCGCTCAGGTCACGCACCATCTCGCTCCAACCGTACCACAGGGCGTAGTCCGGGTTCTGGTGGAACACGCCCTGGAACGCCCGCATGCGATGCTTGAGGTGCATTTCGAAGAGGCGCTGTTCGATGACGGTCGGCGCGTCGTGGAACGTTAGCAAATCCGGGAACGCGTACGCGTAGCTTTCCGGCTTGGGCAACGTTCCGTCCTCATACAGGCCAGCGATGATGCGGATCGCCTGGGCCAGGAGGTGATCCGCCTGGCGGATCATCTCGTCGCCCTTCTCGAGCTCTCCGCGGGCGAAGTTCTCCGAGTGGCATTGACTGCAGATCCCGATCATCTCGTTTCGCTCGGCGTCCCAGTCCTCCTGGGTCAGGCGCGCTACGTCGGCGGCTTTCACGATATCGAGACGTGCCGTCGCATTGCCCTCCGGATCCAGCACGCCAAGGGCCTGAAGGATCGTGACCCGATCGGCGGTCCACTGCTCGTCGTCCGGCATCGGCAGGCGCACCGCCAGGAAGCCCCACGCTGTACGGACCTCATGGTCGCCGTCCGGCATGTGGCAGGTCTGGCACGTGGGCGCGGCCGCGCTCTCCGGCAGCGTACCGTTCTGCTTGAGCAGATAGCGGACGCCATGCTTGGACGACGAGTACATCTCCCATTGCGGGTGATCGAATCCCATGTGGCAGGTCTGACAGGCCTGGGGTTGGCTGGCCTCCTTCACCGAGAACGTGTGACGGGTGTGGCAGGCGTCACACGAAGCCAGGCCGAAACCTTCGCCGGCAGCTTTCATGGCCTCCAGGTCGGCTTCGCTCTTCAATCCGATCTTGTGGCATCCGCCGCACCCCTTCATTCCCTCGGCCAGCTCCATCGGCAGCGCGTGCGTGGTCGGCATCACCTTGTAGGCAGCCCAGGCGATGGCGTGCTTGCCCTTGCCGAACTGCTCTACTCGATCGGCGTGGCAGGTTCCGCAGGTCTCTGGCGTGACGGGACGCAGGCCGTCCACGTCGGAGGCCGATGCGTGCGTGCCGTGACACACGGAGCAATCCAGGCCCATCTCTCCGTGCCGGCTGAGTCGCCAGTCGGCCACCGCGCCGGGAGTCTCGGCCTCGTGACACTCCACGCACGGAGAGTCCTGCGCGCCGGCTGGGGTCGGTCCCACGGCCAGGACGAAGAGCGAGGCGAGGGCCAGAACGAACAGGGGATTCTTCATGGATAGCGCTCCGGGAGAAAACATGACTTTAATGTGATCTTAGGCGCCGGGAAGTCAGCGGAGCCCGAGGATCGAATCAACCCGCCGACGAAGGTGGGATGGGGCGAGAAGGTTGTCGGTCGAAGGGTGGGGCGGCACCCGGCTCGACCCCCTCTCGCCCCTTGTGATGAGGTGTCTCACACGGCGGTCAGGGTCCGCCGGTCGGAAGTGACCCATCGACATCGTCTCTCACTGCCTACACTTCCTCCCAGCGGACCGCCGACGCCACCGGGAAGAAGAGCAATGGACGTGCCACACCGGCAGAAACCCGTAACTAAAGGTAAGAAACGATGTTCGGACGGGCTCCGGTGATCGACACTGGAGCCCGCGGTGTGCGGTACGAGGAATGAGTGTGCCGGAAGCGGACACCGGAACCCGAGGAACGCGGCTCAGGGGCCCTCGCGAGTATGGACCACCTCTCCGCCAACGACGGTCACGTCGACCCGGGCCCCGAGGATCTCTTCCTCGGGCACCTCGAGGATGTCGCGGGACAGAACGACGATGTCGGCCAGCTTACCGGGAGTGATCGAGCCCTTGATGTCCTCCTCGTGCGCCCCGTAGGCGGCGTTGATCGTATAAGCTCGCAGTCCCTCCATCCGGGTCATCAGTTGGTCAGGGTTCAGCACCTGCCCGTTGTTCATTCGGCCGATCACGCTGCCGTAGAACGAGGGAATCGGATTCACGTCCTCGACTGGCGTGTCCGTGCCGTTCATCACGGTCGCCCCGGAGTCGATCAGGTTGCGGAACTGATACGCTCGCTCCAGGGTGCGTGCGTCGCCCAGGCGGTCGGGCGTCCAGGGTCCGTCCGAGATCGCGTGGATTCCCTGCATGGCCGCCACGATCCCGAGCTCCTCGAACCGCGGCACGTCGTCCGGGTGCAGAATCTGGGCGTGCTCGATGCGGAAGCGAAGGTCCGCCGTAGCCGCGGGCACTTCGGCGAAGGCTGCCTCGTACAGGTCGAGCACCTCCCGATTCGCCCGATCGCCGATCGCGTGCGTGCACACTTGCAAGTCGTTGTCGAGAGCGAGGCGAGCCACCGAGGCGATCGTCTCGAGCGGCACCGTGTTGTGCCCGCTGCTGCTGGGGTCGTCCTCGTACGGATCCAGCAGCCATGCGCCGCGCGAGCCGAGGGCGCCGTCCGAATAGGCCTTGATGGCCCGGACCGTGAGCCGATGTTCACCGTATCCGACGACGCGTTCCGCCGGAAGCACTTCGGCGAGATTCGGAAGCGTGGCGCTGACCATCGCCCAGACCCGGAGATCGAGGTCGCCCTCGTCGATCGCCTCGCGGTACAGGGCCAGCGTCTCGGGTCCCACGCCGGCGTCCTGGAAGCTGGTCACTCCCTTGCTGAGGGACTCCTCGGCCGCCAGGTGCAGCGCCCGCCGGCTCTCGGCGTGCCTCTCCCCGGGCGTCATGCTCTCACGTGAGGCGGCATAGGCCGCGGACACAAGACCCGCTGCGGTCTCCAAGAAGATCCCGGTCGGCTCGCCGTCCTCGTCCCGGATGATCTCGCCCCCGGGCGGGTCCGGCGTGACACCGGTCACTTCGGCCAGTTCCATGGCGCGTGCGTTGGCGAAGCTGGCGTGCCCGGACGCGTGTCTGAGCAGAACGGGGTTGTCGGGAGACACCTCTGAGAGGCCGCCATGCGTCTGGAATCCCCGCACGGCAGGCTCCGGAGCCGGGTCCCACTTGCTCTGGTGCCACCCCCGCCCGACGATCCACTCGCCCGGCTGCGCTTCAGCTGCGGCGGCGGCCACCAGGTCGATCAGGTCCTCGTAGGAGGCCGTCGACTTCAGGTCCAGCTGGAGGCGGGCCCTCCCGAGACCCATCAGGTGCCCGTGACCTTCGATGAACCCGGGAATCGCGAGCCGGCCCGCCAGATCGATGACGTCCGTGTCGGGCCCCGTGTAGGCTTCGATCTCGGCATCACTTCCAACGAATACGATCCGGTCTCCCCGGGTCGCCACGGCCTCGGCCTCCGGAAAAGCCTCGTCAACGGTCACGACGCGTCCGCTGCGCAGCACCAGGTCCGCGGGCTCCTGCACGTCGGCCGCGGGGCCGCAAGCCCCCGTCGACACGACCAGCGTCGCGGACGCTGCGAGGACAAGGGCTGGCGATAGGTAGAATCCGGGGAAGCACAGTCGAGGAAATGACATTGGCTCTCGCTCCACACGATGGGGATGGACCCGGTCTCGAGTCGACCGAGAGCCAATATCTCAGAGGTGTGGCCGGAAGGCCACCTCCGGCTACGCGGGCTTTCTCGAGTCGCGGGAGTCGCGGGAGTCGTCCGCCGTGTACACGCGCGTCGGTTCGATCTCGATGTCCTCGAACCCGGCCTCCGCCAGGAGGCGCCGGTACTCGGTCTCCTTCAGGGCCCCGGCCACACAGCCTGCCCACATCTCGAGACTCTTCTGGATGGTCTCCGGCAGGTCCCCGCGCAGCACGATGTCCGACACCGCGAACCGGCCTCCCGGTCGCAGGACCCGAAAGGCTTCGCGCAGCACGCTGGCCTTGTCCACTGACAGGTTGATCACGCAGTTCGAGATGATGACGTCCACCGCCGCGTCGGGAAGCGGAACCGCTTCGATTTCACCCTTCAAGAACTCGGCGTTTCGGACGCCGGCTTCACGCTGGTTCCGGCGTGCCAGGAGCAGCATCTCGTCGGTCATGTCGAGCCCGTACGCCTTGCCACCCGGCGCCACCCGGCGAGCCGAAAGCAGGACATCGATTCCGCCTCCCGAACCGAGATCCAGAACGTCCTCCCCGGGGCGCAGCTCGGCGAGGGCGGTGGGGTTGCCGCAACCGAGGGATGCGGCCAGGGCATCGGCCGGCAGCTCTTCCTTCTCGGCGTCTGCGTACAGGTCGCGGGTAACCGGGTTTTGCAGGTCGGGCGCCGAGGATGAGATCCCGCCGCAACATTCAGAATCCGTTTCCGCTGGACCGCAGCACGAGGTCCTGCCCTTCGTGGCTACCCGGCGGGCCGCCTCGGCGTATTTCTCCCGCACCACTTCTTTCACGTTTGCGTCAGACATCGTTCACCTCACTTCGGGGGTATCGGTCAGAGTCTTGATCTCGTCGCTTCGTTCGAGTTTCGTCCGATCACGCACCGGCGTGTCGGCAGCACTTAAATCCCACGCCTCGCTTCGCGTCGCGCGCCAATCCGTTCACATGGTCCCGCGCCTGCTTGAGGGCCTCCTCGTTTAGCGCGTAGTGCACCCACCTTCCCTCTTTGCGATCGCTGACCAGGCCTGCGTCGCGCAGGGTCCGCAGGTGGAAGGAGAGAAGCGACTGCCGGATGTCCAGGGAACCGGCGAGATCGCACACACAGCACTCGCCGGACCGCAAGATCTCCAGAATTCGCAGCCGCTTGATGTCCGAGAGCGCGTGAAACACACGCTCGATCCGGGATTCGATGACCACCGTTTCGTCGCTCATACATATCAATGTAACTAGAAATATTGATGCGTCAACCCCGAGGGGGAGAATGTGACGTCACGCGCGGGCCCTTGCCCACTGCCCTTCATCAACACGGCTCGATCGTACATACTGGAAACGAAGTCCAGGGGGAGATGTCGTCCGGGTCGGCGAGAGCCGGGCACGGGTTCGGATGGGACTCGACGGGAGGATGTGCCATGGGCTCGCTCGGACAGGATCTACGCTTCGCCGTCAGGATGCTTCGCAAGCGTCCGGGCTTCACCGCGATTGCCGTTCTGACGATCGCGCTCGGCATCGCCGCCAATACCTCGATCTTCAGCGTCGTGAACGGCGTCCTGCTGCGGCCGCTCCCGGTCGTCGACCAGGACCGCCTGGTCGTGCCGAACGTGATCGCCCCCAGCGGGTTCGAGATCTCCCTGTCCATCCCCAACTTCAAGGACTGGCGGGAGCAGAACACGACGTTCGAGAGAATGGGAGCCAACGCGACTCGTTCCCGCACCCTGACGGGAGGCGATCGTCCGGAGATGGTCACCACGCGGATCATCCTCGGGGACTGGTTCGAGACTCTGGGCGTGGCGCCGCACCTGGGACGGCTGATCGAATCCGACGAGACGTGGGCCGGCGCGGAGCCGATCGCGGTGATCAACCACGGATTCTGGCAGCGCCACTTCGGGGGCAGCCCGGACGCGCTCGGACGGACCCTGGTCCTCGATGGCGAAACGTTCACGGTCGTCGGCGTGATGCCGGCGGAGTTTGTCTTCCCCTCCGCCAGCACGGACATCTTCGTACCGATGGGCTTCTACTCCGAGCGCATGTGCTGGGAGGATCGTGGATGCTCACAGGGCAGCTGGGCGATCGGTCGGCTGGCCGACGGTGTGACGATGGGCTCCGCGCAGGCGGATCTCGATCGCATCGCGGCAGGGATCACGGAAACGGAGGGCGATCAGCAGGCCGTGGCCCGACTCGAGTCGCTGACGGACGCCTACGTGGGAGACATCAGGCGCCAGATGTGGATCTTGATGGCGGCCGTGGGATTCGTGCTACTGATCGCATGCGCGAACGTGGCCAGCCTGCTTCTGGCGCGCGGCGAAAGCCGTCGTCGCGAGACGGCCCTCCGCACGGCGCTCGGGGCCGGTCAGGGCCGGATGGTCCGCCAGTTCATGACCGAAGCCGTTGTCCTCGGCCTGGCCGGAGGCCTGCTGGGCCTCGGTCTCGCCTGGATCGGCATCCGCCTCCTTGTGCCGATGCTTCCGGCGGACATTCCCAGCGTCATGCAGGGGAATATCGGCATGGATCTCAACGTCCTGCTGTTCACTTTCGGCGCGGCGGCGCTCGCGGGCCTCCTGTTTGGTATCGCCCCGGCGATTCGGGCAGCGAACCCCGACCTGAATGTGGAGCTGAAGGAAGGGAGCCGTGGATCGGTCGGCAGGGCACGCCAGCGACTGCGCTCGGGACTGGTGATCGGCGAGGTGGCCCTCTCGCTGGTGCTCCTCATCGGGGCGGGGCTGATGATTCAGAGTCTCGCACAGCTGCAGAAGGTGGACAAGGGATTCGAGCCCGAGAACGTGTTCACGGCCCGCGTTCAGCTCCCCCAGGTCCGCTACGAGGACCAGGCAGCGGCGTGGACCTTCTATCAGGAGTTCATCGACCGGGTCGAGGCCCTGCCGGGCGCCTCCTCAGCTTCCCTCTCGCAGATCGTTCCGCTGCAAGGAAACAGCTGGGAGAACTTCATCTTTCCCGAGGGCGTCGAGTTCGAGCAGGGGAACGGCCGGTCCGTGCTGTACCACATGATCACTCCCGGCCACTTCGAGACACTGGGCATCCCGATTCTGCGCGGACGGAGCTTCAACCTGGCCGACCGGGAAGGGGCGGAGCGCGTGATCGTGGTGGACGAGCGCATGGCCGAGCAGTTCTGGCCGGGAGAGGACCCGCTCGGGAAGCGCGTAACGTACGAGACGGAAGAGGTGCCCGATGACTTCGAGGGCGACGCTCCTCGCCTGTGGCGCACGGTCATCGGGGTCGCCAAGAACACGCGACACTACGAGCTCGAGAGCCCTTCGAGAGTCCAGTTGTACGTTCCGATCCAGCAGAGCGGCCGAGGGTGGACCACGTCCATGTACGTGCTCGTGAAGACTCCCGGTGACCCGCTCGCCATGACCGAGTTGGTGCGGCGGGAGGTCGAAGCGATGGATCCGGACGTCCCGCTCACAGACGTCGAGACGATGGAGGGATACGTGGACCAGGCCTTGGCGGGGAACCGCGCCATGGGTCGTCTTCTCACCGTGTTCAGCGCGGTGGCCTTGTTCCTCTCGGCCATCGGAATCTTCGGCGTGATGTCATTCTCGGTCGTGCAGCGTCTGCGTGAGATCGGCATACGGATGGCGCTCGGGGCCAAGGCCGGCGACGTGGTCCGCATGGTATCCCGGCAGGGTCTTACCCTGACCCTCGTCGGAGTAGGCTTCGGTCTGGCCGCCGCGTTTGGCCTTACCCGGCTCATGGCCAGTCTCCTGTACGGCGTGAGCCCGGCCGACCCCGTCACGTTCGGAGGGTTCGCCGTGTTCCTGGTGGCGGTGTCGTTCGTGGCCACGTGGCTCCCGGCCAGGCGGGCCACGCGAGTGGATCCGGTGAGCGTGCTGCGCGAGGAGTAGGGACGCGGAGTGACCTGCCTCCTGTACCCCCGGGGTCGGCCGGATTAAGATCACGGCGAGTTGATCGATCCGAACCGTTCCGGGGGTATGCCCGTGCGTCTCTCAACGCGTCGGAGAGTCCATCGCATCCAGGAGAGTCTCAAGCTGCTCTGGGAGAGCGACGAGAGGCGCATCCGCCGCAAGTATCGCGGTGAGCTCGGCCGTGAGCCGGACCTTGATAACCCGACCACGTACACGGAGAAGGTCCTGTGGCTCAACCTCCAACACCGTGACCCGCGGCAGGTGATCTGCGCGGACAAGCAAGCGGTGCGCGATTGGGTTGCCGAGCGAGTGGGGAAGGACATCCTTGTGCCTCTTCTCGGCGTGTACGACGACGCCGACGACATCGACTTCGAGTCTCTGCCTGATGCCTTCGTGATAAAGGCCACGCACGGAAGTGGATGGAACCTGATCGTGCCCGACAAGCGCGACCTCGAGTGGGAGGAGGCCAGGCGCTCACTGCAGGATTGGCTGTCGCGCAGCTACTACGCGCACAAACGGGAATGGCAGTACAGGGACGTGCCTCACCGAGTGATCGTCGAGAAGTTCCTGGCGGATGAGAACGGTGGGATCCCCTCCCAATACCAGTTCTTCTGTTTTCGACGAGGCGACCATCAGACGATCCTGGTGCAGGTCGACTTCGACGAACTCACGAACCACCGGCGAGATTACTACGACCTGGATTGGAAGCGTATGCCGTTTGCCTCCCGGGTCCCAAATGCGGAGAGCGAGGCTCAGAGGCCGGACAGGCTCGATGACATGGTAGAGGTGGCACGCCAACTCTCGGAGGACTTCCCTTTCGTTAGGGTAGATCTCTATCTGGTCCAGGATCGGATCTACTTCGGCGAGCTCACTTTCACGTCCGGTGGTGGGATGAGCTCCTTCGAGCCGGCTGAATGGGACCGAAGACTTGGCGACCTGATCGGACTGCCAGAATCGCTCTAGACCGTAGGGTCGACTTCGCCCTCGGAACCCGTCGATTCGGGAATCGCCTCCAGGTTCGAACCCGAAATGCTCACCTCCACCAACTTCCCGAGTAGCCGTTGAAGCTCCCGCCTCCGCTTTCGCGTGCTCCGTGTGTAGAGGGTGCGGGCCGTTCCGTAGCACACGCTCACGGCTGAGACGGCCATGGCCGCGAATAGCAGAGGACTGCCGAATTCACCCATTCCGATGGCGCCGGAGGTCCCGATACCGACGGCGCTCCCCCCGACGCCAAGGCCGACGAACAGACCTGTGGACAGGTTGTCCAGCCTTTCAGTGATCCGGATCTCGGTCCGTCCGTCGCGCGCCGTGATGGCCACAACCAGGCTGGACAGGCGACTGCTGGCCAGAGTCCGCGACGCACTCCAGGTGGCCGACCGGTCGGTTCGGGTGACACTGCCCCCGTCAGCGAACGCCCGCTGCACCTCCTCGAGCATCCGGTCCACGGAGTCGGAGCTCACCTCTCCTTCCATGACCTCGACGATCTCGAGGGTCTTGACCTCCCCGAAAACCTTTGACCGTTCCGTCTCGGGCGAAGAAACCTGAGACTCGGCCAGGGCCCGGCGCACGAAAGTCGGATCGATGCCGGCCTCGCGAGCGACCTGTTCGAGGTCGGTTGCGCTCAGCCCATCGCCCCCGTGCACCGGCACGTGGGACTCGTGCTGCAACTCGGCCGCCCGGCGCAGGACCTGGCCGGCGGTCTCGTCATCGTAGCGTTTCGAATCGTTCATCCCGATTACTCCGACAGCTCCGGTCAGCCCATGAGCCAGGCGACGCCCACCACGACCGCGGCCGCGCCGAACGTGAACAGGAGAGCCCGATACAGGCGGGCGCCGTAACGCGAGAACCTAATTGCCACCCAACCGATCAGCGCGGCGAACATGGTCATCGCGATCACCGTCCCGACGCCGAACGCGGCGACGTACGCCACCGCGCTGGATCTCGCCGTGAACGCGAGCGCCGGGAGGATTCCCAGAAAGTGGGCGCTCCCGGCGAGCCCGTGCAGGATTCCCACACCGAACGCGGCCTGCGTCTGCACGTGGAGATGGGCTGCCGCCGCACCGTGGGCTTGAGGCGCGCGGTGATCGGCCGACCGCTGATGCACGTGAACATGCGCGTGCCGGTGCCCGTCATGTTGGTGCTCGTGAACGTGAACGCGCTGCCGGGTCGCCTGCCGGATGCCCCACGCACCGATGGCAATGAGCACCAAACCCACGAGCCGCTCGCTCCATCCGGACAACCGCTCCACGGGGAGGATCTCGCGCAGGAGCAGCGCCGAGATGCCCACGACCACTACCCCTCCGGCGTGGCCGAGCCCCCACAGAAGACCCGCCGTCCACGGGTGTTCGTCGCGATCGGCGGCCAGGGGCGCAACGGCCGCCAGGTGATCGGGCCCGGCCAGGACGTGAATCGCGCCCGCGGACAGGCCCGCGACAATGGCTCCGATCATCGGGTGCCGGAGCTGTTCGTAGGTCCCACCAGACCTTGACAGTACCTTCTCAGCATCGTTTACGGCTCTCCACCTGTTCGATGCCGGCCCCGACAGGTCGCCGTTCGGTGATCCTGTCGCACTGTCGCCCAGAGAGCTGATCCGGCGGCCTGGCAATCGGCGAGAACTGGAAGATACGATGGGACAGTCCACTCAAGCGATGTGGGGCGGCACCTCGATGGGCAGCCAGTCGGTCTCAGGCCGCTTCGTTTTCCCCGCCGCCCGCCACCAGGTTGAGGGCAGCGTGCAGGCCCACCCCGAGAAGCACGGCCAGCACGACCGGGTTGGTTACCACGAGGCTGGCGAACGACGGTAGTGATTCGAGCCACTCCGGGCCCAGGCCGTAGCGGGCGTAGATCGGCAGCCCGATCGCCACGACGAGTGTCGTGCCCGCCACGACGCTGTTTCCGAGCGTCGGAGCCGCGGCCGCCAGGAGCCGGATCCCTGAGACGGCGATCATACCGCACACCAGGATGAACACTCCGCCGAGCACCGGGCGCGGCATCGCCACCAGCAGCGCCCCGAACTTCGGGCTCAGGCCGTACAGAAGGAGCACGAGGGCCGCCATCTGCACCACGACGCGGCTCGCGACACGCGTGGCCGCGATGATTCCCACGTTCTGGGTGTAGCTGGTGCACGGCAGGCCCCCGAAGCACGCGGCGAGAGCGCTGCCCAAACCCTCGGCGAAGATGCCCCGGTTCATGTGCCGAACCGTGTACGGCGAGCCGGCGACGGCCGCCGTGGCCGCGTAGTCTCCGAGCGATTCCACCATCGAGCCGAAGTATCCGGCGAGCACGGCAAGCACCGCGGCCCAGGTGAACTCCCACCCGAAGCCGGGGCCGCCGTAGGGGAAGAAGGCGGGCCACGCCAGCCACGGACGCTCCGCGACCAGTCCCCAATCGACCAGGCCGAACACGCCGCCCACACCGAGCCCCACGACCCAGATCGAGAGGAAGATCGCGCCCCGGGCGAGGACGCCGCCGAAGACGCGGCCGAGGCGGAACTGGATGAACAGGATGAGCCCGATCACCAGGCCGGCGAGCGCGAAGTTGCCGGCGCTTCCATCGCCGCCGGAAAGCCGGACGGCCAGCTCGCCGAGCGAGACGGCGATGGTGAGGACGACGACACCAGCCACGACGGGGGGAAACAGGCGGCGCAGTCCGCCGAGAACGCGGGAAGCGCCGAAGGCCATCTCCGCCAGGCCTCCCACGAAGGCCGCACCCCACATGGCGGCCGGGCCGAGCTGTGCCGCCACCGGTGCCAACGTCCCTGTCAGCGTCGCCGATGGACCCTGGATGATCGGAAGCCGGTTGCCGATCGTCGTCTGGATAAGCGTGGCCAGGCCCATCGAGAAGAGACAGAAGTTGATGAAGCGGGCCTCCTCGACCGCGGACATGCCGATCGCCGCTGCCACGGCCAGCGGAAGGACGAACGGTGAAATGTCCACGAGCGTGTGCTGCCAGCCGTACAGCACGGTCTCCCACCAGGTCGGGGGTCGGTCGTCGATGCCGTACACGGGCGGCGGCATCTCGGGCAGCTCGCCCCACACCGCCTCGTCACCGCGTGTCGTGGATTCCAGCCCGGATTCGTTCATTCGTCGCCTTCGGGAGTGGATCGGGACACGGGTCGAGACTCCAGTATAGTCTGGCACCGCAGACTGGCCTACGACCGCTCGAACCGAGTAAGCTGCCGGACGCGGCGAAGGAACCGAACGAGAGGGAGGAGCATGACGAAGCGGAAGCGGTCCATCGACACGCAGCTCATCCACTCAGGCGAGATCCGTCCCGGCATCGAGGGCGCCGTGGCGCTACCCATATTCCAGTCAGCCAACTTCGAGTCCGTCGAGGGCGAAGAGTATCACGACATCAAGTACATGCGGCTCAGCAACTCTCCGAACCACACGGTATTGGGAGCCAAGCTCGCGGCGCTGGAGAGCGCCGAGGCCGCGCAAGTCGCCACAAGCGGAATGGCCGCCATCACCACGATCTTCCATTCTCTGTTGTCGGCAGGGGATCACGTGATCTTCCAGGACTGTCTGTACGGGGGCACGTACGACTACGCGCGGAGAGAGTTCGGCCGGCATGGTCTGACGTGCGACTTCGTGGCCGGCGACCGTCCTGACACGTGGGCCGAGGCGCTCCGACCCGAGACGCGCATGATCTACGTGGAGGCGATCACCAACCCGCTGGTGCAGGTGGCAGACCTGGAAGCCGTGGTCGAGTTCGCGCGAAAGCACGAGCTCATCTCCGTGATCGACAACACGTTCGCCAGCCCGGTCAACTTCCGGCCCGCCGAGATCGGGTTCGACCTCTCCCTGCACAGCGGGACGAAGTACCTGAACGGACACTCGGACATCGTGTGCGGGGCCGTGATCGGACAGGCCGACCTGGTGGCGCGGGTCAAGAAGATGATGAGCTACCTGGGCGGCTCGCTCGACGCTCACGCCTGCTTCCTGCTGCACCGGGGGCTCAAGACGTTGGCCGTGCGCGTGCGGCAGCAGAACGAGAGCGCACTGGCCCTGGCTCGGACGCTCGAGGAGCACCCGGCGGTGGCCCGGGTCAACTACCCCGGACTCCCCTCCAATTCGGGACACGAGCGGGCGACAAAGCTGTTCGACGGATTCGGGGGGATGCTGAGCTTCGAGCTCGCGGGCGGCGCTGAAGTGGCGAAGCGGTTCCAGGAGGCCGTCACCGTTCCGATCGTCGCGCCCAGCCTGGGTGGCGTCGAGACCCTGATCACCTTGCCAGCGACCACTTCCCATGCGGGCCTCACTCCGGCAGAGCGGCTCGAGGTCGGGGTGGCCGACGGACTGATCCGGGTTTCCGTCGGGATCGAGGGGACGGAAGACCTGATCGAAGACTTCGGGAGGGCGCTGGCTGCGCTCTAGGCTCAGACCGTCGTAGGTTGTCGTGGTCCCACGGTCGGCGCGGGACCGCTCCTCACATGCGGGAGACTCCGATGCGTTTCTGCGTTCGAACCACGGCCCTAACCTTCGCCATCCTGTGGGCCTTCATCTTCTTCGTCATCGCCGGCGCCCAGCAGGTTTGGCCGACGTACGGCGTCACCTTCCTCGAGCTGATGGACGGCCTGTACCCGGGTTACGCTCCGGGCGGATTCGGCTCGGTGATCATGGGAAGCCTGTACGCCCTGGTGGACGGAGCGATCGGCGGCGCCGTCTTCGCCTGGCTGTACAACCGGATCCTGGGGTCGAAAGAAGCCTGATCGGAGCTTGAGCGAGAACGACTTCTGAGCCAGTTCGTCGTCCATCCGGCGCGAGCGGGCGAAGTGCTTGTCACGAACCGGGAGCCAGCGTCAGCGCCGGCCCCCGGTTTCAGCTTGTTCCGCCATGTTCAGGCGCCGGCGGCGTCATCCAGAACGTCAGCGACATCTCCCGCGGCCCCGCCGATCGCCATGAGCTCGAAGCCGCTCAGCAGGAGGCGGATGCCGACCAGCACGCCGACCGCCCACGCGGCCGTCAGCGGCATCTGGCGCCACATCATGATGCCGAGGAGCAAAGAGACGACGCCGCCGAACAGCAGCCAGCCCCAACCCGGCACCGGCTTGACCCTGAGCGCGTAGATCACTTCGAAGATGCCCGACACCGCGAAGTACATGGCGAGGAATACGGCCACAGTCACCAGGGCGCTATCCGGCTGGGCCATCATGTAGATTCCCGCCACCAGCGTCAGGGCTCCAATCAGGAACACCATCATCCCATCACCGAACGATCCGGCCCGGAAAGCCACGACCAGCTGCGAGATGCCCGCGAAAGCAAGAAGTGCGCCGACCACCATCATGATCGCCCGCCCGGCGGCCAGCGGCGCGAACATGGAGACGATCCCGGCGATCACCAGCAGCAGTCCGACCCACTTGGCAGTCCTGGCGTTGCTCCTGATACCGTCGATGATGCTCATGCGTGTTTCTCCTCGTTGAGTGTGTGGCCAACGGGGTCAATATAGGCCGCTCACGGTGATCGCACAGGAGAACAGGTGTGCCAGACTGGATCGCTTCCATTCGGTGAATCGGCGGGCGAGAAGGCGAAGCCTGCTCAACTGTGCGGGCCCCGGTGGATCAGTGCTCCGCCTGCCTTACTTTCTGGTAGTGTCGGCGGGCCTTCTCCCTGTTGCCGCACGTGGACATGGCGCACCAGCGACGGCTCCGGTTTCGGCTCTCGTCCAGGAAGAGCCACTCGCAGGTGTCGGAGCCGCATAACCGCACTCGATCCAGCCGCCCGGAAGCGAGGAGGTCGGCCGCGGAGTGCACGATCTGCCACAGCGGCCGCTCGAGACAGCTGCAATCGCCGGCCCAGGACCAACGGTAGGCGTTCCCTTCTCTGACCAGGCGGGCCTTGGCCAGGCCCTCGACGAGCACGGCATTGAGCGCCTCGAGGTCGGGGTCCTGCGGCACCTTTCCGGTGGCGACCGCACGGAAGATGCGGTACATGGATTCCCGTGCGCGGTTGGCGTGCCCGGTCACACGGGCCGCATGGGACGGATCCGCCTTTGCCTCAGCCGCCAGCTCCTCGACCTCCTCCTGCGGCATCGCCCCGGCCTGCCACGCGAACTCGAGCACATCGGCATAGGCGTTCAGGTGCTCCCGAGGCTCCCCCGCCCTGTCGCTCACCGTGTTGATGAAGTCCAGGCACAAGCTTCCGCCAGACAGGTCGAACTCGAACGCGGCTTCAGTTGTAACTACCATTAAACTATTGACAGGTTAGGGTCAACCGGGTATACTATAACCAGTAATAGAAGTTTAAGTGGTTATAGCGAGAAGTCAAGGTGTGGTCCATGGTTCGGTGGACAGGAGGTGAACACATGATTGCGCGCACATGGCATGGAGCCGTTCGGGCTGAGAGGGCCGCTGACTATGCATCGTACCTGCAGCAGACCGGCGTGACGGACCTTCGTGCGACGGAGGGAAACCACGGTGTGTACGTGCTGCAGAGGGTCGAGAAAGGCCAAGTCCACTTTCTCATGATCTCGCTCTGGCGCTCGCGGGAGGACATCCGGGCGTTCGCCGGTGAGGACATCGAACGAGCCCGCTACTACCCGGAGGACGCGAGCTTCCTCCTGGAGCTCGAGCCGCACGTCACCCACTACGAGGTGCTCGTTCAACCCGAGCCTCGTACGGCAGACGCGGAGGGAGGACCGGGACGTGAGTACTGACAGCCTGGGTTTTTCGGGCACTGAGGCCCTGCTCTATCTGTGCGTCTCGCGCTCGGGACGCGGTTGGCTCAGCAAGACATTGGTTGGTTTGACGGCCCTGACAGGAGTCGTCGCAGGTCTCTTCCGGTTCCTGGCGGGCTAGCGACTCGGTCTGCGGGCTTGCGCGACCCGAGGGTCACAGTGTGATGTTGGGTCGGCAGAGCGCCGAGGCGAATCCCCCTTCCGGAGAGCGAGCTGGAACAAGCGACTGGCAACCACGAGGCGAGCGGCCGGGCGTGGCGCATGCTGGCCCTGCTGTCGCTCGCCGAGCTGCTCGGAATGTCCGTTTGGTTCGCCGCCAGCGCCGTCTCGCCGCACCTGCGCGCGGTCTGGGGGCTGTCCGTAAGCCAGGCCGGTTGGCTGACCACCTCCGTGCAGCTCGGTTTCGTGGCCGGCACGATCGTCGCCGCCGTCCTCAACCTGGCGGACGTCATCCCGAGCCGGCGCTACTTTGCGGCCTCCGCCCTGCTTGCGGCAGGCGCCAACGCCGCCCTTCTGGTTGCGGGAGGTTTCGGTGCGGCCCTCGGGCTTCGCTTTGCGACCGGCTTCTTCCTCGCGGGCGTCTATCCGCCGGGCATGAAGATGGCCGCCACCTGGTTCCGGGCGAACCGCGGGCTGGCGATCGGCACCGTCGTAGGTGCGCTAACGGTGGGCAAGGCTTCCCCGTACCTGGTGGACGCGATCGGCGGGGCCGGCATTGGGTTCGCCATCTGGAGCACGACGGCCAGCGCCGCGCTGGCAGCGGTTCTGGTCGCGATTGGCTACCGGGACGGGCCGTTCGCCTTCGATCGCAAGCCTTTCAGCTGGGGCTTGGTCGGCAGCGTCTTGCGCGACCGGGAGTGGCGGCTCGCCACCGGCGGATACCTCGGCCACATGTGGGAGCTGTACGCATTCTGGACGTGGATCGTGGCCTTCCTCTCGGCGAGCTCGGCGGCGCGCGCCGGAGTCCCGTGGACCGGCGAGTATCCCACCGCCGTCAAGCTGGCCGCTTTCGCCGCCATCGCGATCGGGGGCCCGGCCTGCGTGTGGGGTGGCCGCGTCGCGGACCGGATCGGGCGCGAAAAGCTCGCCATCGGAGCCCTGTCGGCGAGCGGCGCCTGCGCTCTGCTGGCGGGCGTCTTCTTCGGATCCAGCTTCCTCCTCCTGGTGCCGCTGGCCCTCGTGTGGGGCTACTTCGTGATCGCGGACTCGGCGCAGTTCTCCGCCCTCGTGACGGAGCTCTCCCCATCGCACGCCGTGGGGACGGCCCTCACGATCCAGGTAGCGGTCGGATTCCTCCTCACGATGGTCACGATACAGGTGGTGCCGGCGATCGCAGAGGTCGCCGGGTGGCGTTGGGCCTTCCCGGTGCTCGCCGCCGGCCCCGCGTTCGGGATCGGGGCCATGCGCCGGCTGATGCGCGCCCGCGGGCTGCGACCGGCTGCGGAAGGGTGATCCAACCAGGTCCTCACGGGTACCTTCTCACCGGAGGCGCACCATGAGGATCTTCGGCGAGCACGAGGAAAACACGCTCCGCCAGCTGCGGGACGTCGCCGCCCGGGCCGAGCACGCCGCCCTGATGGCGGATGGCCACCTGGGCTACGTGATGCCGATCGGCGGCGTGGCCGCCTACCGCGATGAGGTTTCCGTCGTCGGCGTCGGCTTCGACATCGCGTGCGGCAACGCGGCCATCCGAACCGACCTGCACCTCGAGGGCTTCGGACCGGAAGGACGCGAGCGCCGCGTCAGTCTGGGCGCGATCGCCGACGAGATCTCCGACGTGATCAGCTTCGGGCTCGGCCGCACCAACAAGGCCGACGACGCTCCCGTCCATCACCCTCTGTTCGACGATCCCGCCTGGGAAGCCGTCCCGGCTGGCAAGCGTCATCACCTCCTGAAAAAGGCCCGCGCCCAGCTCGGGACGGTGGGGAGCGGCAACCATTACATCGACATCTTCGCGGACCAGGAGGACCGGATCTGGGTCGGCGTGCACTTCGGGAGCCGCGGCTTCGGGCATACCGTGGCCTCCGCTTTCCTGGCACTCGGACAGGGGCGCCAGTGGGGCGAGCGCGTGCCCGAGCGAGAGGTGATCTTCCCGCTGGACTCCCCGCTCGGCCACGACTACTACGGCCTCATGGAACTGGCCGGCCGCTACGCCTACGCGGGGCGCGAGTGGGCCGTGCGCAAGGTCGTCGACCTCATCGACGGCCGCGAGCTCGAGCTCGTCCACAATCACCACAACTTCGCATGGCGCGAGACGCACTACGGCGAGGAGTACATCGTGGTCCGAAAGGGCGCGACGCCGGCTTTCCAGGGTCAGATGGGCTTCATCGGCGGGTCTATGGGGGACGACGCGGTGATCGTGCGCGGCGCCGAGCCGGAGCCCGGCAGCGAGACCGATATGATCCAGAAGGAAGCCCTCTACTCTACCGTGCACGGCGCCGGCCGTGTCATGAGCCGCACCGCGGCGCGCGGGAAGGTGAAGCGGAAGACGGGCAAGGTCATCCGCCCCGGCAAGGTGAGCCCCGAGATGATGCACGGATGGGTGCGCGAGAAAGGCGTGATCCTGCGCGGTGGAGGCCTGGACGAGAGCCCGCACGTGTACCGGAGGCTCCCCGAAGTACTGGCCGCGCAGGGCGGCACGATCGAGGTCCTGCACACGCTTCGGCCGCTCGTGGTCGTGATGGCGGGGGCGGACGTGTTCGATCCGTACCGCGACTGACCTACTTCTTCTGAACGCGGAAGTTGAGCGTCCCGCTGTAGTCGGAGAGACCCAGCGTGATCGTCCACATGCCGGCCCGTTAGACGAGACGCGGGGACGTAGTGCCAAACAGGTGGTGCTGCGGGCCGGTCGCGCGCGCCATGGCGCAACAATCTGCCTGATGTGACACAGATCGGCCTGGTGAGGCCGCTCCGGCCTATTCTCCCGCGGCTCGCCGTCTCACCCCGCGCAGCACGAACACGAGCACGAACGCGCCCGCCGACACGAAGATGCCGAGCCAGGTGGCGTACCAGGCCGCCCCGCCCGTGATCCCGGCCAGTCGCGCGGCGAGCACCGTCACCACGCCGCCGGCGATGGCGGCCAGGGCCTCGGGCGTGCCGGGCCGGCGCGAGTGCAGCCCGGCGATCACCGGAACGAAGAGACTCACGCTGAGGAACGCGTAGAAGGCGCTCAGAGCGCCGATCACCGACGGCAGCCCGAGGGCCAGCAGGACGGCCGCTCCTCCGCCGAACACGGCCGCGAGTCGTGCCACGCGGAGCACGGACCGATCGTCCGCCTCCGGCCGGACGAAGCGCTTGTACAGGTCCTCGCTCAGCGACGTGGACAGCATGAACAGGATCGCGTCCGCCGAGCTCACTTCGGCCGAGAACACGGCCGCGAGGCCGATCGCGCCCAGCGCCGGAGGCAGGGCCACGGCGAGAACGGTGGGAAGGGCCAATTCGGGGTTCGCGAGTCCCGGAGCGAACGCGTGCGTGAGAATCCCCAGCAGCGGAGGCACGGCCGCGAATAGGAGCAGGGCGAAGGCGCTCAGGCCGATCCCGAACCGTACGGTCCGCTCGTCCCTGGCTCCGTACGCCTTCTGGATGAGACCCGGCGAGATGATGAAGGCCGGCACGAGCAGGGCCACGTAGAACACGCCGGAGCTTCCACCTCGCCAGAAGTTGAAGTAATCCGGCTCGGACGGGGCGGCGGCGATCACGGCACTCCACCCGCCAGCCGCGGACAGGGCCCACGGCAGGGCGATCGCGAAGCCGACCACGAGCACCACGAGCTGAACGAGGTTGACCCAGGCCGACGTGAGCAACCCTCCCGCCGCGAAGTACGCCGTCATCACGCCGCCCGCGATTAGGCACCCGGCCCACTTGGGGACGTCCGCGACCACCTCGAGAATCCACGCGAACGCGATGAGCTGGCCGGCGAGAATGGCCAGCGTGGCCAGCCACAGGAGAGAAGCCACGATCCCCCGCGCGCTGGGTCCGTACCGTAGCTCCAGGTAGTCGCCGACCGTGTACAGGTCGTGCTCCTTCGCCACGCGCCAGATCTTCGGTCCGATCCAGAAAGCGAGAAGCAGCGTGCCGATGCCCGCCGAGCCGACCCACCACCAGGCGGCCAGTCCGTCCCGGTATCCGAGGCCGGCGGCGCCGACCGTCGATCCGGCGCCGATGTTGGCGGCAAGCACGGTGGCGAACAGGAGAACGGGACCGAGGCGCCGGCCCGCGACGAAGAAACCCTCGGTCGCCTTCACCCGGCGCCCGATCCACAGGCCCAACCCGACGAGGACCGCCGAGTAGAGCAGCAGGAAGAAGAGCGTCGCGTTCAACGTCCCGTCAGCGCGACCCGGCCAGGTCGC